>NZ_JBIVLO010000014.1:0-147914 GCF_044751305.1 Streptomyces sp. NPDC088725
CCCGAGAGCCGCCTCGCCGGACTCCATCTCCGCGCCTCCATGATCTGGATCAGGGACCTCGCCCGGACCATTCATTGATCACAACTCGATACAGGCCCTAGCGCGCATCCGCACGTAACGAGCCTCGCCACCCGTTCAGTTCGGGTCGGCGGGGCTTCTTCCTGCCCGGCAATGGCCGTACGAGCACCCATGACACCACCACGTCCCCAACAACTCGACCGCAAGGGATTGACGGTCCTGTTGACGAGTAGTCTCATAAGGGGTGACCACCGGTAACCCACAGGTGCAAGAGGTGCGCTCCGCCATGACGACAGGGTCCGACCGCGATCTGCGGCTGCTTCGCGACGCCCTTGGGCCGCTCCGGGACCGCGAGCAGGTCGCCGAGCGGCTGCTCGAGTCTTCCGCCAGGCATTCCTTCGACCCCGACAGGGAACTCGACTGGGACGCGCCCGCCGACGAGGACAAGTGGTACTGGCCGCCCGAGTTGGTGTCGCTGTACGACACCCCACTCTGGCGGAGGATGTCCGAGGAGCAGCGCATGGACCTCGCCCGGCACGAGGCCGCGTCCCTCGCGTCGCTCGGTATCTGGTTCGAGATCATCCTCATGCAGTTGCTGGTGCGGCACATCTACGACAAGCCCGTGACCAGCAGCCACGTCCGCTACGCGCTCACCGAGATAGCCGACGAGTGCCGGCACTCGATGATGTTCGCGCGGATGATCAAGAAGAGTGGCACGCCCGCTTACCCGGTGCCGCGCTACTACCACAACCTGGCGCGCATCCTGAAGACCGTTTCCACGACGCCCGGTTCATTCGCCGCCACGCTCCTCGGCGAGGAGATCCTTGACTGGATGCAGCGGCTGACGTTCCCCGATGAGCGGGTCCAGACGCTGGTCCGGGGTGTGACCCGGATCCATGTCATCGAGGAGGCGCGCCATGTCCGTTACGCGCGCGAGGAGTTGCGGCGGCAGATGGTGACAGCGCCGCGCTGGGAGCAGGAGTTCACCCGGCTCAGCGCCGGGCACGCGGCCCGGGTCTTCTCCGTCTGTTTCGTCAACCCGCAGGTGTACACGAACGTCGGGCTCGACCGCGCCGAGGCCGTCGCCCAGGTGCGGGCCAGTGGTCACCGGCGTGAGGTGATGCAGTCGGGCGCCGGACGGCTCACGGACTTCCTCGACGACATCGGGGTGTTGCGCGGCCCCGGGCGCAAACTCTGGAAGAACTCCGGGCTGTTGGCCTGAGCCGCCGCGTCCTGAGCCTTCTGTGCCGATCCGTCCTCTCCCCGCCCCGCACGCGGGTCGTACGGTTACGCTGCGAGCATGACCGCGTCCGCCACACCCTCGTACCGACGCCTCGGCGTCGAGGAGCGCCGTACCCAACTCCTCGGCGCGGCCCTCGTCCTGTTCGCCCACCGAGCGCCCGAAGACGTCTCGCTGGACGATGTCGCGGCGGCGGCCGGGGTATCGCGGCCGCTCGTCTACCGGTATTTCCCGGGCGGCAAGCAGCAGTTGTACGAGGCCGCCCTCCGCTCCGCTGCCGACGAGCTGGAGTTGTGCTTCACGGAACCGCACAGCGGTCCGACCACCGAGCGGTTGCAGCGGGTACTCGACCGCTACCTCACCTTCGTGGATCAGCACGACGCCGGATTCAGCGCGCTGTTGCAGGGCGGCAGTGTCTGCGAGACGTCCCGTACGAGCGCGATCGTCGACGAGGTACGGCGTGCGGCGGCCGAGCAGATCCTGCTCCATCTCGGCGCCGGCCGTCCCGGGCTGCGGCTGCGCATGCTGGTGCGTACGTGGATCGCGGCCGTCGAGTCCGCCTCGCTGATATGGCTGGACGAGGGCAAGCAGCCGGCCGCCGCCGAGCTGCGTGACTGGCTGGTGGAGCAGCTCATCGCGCAGCTGGCGGCCGCGGCCGCCACGGACGACGAGACCTCGGCGGCCGTCAGCGCGCTCGTGACGCACGAGGAGCCGGACGGCCCTGTGGGCACGCTCGTCCGCCGGATCGCGCCCGTCCTGAACGAGGCCGCCCTCGCTCTCCCGGCGTCCGCCACCGCTCTCCCGGCGCCTCAGCCCGCACGTGAGCCCGCCGCTGACCGGGACTGAGTCCCGTCTGAGCGAGACTGGGTGTCGTGAAGAGCGAAAACACACCCTTTGTCGGCGGACCGCTGGACGGCCGCGTCCTGCCCGTACTGACCGGACCCACCGGCCATCCGCCCAAGTGGTACGAGGTGCCGGTACCGGACGCCGACGGCGGGCCCGCGACCGTCTACGCGTACCGGCGCGCACCTGCCGGTTACACCAAGCGGCTCGGCCTGCAGCGCGGCTGGAAGTACGAGTACGTCGCCGAAGGCCGCGAGCCGCGCTCCCTGAAATGGCCCTGGTCGAAGCCCGGCCCGAAACCCGGCCCAAAGACCGGCCCGCAGGATGGCAGCGGCGGTGACCCCGGCACGGCATAGCGGCGGTGCATCCCTGATCGCCGCGCCGGAGGGTCTCGCATTCGCCCGTACAGGGTGATTCCGTTCCGCCGAACCGGTTACTCGTGAGCTAGTAAGACCATTTATCGTCGCATCATCACCTTGAGTTGAGCTGTCCACCAGTTGACTTGGAGGTGATGGTGTGTCAGGCAGCTTGCTGCGATCTCGTGTGACGGCCGCACTGGCAGCCGCGACCGTTCTCGCGGTGATGCCGTGCGCGTCGCCCGCCGCTGCCGCCCCCGGCGGTGATCCGGCGCCCGGTGTGTCCCGCACCGCCACAACAGACGCCGCGACCAGCGCCACCGCCGCGCCCGGGCCCCCCGTGGGCGGCCGCGCCGCTTCCACCCCCCGGTCCGTGGCCGATCTGCTCACCGATCTCCACCGGCTCTACCAGCAGGCCGAGGAAGCCACCAAGGCGTTCGACGCCACCGCAGAGCGGCTGGCCGAGCAGACCGCCGCGACGAAGAGGCTCGGTGTCGGTCTCACGGATGCGCGTAACGCGCTGATCCGCAGCCGGGAAGACGCGGGCCGGCTGGCGCGTGCGCAGTACCAGGGACAGTCCGGACTCTCCGGCTATCTCACGCTGTTGCTCGCGCGCGATCCGCAACAGGCCCTGGATCAAGGGCATCTGCTTCAGCGCGCGGCGCGCGGCCGGGCCGCCACCATCGCCCGGCTGACCAGCAGCGAGAAACGCACGGGCGCGCTGGCCAGGAAGTCGCGCCAGGCTCTCGACAAGCGACAGGTACTCGTGGCCAAGCAGAAGAAACAGCGCGACACGGTCAAGAAGCGGCTGGCCGAGGTCGAGAGAGCGCTCGCCTCCCTCAGCAGCGGGCAGATCGCCCGACTGGCCCGGCTGGAGAAGGCCGATACGGACAAGGCCCACCCGAGGCCGCTCACCTCGGGCGCGCTCGGCGGGGCCGCCGGGCCCGCGCCCTCGCCTTCGGCGCGTGGTGCGCGGGCGCTGCGGTAAGCCGTACGAGCGGGGCGCGCGGGGCCCCGCTCGTACGGCTGCTCCGGGCTGACCGCCCGGGCCTGGACGCGTGCCGGGCCGGCTGTGCCGCGCACCGGCCAGGAGCAGTGGAGCGCGCTGCCCCAGGTCCCGTTGCGTGAGCTGCGCCCCGGCGACCTGGTGGTCCACTTTCCGAAGGCGACGCATGTCGCCGTCCACCTGGGCTGTGGCAGGGTCGTCCGGGCTCCGAGGCCGGGCGCGCGTACAGGTCTCACCGATCGTGGCGGACCCGCCGCTCGGCGCCGTACGTCCGGACCCGGAGGCCGCGCCCCTCGCGTGGTACGAGCCGCCCACGCTGCCCCGGGAAGCCACGGACGGCTCGGACCTCTCGGGCGGACCGCGCTTCCAGGCTCAGGCGGGCCGAGCCTCCGGGCCCGGACGGGGCGTAACGCCGAGCAGCCGCTCAGCGTTCGACCGGGCCGTCGCGCGACCCGCTACGCCGCGCCCGACGCCTCCGCGAGGTACGCGTTCGTCTTCTCGGGGTCGTAGAAGAAGTTCTCGAAGTCGGCCGGGTTGTCGAAGCCGTTCGCGAACCGGTCCGCCACCTGCGGCAGTTGGCCCGCCGCGCCGATCAGGTTGAGAACGTGCTCGGGCGGGACGCCCAGCATGGCGTTGGTCCACTTGGTGACATGGCGCGCGGTGTGCCAGTAGCGGTCGAACGTGGACTGCATCCACGCCTCGTCGAAGGGCTTGTCACCATTCGACACGATCGAGTCGAGGTACGAAGCGGCGCACTTGGCGGCCGAGTTGGAGCCCTGTCCGGTGATCGGGTCGTTGGCGACGACGACATCCGCGACGCCCAGCACAAGGCCGCCGCCGGGCAGCCGGCCGAGGGGGTTGCGTACGGTCGGGGCGTACCGTCCGGCCAGGGTGCCGTGCGCGTCCGTCAGTTCGACCTTGGTGGCGCGCGCGTATTCCCAGGGCGTGAACTTCTCCATCAGCTCCAGGGTGAGCGAGAGATGTTCGGCGGGGTCCTTGACGCCCTTGAAGACATCGAGAGGACCGCCGGGTATCCCCTCCCAGAACAGGATGTCCGCGCGGCCGGACGTCGTGAGCGTGGGCATCACGAACAGTTCGCCGACGCCGGACACCAGGTTGCAGCGGACCGCTTCGTGGTCCGGGTGCTCGGGTCGCGGGCCGAGGCCGTGTACGTACGAGACGGCAAGGGCGCGCTGCGGGGCGTCGTACGGGGAGCGGGAGGCGTCCCGCGCGAACATCGAGACGAGTTCGCCCTTGCCCGCGGAGACCATGACCAGGTCGTACGTCCGGGAGAAGTAGTCCAGGTCAGAGACCGCCGCGCCGTGGATCACCAACTGGCCGCCGCGCTGGGCGAACGTCTCCATCCAGCCGGCCATCTTGACCCGCTGGTCGACGGACTGGGCGTAACCGTCGAGCTTGCCGAGCCAGTCGATGGGACGGCTGGAGTCGGGCGCGGCGACCGAGACGCCGAGTCCCTCGATCTTCGGCGCCTGCGACTCCCAGAAGTTGAGCTGGAGGTCGCGCTCGTGCTGGAGCGCGGTGGGGAACATGCACTGGGTGGACATGACACGGCCGGTCCTGACCTCGTCCGCCGTGCGGTTGGACATCAGGGTGACCTCGTAGCCCTGGGACTGGAGTCCGAGGGCGAGCTGGAGACCGGACTGGCCGGCTCCGACGATGAGTATCTTCCGCATGACGGGCTCTCCGTTGGCTGTTCTGGTCCGCGGGGGTGGTCGGGTGCGCCGGCTGATGGGGACTGCCTGCGGTTCTGGTGTGCCGGCTGATCGGGTGCGCCGGTCGAACCGGTGCACCCGTTGCGCGAGTTCACCGATCGCGCGACCGGTGGCGCGAGTTCACCGCGACGGCCGGGGCCGCCGGATGTCCGGGACCCCGGCTGTCGCGGTTCGCCGGCTATTCGGGGGTGGCGTCGAGTGCGTGGCGCACCAGTGCGAGCAGCGACTCGACAGCGGTGATCCGCTTGCGCGCGTCCATGAGCATAAGAGGGATGTGTGCCGGGATCGACAGCGCCTCCCGTACATCCACCGCGTCGAACGCCTCAGCGCCCTCGAACTGGTTGACGGCGACGACGTACGGCAGCCCGCAGCTCTCGAAGTAGTCGAGTGCGGGGAAGCAGTCGGAGAGCCGCCGGGTGTCGGCCAGGACGACCGCGCCGATCGCCCCGCGCACGATGTCGTCCCACATGAACCAGAAGCGCTTCTGGCCCGGCGTGCCGAAGAGGTACAGGACGAGGTCGTTGTCGAGTGTGATGCGGCCGTAGTCCATGGCCACGGTCGTGGTGACCTTGTCGGGGGTCGCGCTGAGGTCGTCGGTCTGCTCGCTGGCCCGCGTCATCAGCGCTTCGGTCTGGAGCGGCGGGATCTCGGAGACCGATCCGACGAAGGTCGTCTTGCCGACACCGAAGCCGCCCGCGATCACGATCTTGGTCGAGATCGGCGCCCGCGTACGGTCCAACTGCCAGGGCTGAAGCTCCTCTTCCTGTTCGGCCCGAGCCGACCACGCGGAGACCTCAGAGACGGCGGAGTCCACTCAACACCCTTTCCAGCAGCGCGCGGTCGGGCTGGCCGGTGCCGTGCCCGGTCCCGTACACGCGGATCTTTCCCTGGTCGGCCAGGTCGCTGAGCAGCACCCTGACCACGCCCAGCGGCATCTTGAGCAACGCCGCGACTTCCGCCACTGTACGCATCCGCCGGCACAGCTCGACAATGGCCCGTATCTCCGGCATGACGCCCACCGGAACATCGCCGTCCGTCAACTCCAGGCGTTCCTCGGGCGCTTCGATCGCCGCGACGAACGTCTCGACGAGCAGGACGTGTCCGAAGCGGGTGCGGCCACCGGTGAGGGAGTACGGGCGCACGCGCGCGGGTCTGCGGTCGCCACCGCGCATGGGCAGTCTGCCGGCGGGTCCGGCGGCGGGGGTCACTGAGCGTCCTCGACGGACTGCCGCAGTTCGGCGCGGAGTTCAGGGGTGAGTACGTGTCCGGCACGACCCACGAAGAGCGCCATGTGGTACGCGACGACGCCCATGTCGCAGTCCGGTGTGGCGTGCACACCGAGCAGCGAACCGTCACTGATCACCATGATGAAGACGCTGCCTTCCTCCATGGCGATCATGGTCTGCTTGACCTCGCCGCCGTCCATGAGTTTCGTCGCCCCGTGCGTGAGGCTGCCGATGCCCGAGACGATCGTCGCCAGGTCGGCGCTGGAGCCCTTGGGGCCCTTCTGCCGCTCGGCTGTCGCCGCCCCGGCGATCTGCTCGGGGTCGGAGGAGAGCAGCATCAGCCCGTCGGACGAGACGACGGTCACTGAGCGCACTCCTGGCACCTCCTCGACGAGGTTGCTCAGCAGCCACTGCAGGTTACGGGCTTCGCTGCTCAGTCCGAATGTGCCGGTCTCGGTCAACTGCGTGCCTCCTCGACTGTCTCCCCCGTCTGATCGGTCCGTTCCGTCTGTGCTGTGTGGTCGCCCTGTTCTGTGCGATCGCCCTGTGCCGCCGGGTCGGTGAGTTCGGCCTCGACGTCGCGGCGGCCGTCCTTCGCTCCCTGGTGGAAACCGCCGAGCCTGCGGCGCAGTTCCTCCGCGTCGACGCTGCCGGTGCGCTCGGACGGCGCGGCGGCGGGCTTGACGACCTTCGGGGTGCGCTTGGGGAGGCCCTTGTCGGTGAGGGGCTCGTTCTCGGGCGCGGCTTCATGCTCGGCCGCGCTGTCCTGCTCCGGAGCCGGGGCCGGGGCCGGGGCCGATTCAGCGAGATTTTCCGGGCGTTCGGGCCGTGCCGAGCGTTCGGGCAGCTCGGGCAACCGGAGCGTGAAGGTGTCCTGATCGGTGCCGGTGACCGGAGGCTCGGCGTCGGGGGTCCGCTCGTGTGCGTCGGGGCCGATGGCGTACGGGCCGGGCTGGGCGGCGTGCGGCGCGAAGGCGCGCTGTGCGCCGTCCGCTGCCTCGGCTGCCTGCGCGGCCTCGGCTGCCTCCGTCTCGCGGATCGTACGTTCCGCCGCCGCCACCAGCGGGTCCGGGTCGACGTCCCGGTCCTGGGCCTGCCTCGGGGCCGGGACCTCAGCCTGCGTCCGGCTCTGGTTCCGGTCGCGTCCGTGTTCCGTTTCCCCGGCCTCGTCCTGACCGTGACCGTGTTCCGTTTCCCGGGACGGGACTTGGCCCCGGACCCGCTCCGGGCTCCCGGCCCGGATCTGGCCCTTGACCGGGTCCTGGTCAGCCGAATCGCCGCGCCCCGGCAGGGTGTTGGAGTTCGCCTCGGCCACCGAGCCGGGCAGGGTGAGCGCCGGCGCGGCTCCCGCCCTGCGCGCCTGGTACGGCGCTCCGGCCGACGGGGACGTCGGCAGCAGGGTCTCCGGCAGTACGACGACCGCGGCCAGGCCGCCCTCCTCCTGCTCACGCAGTTCGACCCGTACGCCGTGGCGTGCGGCGAGCAGCGCGGTCACCCGCAGACCAAGGCCCTCGGCCTCGATCCCGTACGCGGTCTTCAACTGGCTCTGCGGCATCTGCCCGGTGTTCTCGCCGCTGTCGTCCGTGCCCGCGAGCCGCGCGTTGAGTTCCGTGAGCCGGTCCGGCGACAGGCCGATGCCCTGGTCCTGGACGGAGAGCACGATCTCGCCGGACTCCAGCAGCCATCCGGAGAGCTGGACTTGGGCGTCCGGCGGCGAGAACGACGTCGCGTTCTCCAGGAGTTCGGCGACGAGGTGGCTGAGGTCGTCGGCGGCGAAACCGGCCACCTGCGCGTGCGCGGGCAGGGACTGGATCGTGATCCGCTCGTACCGCTCGATCTCGCTGACGGCGGCGCGCAGCACGTCGACGAGCGGGACGGGGCCCGTGGGGCTGTGTCCGTGCTCGTGGTCCGCGAGCACCAGCAGGTTCTCGCTGTACCTGCGCATGACGGTCGCCAGGTGGTCGAGCTTGAACAGCGTGGCGAGCCGTTCCGGGTCCTGCTCGCGCTCCTCCATCGACTCGATGACACCGAGCTGGCGCTCGACCAGGCCGAGGGTGCGCAGCGAGAGGTTGACGAAGGTGTGGTGGACGGTGTGCCGCAGCTGCTGGAGCTGGAGGGTGATGTCGGCGGTGCGCTGCTGGAGTTCGGCGCGGTGGTCGACCATCTGCACGCGCGCGACGGCCGGTTCGACCGTGTCTGTACCGAGCGCCTTCGTGCGGCCGGAGAGGTCGAGGAGCTTGGCGTGCAGTCCGTTGAGGGACCGTACGACCTGGGCGAACTCGTCGTTGCGGCCGGTGAAGCGCACCGGTTCCTCGCCCGCAGGATCGGCGGCGATCCGGGCGGCGCCGATCCGGACGACGGCGAGCGGCCTGGTGAGCGTACGGGCGACGGCCGTGGACACACCCACGGCGATCAGCAGACAGCCGCCGAGCAGCGCGATCCGCAGCTCCAGATCGGTGACCGCGTCGTCGCGCAGCGCCTCAAGACGTCTGACCTGGGCGGACCCCAGGCCGGATTCGACGCCGCGCATCTGGTCGATACGGGCGGACAGCGCCGCCCCGACCTTGTCCGGATCGGCCTCCCGGTCGGAGTCGGAGAGTTCAGGCCGGTCGGTGAAGCGGCCGAGGAAACCCTCCGCCGTCTTGACGTCGGGACCTGTGACGGTCGCCTCGAACGAGTCGTGCGCCGCGGTGTCCGCCGTCTGGTCGAAGTCGGCGAGTGCGGCGAGTTCACGCACGCGCGACTGCTGGGCGGCGGCGCTGAGGGCGTCGCGGGTCTCGTCGTTCTTCGAGGGGTCGCCCTGGCCGACCGGGTCGACGGGGAGGCCCGTGATCGGGTCGAACTGCGGCGGGAGGTTCGTACCGCCGGGTACCGCGAGCGCGGCGAGCAGCAGGCCGCGGGTGGCGGAGGCCTGCTCGACGGCGCGGTCGAGGGCGGCGGGCCCGCGGGTGCCGTCGGCGGCCTCCGGGGGCGTCTTCTCGGCGAGTTCGTCGGCGAGGGCCGTCAGCTTGTCGATGACCTCGGAGTACGCGCGGTACGCCTCCATCGCGGAGCCCTTGCCCGTGAGGGCGGTGCGGCGGATGGTGGGGACGGCGGAGAGGTCGTGCAGCAGGTCGGGAGAGGCCGAGTCCAGGGCGCGGATCTCGTCGATCTGCCGGTCGACGCGCGCGCTGTGGTCGCCGGCGACCCCCTGGCCCGCGCCCTTGCCCTTCTTGCCACCGTCGGGGGACGTGCCTGTCGCACCGCCCGAAGTGACGTCGTCGGCGGCCTTGTCGCGGCCTGCGGCGACGAATACGACCACGTCGTCGCGCTCGTCTGCGAGGGATTGAGCGAGCGTCACGGCCTGCCGGTTGAGTTCGGCGAGGGTGACGAGGCCTTGCGCGTCGTTGAGCGCGGCGGAGGCGTCCAGTGCGCCGGGTACGCCGGCCCCGACGACGGTGATGCCGACCACGGCCACCCCCGCCACCAGGCGGTTGCGTACCCGCGACCGGCGACCGGCCGGCGCTTCCGTGGCGCCCGGCCCGGTCCCGGTTGCCGGGAACGGGGGTCCGGCTGCCATGGCTCCGGCAGCCTTGGCTCCGGAAGCCGTGGCTCCGGGGACTCCATTGGCTCCGTCGGCTCCCGGATTCCGGGAGGTGGCCGGAGATTCGCTACGACTGCCGCCGTTGCCCCGAGGCCGCTTCTTCTGCACCGGTGCTCGCATTCTCGATCTTGACTCGTCCGCCCATGAAGCAGGGGTGACGACCGGTCACAATGCGCGAACCCCCACCCCTGGTATGGCTTCCGACCATTCCAGCGCTAATTGGAGCGGAGCGCGTATAGGTTGCGCCGCCGCCTGAACGAGTGAACATCACGGAGGAGTTGACGAACAACTTTCCCCGACGCGGGCCAGTGGAATATGCACTCGTCCGGGTGGACCTTCCGCGCGCGCTTTGGCAGGATGCACGCCCGCAGCTTTCCGGGCCCGGCGACGGCCCCCTTGCGTCTTGGCTGACCTGGCAATATTGGCCAATCGGCGGCCTCACCGCCCGATCATGAAGCCACCCGGGCAGCGTTTACCGGCCACTCGGGACCGGCCACGCCATCAGGCAGACTGAGGCTCATGCGCATCGAACTCGCCACCGCACCCGGCGCCGCCGAACGACCCAATGAGGACTGGACAACCGTGGTGCTTCCCGCCGCAGGTGAGGGCGGGGCGCTGATCACCCTGGACGGAGTGACACCACCGGCCGGCGACGACGGCTGCGTGCACGACGTGCCCTGGTTCACCGCCCGGCTGGGCGGCGCGCTGGCCGAACTGTCCGGTTCTCGCCGCGATATGACGCTGGCCGAGATTCTCTGTGCCTCAATCCTCCGCACGGCAAACACTCACCGTGACACCTGTGACCTTTCTCACGTGCGCACTCCGCAGGCGACGGTCGTCATGGCGCGGTGGGGCTCGGAGTGGTTCGAGCATCTGGTGCTCTCCGACTCCACCCTGCTGCTGGAGTCGCCGGACGGCGGCGTACGGGCTGTGCTGGACGACCGCCTCGACCGCATTCCACAGGAGGTCCGCCGCGCGGTCGCCTCGACGGACGCGCTCCGCAACGCGGAGGGCGGCTTCTTCACGGCGGCGGCGGACCCCGAGGTCGCGTCGAAGGCGGTGACGGGCCGCACGCCGGCCGCGGAGGTACGGGCCGCCCTGGCGCTCACGGACGGCGCCGCGCGGTGGGTGGAGGTGTTCCGGGAGGGCGGCTGGGCTGACTGCCTCGCGCTCGTACGGAAGAACGGCCCGCAGGAGCTGATCGACCGCGTACGGGCGGCCGAGTCGGCGGATCCGGAGCGGCTGGCGTTCCGCCGGGGCAAGGTACGGGACGACGCGACGGCTACGTACGTGGAGCTGTGACGTCAGCTCTTCGCGCTCGAACCGGGGCGGCGGCCCCGCGGCTCCGCGCCCGAGCCGGGCGGTGACCGCACAGTTCCGCGCCTGAGCGGGGGACCTCACAAGATCGGCGCCCGAGTCCGGGCCGACCGTGCGGTCACCTCTCGACGCGGGCGTTCAGGTGGTGCAGCAGCCGGGCCAGCTCGGCGACCTCGTCGCGGTCCCAGTCGGCCAGTTTCTGTACGTACCGCTCGCGGCGCGCGTCCCGAACCCGCTGGAAGCGCTCATGGCCCTCACGGGTGAGGCGGACGAGCGAGGCGCGGCCGTCGGCCGGGTCCGGCTCGCGGGTGACGAGGCCCAGTTCCTCCAGCGCGCGCAGCTGACGGCTCATGGTGGCCTTGCCGACGCCGAAGTAGAAGGACAATTCGGTGGCCCGCTGGGGGCTGGTCTCCTCCAGCCGCACGAGGAGTCCGTACGCGGCGGGCTCCAGCTCGGGGTGGACCTCGCGCGCCATCTCGCCCGAATTGGCCCTGGCCCTGCGCAGAAAGACCGCCAGTTCTCGCTCCAGGGCGAGGAATTCGTGGTCGCCACCGGTCTCACGAGTGGTCCCACGACCACTCTCACCGCCAGGTACCGGTTCCTTCCCGGCACCGCTCCCGTGCACGTCAGCACCCATCGCGCGCTTTCCCGATCTGAAAGTTTCCCTCACCGCCGGCCATTACCGCAGCCGGCCCAGTATTTCGCAGGTTTGATCCAAGGGCGGCAGCGTGGCTTCCTTCCATGATGCGGGTCTACGTGCGTAGCGTCAGTTCCGTCTTGTCCATTGCACGACAAGTTGACATGTCATGAGAACCCCCCACCGAGGTCTTCGGAGGCACCCAATGCCTGTGCACAGATCCGGCACGACCCGCCGCTCCCCCCTCGCGGCGGTCGCCGCTCTCCTCGCGACTCTCGCGCTGCTCCTCGCCCTCCCGGGTGCGGCGAGCGCGGCCGACACCCCACCGGACCCGGCCACCGACACCACGACGGGCGCGGCGACCGGTACCGCGCCCGGCCAGTCCGCCGACAGGCCGGCCGACACGCCCGTCGATACGCCGGTGGATACCCCGGCGGGCACCACCCCGGTCGTCACGGCGCCCGGTGGTCTGCCCCCCGACACCTCTGCCGACACGCCCGGCGTCACTCCGCCGGCCGGCACCTCTGCCGACACCCCCGTCGGCACCCCACCGGCCGGCACCTCCGCCGACACCCCCGCGGGCACACCCATCGTGCCGCCCGCCGACACTCCCGTCGTCACCCCCGGCGTTCCCCCCGCAGGACTGCCCGCCGAACTGCCCGCGCGCGGCTCGGCCTACATGGGCATGGGCGTCGTGGCACATGACGGCCAGGGCGCCCGGCCCGCCGGCGAACGCGTCACCCAGACCGAGGGCGTGGACGTCTCCGGCCACCAGGGGAACGTGAACTGGGCCACTCTGTGGAGCAGCGGCGTGAAGTGGGCCTACACCAAGGCCACCGAGGGCAACTACTACAAGAACCCGTCCTTCGAGCAGCAGTACAACGGCTCGTACAACGTTGGCATGATCCGCGGGGCGTACCACTTCGGCACCCCCAACGACACGTCCGGCGCCGTCCAGGCGAACTACTTCGTGGACGGCGGCGGTGGCTGGTCGCGCGACGGCAAGACGCTGCCGGGTGTCCTGGACATCGAGTGGAATCCGTACGGCGCGGCCTGCTACGGCAAGACCCAGGGCCAGATGGTCGACTGGATCCGCGACTTCCTGAACACGTACAAGTCCCGCACGGGCCGCGACGCCGTGATCTACACGGCGACGAGCTGGTGGAACGAGTGCACGGGCAACTACGCGGGCTTCGGCAGGACGAACCCGCTCTGGATCGCCCGCTACGACACGACGGTCGGCCCTCTGCCGGCCGGCTGGGACACCCAGACGATCTGGCAGTACACGTCGACGGGCCCGACGGTCGGAGACCATGACCGGTTCAACGGCGCGCACGACAGGGTCGTGGCCCTGGCGAACGGCTGACGGCCGGGCCGGGCGCCGGGGCTCGTACGGGATCTCGGACCGGACCTGCCCCGACGCCTTGCGCGACGGCTGACGCATGCGAGGGCCGCGCCCGGAACATTCGTTCCGGGCGCGGCCTTCGTTCGGGCCGGCGCGGCGAGCCTTACGCGGCTGCCGCCGTGACCAGCGTCTGGGCCGGGGACAGGGCGATCTCCAGGACCTGGCGGACATCCGTCACCGGGTGGACCTCCAGCTTGTCCAGGATCTCCGCCGGGACGTCGTCGAGGTCCGCCTCGTTGCGCTTCGGGATCACGACCGTCGTGATGCCCGCGCGGTGTGCGGCCAGCAGCTTCTGCTTCAGGCCGCCGATGGGCAGGACCCGGCCCGTCAGCGAGACCTCGCCGGTCATGGCGACGTCCGTACGGACCTGGCGGCCGCTCAGCAGGGAGGCGAGAGCCGTGGTCATCGTGATGCCCGCACTCGGGCCGTCCTTCGGCACCGCGCCCGCCGGGAAGTGGATGTGCACGCCCCGGTCCTTCAGATCCGCCACCGGCAGTTCCACCTCGGCGCCGCGCGAGCGCAGGTAGGAGAGCGCGATCTGCGCCGACTCCTTCATGACGTCACCGAGCTGTCCGGTCAGCGTCAGTCCGGACCCGCCCGTCTCCGGGTCGGCGAGCGACGCCTCCACGAACAGGACGTCACCGCCCGCGCCCGTGACCGCGAGCCCGGTCGCCACGCCCGGCACCGCGGTACGGCGCTCCGCCGGGTCCTGGGCGGACTCGGGGACGTGGTGCGGCCGGCCGATCAGGTCGCGCAGGTGCTCGGCGCCCAGCGCGAACGGCAGTTCCCGCTCGCCCAGTTCGTGTTCGGCGGCGACCTTCCTGAGCAGCCGCGCGATCGCGCGCTCCAGGTTTCGCACACCCGCCTCACGGGTGTACTCGCCGGCCAGCTTGCGCAGCGCGTCGTCCTCCAGCGTGACCTCGCCGGGCTCCAGGCCCGCCCGCTCCAGCTGCCTGGTCAGCAGGTGGTCGCGTGCGATGACGACCTTCTCGTCCTCGGTGTAGCCGTCCAGACGCACCAGCTCCATACGGTCGAGCAGCGCCTCGGGGATGGCTTCCAGGACGTTCGCCGTGGCGAGGAACACCACGTCGGACAGGTCGAGTTCGACCTCCAGGTAGTGGTCGCGGAAGGTGTGGTTCTGCGCCGGGTCGAGGACTTCGAGCAGCGCCGCCGCCGGGTCGCCCCGGAAGTCGGAGCCGACCTTGTCGATCTCGTCCAGCAGGACGACCGGATTCATCGAACCGGCCTCCTTGATCGCCCGGACGATACGGCCGGGGAGCGCGCCGACGTACGTACGCCGGTGACCACGGATCTCCGCCTCGTCCCGCACACCGCCGAGCGCGACCCGGACGAACTTGCGTCCCATGGCGTGCGCGACAGATTCACCCAAGGAGGTTTTGCCGACCCCTGGCGGGCCGACCAGGGCTAGGACGGCGCCGCCGCGACGGCCGCCGACCACACCGAGGCCGCGGTCCGCGCGGCGCTTGCGTACGGCGAGGTATTCGGTGATGCGTTCCTTCACGTCCTCCAGGCCCGCGTGCTCGGCGTCGAGGACGGCCTGCGCGCCCCTGATGTCGTACGCGTCCTCCGTGCGCTCGTTCCACGGGAGTTCGAGAACGGTGTCCAGCCAGGTGCGGATCCAGGAGCCCTCGGGGCTCTGGTCGGAGGAGCGTTCCAGCTTCTCGACCTCCTTGAGGGCGGCTTCGCGCACCTTCTCCGGGAGGTCGGCGGCCTCGACGCGCGTCCGGTAGTCGTCGGACTCGTCCTCGCCGCCCTCGCCGTTGATGTCGCGCAGCTCCTTGCGCACGGCGTCGAGCTGGCGCCGCAGCAGGAACTCGCGCTGCTGCTTGTCGACGCCCTCCTGGACGTCCTTCGCGATGGACTCGGCGACATCCTGCTCGGCCAGATGTTCACGCAGCTGGCCGGTGGCGATCTTCAGCCGGGCCACCGGGTCGGTGGTCTCCAGCAGCTCCACCTTCTGAGCGGTGGTGAGGAACGGCGAGTAACCGGAATTGTCGGCGAGCTGCGACACGTCGTCGATCTGCTGGACGCGGTCGACGACCTGCCACGCGCCGCGCTTCTTCAGCCAGTCGGTGGCGAGTGCCTTGTACTCCTTGACCAGGTCGGTCACGGAGGCCGGCAGCGGGTCGGGGGTGATTTCGTCGACGCTCAGACCCTCCACCCAGAGGGCCGCGCCGGGTCCGCTCGTACCCGCGCCGATCTGGACGCGGCCACGGCCGCGGATGAGCGCGCCGGGATCTCCGTCGGAGAGCCGGCCGACCTGCTCGACCGTCCCCAGAACTCCGGTCCCGGCGTAGGTCCCGTCGATGCGCGGCACGAGCAGCACCTCGGGCTTCCCGGCGCCGTCACCCGCGGCACGCACCGCGGCCTGAGCGGCCTCCACGGCGGCGCGGACTTCGGTGTCGGACAGATCCAGAGGCACCACCATGCCGGGCAGCACGACCTCGTCGTCGAGCGGCAGCACGGGAAGCGTGAGCGATGTGGACATGGAGGCCATGATCTCCCCTTCGGCAGTCAAGTTGAGCTATACGGACTCAATGCTTGTGAGCCCTTGAATGTTCCCCTGGGCCTGTTCGCTCTGGGCGATCTTCGGGAGCGCCATCGGCGGTGGCCGGTGGCTCGCGGGGGACGGGCGCAATGGGGGCGATGGGGGCGTGCGGGGCGCTTCCGAGGTGCAGCGTCACCTTGCGGCGGATAATTCCGACAGATCGGCGCGGCCGCCGTTTAAAACGGCTCGGCAGCAGACGGCGGCAGCGGGCACAGTGACCACATGAGCGAACGGGGACTGGACCGCGACGGAACGATCGCGCGCGAAGGCGCGCTGGACCGCGTGCCGGCGGCCTTCGCGCCGGTCGTGGACGCGGCGCGCGCTCGCATCACCGAGACGTTCGACGGGACGCGGCTGCACAGCGCGTACATCTACGGCAGCATCCCGCGCGGCACCGCCGTCCCGGGGATCTCCGACCTCGACCTCCAGCTCGTCCTGCACCAGGAGCCGTCCGAGGCCGACCGCGCCGACGCGGACGTGATCGAGGCCGCGCTGGACCGGGCGTTTCCGCAGATCGACGGCGTCGGCGTGCTGCTGACCGGCGTTGGGACTCTGCTCAGCGACCTCGAACGCCACGATGCCGGGTTCTTCGTCGCCTGCCTGTGCACCCCACTGCTCGGCCCCGACCTGGCCGGACGACTCCCCCGCTACCGCCCCACGTCCCTGCTCGCCCGCGAAACCAACGGCGACCTCGCCCTCGCGCTGTCGCGCTGGCGCGCCCGCGCCGCCGAGGCCACCACGGACACCGGCCGCCGGGTCCTCAGCAGGGGCGCCGCCCGTCGCATCGTGCGGACGGGGTTCACGCTGGTCATGCCCCGCTGGGGCGGCTGGACCAGCGACCTCGACGAGTCCGCCGAACTCTTCGGCCGCTACTACCCCGAACGCGCCGCCCAGATGCGCACCGCCGCGGCCACCGGCCGCACGCCGTCGGCCGATCCGGCGGTGCTCAGCATGCTGACAGACGACCTGGGCCCCTGGCTCGCCGCCGAATACACGGCCGTACACGGGGAGAGGGCACCGCGCCCCTGAACGCGCCCGATGCCGACCGGCCGCGCTTCCCCTCTTTCGGGTGATGGCGGAGCCAGGAGTTTCGAAGTAAACCCGGAACTGCTGGCCGCGCTGCCCAGGGACCACGGCGAGGACTACGGTCCGGCGCCGGACCCGCGGGACCGTAGTTCGCGCGGTCCGGCGCCGGACCCGCGGGACGTCGCGTGAGCGCGGGGCGCGGCGATCGCGTCGCACCGCCGGCGCCGGAAGGCCACTGGGAGGTCCGCTTCGCGGATGCGGCCTCGGCCAAAGGCTGGGACAGCCTCACTCAGCAGGCGCCGCGAGAACACCTACCGCGCCTGGGGCATCATGCGAACGGACCCCAGACCCGCCACCGAGACCTCCGCCGTCACCTGCTGAAGGGCAGTCCCGCCCACGGCACCCACCGCGGCCAGACCTGCGAACAGTGGCAGATCGAGGTGACCGGCGGCGGCCGCGTCTGGTATCTCCTGGACACCGCCTGCGACACCTGTTGGATCACCTTCGCGGGAACGGCGCGTCCTCGCGTCACGACCGCCGCTGAGGCCCATACAGCCGTCCGCCACCACGTGGTTCGGTCATCAGCAACGAGGCGGGAGCCACCCCGATCCCGTGGTCTGGTCGAGGTCTGGACGCGTCGGCGGCAGGCTCAGTGCACGGAGAACCCTCCGTCGACGAAGATCGACTGGCCGGTGACGCAGGGCCCGGCTAGCTAGAGGGCGCTCCGGCAAGCCCTGAGGCGAAAGGCGCCCCTTCGACGACTCCGGCGGCTCGAATCCGGTTGTCCCTCCGGCCACGGCCGCCCGATACTCCGCCGATGGAGACCCGCGACGCACTGCGCACCGCCCTGACCCCCGCCCTGACCCCCGCCCAGCACGCGGCGCTGCGTCATCTGCGCATCAGAGGAACGGCCGGGCGCGAGAACGCGCTTGTGCGCATCCAGGCGATGGAGCGGGCCGGAGGAACCGATCCCGACGCGCTCGTCTCGCTGATCCGCGTTCACTCGCGCATCACGCTCAACTTCCACCCCGACCGGCTCCTCGCGAACAGCCTGACGGTCGCCGAGTCCCTGTCCCAGGACGGGCGTTACCGCAGCCAGTACGAAACCGGCATCTCCAACGGCAGCCGCACCGCCGTTCCGGGCGGGGCCCGGGACGGCTGGGAGGAGCAACTGTTCCGCGGGGCGTACCACGTGCCGGGCGTACGGCCCTCGGAGCGGCCCAAGTACGGCGCCGTCAACCTGTACGACCATCCCCACGGCGCCGCCCCGCGCTTCGGGTCCTGCCATGTCCGGCTGCTGCCCGAGGTCAGTGGCCGGACCACGTACTGCCACGGCGGCAGCCAGGACGGCCCCGCCGACGTGGGCACGATCGACGCGTTCGCTTGCGTACTGGCCGGGCTGCTGGAGGACGACCCGGCGGCGGCCGGGGCGATCGGGAAGCTTCCTTACGGGCCGGCCGGCGGTCTCGTCCCCGGGCTGGAACCCGGCCGGAAGCTGGACGAGTTCGTGGAGGCGCAGGTCCACGGCGACCTCGACCTCGCGACGGACGCCGAGGCACTGGTCCTGGACCCGTCGTTCCGTGGCACCGAGACGGACCGGCTGCTGACGGCGCTCGCCCGGCGCTGCGGGATCGCGGTGGAGTGGCACACCGGTTTCGTGCTGAAGCCCGACGAGGTCGACGCGGAGTTCCGCGGCCCGGCCATGGTGCCGCTCGCCGCCCGGATCGTGGCCACGTACGCGCCCGCCGGCATCCTCGACGCCGAGGTCCTCGGACGGGCGGCGGCCTCGGTCGTACGGAAGCCGGAGACCTGGGCCTGGTGGGGCACGCGGGACGAAGTGCTCCAGTACGTGAAGCAGTTGTGGCACGTGCTGGTGCGCTACGGGCGGCAGGAGAGAACAGCGCCGTGAACCGAACGGTCCGTGTGAGCGGCAAAGAGACGTGAGGCTGCTCCGCCTGCCCCATCGATTTGGCCAAATCCCGCCGCTTGTCACGTCTCCGGCCGGCACACCTGATGAAGTGGTCAGAGTTGCCACCAGAGTGTGAACGCGACCGTCCCATCCGGGCCCCCAGCCCGCCGCCTGGATCGCCGCCGCTCTCGCGTACCTGCTCGGCGGCGCGCTCTACGTGTGGCGGGGTGCCCGCGCGGAGCGGGTCCCGGGCGGGTGAGCGCTCGTGCGCGGGAAACGACCGTTCCCGGCGAGTGAGCACTTGTTCGCGGGAAACGACCGTCCCCGGCGGGTAGCACCCGTTCGGGGAAAGCGGTTGGCCGCAGCCGGACTTCCGCAGCAGGATGGGGCCCGCACCTGCCGCCCGAGGGGAGATTCCGTGCCGCCCTACTCCGATCCCGATGCCGACAGCGCCGTCGTCCTCGACCGCCGCGACGGACCGTACGGTGAGATCGTTTTGCGCCAACGCGTCGATGTGAGCGGTACGCGGGCTCCGGCCGGGAGCACCGTGCACGAGATCATCGCCAACGGCTGCTTCCTGATGGACACCGCGGACGGCCGCTCGGAGCGTCTGCTGATCGACGCCGCCCTCGACGCGCTGCCGGCCGAGCGCCGGGAGCGGCGGCCCGACGTGCTCATCGGGGGGCTCGGGGTCGGGTTCTCGCTCGCGCACGCCGCCGCCGAGCCCCGCTGGGGCCGGATCGTCGTCGTGGAGCGTGAGCAGGCCGTCATCGACTGGCACCGGGCCGGGCCGCTCGCGCGGATCTCGGGTGCGGCGCTCGTCGATCCGCGCACTGTGATCCTTCACACCGACCTCGTGGAGTACGTCGGTTCCGGCACCGAGACCTATGACGCGCTCTGCCTGGACATCGACAACGGACCCGGCTGGACCGTCACGGAAAGCAACGAAACCCTGTATACACAAGGCGGTCTGGCCGCCTGCGCGGCCCGTCTGAACCCCGGTGGTGTCCTCGCCGTGTGGTCGGCCCAACCGTCCCCCACCTTTGGTGATGCGTTGCGGAATGCCGGATTCAGCAATGTAAGGACCGAAGAGATCCAGGTTGCCCGGGGAGTGCCCGACGTGGTCCACCTCGCTGCTCGCACTGCGTAGCCGGGAGGCCTTCCGTGCCTCTACGCTGCTCCCGGTACCGCGATCTCGATCTGCATGGAGCGCCATGGAGTCACATGGGGATCGCGGATCCGGGAACACGGACCGCGGAACGCTTAACAGGGGCGGGGCGATGGAGCAGACGAACACCAGCCACAACGGAGTCGCGGCCACGCCAGGCGCCCAGCGCCGGGTCCTCGTCGTCGAGGACGACGCCACGATCGTCGACGCCATCGCGGCCCGGCTACGGGCCGAGGGCTTTGTCGTCCAGACGGCGGTGGACGGACCGGCCGCGGTCGACGCGGCCGAGGCGTGGCAGCCGGATCTGATGGTTCTCGACGTGATGCTGCCGGGCTTCGACGGACTTGAGGTGTGCCGCCGTGTGCAGGCGGCGCGGCCCGTTCCGGTGCTGATGCTCACGGCGCGCGACGACGAGACGGACATGCTGGTCGGCCTCGGGGTCGGCGCCGACGACTACATGACGAAGCCGTTCTCCATGCGGGAGCTGGCGGCGCGCGTGCATGTCCTGCTGCGCAGGGTCGAACGGGCCGCGCTGGCCGCGGTGACTCCGCGCAGCGGCATCCTGCGCCTCGGCGAGCTGGAGGTCGACCACGCGCAGCGCCGGGTGCGGGTGCGGAGCGAGGACGTGCATCTCACGCCGACCGAGTTCGATCTGCTGGTCTGCCTCGCGAACACCCCGCGCGCGGTGCTCTCCCGCGAGCAGCTGCTCGCGGAGGTGTGGGACTGGGCCGACGCGTCGGGCACCCGTACCGTCGACAGCCACATCAAGGCGCTGCGCCGCAAGATCGGCGCCGAGCGGATCCGTACCGTGCACGGTGTGGGGTACGCGCTGGAGACCCCCGCGCCATGACCTGGCCCACCCGGCCGGGCGGCGGGAGCGGGAGAGACGGCGCGAGACAGGAACCGGGGCGGGCCACGCGTCCGGGTGACGGATCCGGCGGCCGCGGCTCCGGGAACGGCCTGCGGCCGTTCTCCGTCAAGGCCAAGCTGGGCACGCTCGTCGTCGTCTCCGTCTTCATCACGACCGGTCTGCTGATGGTGGCGCTGCGCACCGAGACCGAGCTGCGTTTCATCACCGTCTTCTCGGTGATAGCGACCCTGCTGATCACCCAGTTCGTGGCGCACGGCCTGACCGCGCCGCTCGACGAGATGAACACCGTCGCCAAGGGCATCTCGCACGGCGACTACACCCGCCGGGTGAGCGGCGCGGACCGCAGGGACGAGCTGGGCGACCTGGCCTCCACGATCAACCGTATGGCCGATGATCTGGAGGCCGTGGACCGGCACCGCAAGGAGCTGGTGGCCAACGTCTCGCACGAGCTGCGCACACCGATCGCCGCGCTGCGTGCCGTGCTGGAGAACGTCGTGGACGGGGTGTCCGCCGCCGATCCGGAGACGATGCGTACGGCCCTGCGGCAGACGGAGCGGCTGGGCAGGCTGACGGAGACGCTGCTCGACCTGTCGCGGCTGGACAACGGCGTCGTACCGCTCAAGGCGCGGCGCTTCGAGGTGTGGCCGTATCTGTCCGGTGTGCTGAAGGAGGCCAATCTGGCGTCCTCGCAGCGGGGGCTCTCCTCGGGTTCCGGCAATCACAGCCGTACGGACGTCCATCTGCACCTGGACGTCTCGCCGCCCGAGCTGACCGCGCACGCGGACGCGGAGCGGCTGCACCAGGTCGTCGCCAACCTCATCGACAACGCGGTCAAGCACAGTCCCCCGCACGGCCGGGTGACCGTGCGCGCCCGGCGCGGCCGGGAGCCCGAGTCGCTGGATCTGGAGGTCGTGGACGAGGGTCCCGGCATCCCCGAGCAGGAGCGGCACCGTGTCTTCGAACGGTTCAACCGGGGTACGGCGCCGTCGCCGCACGGTCCCGGCAGCGACGGCGGTACGGGCCTCGGTCTGGCGATCGCGCGCTGGGCGGTCGATCTGCACGGCGGACGCATCGGAGTGGCCGAATCCGCACGTGGCTGCCGGATCCAGGTCACCCTCCCGGGAATTCCCCGGCCGCGCGCTTGACGTCGCTTGACGTAGGGTCTGATGCGTAAGCGCACGATCTCCAGGAACGGAGTCGGGGAACAGGCGGGCTACGTGGCGCGGACCTGCCGAAGCAGGGGCGCTGTGCAGCCCCTGCTGAGGTGAGTCTCGTTCGTTTCCCGCCAATTCATACGCTGAAACCCGCTGTCGGATGTGACTTGCACGACGATGGCACGGCCCGGCTCCACCTGCGGGTCCGTTAGGCGTAGCCTTGATTCCCGCTGTCCATCACCTTGTGAAGCGGAAGAGGGCGGTTCACGCCGTGTCGTCTCAGTCCCCCAGTAACGCGAGCATCTCGACCGACGAAGACGGTCAGGGTAAGAACCCTGCGGCCGCCTTCGGAGCCAATGAGTGGCTTGTCGACGAGATCTACCAGCAGTACCTCCAGGATCCGAATTCGGTCGACCGTGCCTGGTGGGACTTCTTCGCCGACTACAAGCCGGGCACGTCCGCCGGCAGTACGGCGGACAAGCCGGCGGCGACCGCGGCCGCGGGGGCCGCGGCCCCCGCCAAGGCCCCGGCCCAGGCTCCGGCCGCCGCGAAGGCGCCCGCCGCTCCGGCCGCGCAGGCCCCGGCCGCGCCCGCCGCTCCGGCGAAGCCCGCCGCCGCTGCCCCGGCAGCCGCCCCTGCGGCTCCGGCGAAGCCCGCCGCCTCCGCGCCGGCTCCCGCGCCCGCCGCGGCCAAGGCCGCCGCCGACGGCAAGGCCGCGGAAGCGCCCGCGGGTCCGGAGTACGTGACGCTGCGCGGTCCTTCCGCCGCCGTCGCGAAGAACATGAACGCCTCGCTGGAGCTGCCGACGGCCACGTCCGTGCGCGCCGTCCCGGTGAAGCTGCTGTTCGACAACCGCATCGTCATCAACAACCACCTCAAGCGCGCCCGCGGCGGGAAGATCTCCTTCACGCACGTCATCGGGTACGCGATGGTGCAGGCCCTCAAGGCCATGCCGTCGATGAACCACTCCTTCACGGTGAAGGATGGCAAGCCGACCCTGGTCAAGCCGGAGCACGTGAACCTCGGTCTCGCCATCGACCTGGTGAAGCCGAACGGTGACCGCCAGCTCGTCGTCGCCGGCATCAAGAAGGCCGAGACGCTCAACTTCTTCGAGTTCTGGCAGGCGTACGAGGACATCGTCCGCCGCGCCCGCAACAACAAGCTGACGATGGAGGACTTCTCCGGAGTCACCGCGTCGCTGACCAACCCCGGCGGCATCGGCACCGTCCACTCCGTACCGCGTCTGATGCCCGGTCAGGGCCTCATCCTCGGTGTCGGCGCGATGGATTACCCCGCCGAGTTCCAGGGCACGTCGCAGGACACCCTGAACAAGCTGGGCATCTCGAAGGTCATGACGCTGACCTCGACGTACGACCACCGGGTCATCCAGGGTGCGGCGTCGGGCGAGTTCCTGCGGATCGTCAGTCAGCTGCTGCTCGGCGAGAACGACTTCTTCGACGAGATCTTCGAGTCGCTGCGCATTCCGTACGAGCCGGTCCGCTGGCTCAAGGACATCGACGCCTCGCACGACGACGACGTCACGAAGGCCGCCCGCGTCTTCGAGCTGATCCACTCCTACCGGGTCCGCGGCCATGTCATGGCGGACACCGACCCGCTGGAGTACCGCCAGCGCAAGCACCCCGACCTGGACGTCACGGAGCACGGCCTCACGCTCTGGGACCTGGAGCGGGAGTTCGCGGTCGGCGGCTTCGCCGGCAAGACGATGATGAAGCTGCGCGACGTGCTGGGCGTGCTGCGTGAGTCGTACTGCCGCACCACCGGCATCGAGTTCATGCACATCCAGGACCCGAAGCAGCGCAAGTGGCTGCAGGACCGGGTCGAGCGTCCGCGTGCCAAGCCCGAGCGCGAGGAGCAGCTGCGGATCCTGCGCAGGCTCAACGCGGCCGAGGCGTTCGAGACGTTCCTCCAGACGAAGTACGTCGGACAGAAGCGCTTCTCGCTGGAGGGTGGCGAGTCCACCATCCCGCTGCTCGACGCGGTCATCGACGCGGCGGCCGAGGCGCGGCTCGACGAGGTCGTCATCGGCATGGCCCACCGCGGCCGGCTGAACGTCCTCGCGAACATCGTCGGCAAGTCGTACGCGCAGATCTTCCGGGAGTTCGAGGGCAACCTCGACCCGAAGTCGATGCACGGCTCCGGCGACGTGAAGTACCACCTGGGCGCCGACGGCGTGTTCACCGGTCTGGACGGCGAGCAGATCAAGGTCTCGCTCGCCGCGAACCCCTCGCACCTGGAGGCGGTCGACCCGATCCTGGAGGGCATCGCCCGCGCCAAGCAGGACATCATCAACAAGGCGGGTACGGACTTCACGGTCCTGCCCATCGCGCTCCACGGTGACGCGGCCTTCGCCGGCCAGGGCGTCGTGGCCGAGACGCTGAACATGTCGCAGCTGCGCGGCTACCGCACCGGCGGCACGGTCCACGTCGTGATCAACAACCAGGTCGGCTTCACCGCCGCCCCGGAGTCGGCGCGTTCGTCGATGTACGCGACCGACGTGGCCCGCATGATCGAGGCGCCGATCATCCACGTGAACGGCGACGACCCGGAGGCCGTGGTCCGCGTCGCGCGGCTCGCCTTCGAGTTCCGTCAGACGTTCAACAAGGACGTCGTGATCGACCTCATCTGCTACCGCCGCCGCGGTCACAACGAGGGCGACAACCCGAAGTTCACCAACCCGAAGATGTACAACCTGATCGACAAGAAGCGCTCGGTGCGCAAGCTCTACACCGAGTCGCTGATCGGCCGGGGCGACATCACGCTGGAAGAGGCGGAGCAGGCGCTCCAGGACTTCCAGGGTCAGCTGGAGAAGGTCTTCGCGGAAGTCCGTGAGGCCACCTCGCAGCCGGCGTCGGCGCACGTCCCCGACGCGCAGGCCGAGTTCCCGGTCGCGGTGACGACGGCGATCTCCCAGGAGGTCGTCAAGCGCATCGCCGAGTCGCAGGTCAACATCCCGGACAACATCACGGTCCACCCGCGACTGATGCCGCAGATGCAGCGCCGTGCCGCGTCCGTGGACGACGGCACGATCGACTGGGGCATGGGCGAGACCCTCGCCATCGGCTCGCTGCTGATGGAGGGCACCCCGGTCAGGCTCTCCGGCCAGGACACCCGGCGCGGTACGTTCGGCCAGCGCCACGCGGTCCTCGTCGACCAGGAGTCCGGCGAGGACTACACCCCGCTGCTGTACCTGTCGGGCGAGCAGGCCCGGTACAACGTCTACGACTCGCTGCTCAGCGAGTACGCGGCGATGGGCTTCGAGTACGGCTACTCGCTGGCCAGGCCCGAGTCGCTGGTCATGTGGGAAGCGCAGTTCGGTGACTTCGTCAACGGCGCGCAGACCGTCGTGGACGAGTTCATCTCCTCGGCCGAGCAGAAGTGGGGCCAGACGTCCGGCGTCACGCTGCTGCTGCCGCACGGCTACGAGGGCCAGGGCCCGGACCACTCGTCCGCGCGTCCCGAGCGCTTCCTCCAGATGTGCGCGCAGAACAACATGACGGTCGCCATGCCGACGCTGCCGTCGAACTACTTCCACCTGCTGCGCTGGCAGGTCCACAACCCGCACCACAAGCCGCTGATCGTCTTCACGCCGAAGTCGATGCTGCGTCTGAAGGCCGCGTCCTCGAAGGCGGAGGAGTTCACCACCGGCGGGTTCCGCCCGGTGATCGGTGACGATTCCGTGGACCCGGCCGCCGTGCGCAAGGTCGTCTTCTGCTCCGGCAAGGTCTACTACGACCTGGACGCCGAGCGGCAGAACCGCGGCATCACGGACACCGCGATCCTGCGTCTTGAGCGGCTGTACCCGCTTCCCGGCAAGGAACTGCAGGCGGAGATCGCCAAGTTCCCGAACACCGAGAAGTACCTGTGGACGCAGGAGGAGCCGGCGAACCAGGGCGCGTGGCCGTTCATCGCGCTCAACCTGATCGACCACCTGGACCTCGCGGTCGGCGCGGACATTCCGCACGGCGAGCGCCTGCGCCGCATCTCGCGGCCGCACAGCTCGTCCCCGGCGGTCGGCTCGGCCAAGCGCCACCAGGCGGAGCAGCAGCAGCTGGTCAACGAGGTGTTCGACGCCTGACCGGCGACCGTACGCACGGCCGGAGGCCCGGTCCCCCGATCTTGAGTTCCCCTGGGTTCCCCTGGGTTCTGGAGATCGCGGGGCCGGGCCTCCGGCCGTTTCCTTGTGCGCGGGACCTCTGTCCCTTCTTGGGGCGTGCCACCAGGCATTAGGCTGAATCCCATGTACTTCACGGACCGTGGGATCGAGGAACTGGAGAAGCGGCGCGGCGAGGAGGAGGTCACGTTCGAGTGGCTGGCCGAACAGCTGCGGATGTTCGTCGACCTCAATCCCGACTTCGAGGTGCCGGTCGAACGGCTCGCGACCTACCTCGCCCGGCTGGACGACGACGAGGACGAGGACGAGTAGCCGGCTGACGTCACATCTCGCGGCCGAGGCGGTTCCCCCAGCGGGAACCGCCTCGGCCGTTTTCGTATGCCTCTTGACTTCACACATCCGCGATATATCGTGTTCTGAAAGACGCGATATGTTGCGTCATGAGGGGGAGGTCAGCGATGAAAGAGACGTGGGAAGTCGCCGAGCCGGAGAAGCTCACCTTCGACGGCCCGGTGACGGCGCTCCAGGTACGGATCGTCAACGGGACGGTCAACGTCGTCGGTACGGACGGACAGAGTGGCGCGCGCCTGGAGGTCTCACAGGTGACGGGAGCGCCGCTGCGGGTGACCCGTAAGGGCTCGACGCTCACGGTCGCGTACGAGGACCTGCCCTGGAAGGGCTTCCTCAAGTGGCTGGAACGCAAGGGCCGCGGCCGCAGCGCCGTCGTCTCGCTGGCGGTTCCGGCGGGAGCGAGCGTCGAGGTCGGCGTGGTCGGCGCCTCGGCCACGGTCTCCGGGATCCGCGGCGGCGCCGAGGTACGCGGCGTCAACGGCGACACCACGCTCGTCGGCCTCTCCGGCCCGATCATCGCCGAGACCGTGTCCGGCAGCCTGGAGGCCCAGGCCGTCACCGGTGACCTCCGCTTCCACTCGGTCTCCGGTGACCTGACGGTCGTCGAAGGCGCGGGCTCCCGCGTGCGGGCCGAGTCCGTCAGCGGCGACATGGTCATCGACCTCGACCCAGCGGCGGAACCCACCGACATCAGGCTCACCTCCGTCTCGGGCGAGGTCGCCATCCGGCTGCCGCATCCCGCCGACGCGCGCGTCGAGGCCAACACCGTCAGCGGCCGCGTCTCCAACGCCTTCGAGGACCTGCGGGTCAGCGGGCAGTGGGGCGCGAAGAAGATCACCGGCACGCTGGGAGGCGGCACCGGCAGCCTCAGGGCGACGACGGTCTCCGGCTCCATCGCGCTGCTGCGGCGGCCTCCCGCGGACGACGAGCCGCGCGAAGCGGTACCGGCCCCCGCGAAGGAGCTGTGACATGTCTCCGGTATTCGCCCACGGCCGCCTGCGCCTCTACCTCCTCAAGCTCCTCGACGAAGCCCCGCGCCACGGCTACGAGGTGATCCGCCTCCTGGAGGAGCGCTTCCACGGCCTGTACGCGCCGTCCGCCGGCACGGTTTATCCGCGGCTGGCCAAGCTGGAGGCCGAAGGCCTGGTCACCCACGCCACCGAGGGCGGGCGCAAGGTCTACTCGATCACCGACGCCGGACGGGCCGAGCTGGCGGGACGCGGCGGCGAACTGGCCGACCTGGAAGAGGAGATACGGGAGTCCGTGTCCGAACTGGCCGCGGAGATCCGCGACGACGTGCGCGGCGCGGCGGGGCGGCTGCGCAGCGAGATGCGGGCGGCGGCGTCCGAGACCGACGCGGGTACGGGTACGGGTGCGGGTGCGGCCGGTGATCTGGAGTCGTGGCGGTTGGCGAAGGAGGAGCTGCGCCGCGCCAAGCGCGAGTGGCAGGACCAGGCCCGCCGCGCGAAGGAGGAGTCCCGCCGCGCCCGCGAGGACGCGCAGCAGGCGCGGAGCCAGGCGAAGGAGGCGCAGGAGAGGGCCCGCGAGGAGATGCAGCGTCTCGCGAAACAGGTCAAGGAGAACTTCGGGCGCGGCGATTGGCCCACCGGGGTCCGGGAGGGGTTGTCGGACCTGGTGGGCGGGCTGAGCGGGGCCGGCGTAGCCAGCGGGGTCGGCGGGGCCGGCGGGGCCGGCGGGGGTACGGCGTGGGGGCGGGACGCTCCGGAAACGGGTGACCCGGCGCGGGACCTGGACCGGCTGCTGGACCGCTTCCGCGACGATGTCCGGGATGCGGCGCGGGACCACGGGGTGACGGAGGCGCAACTCGCGGAGGTACGTCGGCACATGGCTACGGCGGCGGGGCGGATCTCGGCGACGCTGTCGCCGGAGAGGGAGGGGTAACGGGGGTCGGCGTGCGGTGGCGCCGTCCGGCGGGGTGTCGCCGTCCGGCGGGGTGTCGCCGTCCGGCGGGGGCTGCGTGGTTCGTTGTGCGCTGCGGTGTCGCCGTCCGGCGCGGGCTGCGTGGTTCGTCGCGCGTTGCGGTTGCGTTGTCGCGTGCGGGCCGCCGTCCGGCAGGGGCTGCGTGGTTCGTCGCGCGTTGCGGTTGCGTTGTCGCGTGCGGGCCGCCGTCCGGCAGGGGCTGCGTGGTTCGTCGCGCGTTGCGGTTGCGTTGTCGCGTGCGGGCCGCCGTCCGCTGGGGTGTTGTGCTTGCTGTTGGTGCCGGGTTCCGCGCAGGGGAAGTGTCCGCCACTGCATGATTTACGGCGTGTACAGGCGTAGCGGGCACCGGGCCCGTGGTGTCCACGCCGCAAAGTCACGCTTTACGTTCTGGACACCACCCCTCCACGGCCCCCTTCCACCTGCGGACGACCAGTCGCTCCGCTGATCGCCGGGATGTTGGCGCGGGCCGCGTGTGGTGCATCGCGGGTTCGTTCTGGACACCGCCCCTCCACGGCCCCCTTCCACCTGCGGACGACCAGTCGCTCCGCTGATCGCCGGGATGTTGGCGCGGGCCGCGTGTGGTGCATCGCGGGTTCGTTCTGGACACCGCCCCTCCACGGCCCCCTCTCGCCTGCGAGCCGTCAGTCGCTCAGGGGGTCAGGACCACCTTGCCGAACAGGTTGCCCGCTGCCATTTTTTCGAAGCCGTCGCGTGCCCTGTCCAGGGGCAGTACCTCGTCGATCACCGGGCGCACGCCCATCGTCGCGCAGAACGCGAGGAGGTCTTCCAGTTCGTCCTTGGAGCCCATCGTGGAGCCCACGACCTTCAGTTCCAGGAAGAAGATCCTCGTCAGTTCCGCGTGCGACGGACGGTCGCCGCTCGTCGCGCCGGAGATGACCAGCGTGCCGCCGGGTCTGAGGGATTTGATGGAGTGGGACCAAGTCGCCGCGCCGACCGTTTCGATCACCGCGTCCACCCGGTGCGGGAGCCGCGCGCCCGGTTCGAAGGTGGCGAGGGCGCCCAGTTCTTCGGCCCTTCGGCGCTTTTCCTCGTCGCGGCTCGTGGCGTAGACGCGGAGGCCGGCCGCGCTGCCGAGGGCGATCGCGGCGGTCGCGACGCCTCCGCCCGCGCCCTGGACGAGGACCGAGTCGCCGGGGCGTACGCCCGCGTTGGTGAAGAGCATGCGGTACGCGGTGAGCCAGGCGGTCGGCAGGCAGGCGGCCTGCTCGAAGCTGAGTTCGGGGGGTTTGGGCAGTACGTTCCACGTCGGCACGGTGACCTGTTCGGCGAACGTGCCCTGGTAGCGCTCGGTGAGAATGGAGCGGGGCTCGTGGGGGCCGACGCCGTGGCCGGTCGCGCCGATGACGGAGTGGACGACGACGTCGTTGCCGTCCTCGTCGGTTCCTGCGGCGTCGCAGCCGAGGATCATCGGCAGTTTGTCCTCGCTCAGGCCCACCCCGCGCAGCGACCACAGGTCGTGGTGGTTGAGGGAGGCGGCCCTGACGGTGACGGTGGTCCAGCCGGGGCGTGGCGCGGGGGCCGGGCGCTCGCCCAGTTCCAGGCCGTTGAGGGGGTGGTCGGGGTCGATGCGGGCGGCGTAGGCGGCGAACATGGCCCTGACGATAGGACGCGCGCGGTGCGCGGGGGAACCGTACGGGCCTGACGGGCCGTGCCGTACCCCCGCACGAGGGGTACGGCACGGACCGGTCAGCGGCGGGCGACTCCCTCGGCGCGAGCGGCCGCGGCGACCGCGGCGGTGACCGCCGGGGCGACCCGCTCGTCGAACGGCGAGGGGATCACGTACTCCGCGGACAGTTCGTCACCGACGACGTCGGCCAGCGCGTTCGCCGCGGCGATCTTCATGCCTTCGGTGATCCGCGACGCCCGTACCTGAAGGGCGCCCGCGAAGATGCCGGGGAACGCCAGCACGTTGTTGATCTGGTTCGGGAAGTCGCTGCGTCCGGTCGCCACGACGGCCGCGTAGCGGTGCGCGATGTCGGGGTGGACCTCGGGGTTCGGGTTGGCCATCGCGAAGACGAACGAGTCGGGTGCCATCGCGGCGATCGCCGGCTCGGGGACCGTTCCGCCGGAGACGCCGATGAACACGTCCGCGCCGTGGAGCGCGTTCTCCAGCGAGCCGGAGAGGCCCGCCCGGTTGGTGATCTCGGCGAGTTCACGCTTGACGTCGGTCAGGTCCTCACGGTCGGCGCTGACGATGCCCTTGCGGTCGGCCACCGCGACATCCCCGATCCCCGCGGCGAGCAGGAACTTGGCGATGGCGACGCCGGCCGCACCCGCGCCGGAGATGACCGCGCGCAGCTCGCCGAGTTCGCGCTTCGTCAGCTTCGCCGCGTTGCGCAGGGCCGCGAGGGTGACCACGGCCGTGCCGTGCTGGTCGTCGTGGAAGACGGGGATGTCCAGGGCGTCCTGGAGCCTGCGCTCGATCTCGAAGCAGCGCGGGGCCGCGATGTCCTCCAGGTTCACGCCGCCGAAGGACGGGGCGAGCCGTACGACCGTGTCGACGATCTCGTCGGTGTCGGTGGTGGCGAGCGCCAGCGGCACCGCGTCGACGCCGCCGAACTGCTTGAACAGGATCGCCTTGCCCTCCATCACGGGGAGCGAGGCTTCCGGGCCGATGTCGCCCAGGCCGAGCACGGCGGTTCCGTCCGTCACGACGGCGACGACCTGCGACTTCCAGGTGTAGTCATGGACCAGCTCGGGGTTCTCGGCGATCGCGCTGCACACTTTCGCGACGCCGGGGGTGTAGGCGAGGGACAGGTCGTCTCTGTCGCGCACCGGCACGGTGGCCTGAATGGCCATCTTGCCGCCGCGGTGGAGCGCGAACGCCGCGTCGAAGGGCTCGTCTCGAGCGCTCTCGGTACCGCTGTCACTGCGAGGATTGACGATCTCCGCTGACATCTAGGGGACCCCTTAAAGTCTTCATCAGTTGAGGGTGGCCACTCCCGGTTCAGGAGGGGTGGGCGAGCACCGCATGCGTTCTCCGCGGGGGCGGTCGGCCCGCTGGGCGGAGAGTGCCACGTACGCGCGGGCGCGCCGCACACGCGCCCTGAGCCCCGGATGAGGGGTGTAATCGTCCTTCATACCGGAGAGGTGCCACCGCAGACGAGTCCACACCTCTGCGGTGACTCGGCTCAAAGCAGACCAAATACGACGCGTTCACACGGGAGGCATTCGGGGGCAAAGCGGCCGCTGTGACCGGTGGCCCGGTACTGGCAAGGGGACCTGCCGAGGGTCCCGGGCGTGTCTCGTTACCCGATATTGACATGCCCGGGCCCCTGAAGAGGTGCGTCCAAATGGCAGGATGCGGTATTCACACACTGTCGCGACATCCGATGGCGTGTACCGAACCGATTGGCTGTCTCCCTACCCCGCCGGAGGACCCTGACCATGACCGCAAGCACCTCTCGTACGAACACCGCGAAGTCCCGGATTGCCGCGGTCGGTGCGATCGCGGTCGCGGGCACTCTGCTGCTGACCGCCTGTGGCGACCAGACCGACGGTGCGACCAAGGACTCCGGCACGAAGTCGAACAGCGCCCCGCTCTTCGACAAGCTGCCCGCGGACATCCAGAAGTCGGGTGTCATCAAGGTCGGCACCAATGCGGAGTACGCGCCGATGGAGTCGGTGGCCGGCGGCAAGATCGTCGGCGTCGACCCCGACATCGCCGCCGCCCTGGGCAAGCAGCTCGGCGTGCGTTTCGATTTCACCTCCGGCTCGTTCGACGGCCTGATCACCGCCCTCAACTCCGGCCGGTACCAGGTCGCGATGTCATCGATCACCGACAACAAGCAGCGCCAGGAAGGCCTGGACGACAAGGGCAAGAAGCTCGGTGAGGGTGTCGACTTCGTCGACTACTTCACCGCCGGCACCGCCGTGTACGTCCAGAAGGGCAACCCGAAGGGCATCACGTCCATAGAGGACCTGTGCGGCAGAATCGCCGCCGTACAGAAGGGCACCACGTACGAGGCCGCACTCAAGACGCAGTCGGCGAAGTGTGCGGACGGCGGCAAGAAGCCCATCACGATCGAGTCCTTCGAGAACGACACCGAGGCGCAGACCCGGGTGAAGGCCGGCGGCGCGGTGGCCGGGGTCAACGACTACCCGGTGGCCGTCGACCTGGCCGCCAAGGCCGACGGCGGCAAGAGCTTCGAGGTCCTGGACAAGCAGTACGACGCGGGTCCGTTCGGTATCGCCGTCAGCAAGAAGAACACGCAGCTCCGGGATGCCCTGAAGGCCGCGGTCGACGCGATCATCAAGGACGGTTCGTACCAGAAGGTGCTGGAGACGTGGGGCGCCGAGACCGGCGCCATCGACGCGGCCGCCATCAACGGCGGCAAGTGAGCCGGGGCCGACGCTGAAGGGCAGTCGTTGTGACAAGTAGTTTCGAAAAGGTGCCGGCCGCTGCCGCACCGGGCGGCGGCGCCGCCTCCGAAGGAGATCCGTCGAAGGGCGCGATCGCCCCCGAGGCCATCCGGGCCATTCCCGTACGGCATTACGGGCGCTGGCTCAGCGGTGTGATCGTGATCGCGCTGCTCGCGGTCCTGGTGTTCGCGTTCGCCCAGGGCAATGTGCAGTGGCACGCGATCCCGGACACGCTCTTCGACGACGCGGTCGTCAAGGGCGCGGGGTACACCCTGGTGATCACGGTGCTCGCCATGCTGCTCGGCGTGGTCCTCGGCGTCGTGCTGGCCATCATGCGCATGTCGAAGAACCCGGTGACCAGCGGCGTCGCCTGGCTGTACATCTGGTTCTTCCGCGGCACGCCGGTCTACGTGCAGCTGCTGCTGTGGTTCAACCTGGCGCTGATCTTCCCGATCCTGAACATCCCGTTCATCTACAAGGACGAGATGACGGACGTCATGACCCCGTTCATGTGCGCCCTGCTGGGGCTCGGCCTCAACGAGGCCGCGTACATGGCGGAGATCTGCCGGGCCGGTATCCAGTCCGTCGACGAGGGCCAGGCGGAAGCCTCGCACGCGCTCGGTATGACCCAGGGCAAGACGATGCGCCGGGTGGTGCTGCCGCAGGCGCTGCGGGTGATCATTCCGCCGACCGGCAACGAGTTCATCAATATGCTGAAGACGTCGTCGCTGACGGTCGCGGTGACGTATCCGGAATTGCTGCGCGCCACGTCGAGCATCGGCTCCACGTCGTACGCGGTGATGGAGATGCTCTTCGTCGCGTCGATCTGGTACATCGCGATGACCAGTGTGTTCAGCGTCGGTCAGTTCTACCTGGAGCGTCGTTACGCCCGCGGCACGAGCCGCAGCCTGGCTGCCACCCCGTGGCAGAGGGTCAAGGCGAACGTGCTCTCCCTGCGCGGCACGAGGGGTGTTGTCCGATGACTGCGATGGTGAAGGCCGAGGGCGTCCACAAGTCCTTCGGCGCGGCCCACATCCTCAAGGGCATAGACCTGGAGGTGGCCCCGCGAGAGGTGTTCTGCCTGGTCGGTCCTTCCGGTTCCGGCAAGTCGACGTTCCTGCGGTGCATCAACCACCTGGAACAGATCAACGCCGGACGGCTTTACGTCGACGGCGAGTTGGTCGGCTACCGGCAGAAGGGCGAGAAGCTGTACGAGCTGAAGGACAGCGAAGTCGCCCTGAAGCGCCGGGACATCGGCATGGTCTTCCAGCGCTTCAACCTGTTCCCGCACATGACGGCGGTCGAGAACGTCATGGAGGCGCCGGTCCAGGTGCGCGGCGAGTCGAAGGCCACGGCACGCGCCCGCGCCCTCCAACTGCTCGACCGCGTAGGCCTGTCCGAGAAGTCGGGCAACTACCCGTCCCAGCTCTCCGGCGGTCAGCAGCAGCGGGTGGCCATAGCGCGCGCGCTCGCGATGGAGCCGAAGCTGATGCTCTTCGACGAGCCGACATCGGCGCTCGACCCCGAGCTGGTGGGTGACGTCCTGGACGTCATGCGCGACCTCGCGGAGGACGGCATGACGATGGTCGTGGTCACCCACGAGATGGGTTTCGCCCGCGAGGTGGGCGACGCGCTGGTCTTCATGGACGACGGTGTGGTGGTCGAATCGGGCCACCCGCGCGACGTACTGGCGAACCCCCAGCACGACCGGACGAAGTCATTCCTGTCGAAGGTGCTGTAGGGATCCTGGAAGGCGCCGCGAAGGCCGGGGAAGGGCGGTACGCAGTCATCGGTACCGCCCTTCCGCGTCCGCGCGCGTCGCGGACCCCGCTGCCGCCTGAGTCGCGCCCGTTACTTCAGCGCGAGCACGAGGGAGTCCGAGGGCGAGGTCCAGACGGCCCGCGCCTCGCCGAAACCGGCCTCGCGCAACGTCCGGGCGTGCCACTCCACGGACGGCATGTCCCCGTCGGCGTGCTCTCCGTAGATCCGGAAGCGCTCGGCGGTCGGACCGGCCAGTACCGGGTCCTTCGCGGCGAGGTCCCACCACTCGGCCCAGTCGACGGCGCCGCCGGCCTTGGCCCGGTCCATGCCCGCGTGCCGGTGGGCGCGCTCGGCCGCGTTGATCCGGGGCGTGCTCGTGTCGATCATGCGGTCGGCGTTCATGAACACGCCGCTGTCCCGGACGAGCCCGGCGATCTGCCCGTACAGCGTGGTCAGCGGCCCACTGTGCAGCCAGTGCAGCGCGGTGGCGGTCAGCACGGCGTCGTACGACTCGTACGGCAGCAGCGCCGCCCAGCCCGGGTCCTTCAGGTCCGCCGTCACGAAGCTGACGCGCTCGTCCCCGGCGAAAGAGCCGCGGGCGATGGCGAGCAGCGCCGGATCGAGGTCCACGCCGGTGCTCGTGGCGCCGGGGAACCGGCGCAGCAGCCTGTCCGTGATACTTCCCGTACCGCACGCGAGATCCAGCACCCTCGGCTCGGGGCCCACCAGGGCCTCGACCATGTCCAGCATGACCCTGAACCGCTCCTCGCGGTCGGGCATGTACCACTCCTGCTGGCGGTCCCAGCTCTCCTGCCAGGTTCCCCAGTCGGTGTCGGGCCGCTGCTGTGTCATGAAAAAATCCCCACCCGGTAATACCCTAGTACCATCAATGGCCATTACGTGGCCCCGTCAGAACCGACCTTAGACCGCTGCCGTAAGGACTACAAGTGGAATTGGCCTCTTACTCGGACTACGCCGTGCGCCTGGTCAACAGCGAGGAACCGGGCCGCGGCACGGACAGCCTGACCTCGGTCGAGGCCGTACGCGCTCTCTTCGGCACGAACTCCCAGGCGGCGCGGCGTACCGCGGAGGCGGACATCACCCGCTTCCGCTCCGTACGGGCCAGGATGCGCGCGATCTTCACCGCGGCCGACGCGGGCGAGGCGACCCGGGCGGTGGACCTGCTCAACTCACTGCTGCTGGAATTCCCCGTCAGCCCGCAGATCTCCGGCCACGACTTCCTCGACAACGAGGGCCACCCGCGCTGGCACATGCACCTCGCCGAGCACCCCTCCAACGCGACCGCCGGATACGCCGCGACCGCCGCGATGGGGCTCGCGTTCCACCTGACGGAGTACGGCGTCGACCGATTCGGTCTGTGCCAGGCTCCGCCGTGCCGCAACGCCTACCTCGACACCTCCACCAACCGTTCGCGCCGCTACTGCTCGGACCGCTGCGCCACCCGTGCGAATGTCGCCGCCTACCGGGCCCGCAAGCGCCTGGAGACCGAGCGGTCGGCCAGTACCGGGCGCAGCGCGGACACCAGCCAGGAGACCGTCCCGCGCAGCGACCGCTGATCGGCGGCGCGCGGCCGGTAGCGCGCCCGGATCCGCCCGATGACCAGCTCCTCGGGCACGGCGCCGTAGAGCCTGCTGTCGCCCTCCGCGAACTCGTTGTCCGCCAGCACCCACCAGCCGCCCTCGCGCCGTTCCGCCAGCCGTTTCACGATCAGCAGATCCTGCTGCAGCGGATGTTTCAGCATCACCACGTCACCGGCCTTCACGCCGGCGTGGTGATGCACCAGCACCTGATCCCCCTGTTTGAGCGTCGGGTACATGGAAGGACCCGTCACCTCCGCGATCCCCAACGGCAACAGCTCTCTCGGCTCCCGCCCGGACTCGCTCATCCGCCACCTCCCGGCCACACGGTACGTTCCACCAGCAGTCCCATACTGACCCCGGACTTTTGCCCTAAGCCCATGGGGGCACTCGCGAAATCAGGCTTCTCACGGAGTAATGTCCCACCTGAGAAGACGATCACGAGGAAGGACGGCTCAAATGCTCTCCCGCCTGTTTGCCCCCAAGGTGAAGGTCAGCGCCCACTGCGACCTCCCCTGCGGCGTGTACGACCCCGCCCAGGCCCGCATCGAAGCCGAGTCGGTCAAGGCCGTCCAGGAGAAGATGGCCGGGAACGACGACGCTCACTTCCAGGCGCGCGCCACCGTCATCAAGGAGCAGCGCGCCGAGCTGGCCAAGCACCACGTCTCGGTGCTGTGGAGCGACTACTTCAAGCCGCCGCACTTCGAGAAGTACCCGGAGCTGCACCAGCTGGTCAACGACACCCTGAAGGCCCTCTCGGCCGCGAAGGGCTCGAAGGACCCGGCGACCGGCCAGAAGGCGCTGGACCTCATCGCCCGGATCGACACCATTTTCTGGGAGACGAAGAAGGCCTGATCCCGCGTCAGCGGAATCACCGCGTTCGACTGTCCGCACCCGGTCCCTCGTGGGCCGGGTGCGGTCGTCGTTCCGAGGTGTGCCCCTGCTCCCGCCCGCCCGCGTCTACGGCACCTCGGCCACGGCTGTGATCTCGACGAGCTGCCCGGGATAACCCAGGCACGAGACGCCGAGCAGTGTGGAGGTGTGCGGGCCCAGCGCGAGACCGCCGGCCTGGACCACCTCCCACACCCGGCCGAGATCCGCGGGATCCGTCGGCACCACGTACACCGTCGTGGCGACGACATCGCCGGGACCGCATCCGACGGCTTCCAGCGCCGTGTCCAAGTTGGCGAGGACCTGCCCGGTCTGGGCCTCCAGGTCTCCGGGACCGACCAGGACACCGTCCCGGTCGAGCGGCACGGCCCCTGCCAGGAAGGCCAGCCGCCGGCCGGTCTCCACCACGGCGGTGTGCGCGTAACCCGGCGGCGGGAAAAGGCCGGGTACGACCGTACGGTGCGCCACTGTCGTTTCTCCTCGTCGTCAACGGCGATTGTGCTCACGCCGACCCGGGTCCGCACAAAGGGTTTTCGTGCGCCGCGAGGAGGCCGTCGGCGCTCGGCGACAGCGACGCTACGCGTGTAGCAACGGGCTCCGGTGGCGCGTGAGCCATTCGCGGTAGCCCACCGCGCGCAGCGCCGCCTCCCGGTACGCCGCCTCCAGGTCCGCGTAGACGTCCTCGCCCGCCACGCCGGCCTCGTACGCGTCGGGACGGGTGAAGAGCAGCAGCCGTACCGCCAAGGGGTCGTCACGCAGCGGCCGGATCGCCACGTCGTCCCGTGCGCCCGACGTCGGCTGGCACGGTGCGACCGCTTCGCCGACCGCGACGAGTGACGCCGCGGTCGAGTAATCCCCGTGCACCACAGGCGGGTTCAGGCCCGCCTTGGCAAAGACCCGTCGTACACCGTCCCATTCGCCGTCCACCGTCGGATCGATGATCCAGCGGTCACCGGCCAGGTCGGCGAGTTCCACCACGGGGTTGGCCGCCGCCGGGTGGTCGCGGGCCATCGAGATGAACTGCGGCTCCCGCTCGACCAGTACGCGCCGCTCAAGGCCGTCGGGCACCGGCAGCGGACAGCCTTCCACCTCGTGGACGAAGGCCACGTCCAGCTGCCCCGCCGCCACCATCCGCAGCAGACCGCCGGAAGACGCGTCCACGTGCAGGGAGATGTCCGTACCCGGCAGCCGGCGCCTGAGCCGTTGCAGCCAGCCCGCCAGCGCGCGGCTCGCGGTGGCGCCGATCCGCAGCCGCGGGCCGTCGGCCAGCCCGGCCGCCGACCGCGCGTCCGCGACCAGCGCGGCCATCTCCGCGACCAGCGGCCGCGCCCTGCTCAGCACGGAACGCCCCACGGGCGTGGGCCGGCAGCCCGTGCGGTCACGGGAGAACAGCTCCGCGCCCAACGAGTGCTCGATCCGGCGGAGTTGAGTCGTCAGGGAGGGCTGGCTCATGCCCAGCTGCCGGGCGGCCTTGTGCAGGCTCCCCGTGTCAGCGATGGCGCACACGGCACGCAAGTGCCTTACCTCCAGCTCCATCCTCCGAGCCTAGAGCGTGATTCTCCTGTGGCACCAGGGACACAAAACGCAGTATTCGGCGTGCATTTGAAAGAATTCCCCCAGGGGGATGCGCTGGGGTTATCACCGGCTGACATCATCCGCTGGGGCGCGCGCTCCTCAATACTCCTCGGTAACCGCACTCGTCCACCGGACGGGTACCGGACCGAAGAGGAGTCCCCCCACATGAGACACCCCAAGACGGTCATCTCCGCGATCGCCGGAATCGGCCTCGGCCTCGCGACCGCCCTCAGCGCGCCCGCCATCGCCGCCGACACCAACAGCGCTGCCCCCACCAGCGCTGTCGCCCTCTCCTCGCCCATCGCCTCTTCGCAGGCCGCGTACGCGGGTTCGAAGGAAGAGGCCGCCAACAACAAGGCCTTCTTCGAGGCCGTCCTCAAGTCGGCCGCCGAGAAGCGCGCCGCCAACCCGGGTGCCGCGTCGGTCACTGTCGTCTACGACGCTTCCCAGGCTCCCAGCTTCGCGAGCCAGATAGCCAGCAGCACCTCGATCTGGAACAACGCGGTCTCCAACGTGAAGTTGCAGGCCGGCAGCAACGCCGACTTCCAGTACTACGAGGGCAACGACCCGGCCGGCTCGTACGCGAGCACCGACGGCCACGGTCAGGGCTACGTCTTCCTGGACTACGCGCAGAACGAGGAGTACGACTCGGTCCGCGTCACTGCGCACGAGACCGGGCACGTGCTCGGCCTCCCCGACGACTACTCCGGCCCGTGCAGCGAGCTGATGTCCGGCGGCGGCCCCGGCACGTCCTGCACGAACACCCAGCCGAACGCGGCGGAGATCGCCCAGGTCAACTCCCTGTGGGCGAACGGCATCGCGGCCGCGCTCGCGAAGGTTTCCTGACCAGGACACCTTCGCGCACGGCAGCACGTACGGTCCGCGCACGGACCCACCCACGGCCCACGCAAGGACCTCCGCACGGCCCGCGCACGCGTGATCCGCGTACGCATCCGCACGACACGCACGAACAGGGGCGCCCCGCGTTCGCACCACGGGGCGCCCCTGCCCCTTGGTAACGTCTCCCGGTGGACTTCCGTACGAACACCGGCGCCTCCCCGGCAGGCGGCGCGAGCGGACCGAATGGCCCCGGTCTGAGTGTCGAAGGCGAATTCGAGACGCGACTGACGGTTCGGGCCGATCGCCCCGGCGCGCTCGTGGCCCTCGGCCACTGGGCCGCCGCGCACGGCCTCGAACTCACCCACATCATTCTCGACCGCGGCCGCACGCCGTCCCGGCCGATACTGACCCTGCGCGGCACGGGCACCCTCGCCGAGCACCGTCTCGCCGCCGCGGAATGCGCCACGCGCCTCGCGTGCGCCGGGTTCGGTGTCGTACGGACGAAGACGGCGGCGGCTCCCTGGAACGACGGCGTCCCGGAGACCGACGCGGACGCCTCGGTGCTGCCCGCGCACTGCCACTTCGAGCATCACATCACGCTGCGGCTGCCGATCCCCTACGACACACACCGGCTGATCGCCGTCGCCGAACAGCACACCGCCCATGTCTCGCGCGCCGCACGCCGCGTGCTGCCCGGCGGTGTTCAGGAACGCTTCGTCACGCAGCGCGTCCACGGCGTGGGCCGGCCGGCCGCGCGCGCCGGGCTGGACGCACTTCTCGATGCCCTGCTCGCGTCCGGATACCAACCGGTGGACATCGAGGAGGAGTTCGTTCTCCTCGACGACAACCCCGCTGTGGACAGCGGCTGGATCGAAGAGTGCGAGAGGAACGAGCCTTCGCCCGGGACCGGTTCGCCGGGTCCGCTCTGACCGAACCATCCGTCCCTGACCAGCCGGCCCGGACCATCCGCCACGAAAAATCCGGCCCGAACCAGTTGTTCCGAACCATCCGCCACGTGCCGGGCAGCCCGGCTCCCGCGCCTCAGGCTCCCACCAGCGGCCTGCCTCCGAGTTCCGTGTCGGCGGGCAGCTGGCGCCGGATGCGGCCGAGGGCCTCCTCGAAACCGCCACCGGCGATGCCCGACGCGTAAGCCGCCCCGTCGCAGTGCAGGGTCAGGCTCAACTCGGCGCGTCCGAGCGGCTCTCCGGCCTCGCGTTCGCCCAGCGTCAGCAGGCAGTTGAGCAGCGCCTGCCGGGCCTCGCCGCTCTCGTTGACGGGCAGCGGGACGTCCCACTCCATGACGCAGGACGACAGCACGTCGCCGGGGCCCACCGGTTCCAGGGCTTCGAAATCCACCCCTTTGTACTCAACCCCCCTTATGCGGGTGCTCACTTGCCGCCCGCTGGTGGTGATGGTGATCGCTTCCGCGCCCTGGCGGTCCCGGTACCAGCCCGCCCATGAATCCGTCGACTCCGCTGTCATGGCGCGGACTGTAGCGGTACCGGATCTTCCGCCGCCGCGTGGGTCACCGCTTCCGGCCGTGCCGTCCGGCGGCGGTCCGCCCGTTCTTCCCCTCAACCCCCTTGCGGTTCACGCCACATGGGCCACATCTGCGGACCGTCGGGCAGCTCGATCGGCTTCTGCGTGAACGCGAACCCGAGCCGCTCGTAGAGACGCGAGCTGCGCTCGCTGCTCGCTTCGAGATAGGCCGGTATGCCTTCTCGGTCACACCGTTCCAGTACGGGCGCGACGAGCGCGCGGCCGAGGCCCTTGCCCTGGTGCTCCGGAGAGACCGCGATCAGCAGCAGGTACTCGTGGGCCCGGTCGTGCGGATGGACCGCGTCCGTGAGCCTGGGGATGATCTCGGTGCGCTCGTTGTCCGGGTCGGTGGCCGCGCGCATCCGGGCGCCGGTGTCGTCGTCCCCGTCCGGCTCCCCCGCCGGGATCTGGAGCCAGAGCGCGGCGGCCGACCCGTCCTCCAGGATGTCGATACGGCCCTCGGAGAACGCCGTATCGATGAACACACCGAAGAACGGCGCGTTCATCGCACGGCGCTGCTCCGTGTCGGGAAAGACCCAGGTGCTCACCGGGTCGTCCATGAACGCCTCGGTCACCAGCCGCTCCAGGGCCTCCCGGTCGCTCTCACCGGCCTGCCTGATCTTCTGCCCGATTCCCATGTCCATGTGCCGGCCCTCCTGTTGACTCGCTGCTTCGTCATCACAACGCAGCGATCATAGAGTTGGGCCGGACAGCGCCTCGGTCAGCGGGTGCGGCGGGTGACGAACTCCGCGAGGGCCAGCAGGTCTCCGGCGGCGGCGAGGTCGGGGACCGCCGTGGACAGTTGCTGAATGGCCCGGGACATCCGGTCGGCGGCCTGGTCCTGTGCCCAGTCCCGGCCGCCGGCCCGCTCGACGGCGTCGGCGGCCCGCCGGATCGCGGTGGCGTCCATCGGACGCAGGTACAGCTCGGCCAGCTCCTCGGCGGCCGGGGTGCCGGACGCCAGGGCCGCGACCACCGGCAGGGACTTCTTGTGGGCCGCCAGATCGGCGCCGGCCGGTTTGCCCGTACGGTCGGGATCGCCCCAGATCCCGATCAGGTCGTCGATGAGCTGGAAGGCGAGGCCCGCCTCCCGGCCGAAGGCGTCGAGCGCGGCGACCTCTTCGTGCCCCGCGCCCGCGAACAGTCCGCCGAGCGCGCACGACGCACCCAGCAGGGCGCCCGTCTTGGCGGTCGCCATGGCAAGGCATTCGTCCAGCGAGACGTCGTGCGGGCCGCGCCCTTCGAAGGCGCAGTCCGCCTGCTGTCCCGCGCACAGCTCGATGACACAGGCCGCGAGCCGGGCCGAGGCCGCGCCGGCCGCCGGATGAGGATCCTCGGCGAGCAGCCGCAGCGCCAGGGCCAGCACGGCGTCGCCGGTGATGATCGCGTCCGGGGTGCCGAAGACGGTCCACGCGGTGGCGCGGTGCCTGCGGGTGGGGTCCTCGTCGATGACATCGTCGTGGAGCAGGGTGAAGTTGTGGACCAACTCCACGGCGACGGCGGCCCGGAGGGCGAGAAGCTGGTCGCCGCCGAGCGCACGGCACGCGGCGAGCACGAGCGCGGGCCTGATCGACTTGCCGGCCCGCCCCGAGGCCGGGGAGCCGTCGGCCTGCTCCCAGCCGAAGTGGTACATCGCGACCCGGCGCATGGAACCGGGCAGCGACTCGACGGTGGAACGCAGTTCCGGATGAACTGCTGTGCGAGTGCGCTCCAGGAGGGCCACTGCCTCATGGCCCTCGGTGTCGGCACCCGTGCTGGTCACGCTCACGGTCACTTCCTTGATTGCGGCAGGGGTGGGTTCGACGCACCGGGACCCGGGGGCCGGGCCGTCACGGCGTACGTGACGGTCCGGCAGCCCCGGGCCGTGTCCGGTCACCTCACCGCCAGCGGCTCACTTCGACGTTCTCCAGGACACCGAGGGCGTCCGGCACCAGGACGGCCGCCGAGTAGTAGGCCGTGACCAGGTACGAGATGATCGCCTGGTCGTCGATCCCCATGAAACGGACCGACATGCTCGGCTCGATCTCGTCCGGGATCCCGCTCTGCTGGAGGCCGATGACTCCCTGGTCGGCCTCGCCCGTACGCATGCAGATGATCGAGGTCGTCCTGGCGTCCGAGATCGGGATCTTGTTGCTCGGGAAGATCGGCACCCCGCGCCAGGCGGGCACATGGTGGCCCGCGACCTCGACCGTGGACGGGTTGAGCCCCCGCTTGTTGCACTCGCGCCCGAAGGCGGCGATGGCCTTCGGATGCGCCAGGAAGAGCTTCGAACCACGCCTGCGGGACAGCAGCTCGTCCATGTCGTCCGGGGTCGGAGCGCCGTCGTGCGGCTGAAGCCGCTGGCCGTAGTCGCAGTTGTTCAGCAGGCCGAACTCACGGTTGTTGATCAGCTCGTGTTCCTGGCGCTCGCGCAGCGCCTCGACCGTGAGCCGCAACTGCTGCTCGGTCTGGTTCATCGGCTGGTTGTAGAGGTCCGCGACCCTGCTGTGCACCTTGAGCACGGTCTGCGCCACGCTCAGTTCGTACTCACGGGGCGCGCCCTCGTAGTCCACGTACGTGTGAGGCACCTGCGCCTCGCCGACATGGCCGGCGGACAGCTCGATCGCCGCCTCGCCGTACTTGTTGGTCCGCTGCTCCGGAATGGAGGCCAGCGAATCCAGGTGGCCGCGCAGCGAATCCGCGCGCTCCGCGAGGTTCAGCACGTCCTGGCGGGACAGCTCGAGCACCGTGCAGGCCGTCGCCGCGCGCGCCGTGTACTCCCAGGTGGCCTCCCCGTCCACCAGGGCCTGTTCGCCGAGGTAGGCGCCGTCCGCCAGGACTTCAAGAACCGTTTCGTCACCGTAGGGGCCGGCACCCACCTTCTCGACCTTGCCGTGCGCGAGCAGGAAGACCCGGTCCGTGACATCACCGCTGGCGGCCAGCGTCTCCCCGGCCGCGAACTCCCGCTGCTGGCATCGGTTGGCCAGCTCGTTCAGCGCGTCCTGGTCCTCGTAGTCACGCAGCGCGGGCAGTTCGCCCAGCTCGGCGGGGATGACCGATACCCGGTCGCCTGTCTGGACGAACGTCACGCGTCCGTCACCGACCGAATAGGTGAGCCGGCGGTTCACCCGGTAGGTCCCGCCCTGCACCTGGACCCACGGCAGCATGCGCAGCAGCCACCGCGAGGTGATCTCCTGCATCTGCGGTGCCGACTTGGTGGTGGTTGCCAGGTTCCGGGCGGCGGCCGTACCCAGGCTCTGCTGGGCCGGCGGCTGTACCGCTCGGGCCTCTTCACCAACCGACATGGAATCTCCCCTTCGATCATGTACCGACGTGCAGGGTGAGACTTCCAGCACCAGGCGTAGGCGCGCCATTACACAAATGAGTGGGAGTGAACGCCCGGGAACGGGGCACGGCGCGCCGAAGTCCACCCAGATGGCCCCTCGGCGGCCCTTATGTCCGGATCGACTCGCACATCGCTCGAACGGTCCGTGAGCAGGCTCGTCCCCGGGTAAAAGTCCGTCACGAGAATCCGCGACAGGAGTCGTCACGATTTCGAGAGATTCCGCTCATCTCCGGAAGGAGCCGATCATGGCGACACCCATGTCCGCGGACAGCTTCCTCGACCTGCTCACGGGGGAAGGGCTCACCGTCGTGGAGGTCGGCGGCTGGCGTACGCACAACCGCGACAGCAAGGGCCGGTGGGGCCCGGTCGACGGCGTGATGATCCATCACACCGCCACCGAGGGCACGGCGGCCACCGTCGCCCTCTGCCGGGACGGCTCGGCGGACCTGCCGGGGCCGCGGTGCCACGGCGTCATCGCCAAGGACGGCAGGGTCCATCTGGTCGGCTACGGCCGGGCCAATCACGCGGGCGCCGGTGACGGAGATGTCCTGCGCGCCGTGATCGCGGAAAAGCGCCTGCCGCCGGACAACGAGACGGACACCGACGGGAACGCGCACTTCTACGGTTTCGAGTGCGAGAACCTCGGCGACGGCAGGGATCCCTGGCCCGAAGTCCAGTTGGAGGCGATCGAGAAGGCGGCGGCCGCGCTCTGCCGCCACCACGGCTGGAGCGCCAGGTCCGTGATCGGCCACCTGGAATGGCAACCGGGCAAGACCGACCCCCGCGGTTTCACCATGAGGGAGATGCGCGAGAGCGTCGCGGACCGCCTGAAGTAGGACCGCCGCGCGGACCCGCCGCACGGACCCGCCGCGCGGACCCGCCGCGCGAGCAGGCGCGCGAACCCGCCGGACCTGCCGCACGGACCCGCCGCGCGAGCCCGGCCGACGGGCGTCGGCACCCGGCACCCGGCACCCGGCACCCGGCACCCGGCACCCGGCACGACAATGGTCCTGTGACCTCCACTCCGCCACCCGGGCTCGCCGCCCTGCGACCGCGGCTCCCCTCGCCGCTGCGGGCGGCCGAGGACGAGCGCTTCACCCGGCACGGCATACGGCTGTTCCTCAAGCGGGACGATCTGATCCATCCGGAGCTGCCGGGCAACAAATGGCGCAAGCTGGCGCCCAATCTCCGCGCCGCCGCCGCTGCGGGCAACCACACCCTGCTCACGTTCGGCGGTGCGTACTCCAACCACCTGCGCGCGACAGCGGCCGCCGGGCGGCTGCTCGGCTTCGCGACCGTCGGGGTCGTACGGGGACAGGAGCTGGCGGACCGGCCGCTCAACCCGTCACTCGCCCGGTGCGCGGCCGACGGGATGCGGCTGCGGTTCGTGGACCGCGCGACGTACCGGCGTAAGGCAGACCCCGCCGTGCTCGCCGCCGTCCTGTCGGACGCCGGTCTGGAGCGGGATTCCGTTTACGTCGTTCCGGAAGGCGGCAGCAACGCGCTCGGCGCCCAGGGGTGCGCGGATCTCGGCCGTGAGCTGCGCGGCGCCGCCGATGTCATAGCCGTCGCGTGCGGGACCGGTGGAACGCTGGCGGGACTGGCCGCCGGGCTCGGTCCGGGGCAGCGGGCCCTCGGGTTTCCCGTACTCAAGGGCGGGTTCCACGGCCCGGAGATACGCGCGCTCCAGCGCGCCGCCTTCGCCGGCCCCGCCGGTGAGTGGAGTCTCGACGACCGGTTCCACTTCGGCGGTTTCGGGCGGGTACCCGAAACGCTCGACGCCTTCGCCGAGGAGTTCGAAGAGCGTCACGGACTGCCCGTCGAACGTCTCTATGTCGCCAAAATGCTGTACGGGCTGACAGTCCTGGCGGACGAAGGAGTCTTCCCGCCCGGCACGCGCCTCGCCGCCGTGGTCACCGGCAGCCCCGACCCGGCCCCGCCGGAGCCCTCCACCCCACCGGAACAGGCCCGGGAACAGGACCCGGAACAGACCCGGGCCCCAGCCGCAGAACCGGCCCGGGAACAGGCCCCACCGCAGCACACCCCGCCCGAGCCGCCTCAGTCCTCGGCCTCCCGATAGGCCGCCGCCTCCTCCAGGTCCAGCCTGCGCAGCAGCGTCCGCAGCATCTCGTCGTCGATGCGCCGCCGGTCCCGCAACTGCACGAACACCGAACGCTCCGCCTCGATCATCTCCCCGGAAAGCCTCCGGTACGTCTCGTCCGCCGACTCCCCCGTCGTCTCGTTGACGGTTCCCAGCCGCTCCCAGACGGCGTTGCGCCGACGCGCCAGGGCCGCCCTCAGCCGCTCTTCGAGCGGCGGCGGCAGCGCGTTGTGCTCCACGGCCAGCAGTTCGTCCAGCCGGCGCTCCGCCCCGTCCGACGCCGCGTTCTGCGCCTGCGCCTCGGCCAGCGTCTCCCGGCGCCGGTCCCGCCCCGGAACATTCAGCAGCCGGATCAGCGGCGGCAGCGTGAGCCCCTGCACGACCAGCGTGCCGATCACGGTCGTGAAGGTCAGGAAGAGAATCAGGTTGCGCGCCGGGAACGGCGTGCCGTCATGCAACTCGGCCGGGATCGAGAAGGCGATCGCCAGCGACACGACCCCGCGCATCCCGGCCCAGCCGACGATCACCGGCGCCTTCCAGCTGGTCTCGCGCTCGCGCTCCCTGATCTTCGGGAACAGCGCGCGCGGCACGAAGGTCGCGGGATAGACCCAGACGTACCGGACGAGCACCACGGCGACGAAGGTCCCCAGGGCGTACAGCAGGGACTCGCCGACCCCGTACTGCCCGAGTCCTCTGAGAACGAAAGGCACTTGGAGCCCGATGAGGGCGAAGACCGCCGACTCCAGGATGAACGCGACCATCTTCCAGACCGCGTACTCCTGGAGCCGGGTCGCGAAGTCGACCTGTGAGGCGCGGTGGCCCAGGTAGAGCGCGACCACGACCACGGCGAGCACCCCGGAGGCCCCCACCTCGTCGGCCACGCCGTAGGCCACGAAGGGGATGAGCAGCGAGAGGGTGTTCTGCAGCAGCGCCTCTTTGAGGTACTTGCGCAGCCAGTACAACGGCACCATCAGCACGAGCCCGATACCGACGCCGCCGAGCGAGGCGAGGGCGAATTCCCCGACGCCGCCGAGCCAGCCGACCGACTCGCCGACCGCCGCGGCCAGCGCCACCCTGAACGCGGTGATCGCCGTCGCGTCGTTCACCAGTGACTCGCCCTGGAGGATGGTGGTCATCCGGCTCGGCAGACCGAGCTTCCTGGCGATCGCGGTGGCGGCGACCGCGTCGGGTGGTGCGACGACCGCGCCGAGCACCAGGGCCTCGGCGGGCGGCAGACCGGGCACCAGGAGATGGGCGAGGTAGCCGACCGCGAGGGTCGCGAAGAGGACGTATCCCACGGAGAGCAGCGCGATGGGCCGGATATTGGCCCGCAGCGCCAGGTACGAGCTGTCCACGGCGGCCGTGTACAGGAGGGGCGGCAGGATCAGCGGCAGCACGATGTGCGGGTTGAGCGTGTAGGCGGGCACGCCGGGCACGTACGCGACACCCAGGGCGACGCCGACCAGCAGCAGCGGCGCGGGCACGGGCGTCCTGCGGGCGAACCCGGCGACCGCCGCGCTTGCGGCCACCAGTGCGACCAGCTGCAAAACGTCCATCACACCGTCCTCACATGCGTCGTAACCTGGCCATCATGAGTGAGTGCTTCCACGTGGCAGATCTGCCGCGCCCCGAGCCCGCCCCGCTGAGTGAGACCTGCCTGGAGTGCCGGGCGGCGGAAAGTGACCCCGTCCAGCTGCGCCTCTGTCTGACATGCGGACACGTGGCGTGCTGTGATTCGTCGCCGTACCAGCACGCGACCCAGCACTTCAAGGACTCCGGCCACCCGGTGATGCGGAGCTTCAAGGCGGGCGCCGGCTGGCGTTGGTGCTATCCGGACGGTTCGATCGTCTGACGTGTGGGTACGTCAACCCTTCGCCGGTTCTTCGCAATTGAGCGCCGGAAACCGTTAACCACTTTGCGTGCTCATACGTTTACCATGAGTGACAGCTGTCGGACGGGGGCCCTGCGACAGGGCACCATGGATCGCGATAGCGTCGCCAGTCCAGACCGGCTACGTACCGACTACGTACCGCAAAGCTTCGGGTCGTTTCCCGTCCGAGGCCCTAGATCAGCTTGTGCCACCTTGGAGGTGAGGGTGTCCCAGATCGCAGGCGAGCCCGGGACTCAGGACTTCGTGGAAGTCCGGTTGCCCGCTGCGGGTGCCTACCTGTCCGTGCTGCGTACGGCCACGGCCGGCCTCGCGGCGCGTTTGGACTTCACCCTCGACGAGATCGAGGACCTGCGCATCGCGGTGGACGAAGCCTGCGCGATCCTGCTTCAGCAGGCCGTACCCGGCTCCGTCCTCAGCTGTGTGTTCCGGCTGGTGGAGGACTCACTCGAAGTGACGGTCTCCGCCCCCACCACCGACGGGCGCGCGCCGGAGCGCGACACCTTCGCCTGGACAGTGCTCTCCGCGCTGGCGGGCAAGGTCGATTCGACGGTGGCCGAGGACCGTACGGTCGCCATCAGCCTCTACAAACAGCGCGGCGCGGGACCCGGGCCGGCGTGACGAACGGGGAAGGGCCGGTGCGTGACGAGGGGCGCATCCCACAGGAACCGGAACCCCGGGACCTGGGAGCGCGGCATCCGGAATCGCGGGACCCGGGGTCGGAGGATCCTGGGTCACGGGGTCCCGCGGGAGGGCACGCGGCTCCGCAGGAGCCGCCGCTCGCCCCCTCGGACATCCCCGGGCAGCAGGCCCGTCCCCACCCGGAGGACGGACCTGACGGCCGGACGGCCGTAGCGGAACAGGCGCAGGCAGAGCGGGCGGCCACCATGAGCGAACAACACCACGATCCCCACGACCGCAGCGGTGCGCGGGCGATGTTCATCGAGCTGCGCGAACTGCCCGAGGGCTCGGCCGAGAAGGCCGATCTGCGCAACCGCCTGGTGCGGATGCACCTGCCGCTCGTCGAGCATCTCGCCAGGCGGTTCCGCAACCGCGGCGAGCCGCTGGACGACCTGACGCAGGTCGCGACCATCGGCCTGATCAAGTCGGTCGACCGCTTCGACCCGGAGCGGGGCGTCGAGTTCTCGACGTACGCCACTCCCACGGTCGTCGGCGAGATCAAGCGGCATTTCCGGGACAAGGGCTGGGCGGTACGGGTGCCGCGCCGCCTCCAGGAGCTGCGGCTCTCCCTGACGACCGCCACCGCCGAACTGTCGCAGCAGCACGGCCGTTCACCCACCGTGCACGAGCTGGCGGAGCGCCTGGGCATCTCCGAGGAAGAGGTCCTGGAGGGCCTGGAGTCCGCCAACGCGTACTCCACGCTGTCCCTGGACGTCCCGGACACGGACGACGAGTCCCCTGCCGTGGCGGACACCCTGGGCTCGGAGGACGAGGCGCTGGAAGGCGTCGAGTACCGCGAGTCGCTGAAGCCGCTGCTGGAGGACCTGCCGCCGCGTGAGAAGCGGATCCTGCTGCTGCGCTTCTTCGGGAACATGACCCAGTCGCAGATCGCACAGGAGGTCGGCATCTCCCAGATGCACGTCTCACGGCTGCTGGCGCGCACGCTGGCGCAGCTGCGCGAGCGGCTGCTCGTGGAGGAGTAGAGCGGTACGAGAGGGGCGAGCCGGCGGTACGGCGGCGCGCCCCGCCTCGACGGCCCGCATCCGCACCCCGGCCCTTCCGCGCGGCGGACTTCGCGGTCGGGCTTCGCGGCCGGACTCCGTGGCCGGATTTCGTGGCCGGCGGCTACGCGTCGCGGGCCGGGCCGCGGATGCCGAGTGCTTCCGTGGTCACCGGGTTGACCAGCAGGACCAGCCCCGTCACGGCGACCGCCGCGAGTGCGATCCCGGCCGGGATCAGCGCCCCGGAGGACTGCGCCAGCGCCGCCGCGACCGGCACCGCGATGATCTGTGTGATGAGCGCGGGGCCCCTGCTCCAGCGGCGGCGCAGCAGCAGCCCGCGGGCCGCCAGCAGCGGGATGAGACCGAGCACGATGAGCGTGACGCCGGTCGTCTCGGCCTGTTCCGGGCTGTCGGGCCTGCCCATCAGCCCCAGCACCAGCAGGGACACGCCACCGGCGAGGAGCGCCAGGGCCTCGGCACCGGCGACGGCGGCCGCCGCCGTCAGGCGCCCGGGACGTGGGGTCGTGTCCTGGGCGGGGTTCCGGGCCTGGACTGCGGGGGTCTTCTCACTGCTGCTCACCCCTGCAGCGTAACGGCCGCCGCGCGGGCCACGCAGCTGACGCGTACCGGCGGGTAGCCGCCATCGCCCAGACGAGTCCGCTCGTTCCCAGGCCGGTAATCTGGCCGTATGCGCGCACTCCTTGTGGTCAATCCGGCAGCAACCACCACCAGTGCCCGGACCCGAGACGTACTGATCCACGCACTGGCCAGCGAGATGAAGCTGGAAGCGGTGACGACGCGCTACCGAGGACACGCGCGTGACCTCGGCAGACAGGCCGCGGAGGCCAAGGACATCGACCTGGTGGTCGCGCTCGGCGGCGACGGCACCGTGAACGAGGTCGTGAACGGTCTGCTGCATCACGGACCCGACCCCGAAGGGCTGCCGCGCCTCGCGGTCGTACCGGGCGGTTCCACCAATGTCTTCGCCCGTGCTCTCGGAGTGCCGAATGACGCCGTCGAGGCGACCGGAGCGATTTTGGATGCGCTGCGTGAGCGAAGCGGACGCACGGTAGGTCTCGGACTGGCCGCAGGCACTCCGGGTACCGAAGACGAGTCCGCTCCCGACCGCTGGTTCACTTTCTGCGCGGGATTCGGATTCGCCGCGGGAGTGGTGGGCCGAGTCGAACAACAACGGGAGCGCGGGAAGAAATCAACGCACGCCCTCTATGTGCGCCAGGTGGTACGGCAGTTCCTCGAAGAGCCGCACCGCAGGCAGGGAATGATCACGCTTGAACGGCCGGGACAGAACCCGGTCAGGGACCTCGTGCTGTCCATAGTCTGCAACACCGCACCCTGGACCTACCTGGGCAATCACCCGGTCTACGGCTCTCCCGGGGCCTCCTTCGACACGGCTCTGGACGTCCTGGGACTGAGCCGATTGTCGACTTCGGCGGTGGCCCGTTATGCCACACAACTGCTGACTTCAACGCCCGATAAGGGCCTTCATGGAAGGCACGCACTCGCCCTTCATGATCTGACGGAGTTCACCTTGCATTCAAAGGTGCCTCTCCCCTTTCAGATGGACGGCGACCACTTGGGACTGCGTACGAGCGTGACGTTCACAGGCGTACGCCGTGCACTGCGTGTGATTGTGTGAGTGGAAGGGACCAAACTCCTTTCACTCGAACGTTTAGGCTGGGATCCACCCCATGGAAGTACGGCTGTGACCTAGTCGACACCGAGGAATCAAAAAAAACTTTCCAGAAGGGGTTGTATCCGCCGCCGAGGTTTGCGAATCTCTACATGGCGATCGGGACGGCCCGCAGCACCGGCCTCCCTGAGAACCAGAACCCCTCCTCACACCAAGGACCACAGCTGTCCATCAGACAGTTCGGCCCTTCCGTTGGTGAGGGATTCGTGAAAGCGTTCACATTCACAAGCAACCCGCACGTAATACCAAGAGAGGTAGCAGCCATGGACTGGCGTCACAACGCCGTTTGCCGCGAGGAAGACCCCGAGCTCTTCTTCCCCATCGGCAACACCGGTCCTGCGCTGCTGCAGATCGAGGAAGCCAAGGCCGTCTGCCGTCGCTGCCCCGTCATGGAGCAGTGCCTGCAGTGGGCGCTCGAGTCCGGCCAGGACTCGGGTGTCTGGGGTGGCCTCAGCGAGGACGAGCGCCGCGCCATGAAGCGTCGTGCCGCTCGCAACCGGGCGCGCAACGCGACCGCCTGACCCACCCCGCAGCAGCCTCAGCCCGGCGGAGCGTACAGCGAGTACGCATACCCCGCCCCCGAACCGCAGCGCGCAGTACACCCCCCGATGCGCATAGAAACGTGAGCTTCGAGCCGAGCCCCGAACCGTCACCACGGTTCGGGGCTCGCCGCTGTTCAGGGTGCCCGGCCCGGCATGTCCGACAGCGGTCCGCATACACGGCGGCGACAGTAAAACCCGTATATCGCCTACCGCTCAATGTTTCTGACGTACCGTTACTTCTGCCGTTGCTTCCGCCGTTACCTCTGCTGCTCCACCGGAATGTCGAGAATGACGTGCGTGCCGCCCGCGGGCCCCGGCACCATGTCGAACCCGCCGCCCAACTCGCCCTCCACCAGCGTCCGTACGATCTGCAGCCCCAGATTTCCCGCGCGCTGCGGGTCGAATCCCTCGGGCAGTCCGCGCCCGTCGTCCTGGACGGTGATCAGCAGCCGGCCGTCGGAGCGCCCGCCCTCTCCCCGTTTCGGGGACGGCTTTCCGCTCCGGACGGCGGAGACCTCGACCCGGCCCTGTTCCCCTGGGGCGAAGGCGTGTTCAAGGGCGTTCTGCAGAATTTCGGTGAGCACCATCGAGAGCGGTGTCGCCACTTCGGCGTCGAGAATGCCGAACCGTCCCGTCCGTCGGCAGCTGACCGTGCCGGGCGAGATCTCGGCGACCATCGCGAGCACCCGGTCGGCGATCTCGTCGAACTCCACCCGCTCGTCCAGGTTCTGAGACAGCGTCTCATGGACGATGGCGATCGAACCGACCCGCCGTACCGCCTCGTTGAGGGCGTCCCTGCCCTGCGGGGACTCCATCCGCCTGGACTGGAGCCTGAGCAGTGCGGCCACCGTCTGGAGGTTGTTCTTCACCCGGTGGTGGATCTCCCGGATGGTGGCGTCCTTCGTTATCAACTCACGTTCGCGGCGGCGCAGTTCCGTGACGTCCCTGAGCAGCACCAGCGAACCGATCCGGACACCCTTCGGTTTGAGCGGGATGGCCCGCAGCTGGATGACACCGAAGTCGCTCTCCACTTCGGTCTCCCGGGGCGCGTAACCGCTCGCCAGTTTGACCAGCGCCTCGTCCACCGGGCCGCGCGCGGGCGCCAGTTCGTCGGTCGTACGTCCGAGATGGTGGCCGACCAGATCGGATGCGAGGCCGAGCCGGTGGTACGCGGAGAGCGCGTTGGGGCTCGCGTACTGGACGAGACCGTCGGCGTCGAGCCTGATCAGTCCGTCGCCGACCCGCGGTGAGGCGTCCATGTCGACCTGCTGGCCGGGGAACGGGAAGGACCCGGCGGCGATCATCTGGGCCAGGTCGGAGGCGGACTGGAGATAGGTCAGCTCCAGCCGGCTCGGGGTGCGGACCGTGAGCAGGTTGGTGTTGCGGGCGATCACCCCGAGGACCCGGCCCTCGCGCCGTACGGGGATGGACTCGACCCGCACCGGCACCTCCTCGCGCCACTCCGGATCACCCTCCCTGACGATCCGCCCCTCGTCGAGCGCGGCGTCCAGCAGCGGCCTGCGGCCGCGCGGGACGAGGTGGCCGACCATGTCGTCCTGGTAGGAGGTGGGCCCGGTGTTCGGGCGCATCTGAGCCACGGACACGTAGCGCGCGCCGTCGCGGGTGGGGATCCACAGCACGAGGTCGGCGAAGGAGAGGTCGGAGAGCAGCTGCCACTCGGAGACCAGCAGATGCAGCCACTCCAGGTCGGACTCGCTCAGGGCGGTGTGCTGGCGTACGAGTTCGTTCATAGAGGGCACACGGCCGAGCGTACCCGTGGCATGAACCAGGACGAACCGTGGCCCGTGCCGGTCGGCGGACCCGCCGTCGGATCGGACAGCTGTCCGGAAATCTCCTGCCCGTACGCATGGACAGGACAGATTGGTCTAGTCCACAATGAATCGGTAAAGGTCGGCCACAGGCCGCCCCCGGCTTCCGTTCTCCCCGCACAGGAGAGCGGAACGAGGCACCCGGCGCTCTCTGCCCTGACCGCGCCGGTGCCTCTTCCACGGCCACGCGGGACCGCACACCCGCAGGCCGTAGCGACCGGGCTGCGGTGCCGGACGGGCTGAGGGTCCCGTCCCGGCGCCGCGGCCCGCGGGTGCCTCTTCCCCGCGCTCCTCACGGCAGCCTCATACGCCCATCCGAGTGAAACCCCGCGGGCCCGTACGGCGGCGGAAACCACCATCTCGGCGACCCGCCGGTAACGTCTTCCGCTCTGCTAGATTGGTCTATACCACATAGCGGATTCGGCTACACCTCCAAGATCGGCAGGCCCCAGCGTGGAAGTTGTCATCGTCCAGGACGCCACCGCAGGCGGCGAGCTCATCGCGGAGAGCATCGCCACGCTGCTGCGCCGCAAGCGCGACGCCCTGATCGGCGTGGCCACGGGCTCGTCGCCGCTGCCCATCTACCAGGCGCTGACCGCCAAGGTCGCCTCCGGCGCCGTCGACGCGTCCGGCGCCCGCATAGCGCAGCTGGACGAGTACGTCGGGCTGCCCGCGGGCCACCCCGAGTCGTACCGGTCCGTCGTGCTGCGCGAGGTCGTGCGGCCCCTCGGGCTGGACGAGAGCGCGTTCATGGGTCCTGACGGCAGCGCCGACGACATCCTCGCGGCCTGCGAGGCGTACGATCGCGCGCTCGCCGCGGCCGGCGGCGTAGACCTCCAGCTGCTCGGCATCGGCACCGACGGGCACATCGGCTTCAACGAGCCGGTCTCCTCGCTCGCCTCGCGCACCCGGATCAAGACGCTGACGGAGCAGACCCGCGTCGACAACGCGCGCTTCTTCGAGGGCGACATCGAGCAGGTGCCGCACCACGTCATCACCCAGGGCATCGGGACCATCCTGGAGGCGCGGCATCTGGTGCTGCTCGCCACCGGGGAGGGCAAGGCCGAGGCCGTGGCGCAGACCGTGGAGGGGCCGCTCGCCGCGCTGGTGCCCGCCTCGGCGCTCCAGCTGCACCCGCACGCCACCGTCGTGGTCGACGAAGCGGCCGCGTCGAAGCTGAAGCTCGCCGACTACTACCGCGCGACGTTCGCGGCCAAGCCGGAGTGGCAGGGGCTGTAGGTCCCGCTTTCCACGGGTCCCGCGTACGACCGTGCCGGGCCGCGCCCCTGAGGGCGGCCCGGCACCGTCGTGTCCCGCGCGCGGCGGTCAGTCGCGGCGGCCGGTGATCGCCTCGGCGGCGGCCTGGCCGCAGACGCGGGCCGCGCCATGGGTCGCGATGTGCAGCGCTCCCCTGGGCTCCGCCTCGTTCACGCCCATCTCCACGACGACCGTGCCGGGCCGGGCGGCGAGCAGCGCGTCGAGAGCGTCCGACATCCAGGCGTGCCGGTGGCTGTCCCGTACGACGGCCACGACGGTGCGCCCGCCCGCCGCCTCCAGCACGCGCCCGGCCAGCTCCGCGGCCGCACCGTGCGTGCCGTTCACACCGTCAGGGCCGTCCGAGCCGCCGTACGCGCCCGTCTCCGTACCCGGCAGCAGCCGCGCCAGCGCCGCCCCGACGCCCCACGGCGTCTCGTCGCCGACCGCGATGTTCGCCTCGGGGCTGAAGGTGGCGACGTACGGCGCTTCCGTGAGGGGCCGGCCGCGGCCCGTCACGCGCACAGCGCGCCGGGCCGCGAGGAGGCCGATCGCGGAGCCGGGCGCGGTCCCCTCCTGTGAAGCCGCGCCCGGCTCCGCCGCCCCCCGCCCGTGGCGCGTCCAGTCGGCGAGGGCGCGCACCCGCGCGGCCGCGTCGGCCAGTCGCTCCTCGGGCAGTTCACCGGTCCGTACCGCTGTCACGAGCGCGTCGCGCAGCCGCAGGACGATCTCCTCGTCCGCCAGGCCGCCGCCGACACAGATCGCGTCGGCGCCCGCGGCCAGCGCGAGGACGGAGCCGCGCTCGATCCCGTACGTCGAGGCGATGGCCCGCATCTCCATGCCGTCGGTGACGATCAGGCCGTCGAAGCCCAGCTCTCCGCGCAGCAGACCGGTGAGGATCCGCGGGCTCAGGGTCGCCGGGTGGTCCGGGTCGAGCGCGGGAAGCAGGATGTGCGCGCTCATCACGGATTTGGAACCCGCCGCGATGGCCGCGCGGAACGGCAGCAGCTCACGGGCGTGCACGGTGTCCAGGTCCACATCGATGCGCGGCATCAGGAGGTGCGAGTCCACGCTCGTGTCGCCGTGGCCGGGGAAGTGCTTCGTGCAGGCCGCGACTCCGGCGCTCTGGAGCCCTTCGACGTACGCGGCGGTGTGCCGCGCCACCAGATCGGGCCCGGCACCGAAGGACCGTACGCCGATGACGGGGTTGGCCGGGTCGGAGTTCACATCGGCGGACGGTGCCCAGTTGAGGGTGACCCCGCACGCGGCGAGCCTGCGGCCCAGCTCGTGTGCGACCTCCCGGGTCAGGTCCGTGTCGTCGATCGCGCCGAGGGCGTAGTTGCCGGGGAAGGAGGAACCGTCCTTGACCTCCAGGCGGGTGACGTCGCCGCTCTCCTCGTCGATCGCGACGAGGATGTCGTCCCGCTCGGCCCGCAGGCGCGCGGTGAGCGCGGCCAGTTGCTCCGGCGAGTCGACATTGCGGCCGAAGAGGCCGACCGAGGCGAGGCCTTCGCCGATCCGGCGCAGCAGCCAGTCGGGGGGCGTGGTGCCGGTGAAGCCCGGCTGGAGGACGGCGAGGGCGTCGCGCGTCAGCGTGTCGGTCGTGTTCGCGAGAGTCGACATGATCCGCGTTATCCCTTCACCGCGCCGGCCGTGAGACCCGCGGCCATCTTGCGCTGGACGATGAGGAAGAGCACCACGATCGGGACCGCCATCATCGTGGAGCCGGCCATCATCGGGGCGAACTCGGTTCCGTGCTTGGTCGTGAAGTTGGAGAGCCACACGGTCGCGGTCTGGTGCTGCTGGCTCATCAGCATCAGGGCGAACAGGTACTCGTTCCAGGCCTGGATGAAGCCGTACACGGAGGTGGCGACCAGGCCGGGGGCGAGCAGCGGGAAGACGACCCGGACGAAAGCGCCGGTACGGGAGCAGCCGTCGACCATCGCCGCCTCTTCCAGCTCCTTCGGGATGTTGACGATGAAGCCGCGCAGCGTCCACACCGTGAAGGGCAGGATGAGGGTCAGATACATGATGATCAGGCCGGTGAGCTTGTCGTACTGGCCCAGATCGTTCAGCAGCAGGAAAGCCGGGATGATCATGGCGACCAGCGGGATCATCTGGACCGCGAGGATGCCGACGATCACCGCCTTACGGCCCCGGAAGGCGAACCGCGAGATGGCGAGGGCGGCGAGCAGTCCGACCGCGATCGCGACGGCGACCACGGAGACGGAGACGATCAGCGAGCGGGTGACCGGGCCCCAGAAGTCCGCGATGTCCAGTGCGCGGCGGAAGTTGGCGAGGGTGAACGTACGCGGGAAGAAGTGCGGGTCCGCGTCGACGGCCTCGCCGGCCGGTTTGAGCGCCGTGTTCAGCATCCAGTAGACGGGGAAGCCGATGACGGCGAAGACCAGCACACCGAGCACGTTCCAGCCGAGCTTGCTCTTGCGGCGCCGGGCGCCGGGAGCGGGACGGGCGGCGGCGGTGGGAGCCGCTGTGGTCGTGGTCACTCCACGTCTCCGATCTTGAGCATCTGGCGCATGTAGACCGCGATGACGCCCAGCAGCAGGATCACCGTGAGCAGGGCGATCGCCGCTCCCTGCGAGTAGTCGTTGACGGCGAACGCGCGGTCGAACGAGTACGTGGTGAGCAGTTGGAACTCGGCCTCGGGGTGACCGCCGCGCATCACGTACACCTGCGGGAAGACCCCCATGTCCCAGATCACGGAGAGGGTCGCCAGCATCACGATGATGGGCTTGAGCAGCGGCAGCGTGACATGGCGGAAGACGCCCCAGGCGCCGGCGCCGTCGAGCCTGGCGGCCTCTTCGAGTTCCAGCGGCACCTGGGAGAGCCCCGCGGTGAGGGTGATCGCGACGAACGGCACGGCGCCCCAGATCACCAGCAGCATGATCACGGCGAGGCCCTGCGGGCCGCTCGCGAACCAGTTGTGGCCGATGAGATCCACGCCGGGGATCTTGCTCAGCACCCAGTTGAGGACGCCGTAGTCGGAGTCGAACATCCACTTGAAGATGGTGATGGCGACCACGACGGGCATGCCCCAGCTGGCGATCAGGGCGATGTTGACGAGCGTCTTCACCCAGCCGGAGACCTTCTGGAGGAGCAGGGCGACCAGCATGCCGAGGACCATCGTGAGGATCACGCAGCCGGCGGCGAAGACCAGCGTACGGAGCACGACCGCCCAGAACTCGCCGTCACCGAGGATCGTGGTGAAGTTGCCGAAGCCGGCGAACTCCGCGGGCTGGAAGCCCCAGAGCTGGGACTGTCCGAACGTCTGGAAGGACAGCGTCACCAGCCGCACCAGCGGATAGCCGAAGACCAGCGCTATCAGGGCCAGACAGGGGGCCAACAGGAGCCAGGGGAGCGTGCGTTCGCCTCTGCCGCGCTTTCTGCCCGGTCGCTGTGACGGAACGCCGGCTCCCGGGGCGGGTGGTGGATCGCGCCGCGCCGGCGGCACGTGGACAGTGGTGGTCTCTGCGGCAGTCATCGCGCGCTCCTCAGGGTCCCTCTCCTGGTACCGCCGACCAGGCGTGCCGGCCGGGTGGCAGGGCCCCGTCTCCCCGAAGGGGCCCTGCCATCAGGTCACTTGGTGTTGATGACCTTGTCGATCGCGGTGTCCGCGGTCTTCGCCGCGGCCTCGACCGACTGCTTTCCGGTGGCGATGGACTGCAGCATCGTCTGCAGTACCTGGGCCTTCTCGACCTGTCCCCAGCCCGGGGCCATCGGCACGAACCAGCTCGACTCGGCGGCGGTGGCCGGGACCGCGAGCGCCGGGTCGTTCTTCAGCGTGGCGAGGGCCGTCTTGTTGTTGGGCAGGTTGCCCTTGGCGATCAGGCCCTTCTGGCCCTGCGTGCCGGTGAAGGCGTTGATCCACTCGGCCGCGGTGTCCTGCGCCCGGGACTTCACCGGGATGGCCAGGTCGGAACCGCCGAGGAAGACGGGCATGTTCTTGCCGGACGGGCCGGGCATCACGAAATTCTCGAGGTTGCCCTTGAGCTTGCCGGTGGTGTCGGTCTTCGGGTCCTCGGCGCTCCCGCCCTCCCAGGCGGCGCCGAAGATCATCCCGGCGTTGCCCTGGCCGTACACGAGGGGACGGTCGGACTCGTCCTTGGTCTTGTCGCCCTTCATGTAGGAGTCGAGGACGCTCTTGTACTCGTTCAGGCCCTTGAGCGACTCGGGCGAGGAGAGGTTCGCCTTGAAGGTGCCGCCGCTGTCCGTGGCGATGGAGCCGCCGGCGTCGTAGACGAAGGACATGGCCGCGTACCAGTCACGCGAAGGCTGGTACCAGGCGCTGAACTTGCCGCCCTCCTTCTTCTGGATCCTGTCCAGGTCGGAGGTCAGCTCGGTGTAGGTCGTGGGGACGGCGGTGACGCCCGCGCTCTTCGCCACGTCCTTGCGCCAGTTGGCCACGCGGCCACCGGCGTAGTACGGCACGCCGTAGGCCTTGCCGTCGTACGTGACCGACGACTTGAGGCCGTCGAGCCAGCCGGCCGAGTTGTCGAACTTCGACGGGTCGACCGCGGCGAACGCGCCCTTCACCGTGTAGCCCAGCATCTCGGTGTTGCCCATCTCGACGACGTCGGGGGCCTTGTCCGTGGCGAGGACGGCGTCGAGCTTGGTGTTCTTGTCCGGCCACCCGTAGTACTCGTGGTGGATGACGAGACCGGGGTGCTTCTTCTGCACCGCCGCGTCGGCGGCCTTCACGAGATCGGGCCAGTTGTTCTGTGCGTCCACCGTCAGCCACACGGTCAGCGCCTTGGCGTCGCCGGTCTTCGACGGGCCGTCCGACGAGTCGGAACCACACGCCGCGATGCCGACCAACATGCCCGCGACGCCGACCGCCGCGATGAGCTTGCGCTTCACGCAACCCTCCTCAGGGACTCCTGCAACTCCCCGCCCAGCGCGAAGACTTCCGCCGATTACTGCCGGGGCTGGGACGTGGTCTTTAATGGTTTAGACCAGTAGGGGGAGCTTGGCCTAGACCTTTAGGGGTGTCAAGGGTGTATAAGAAGGGCAGTCGCGTCCGTTATCGGACCGACACCTGGGGTCTTTCGTTTGGATCAGGCCGGATCAGGGAGCGGGATCTGGTGTTGTGCATCGCAAGGCGGAGGAGGGAGGCGACGCGGTGCGTCGTCGACCGACGACAACGCCGCGAGGTGCGGCGCCAGATCCCGCGAACCCAGCATGATCCAAACGAGAGACCCTGAGCCGCGCCCGGGAAACGGGAGAGGGCGACGCGTCGTGACCGGACCGTGCCACGATGTGAGCCGCGACAGACGGAGGAGCCGGTGACGGCAGCAGCGCAGGAACCGGTGACGGCAGTAGTACAGGAGTCGGGAAGGCAGGCCATGGCGACCGAGGGAACCGGTACGGAGACCGAGGGCGGGGCGGTGACCCGTACCGCGCGCGTGCCCAAGTACTACCGGCTGAAGCGGCACTTGCTCGACATGACGGAGACGATGCCGCCCGGCACCCCGGTCCCTCCCGAACGCACGCTCGCCGCCGAGTTCGACACCTCGCGCACCACCGTGCGCCAGGCGCTCCAGGAGCTGGTGGTCGAGGGACGGCTCGAACGCATCCAGGGCAAGGGCACGTTCGTCGCCAAGCCCAAGGTCTCCCAGGCCCTCCAACTCACCTCCTACACCGAGGACATGCGCGCCCAGGGCCTGGAACCGACGTCCCAGCTGCTGGACATCGGCTATGTCACCGCGGACGACAGCCTGGCGGAGCTGCTCGACATCACCGCGGGCGGCCGGGTGCTGCGCATCGAGCGGCTGCGGCTCGCCAGCGGCGAACCGATGGCCATCGAGACCACGCACCTGTCCGCCAAGCGCTTCCCCGCGCTGCGCCGCTCGCTCGTCAAGTACACCTCTCTCTATACGGCCTTGGCCGAGGTGTACGGAGTCCACCTGGCCGAGGCCGGGGAAACCATCGAAACCTCCCTGGCCACACCGCGCGAGGCGAGCCTGCTCGGTACGGATGTCGGCCTGCCGATGCTGTTGCTCTCGCGTCACTCCCTCGACGCGGATGGCGAACCGGTGGAGTGGGTACGTTCGGTGTACCGCGGCGACCGCTACAAGTTCGTCGCCAGACTGCGCCGTCCGACCGACTGACCTGCGGCCCCGCCGTGTCCGTCCGGGTGGCGCCGTACTAGATTTCCTGTGCATGACAACAGGGATCAGCGAGGGGACGGAGCCGCCGCATGCCAGAAGTTCAAGATAGTCCCGCACAGAGACCAGCCACCGTCACACCGGCCCGGGTGGTCATCGGCCTCTGCCTCCTCGCGCCCTTCGTGGCCCTGCTCTGGGTGGGCTCGTACGCGAAGGTCGACCCGGCCTTCATCGGCATCCCCTTCTTCTACTGGTACCAGATGGCGTGGGTGCCGGTCTCGGCCGCGCTGACGATGATCGCGTACAAGCTGTGGCAGCGTGACCAGCGCGTCCGCCAGGGGGGTGCGTCGCGATGAAGGACGGCGTGAACGGCGTCGCGCTCGGCGTCTTCATCTTCTTCTTCCTGGCCGTCACGGCCATGGGCTTCCTCGCGGCGCGCTGGCGCCGCGCCGAGAACCAGCACAGCCTGGACGAATGGGGCCTGGGCGGACGGTCGTTCGGCACCTGGGTCACCTGGTTCCTGCTCGGCGGCGACCTCTACACCGCGTACACCTTCGTGGCCGTACCCGCCGCCATCTACGCGGCGGGTGCCTCCGGCTTCTTCGCGGTGCCGTACACGATTCTGGTGTACCCGCTGATCTTCACCTTCCTGCCGCGCCTGTGGTCGGTGTCGCACAAGCACGGCTACGTCACCACCTCGGACTTCGTCCGGGGCCGCTTCGGCTCGAAGGGCCTGTCGCTGGCGGTCGCGATCACCGGCATCCTCGCGACGATGCCCTACATCGCGCTTCAACTGGTCGGCATCCAGGCGGTGCTGGACGTGATGGGCGTCGGCGGGAGCGACGGCACCAACGAGTTCGTCAAGGACCTGCCGCTGCTGATCGCGTTCGCCGTGCTCGCGGCGTACACGTACTCGTCGGGGCTGCGCGCGCCCGCGCTGATCGCCTTCGTCAAGGACGGCCTGATCTATCTGGTCATCATCGTGGCGATCATCTACATCCCGATCAAGCTGGGCGGCTTCGACGACATCTTCGCCAAGGCGGGTGACGCGCTCTCCCAGAAGAATCCGGCGACCGGCCAGCCGAAGGGCGCGCTCGCGCCCGGCGAGGCCGGGCAGTGGGGTTACGCGACGCTCGCGCTCGGCTCCGCGCTCGCGCTGTTCATGTATCCGCACTCCATCACGGCGACGCTCTCCAGCCGCAGCCGCAACGTGATCCGGCGCAACACCACGATCCTGCCGCTGTATTCACTGATGCTGGGCCTGCTCGCGCTGCTCGGCTTCATGGCGATCGCCGCCGGAATCAAGGTGGACAACGGGCAGTTGGCGATTCCGCAGCTGTTCGAGAACATGTTCCCCGACTGGTTCACCGGCGTGGCCTTCGCCGCCATCGGCATCGGCGCGCTGGTGCCCGCCGCGATCATGTCGATCGCCGCGGCGAACCTCTTCACCCGCAACATCTACAAGGACTTCATCAAGCCGGACGCCACTCCGGCGCAGGAGACGAAGGTCTCCAAGATCGTCTCGCTGCTGGTGAAGGTGGGCGCGCTGATCTTCGTCCTCGGCATGGACAAGACGGTCGCGATCAACTTCCAGCTGCTCGGCGGCATCTGGATCCTCCAGACGATGCCGGCGCTGGTCGGCGGCCTGTTCACCCGCTGGTTCCACCGCTGGGCGCTGCTCGCGGGCTGGGCGGTCGGCATGGTGTACGGCACCGCGGCGGCGTACGGCGTCGCGAGCCCGACGCAGGCGCACTTCGGCGGTTCCTCGAAGGAGATCCCCGGCATCGGGGAGATCGGCTACATCGGTCTCACCGCGTTCGTGATGAACGTGGTGGTGACGGTCGTACTCACCTTCGTCCTGCGGGCGTTCAAGGCGCCGGAGGGCATCGACGAGACGACCGGCTCCGACTACACGGCGGACGCCGGTGACCCGGAGGTCGTGGTGGAACTGCCTCCGGCGACGGTGGGCGGCCCGGCGGGCCACTGACCCGTCGGGGTTCTCACGCGGAAGGCGGGCCGTCCGGACACCGGGCGGCCCGCCTTCGCCGTTCGGCGCACGGCGCCCGCTTTCGGCGTCGGCGCACCCGGCCCCTCCGTCAGCGCACCCACTCCTTGAGCCGTTCGGTGTCCAGCGTGATGCCCACGGGGTCGGGCAGTCGGATCTCCTTGCCGAACGGCACCGTGTGAGCCATCTCGTAGCGGACCCCGTCCGGCTCGCTGTAGACCGTCACCTCACAGCTGTCCCGGTCGACCAGCAGATATACAGGGATGCCCGTCTGCGCATAGGCGCGCGGTTTCTCCACCCGGTCGCGCTCATCGGTGTCCGCATCGTACGAGGTGACCTCGACGGCCATCAGGACCGGAGCGGGGTCGGCCCACTCACCCTGGCCCGCGAAGACGCCACTGGGCGCGAGCGAGCCGTCCGGCCGGGCCCTGCCCTTGCGGTACTCCTGGACCCTCAGTCCTCTGTCCGGGTAGAGCCACAGCTCCGGACGTGACTGGATGCAGATACGCGTCAGCCACTCGACGATGCTGTCGTGGTCCCCGTCCGGCACGACCCTGCTCCTGATCTTCCCGTCGATGAGTTCCAGCCGGATGCCTTCTATGGTCCTGGCGAGTATCCGAGCGGCCTCGTCGAACTCCTCGGGCAGGATCTGGGTCTCGTAGTCGACGGCTGCCATGGGGCCTCCTCGGCCAGGGGATCTCTCTGCCTCCGACCCTAGCGGAGGGGTCCGGCACCCGGCGGGCGGAAGCGGCCGTTCCACCGTATCCGTGCGTGAACTCTTGACATGCGCGGTCGCGGAACAGACCCTACGACAACGTTGTCAGGGTGGGGCCGTCCGCTCCTCTCGGGCGCCTCTGGATTGGACCTCTCTCGCATGTCTCATCAGTCGTCTCACCCGTCACGCCGGTCGGTCGTCGCCACCGGATCAACCCTGCTGGCGGGCTTCGGTCTCGGGATCGCGCTGCCCGCGAGCAGTCAGGCGGCGGGGCCCGCCGCACCGGCCGGGTCCGGTCCCGCGGGCGAGCTGGCCGCCTACCGGCCCGTCTCCGTGTCGTCCACCGACTACGCCCCCACGCCGGGCGAGTTCGTCGTGGACCGGCTCAGCTCCTCCGGTGTGAAGGGCAGCGGCTGGCGCGCCGCCGACGGCGACCCGCAGTGGATATCCGTCGACCTCCAGGCGGACTGCTCCGTCGAGTCCGTCCGGCTGACCTTCGAGGCCACCGCGGACGATCCGGTCTTCGTCCCGTCCACCGACGGCAACCCGCGCGACAGCACCACCGGCCAGGAGATCCTGTCCAGTTGCGCCGTGGACTACGTCATCGAGACCTCGCGCGACAACCGCACCTGGACCAGCGTCCACCGGACCACGTCCGGCACCGGCGGCGTCGTGGAGATCAAGCCGGCCCGGCCGGTCACCGCGCGCTGGGTGCGCATGACCGTGCACAAGCGATCCAACCCCAACCCGCTGGGTCTCAACGGCTTCGAGGTGTACGGCACCACCCGGGGCCACCGCCCGGCCGCGACCGGATGGACCGACTGGGGGACGCGTCACCACGACGCTCCCGCGCTGAAGGTCGCGGGCGACGGCACCGTACCGCTGGAGTCGGGCTGGACGCTGACCATGGACGACTGGGCCGGCGGCGAGGGCGCCGAGCTGTCCAGGGCTGCGGTGGACACGAGCAGTTGGCTGCCCGCGACCGTCCCGGGAACGGTCCTCGCCTCACTCGTGGAGCAGGGACATCTGCCGGACCCGGTGGCCGGTCTGAACAACCTGCACATCCCGGAGGCGCTGTCCCGTCACTCGTGGTGGTACCGGCGCGGCTTCCGCCTCCCCAAGGGCCTGCGCACCGGCTCGGGCCGTCACATCTGGCTGGAGTTCGACGGCATCAACCACCAGGCGGACCTCTGGCTCAACGGCCGCCAAGTGGGCGGCCTCACCTTCCCGTTCGCCCGGTCCGCCCACGACGTGACGAACCTGCTGACCGGCGGCGAGCAGGCGCTCGCCGTGAAGATCACGCCGATGCCCCTGCCGGGCAGCCCCGGCGACAAGGGCCCGGAAGGACTTGCCTTCGTGGACGCGGGCGCCACCATGATGAACCGCAACTCGCCTACGTACCTTGCCTCTTCGGGCTGGGACTGGATGCCGGCCGTACGCGACCGGGTGGCCGGCATCTGGAACCACGTACGGCTCCGCTCGACCGGCCACGCGGTCATCGGCGACCCCCGCGTGGACACCGTGCTCCCCGGCCTGCCCGACACCGGCAGCGCCGAAGTGACGATCGTCGTGCCGGTGCGCAACGCCGATTCCACCGCCCGGCGCGTGACCGTCACCGCCTCCTTCGACGGCGTGCGCGTCTCGAAGACCGTCACCGTGGCGGCGGGCGCGACGTCCGACGTCACCTTCGCCCCGGCCGACTACGGCCAACTGCGACTGCGGAAGCCCAAGTTGTGGTGGCCCAACGGCTACGGCGAGCCTCACCTCCACGACCTGACGCTGACCGCCTCCGTCGGCGGCGACGAGAGCGACCGGCGCACCACCCGCTTCGGCGTCCGGCAGTTCGGCTACGAGTACGAGATCAAGCTGCCGTTCGACGGCGGCACCGACGCGTACACGCAGTCGGTCGCTGTGGGCACCCAGCAGGCCCGGTACGTACGGATCCGCTGCCTGACCCGGGCCACGGACTGGGGCTCCTCGCTGTGGACCCTGTCGGTCTTCGACAGCGCGAACCCCGCCACCGACCTGGCCCTGCACCGGGAAGCCACCGCGCAGTCCGTGGACGGGGACGGCAATCCGGCGTCCCACGTGACCGACGGCGACCCCGGCACCCGCTGGTCCTCGGCGTTCGAGGACGACCAGTGGATCCAGGTGGACCTGGGCTCGCCGGTCTCCTTCGACCGCGTCGACCTGGTCTGGGAGCAGGCGTACGCCAAGACGTACGCGGTGCAGGTCTCCACGGACGGCTCCACCTGGACCGACGTGAAGACGGTCGACAACTCGGCGGTCCCGCTGCCGTTCCAGCAGGCCGACGCGAGCCTCCAGAACGTCGACTTCCCTGCCAGGAGCGCCCGTTACGTACGGATCAGCGGCGGGGCACGGGCGACCAGCTGGGGCACCTCGCTGTGGAGCCTGTCGGTCGTCGACAGCGCGGAGCCCGCCACCGACCTGGCCCTGCACCGGAAGGCCACCGCACTCTCCGACGACGGGTCGAACCTGCCCGCCAATGCCACCGACGGCGACCCCGGCACCCGCTGGTCCTCGGCGTACGAGGACAACCAGTGGATCCAGGTGGACCTGGGCTCGCCGGTCTCCTTCGACCGGGTGGTCATCGTCTGGGAGCAGGCGTACCCGAAGACGTACGTGATCCAGGTGTCCGACGACGGCTCCGCCTGGACGGATGTGAAGACGGTCGACAACGCGCCGGATCCGCTGAAGATCAGTGTGAACGGCGTACGGGTCTTCTGCCGGGGCGGCAACTGGGGCTGGGACGAGCTGCTGCGCCGTATGCCGGCCGAGCGGATGGACGCGGCGGTGCGGATGCACCGCGACATGAACTTCACCATGATCCGCAACTGGGTCGGCTCGGTGAACCGCGAGGAGTTCTACGCCAGTTGTGACGAGCACGGCATCCTCGTGTGGAACGACTTCCCCAACGCCTGGGCCATGGACCCGCCGGACCACCAGGCCTTCAACGACCTCGCGCGGGACACCGTACGGCGCTACCGCGTCCACCCCAGTGTCGTCGTGTGGTGCGGCGCCAACGAGGGCAACCCACCGGAGGCGATCGACAGCGGGATGCGGGACGCGGTCCGGGCCGAGGCGCCCGACCTCTTCTACCAGAACAACTCCGCCGGGGGCATCGTCACCGGCGGTGGCCCGTACGGCTGGGTGGAGCCGGACAGTTACTTCTCCCCGGCCACGTACGGCAGCGGCAGCTTCGGCTTCCACACCGAGATCGGGATGCCCGTGGTCTCGACGGCCGAGAGCGTGCGGAACCTGGTCGGCGACGAGCCGGAATGGCCGATCGGCGGCGCCTGGTACTACCACGACTGGAGCACCCGGGGAAACCAGGCCCCGCAGAACTACCGGGCGGCCATCGAGACCCGTCTCGACACGGTGAAGGACTTGGACGACTTCGCGCGCAAGGCGCAGTTCGTGAACTACGAGAACACCCGCGCCATGTTCGAGGCGTGGAACGCGAACCTGTGGAACGACGCAAGCGCCCTGCTGCTCTGGATGTCCCACCCTGCGTGGCACAGCACGGTGTGGCAGACGTATGACTACGACTTCGACGTCAACGGTACCTATTACGGGGCCCGGAAGGCGTGCGAGGCCGTGCACGTCCAGGCGGAACCGGGGAGTTGGCAGGTCATCGCCGTCAACCACACGGCCGCGGCGATGAAGGGAGCGACGGTCACCGCGCGCTGCTACGACCTGGACGGACGGCAGCGCGGCACCGACCGGCGTACGAAGGTGGACGTCGCCTCCTCCACGACGACGAAGGCGTTCGCCGCCGACTGGACGAAGGACCTGCCCGACTTCCATCTGCTGCGGCTGACACTGGAGGACAGCCGGGGGAAGGTCCTGTCGGAGAACACGTACTGGCGCTACCGCTCGGCGGCCGACATGAAGGCGCTCAACAAGGCCAAGCAGGTGAAGGTGTCCGCCGCGCTCGGCAGGACGGCGAAGTCGGGCGCGCGGCGGACCCTGACCGCGACGGTCCACAACCGGGGCGCGGCGGTCGCGGCGATGGTCCGGCTGTCGCTCCTGGACGCCACCAGTGGCGAGCGGGTCCTGCCTACGCTGTACGGCGACAACTACCTGTGGCTGCTGCCCGGCGAGTCGCGGACGGTCACGCTGTCCTGGCCGGCCGACGCCCTGCCGTCGGGGCGGCCGGCGCTGCTGACGGAGGGGTACAACGCGGCGCGGACGGTGACCCGCGCGTAGGCCCTGTGTGAGATGTGGCTCCTTCTTCGGGCGGCCCGGCTCGACGCGCCCGGCGCGGTCATCGCCGCGCCGGGCGAGGCCGGCCGGACGGCCCGGCGGCCCCGATACGGGCGGCACAAGGGCCGTGTGCGGCCTTCCCGGCCGGGGAGGCCCGCTGCGGCACGGCAGTGACGGAGGGGTCCGACAGACCGCTGACAGAAAGGCCCACGCCACTACATCTGGGGGGTGACATATCCGTCGCCCCCCAGATGTATGCTCGTGCTCGCTGTCGACGCAGGGGAATCCGGTGCGAATCCGGAACTGTCCCGCAACGGTGTGATGCGGTGCGCTTTGTCGCGCTCTCCAGTCCGAAAACCTGCCGGCGGTGCGTCCGTTTCGACCGATCCGGGCGCCGAGACGTCCGGGCCCCGAGGCTGGGCCGGTGGACGACGCACGCTGTGCTGCCCATGTCCGGGTGGTACGGCCGCGCCGCGTCCCCGTTCCCCTCCCGACGGCCCAGAGCCGAGCGAGGGAGAGCCCCACATGACCATCGCGCCAGTCGATCCGGCTTCAGTCAGCGCCGAGACCGAGGAGCCCGGAACCGTACTGCTGCGGCTCCTGACGGATCTCACCGCCGACCTGCCCGACACCGACCCGGGAAAGGTCGCCGCCGCCGTGCTGCGCGGCCGTAACGCCCGGTCGGACGAGGCCGAATTGCGCGGGCTCGCCGTCGAGGCCGCCGCGGGGCTCATCTCCGAGGACCCGGCGTACTCCCGGCTCGCCGCCAGGCTGCTGACCCGGACCATCGCCGAGGAAGCCGCCGGGCAGGGCGCGGTGTCGTTCTCCGCATCCGTCGCCACCGGCCACCGCGAGGGCCTGATCGCCGACCGTACGGCCGGCTTCGTCACCCTGCACGCCGCCCGGCTCGACCAGCTGATCGACGAGGCCGCGAACGACCGCTTCGGCTACTTCGGTCTGCGGACGCTCTACAGCCGCTACCTCCTCAGGCACCCGATCACCCGGCTGGTGATCGAGACTCCGCAGCACTTCATGCTGCGCGTCGCCTCCGGGCTCGCCGAGGACGACAGCGTCCGCGCGCTGGACGAAGTCGCCGCGCTGTACGGGCTGATGAGCCGCCTGGACTACCTCCCCTCCTCCCCCACGCTCTTCAACTCCGGTACGCGTCACCCGCAGATGTCGTCCTGCTACCTGCTGGACTCTCCGCTGGACGAGCTGGACTCCATCTACGGCCGCTACCACGAGGTGGCCCGGCTCTCGAAGCACGCGGGCGGCATCGGGCTGTCGTACTCCCGCATCCGCTCCCGCGGTTCGCTGATCCGCGGCACGAACGGACACTCCAACGGCATCGTCCCGTTCCTGCGCACCCTCGACTCGTCGGTCGCGGCGGTCAACCAGGGCGGCCGGCGCAAGGGCGCCGCCTGTGTCTACCTGGAGACCTGGCACGCGGACCTGGAAGAGTTCCTCGAACTGCGGGACAACACCGGCGAGGAGGCCAGGCGTACGCACAACCTGAACCTCGCGCACTGGATCCCGGACGAGTTCATGCGCCGGGTCGAGTCGGACGGCGTCTGGTCGCTGTTCTCGCCCGCCGACGTGCCGGAGCTGGTGGACCTGTGGGGCGACGAGTTCGACGCCGCGTACCGCAAGGCCGAGCAGGACGGTCTGGCCCGGAAGACCATCCAGGCACGGGAGTTGTACGGGCGCATGATGCGTACGCTCGCCCAGACCGGCAACGGCTGGATGACCTTCAAGGACGCCTCGAACCGCACCGCCAACCAGACGGCCGAGCCGGGCCGTACCGTCCACTCGTCGAACCTCTGCACGGAGATCCTTGAGGTGACGGACGACGGCGAGACCGCCGTCTGCAACCTGGGTTCCGTCAACCTCGCTTCGTTCGTGCTGGATTCGGGCGAGATCGACTGGGAGCGGCTGGACGAGACCGTGGGGACGGCCGTCACCTTCCTCGACCGCGTCGTGGACATCAACTTCTACCCGACCGAGCAGGCCGGCCGCTCCAACGCGAAGTGGCGACCGGTGGGCCTGGGCGTGATGGGCCTCCAGGACGTCCTGTTCAAGAAGCGGCTGCCCTTCGACTCGCCGGAGGCCGCCGCGCTCTCCACCAGGATCTCCGAGCGGATCATGCTCGCCGCGTACGAGGCCTCCTGCGGCCTCGCCGAGCGCCACGGCCCGCTTCCGGCCTGGTCGCAGACGCGCGCTGCGCGCGGTGTGCTGCACCCCGACCACTACGACGTGCAGCTCAACTGGCCCGAGCGCTGGGACGCGTTGCGTACCCGCGTCGCCAAGAGCGGCATGCGCAACTCGCTGCTCCTCGCCATCGCGCCGACCGCGACGATCGCCTCCATCGCGGGCGTGTACGAGTGCATCGAACCGCAGGTCTCCAACCTCTTCAAGCGCGAGACGCTGTCCGGCGAGTTCCTTCAGGTGAACTCCTACCTGGTGGCGGAGCTGAAGCGGCTCGGTGTCTGGGACGCCCAGTCGCGTGAGGCGCTGCGCGAGTCCAACGGCTCGGTGGCAGGCTTCAGTTGGATCCCGGCGGAGGTACGCGAGCTGTACCGCACCGCGTGGGAGATCCCGCAGCGCGGCCTGATCGACATGGCAGCGGCCCGTACGCCGTTCCTCGACCAGAGCCAGTCGCTGAACCTGTTCCTGGAGACGCCGACCATCGGGAAGCTCAGCTCGATGTACGCGTACGCCTGGAAGAAGGGCCTCAAGACCACGTACTACCTGCGCTCGCGCCCGGCGACCCGTATCGCCCGCGCGGCCGGCGGCAGGGCCGCCGAGACCGCACCGGCCCCCGTGAGCGCCCCCGTACCCACGCAGGCCGCGTCCGCCGACGCGATCGCCTGCTCCCTGGAAAACCCCGAGTCCTGCGAGGCCTGCCAGTAATGACCGCGACACCCGAGACGACGCCCGACACGACCGGCACGGCCGTCGAGAAGAACCTGCTGGACCCGGGGTTCGAGCTGACCCTGCGCCCCATGCGCTACCCGGACTTCTACGAGCGTTTCCGCGACGCCATCAAGAACACCTGGACGGTCGAGGAGGTCGACCTCCACTCGGACGTGGCCGACCTCGCCAAGCTCAGCCCGGGCGAACAGCACATGATCGGCCGGCTGGTCGCGTTCTTCGCGACGGGCGACTCAATCGTGTCGAACAACCTGGTGCTGACGCTCTACAAGCACATCAACTCCCCCGAGGCGCGGCTGTATCTCTCCCGCCAGCTCTTCGAGGAGGCCGTGCACGTCCAGTTCTATCTGACGCTGCTCGACACGTACCTGCCCGACCCGGCGGACCGCGCGGCGGCCTTCGACGCGGTGGAGAACATCCCGTCCATCCGCGAGAAGGCGCAGTTCTGCTTCCGCTGGATCGACTCCGTCGAGAGCATCGACAGGCTGGAGTCGAAGGCGGACCGCCGCCGCTTCCTGCTGAACCTGATCTGCTTCGCGGCCTGTATCGAGGGGCTGTTCTTCTACGGCGCGTTCGCGTACGTCTACTGGTTCCGCTCGCGCGGCCTGCTGCACGGCCTCGCGACCGGGACCAACTGGGTGTTCCGTGACGAGACGATGCACATGAACTTCGCGTTCGAGGTCGTGGACACCGTACGCAAGGAGGAGCCCGACCTCTTCGACGACGAACTCCAGCAGCAGGTCACGGACATGCTGAAGGAAGCCGTCGAGGCGGAGCTCCAGTTCGGCCGCGACCTGTGCGGCGACGGACTGCCGGGGATGAACACGGAGTCGATGCGTCAGTACCTGGAGTGCGTGGCCGACCAGCGGCTCCAGCGCCTCGGCCTGGAGCCGGTGTACGGCTCGGAGAACCCGTTCTCCTTCATGGAGTTGCAGGGCGTCCAGGAGCTGACGAACTTCTTCGAGCGCCGCCCGTCGGCGTACCAGGTCGCGGTCGAGGGCACGGTCGGCTTCGACGACGACTTCTAGGAAGCGGGAGCGGCTTCGCCCGTTGGTGACGTGACGAGGGCCGCGCGGGCCCGCTTCTTCGAGTGTGATCGAGAAGTGGGCCCGCGCGGCCCTCTCTCGTCCAGCGCGGCCTTCTCTCGTCCTGCCCGCACCGGAGAGAGCACGTTACGCTGGAACGAGAGGACGAAAAGGGCAAACCGGCGAGTGCGCTTCGGTTTCATGGATCCTCCCGCTCCCGCTGGACTGCGGTACGTGTGCGACAGGTACGCGTGCGAGAGGAGATCTTTGCCATGGCCAAAGTACTTTTCATCGTCAGCGGAGCGACCTACTGGGTATTGAAGGACGGTACGAGGTACGCGACCGGCTACTGGGCCGAGGAGTTCGCGAACCCGTACAAGATCCTGACGGACGCCGGCCATGAGGTCGTCGTCGCGACGCCGAAGGGTGTGACGCCGAACGTCGACATGATGAGCCTGCGCCCGGAGATGGTCGGCGGAAACGATCAGGCCCTTGAGCTGGAAGCCATCATCCGTTCCGCGGAGGTGATGCGCCGGCCGCTGGAGTTGTCGGACGTGCGTCTTGAGGACTACGACGCGGTGTACGTGCCGGGCGGCCACGGCCCGATGTCGGACCTGGCGCTCGACGCCGACGTGGGGCGTCTGCTGACACAGCAGCTCACCTCCGGCGAACCGCTGTTCATCGTCTGCCACGGTCCTGCCGCGATGCTGGCCACCAGGATCCACGGCGAGTCGCCGTTCAAGGGCTTCGACATCACCTGCTTCACCAACGAGGAGGAAGAGGGCGTCGGGCTGGCCCCGAGGGCGCCGTGGCTGCTGGAGACCGAGGTGAAGGAGAAGGTCGGGGTCAATTTCAGCCGCGGTCCGACCTGGGGTCCGTACATGGTCGAGGACCGCAACCTGGTCACCGGGCAGAACCCGGCCTCGGCCTCGGTCCTGGGCGACCGGATGCTGCAGACCCTCAAGTGACACCGTTGTCGAGCGATCCGGCCCGGAGCGCTCAGAAGGTCGCGATCATCACGGGCGCGGACGGCGGCATCGGCTCCGCCGTCGTCACCGCCTACCGCGACCTCGGGTACGCGGTCGTCGCGACCAGCCGTTCCATGCCGGATTCCGCGGACCCGCAGGTACTCACCGTCAGCGACGATCTGGTGGACCCCGGCGTGGGCGAGCGCATCGTAGGGGCGGCGATGGAGCGGTTCGGCCGGGTCGACACGCTGGTCAACAGCGCGGGCGTGTACATCGGCAAGCCGTTCACCGAGTGTACGGACCAGGATTTCGACCTGATCGCAGGAGTGAATCTGCGCGGCTTCTTCAACGTCTCGCGCAGCGCCGTCGGTGCGATGCTTTCCCGCGACGGCGGAGGCGGGCACGTGGTGAACATTTCCACCTCCCTGGTCGACCAGCCGAACGCGCGCGTGCCGTGCGCGCTCGCCTCGCTGACCAAAGGCGGTCTGAACGCGGCCACCAGAGAACTGGCCACCGAATACGCGTCGGACGGGATCCGGGTCAACACCGTGTCACTGGGCGTGGTGCGCACGCCGATGAACCCAGAGGTGACGCCCGAACTCGCCGCCCGCCACCCGCTCGGGCGGATGGAAGAGGTCGACGACGTCGTCCAGGCCATTACGTATCTTGAGCAGGCGTCGTTCGTCACCGGTGAGATCCTGCACGTGGACGGCGGCCAGAGCGCCGGCCACTGATCACCCTCCGGCCGCACCAACGGGGTTACGGTCGACCTCCGCCCAGACCGCCTTGGTGTACGCGTCGCGAACGGTCCAGCCCCAGCGGTCGGCGTAGGCGGAGACAAGGAGCAATCCACGCCCGCCGGTTGAGTCCGGTGGAGGCATCGTGACGCAAGCGGGGGCCACCGGAAGCAGGTCAGGCTGGGTATCGATGACCTCGATACGAACGGCGGCGGAGGTGAGCATCAACCGCGTCTCGAAGTCCCGCCCGGGAGTACGGCCATGGATGGCGGCGTTCCCGGCCAGCTCGGCGACGACGGCCACGGCAGCGACAGCGGTGGACGCGGTACGCGGAATGCCCCAGTCGTCCAGCTGCTGAGGGGCGAGGAGCCGAGCGAGGCGAGCGCCGCGACGGCTGGAACTGAGCCTGATCCTGGACGGTGGAAACAGCGGCGCGAGGGTGGTGGCCTGGGCAGCGGTGGGGGAAGTTTCCGACTTCATAGGGTGACTGTCCCGTCACGGAGCTAGCCTGACCAGGACAGACATCCGTACCTTTGTGCGCGGTACGGGTCGGCCACGCGTTTGTACGGGTCACTCCGCGTGACTCCGTCACAGGGACACCTGTTGGCTCGTCAACCGCGTCCGCACGTTGGAGTGTGAGGCATATGACGACCAGCCGCCAGAAGAAACAACGAGCCCAGGACGCCGACCGCCCACCGATCTGGGTCGGTTACGGCAAGCTGACCAAGCTCCATCGTGAGCGCGCCGGACTCACCCAGCAGGAACTGGCGTCGGCTGTGGGGTACTCGTACGAACAGGTCGCCTCGATCGAACAGGGCCGCCGGCCCGCGAAGAGCGCGTTCACGGACGCGGCGGAGGAAGTCCTGAACGCGGGCGGAACACTCGCGGTATTGCAGGACGACGTCGACCTGGCCAAGCTTCCGGCCTTCTTCCAGGACTTCGCACTGATCGAGACGGAAGCGATCAGCAGGTACGACTTCGAACCACTGCTGATCCCGGGCCTGCTCCAGACCGAGGACTACGCGCGGGCGCTGTTCTCGTCCAATTCCCCCTTGATGAGCGAGGAAACGATCGAACAGCACGTCGAGGCCAGGCTCGGCCGACAGAAACTACTGACGAAAACGCCCCTGGTAGAGACAAGCTTCATCATCGGAGAGCACGCCCTGCTGGGCATGGCGGGCAGCGCCGACGTGAGGAGGGCTCAGCTACAACACATTCTTCGACAGGGATCGACGCGCAGTATCGAAATCCAGATCATGCCTTCGGAGCCCGGCTTCCACCTCGGACTCAACGGCGCCATGGTCATCATGGAGACCCTGGAACACCGCCAGGTCGGCTACATCGAGTCACAGGGAGCCGGGTTCGTGATCACCGATCCCAAGCAGGTCAGCGGCTTCGCCGTGCGTTATGGCAAGCTGCGCTCGCAAGCACTTAATGTCAAGGAGTCGGCTCGTCTGATCGAGCGCATGGCAGGAGAAGCATGAGCACCGAGCAGGTTCTGAACGACCTTGCAGAACGCGCCTGGTTCAAGAGCAGCTACAGCGGCTCGGACGGTGGCAATTGCGTGGAGGCGGCGGCCACGCCCACCACCATGCACGTCCGCGACTCAAAGGCCCTACAGGGGCCGGCTCTTCGCATTCCTGCCACACAGTGGACCACCTTTATCGCGTTCGTGAGTAGCTGACCAAGCGCGCGGCGGAAGAAGCATGAGCACAAAGAGGTTCCGAACGCCCCAGCCCAGCCTGCCTGGTTCAAGAGCAGCTACAGCGGCTCGGACGGCGGGGACTGCGTGGAGGCGGCAACCACGCCCACCACCATGCACATCCGCGACTCAAAGAACACACAAGGCCCCACACTCCGCATCCCCGCCAAGCAATGGACCACCTTCATCACGTTCGTAGGCAACTGACCGAGCGCGCAGCGGAAGCACGAGTACCAGCTTGCCGAACAGGCAGGTCACGCCTGTCCCGGCGACCTCTTCGGCGATTCGGCCTGCACCGTATGCCGCTGTGATGTGCTCCCCCGGACACGGCGACTGCCACGTGTGGCCAGGGCGGTCAGCAAGCCGGCGAGCAAGCCCCAGAAGGCGGAGCCGATACCCAGCAGTGTCACGCCGGAGCTGGTCGCCAGGAACGTAACCACAGCGGACTCACGCCACTTGTCGTCCGAGAGCGCCGAGGTCAGGGAGCCCGCGATGGTTCCCAGCAGACCCAGTCCGGCGATCCCCAGCACGAGGGCAGCGGGCAGAGCGGTGAGCAGGGAGGCCACCGCACCGCCGAAGATGCCTACGCAGAGGTAGAACACACCGGCCCAGACGGCCGCCAGATAGCGTTTGTCCCGATCCTCGTGGGCCTCACGGCCGGTGCAGATGGCGGCGGTGATGGCGGCAAGGTTGAGTCCGAAGCAGCCGAAAGGCGCCAGCAGCAGATTCACCCCGCCGGTCCAGCCGATCAGCGGTGAGACGGGAACGCTGTATCCGTCGTTGCGCAGCACCGCCACGCCCGGCATGTTCTGCGAGGCCATGGTCACGACGAAGAGCGGCAGTCCGACACTGACGATCACTTGCCACGAGAACTCGGGAGCGGTGAAGACGGGTGCGGCTACGGCGAATTTCACGTTTCCCAGCCCTAGCGATCCTCCTGCGGCGGCAGCCGCGACCCCCACAGCCAGAGCCGTGATGACGGCGTACCGGGGCAGCCAGCGCCGACACAGCAGGTATGCCGCGAACATGGGAAACACCACAGTGAAGCTGCCGTGCATGGTGCTGAACAGCTGCGTGCCGAACTGGACGAGCACCCCGGCGAGCAGTCCTGCGGCCAGGGCCCCCGGGATCCGGTCCATGATCCGTTCGAACCACCCCATCACTCCGCAGAGTGTGATCAGGGCTGCTGAGACAACGAAGGCGCCGACAGCCTGGGCCATGGTCGCTCCCTCAAGGCTGCTGACCATCAGCGCGGCGCCGGGGGTTGACCATGCCGTGACTATGGGGACGCGGTAGCGAAGCGACAGCCCGATGCAGGTGACCCCCATGCCGATGCCCAGGGCCAACATCCAGGAAGCGAGTTCGCCGGACGTCGCCCCCGCACTCCTGGCTGCCGTGAAAACGATCGCCGCCGAGCTGGTGGTGCCGATCAGCACTGCGATCAGGCCGGCGACGACCGCCGAGGCCGGCGCCGCCTGCCGAAGTAGTCGGACACAGGCCTTCATCAACCGACCGCCCCCCTTTCGCTGCGGTTCTGGCTGCCGGTGGTTATGGAGCAGCCGACGGTACGTCCGAGGTGGGCCACGGGATCCAGATCCTCACTCGAGAAGGCGAAAGGTAACAGGGCGTCAGGCACGTTGTCTGTTCATTTCGGAGTGGGTTCCGGAGCCTTCCAACACCGCCGCTCTCAGGAAGCGTTCGACCACGAGGTGCTGGTGGCTGTACCCGAAGGCGGCGTCAACCTCACCCCACCGCTTTCAAGCACGACACGGACCTGACTCAATCATCGTCACGCACCGAGCATGGATCGTATCCCTGAGAGTTTTCCAACTACGTCCGCCACGTCGAATGCAGGCCGCTGCGGAGTGCACCAACAGAGGCGGAGAGCCATGTCGGCTGTCGAATACGAAGCGAAGCATCTGAACATCGATCCAGCCGCGATGGCCGCGCGCATCGCGGACGCGGGCGGCAAGCATGTGGCAGAGCGGCTGATGCGCCGCTACGTCTACGACACCGTTCCCCCAGCGGCCGGACGATGGATTCGGCTACGGGACACCGGCAGTGAAGTGACGCTGTGTGTCAAGGAGATCACCTCCGACACCATCGACGGAACGTGTGAAACCGAGACGACCGTGGGTGACTTCGAGACCGCGCACGCCCTCCTGTCGCGCATGGGAATTTCGCCCAGGTCGTACCAGGAGAACCGCCGGGACTCCTGGCTTCTGGACGGTGTGCGGCTGGAGCTCGACTCCTGGCCGCTCATCCCGTCGTACCTGGAGATCGAGGGCGACGACGCGGAGCAGGTGTGGGCCACCGCGAAACGTCTGTTCATCCCGTGGGATGAGCTGACGAGCGAGAACACCACCAAGGTGTTCACTCGTTACGGAATCGACCTCGACTCGATCACTGATCTGCGGTTCCCGTAGAAGAATCCCTCCCAAGGCGTAAGGGAATTGGGCCTTGCCCCCTGCGCCGTGTGTCATCGTGGCCGGCGAGGTCGATGGGGCTTCTGCCGCACCGCTACGTCGGGAGATGCAATGGATACCGTCATACATAAGGCGGTTCACGCCGCTGACGGCGAACAACTCAGCCTCTATACCGTGATGCCGCGGAACGAGAGCGTCGGGGCCTGCGGTGTTGTGATCATGCATGGCGCCGGCACCGGTGACAAAGAGCGGCATCTGCCGTTCGCCGTGGACTTTGCCGCGCACGGGCATCCTGCCGTCGCGCTGGACTTCTCGGGTCACGCGGAGAGCACCGGCGAACTACTCGACCTCAGTCTCAGGCGGCGTCGCGACCAGGCCGCGGCCGTCATCGCCGAGGTCTTCGGCGCCGAACGCCCGCTGGTGCTGGTCGGGTTCAGCATGAGCGGTCAGACCGTCGCCGATCTGGTGGACCTGTACGGCAACCGTGTGGCGGCCATCGTTCTCTGCGCGCCGGGGATCTACGGCAAGGACGCCTGGGACGTTCCCTTCGGCTCCGGATTCACCGAGTTGATCCGGCGCCCGGAGAGCTGGCGTGACAGTCGGGCCCTGGACACCTTCGCGCGATTCGACCGTCGCGCGCTCCTCGTCGTACCTGAACAGGACGCGGTCATTCCCGACGGTGTGACCGAGCTTATTCGCACCGCGCTGGCCACCCACGCGGACTTCTCCGCCCTCCGGCTCGCGGGAGCCGGCCACCAGCTCGGAGCCTGGCTGGCCGGCCAATCGCAGGCCCGTCGCGACATCATCAGCACGCTGCTGCGGCCGAGTCCCTCTGTTCGGGCCTCAGGAACAGGTCCCCGATCTGCCGGATTTCCCGCGGATCTCCCGTCGTCCTGACGCTTCAGGCAGTGGTCTTGGCGGCGACTCTGGCGCGCAGCCTGTCGCGGACGGTGGGCCACTCGTCTGCGAGCAGGCTGTAGTACAGCGAGTCGCGGCGCGTGCCGTCCTGGCGTCGCATATGGCTGCGCAGGGTTCCTTCGTAGACCAGGCCGAGGCGGTCCAGAGCGCGCTGGGACCGCGCGTTGAGATTGTCCGTGCGCAGGGCGAGCCTGGCGAGTCGCAGGTCCTCGAAGGCATGGCTGAACAGCAGCAGCTTGGACTCGGCGTTGTAAGGGCCTCCCCAGCAAGAACGGTCGAACCAGGTCGCCCCGATCTCGGCGCGGCTCTCGGCCTGATCGAGGTCGTACAGACTGGTCGAACCGATCACGGCGTCGTTGTCGCAGCGCCGCACCGCGAAGGACCGCCGTGCGGGATCCGCGATCATCTGGCCGAGCAACACCCTCATCTGCGTTGCGTTTTCAGGTCGTGGCCGGGGCATCCACCGCCATACCTCCGGGTCGGAGGCGGAAGGTAAGAGGGCTTCGGCATGGTCGGTGGACAACGGCACGAGGCGGACCGCGCCGCCGAGCAGGTATGTGTCGTTCATCGCGACACGGTAAGGCCGGCGGCCACAAGCCCGCAGCCCCGAATGAAGCCCGCCCCGTAGAGTCCTCCCCGTGGAAGCTCTCGCGCGTACGCGCCTGGCGGCATGCGGCGCGGCGGTGTTGACCGTGGGCGCGGGGCTCGGGGTCAGGGCCGTGGGGTCGGGATCCGGCGACGTCGCCAAGTACGGCGGGGACGCGCTCTACACCGTGCTGGTCTACGCGCTGATCGTCACCCTCGCTCCCCAAGCGCGGCCTTTCGTAACTGCGTTGGGCGCGCTGGGGTTCAGTTGCGCGGTCGAGCTGCTGCAACTGACTGCCTTACCGGCTGAGTTGGCCGAGCGCAGCAGGCTCGCCCGGCTCATCCTCGGTTCGACCTTCAACGCACCTGACCTCACGTGGTACGCCGTCGGCGCACTGTGCGCGGGGCTCACGCACGCGACGGCGGCGAGCCGGAGGCGTCGCGCGCCGGCCAGGGCCGGAGGCCCGTTCGCGGGCACGTGAAGTGAAGGTTCCGCGAACAGCACAACGCCCGCCGCGCGCCCCGCATCTTGATCGCCGAGTTCCGCACCGCGCTCGCGGTGGCTCGCGGTCGAGGAGGTTCCACGGTGAGGCGCGTCGACTTCCCCCGGAGCGGGCACACGGGCCGGCGGCGGTGGGTGCCATCCTGGAGACTGGTCTCAGGGCTGGCCCTGCTGGGCTTCGCCGCCCTGGCCGGGCTGTTCGTGTTCATCTACGCGAGCGTCGGCATACCCGACGCCAACGCCACCGCCCGCGAGCAGGCCACCGTGTACTACTGGGCCGACGGCACCCCGATGGTGAGCGTGGGCGCGGTCAACCGGCAGGACGTCGCGCTCGCGCAGGTGCCCCGTTCCCTCCAGAACGCCGTCGTCGCGGCGGAGAACGCGGACTTCTACACCGACTCCGGCATCTCCGTCGGCGGCATGGTCCGCGCCGCCGTCAATATCGTCAAGGGCGAGGAGACACAGGGTGGTTCGACCATCACCCAGCAGTATGTGAAGAACACCTACCTCAGCCAGGACCAGACCGTCGGCCGCAAGGTCAGGGAGTTGTTCCTCTCGCTGAAGCTCAGCAACCAGGAGCCCAAGCAGGAGATCCTCCAGGGGTATCTGAACACCAGTTGGTTCGGCCGCGACGCGTACGGCGTGCAGGCCGCGTCGTACGCGTACTACGGCGTCCCCGCCAAGGAGTTGAACGCCGGCCAGGGCGCCGTGCTCGCCGGTCTCCTCAAGGGCGCGGAGCAGTTCGATCCGTCGCTCAGTACGGCCAACCACGCGCGGGCGGTGGACCGTTGGGAATGGATCCTCGACCGCGAGGTGGCCACCGGCACGATGACCGCCGCCGAGCGCGCGACGTACCGGACGTTCCCCGAGCCGAAGAAGGCCGTCAAGCCGAGCAGTCAGGCGGGGCAGATCGGCTATCTCCTCGACATCGCGAACAAGTACATCAAGTCGCGGGCCGGGCTTACCGATCAGGACCTCGCCCGGGGCGGCTACCGCGTCCACACCACCTTCGAGAAGGGCAAGGTGCGGGCGCTCTCGGACGCGGTCGAGAAGGTACGGCGCGAAAGCCTCGACCCCAAGAAGCGCGCCACCGACCGCTATGTGGAGGTGGGCGCGGCGTCCGTACGGCCCGGGGACGGCGCGATCGTGGCGGTGTACGGCGGGGCCAACGCGGTCGAGCACTTCAGCAACAACGCCGACACGGCGGGCGTGCCGGCGGGATCCGCGTTCAAGCCGTTCGTGTACGCGGCGGCGCTGGAGTCCAGCCGGGCGAGCGACCTGGCCAGGGCGCTGATCACCTCGGAGAACGCCCCGTTCGTGGAGGCCGGCAAGCACCTCGGCCTGGAGAAAGTAAAGGACGTGGCGGTCTCGGCCGGTCTGCGCGAGGAGAGCATGGCGAAGCTGGAGCCGACGTTCTCCATCGGCACGTCCACCCCCAGCGCCGTCCGGCTGGCGAGCGCCTATACGGCCTTCGTCCGCCAGGGCAGCCGCACGGAGCCCTATTCGGTGACGCGGGTGCTGCGCGACGGTGATCCGCTCGACGGTTTCGCGCGGCCGGAGGCGCGGCAGGCCATGCCTGCCGGCGTGGCCGACCAGGTCGGTGAATCTCTGCGGCTGGTGGGGCAGTTGACCTTCTCGCCAGTGATCGCACCCGCGGTCATGCCCGACCGGATGCCGATGGCGATAGGACGCGCCGACGACGCCGTCCGGGCGGGGAAGACCAGCGACAACGACCGGATGAGGTCGGCGTGGTTCATCGGCTCCTCGAAGGAGCTGTCGACCGCGGTGACGCTGTTCCGTACGAAACCGGGAACCCCGCAGCTGCTTCCCCTCCAGGGGGTGGGCGGCGCCGGATCCGAGCGGGGCAGCGTGTTCCCGCCGCGGATCTGGGCCGCCTACCACCACACCGTCGCGCCTCAGTCGTTCGGAACGACCTCGTAGCGCGGGGAGTTCTCGGCCATCTGCTTCAGGGCGTCCTTGCGGTCGCGCTTCGAGAGGCGGTCGATGTACAGGTAGCCGTACAGGTGGTCCGTCTCGTGCTGGAGGCAGCGGGAGAAGTAGCCGGTGCCCCGGACCCTGATCGGGTTGCCCTGGGCATCCTGGCCGCGCACCACCGCGTAGTCGGGGCGCGGGAGCGCGGCGTACGCGGTCGGCACGGACAGGCAGCCCTCGTTGGAGTCGTCGAGGTGGCGCTCGCCGGGCGGCAGTTCTTCGAGCACGGGATTGCAGACGACACCGACGTGCCGTACACCGTCGTCGTCCTGGCAGTCGTAGACGAAGACCTTGAGGTCCACGCCGATCTGGTTGGCGGCCAGGCCCACGCCCTCGGCGGTGTGCTGGCTGGCGAACATGTCGTCGATCAGGGCGGCGAGCTTGTCGTCGAACTCCGTGACCTCCCGGCACTCCTTGTGGAGGACCGGGTTGCCGACCACGGTGATCGGGCGGGACGTGCCGCGCTCGCGGTGCGCCAGCTCGCGCGCCTCGGCGTCCTCCGTGTCGTTGACGAACCCGTCCCCCGGCTCCGTGACGGAGGCTCCGCTGTCGTTCCGCTGGTCCGTCTGCTGCTGCGCCATGTCCGCAGTACGCCTTCCTCAATACCGAAGTATCGAAATTCCCGAATACCCGAAATACCGAAAACCAAAATGCCGGAATACCGACATACCGATGTGCTGCCCGCGCCATCCGGGCGAGGGGCCCGTACAGCCTACGGGCACCGGCCCGGGCTCCCGTCTGCCGTCAGCAGACTTCTTCGAGATCGCGCCACTCGCGGGTGTCCGGGCTGTCCGCGACCCAGCCGTCCAGCAGCCCCTTGACGAGCCCGGGCGGCGCGGCGACTCCGCATTCGCGCTCCGGCACCCACAGCTCGCCCGCCATACGGTGGCCGAGTGGTCCCGGATGGCCCGGCTCGCTGTGGTCGTGGGGGTCGTGGTGCTCGCCGTCGCCCTCGGCGCTGGGCATCCGGCTCTCCGAGCAGGCGCGGCACAGCAGCCGTACGGAGGACGACCAGTCCTCGGCGGCGAAGCCCGCGTCGGCGGCCAGCCGCTCCAGGGCGTCCCTGTCGTCCTCGGTGGCCGCTTCGAGCAGCACCACCCAGGTGGGGACCGGGGAGGGCGCCCACAGCTCGATCTCGTCGAAGACGGGATACGCGCGCGCGACACCGTCCGGGCTCGCGGAAGTCGTACGTTCGCCGTTGGGCACGCCATCGTGCAGGACGACCTCGCCCCAGCGGCGCCCCGAGGACGGCAGCGGGATGGACAGGACCTCGATCCTGGCCGGGTCGAGCCTGCGGCCCCACACGACCTCCGCCTCACCCTCCGGCGAGAGCCGTACCGCGGCGCTGCCGAGGTCCATGCCGTCCGGCTCGCCGTTCGCCTCGGCGCTCGGCGGATTGCCGGGCACCCTCAGGCCGTACGCCTGCCAGGCGCGGCGGGCCAGCGGCCAGTCCTGGAGCGCGGTGGCGGCGATCCCGACGTTCCACCAGTCGGGAGCGCCCGACTCCTTGTCGAGCAGCGCGACGGCCCGCAGGCCGGCCGCTCTGGCCTGCTCCCAGTCGTGCCTGAACTTGTGCAGCAGCGCCAGATTGAACCAGGACTCGGAGAGCCAGGGCTCCAGATCGGCCGCGCGCGTCAGCAGCGCCCCCGCGTCCTCGTACCTGCCGTCACCGATCAGCGTGAACGCGCGGTCGGTGGCCTGCCGCCACGAAGCGGAGGGCCGATGCCGTACCTTCCCGAAGATCCTCACGATTCCCGCCTGCCGGTCTGCTCGGGTCATTGCCCCCGGACACCCTCTTCTGGCATCCAACCATGCCCGGTCGGACGACCGCTCATTACCCGTGGGTCACCCGGTCCCACCGGGGGCCGGACCACCGCGGGACAGGACGCGCGCAAGGGATTCCACCACCTCGGGCTGGTAGTCGTGCCCCGTCCCGAGCCGCAGTCGCTCCAGCGCGCTGAGCGGACCACTCGCTCGGGAACTTTCCCCGGCCAGGTCGTCGTACGCATTGACCGCGCGGACGATCCGGGCGGACATCGGCTGTTCCCGGTACGGATCGGCCTGCCGTTCCACCACGACGGCGACGGCCGGGGACACCCCGGTCTGCCGGACGACGGCTCCGCCGAGCAGCGCGATACGGCGCTGCTCGGTGACCGGCAGCAGGGCGGTGGCGCCGTCGGGGACCGGGTCGACCAGGGAGAGCTGTCCGATGTCGTGCATGAGGGCCGCGTACTCCAGGACGGTCAGCTCCGGCCCTGACAGGCCCAGCTCGCGGCCGACCGCCTGGCTCAGCTCGGCGACTCTGCGGGCGTGGCCGTGCCGGGTGTAACCGGCGATCTCGGTGGCTCTGGCCAGCGAGGCGATGGTCTGCCGGTAGGTCGTGCGGACGGCCGCGTACCGCCGGAACGACAGCTGGGTCAGCAGCAGCGGTACGCAGAAGACGGGCAGCGCCCACAGGCCGGCGACCGCGACGCCGAGCGCGATGACCGCTCCCGTGGCGCAGACGGCGGAGCCGATGCCGAGCAGGGCGCGCAGCTCCTCGCGGAGCAGGGGGCCGAAGGGGTGGCCGCTGCGCGCGCGCAGGATCAGGGCGGCGAGGACGGCGTCGCACAGCGCTGTCAGCGCGAGCAGCAGCAGGAGCAGGACCGCGTAGTACGGGCCCTGTCCGAGGTGGTGGGCGAGTCCGCGCGAGTGGTAGAGCGGCTGGAAGCAGACGGCGGCGAACCCGACGGTGAGGATCCGCCGCACCATGTGGTCGAGACCGGGCCCGCGCCCCCTGATGACATGCGGTACGGCGCCGGCGAGCGCGGCGGCGACCACCACGGCGACGGTCTGCGGCACGCCGTGGCTGGCGGGCTGCCCGGCGCACCGGCCGAGCAGGGCGTACGCGAGCGCGCCGGCGGCGGCGAGCGGCGCGGGCTCGCGCTCGCCGGGCAGGGCGCCCCAGCGGGCGAGTTCACCGACGGCGATGAGCACGCCGAAGGCGAGTGCGTTGTGGGGTTCCGTGACGCCGTGCCACACGGTCCAGGTGAGCGCGGTCACGGTCAGCAGCGCGCCGGCGCCGTACACACCGGTCACGGTGAGGGACACGCGGCGCTTCACCCGGAGTACGGACCCGGCCGCGACGGCGCTCACGCGGGGCCGCCGCGGGTCACGCGGGTGGCGGTGGTGCGCGGGGGCAGCACCGCGGGCGGAACTGCGGGCGGCACCGCGGGCGGAACTGCGGGCGGAACGTTTACGCGCGGGTCGGTGGCCGGGGCCCGTAGGGCGGGTGGGGGCGGCGGCGCACCCTTCTGCTCGTCGGCGGTGACCACGGTCCGCCAGTCGTGCCGGCCGAGGGCCCGTACCAGCGCCGCCACCATGGCGGGGTCGAACTGGCTGCCCGCGCACCGCTCCAGCTCCGCCACCGCGGTCTCGACGGGCTTGGCACGCCGGTAGGAGCGCGTCGAGGTCATCGCGTCGAACGCGTCGGCCACGGCCACCACCCGGGCGAACTCGGGGATCTCGGCCCCGGTGAGACCGTACGGATAGCCGCTGCCGTCGAGACGTTCGTGGTGGTGCAGGATCGCCGCGCGCGCCTCCCCGAGGAAGCCGATGCCGCGCACCATCTCGTGCCCGTACTCGGGGTGCAGCTCGATCACCCGGCGTTCTTCGGGGGTGAGCGGCCCGTCCTTGCGGAGCACCCGGGTGGGGACGCCGAGCTTGCCGACGTCGTGCAGGATCCCGGCGAAGCGCAGGACCTCCAGGCGCCCGCGCTCCATCCCCAGCTCGTGGGCGATCAGCACGGAGGCGTGACCGACCCGCTCACTGTGCCCGCGCGTGTACTTGTCCTTGATGTCGACGGCCTGCACCAGCGCCCTGATGGTGGCCTGGTGAGCGGCGCGCTCGCGGTGGTACTGGGCGAAGACCCAGCTGGAGATGTACATGGGCAGCAGTACGAAGAGCGCGGAGAGCGGCCCGTACGGACTGCGCCACAGGACGGCCATCATCAGCCCGGCCAGCCCGTGCGCACCGTGCGAGGCGAGCGAGCGCGCCAGCAGTCCTCGCCAGGCGGTGCGTACGGGCAGCCGCTCGGCGGTGGCGAGGATGCCGCCGTCGAGGGCGGTGAGGACGAGGCAGAAGGCAAGGGCCGCGGCGCCGACGGGGAGCAGGACGTACGGGAAGTCGGGGGTCGTGAGCCCGTATCCCCCGCCGCCGAGCGCCACGGGGCCGCCGAAGAGCAGATGGGTGCGCGCGGCGGCCCAGGTGGCGACGGTGAGCTGAGCGGCGCGCCAGAGCCGGCGCGCGCCCTTCGGGCGCTGTTCCACCCGGCCGAGCAGGGAGCCGGGTACGGCGACCAGCGCGGCGGCGGCGGGCGGCAGCAGGAAGGCGGCGGTCAGCAGTACGGGAAAGAAGGACCCGGCGGCGACCGGTACGGAGCCGGCGAGGGCCCGGCCCGGCAGGTGGCAGCGGTAGCGGGCGGGCATCTCACAGAAGGCGTACAGCGCCGCGAGGAGCGCGACGGACCACCACGGGGTGCCGGGCCGCAGCACGGGGGCGACGCAGGCGGCGGCGCCGAGCGCGGTGCACAGGATGTACACGCGTGCCGTACCGGATATGCCCGTCACCATGCTCACCCCCTCCTCGGCCCGTCCCCGCGCACAGGGCTCAAACAGAGCGTCAGGCTAGCGAGCCCGCAGGCCGGCGGAGGTGTTATGGCACCGGTTAGCACGTTTGGGTGATAACGCGCGGTAACACCTTCCGCATACGTTTGCGGTGGAGGTTCCCCGCATACGAGATCCCCGCATACGAGATCCGCGCATGCGGGACCCGCCTGTACGACACCCGAGTACAAGACCCGCGCATACGAAAGGGGCGCACCGCGCTCGCCGCGCACTGCGCCCCGGTCAAGGGCATACGTCTCGGGGTTTGCCCGGCGGGGCGCCGCCGGTGTCAGTCCCGGGAGATACCTGGCAGGTCAGCGCCCGTCGAGGACACTTCCTGGTCGGGAACCGCCTGGCCCGATCTGATGAGGTCGATCCGCCCCATGACCTTGGCCCGCAGGTCACTGGGTACGTCGTCCTGCCCGCAGCACCGCTTGACCAGCTTCTTCACGGCCTTTTCGAGGCCGTACTTCTCCAGGCACGGCGAGCATTCCTCGAAGTGGACCTCGAACTTGTCGCAGTCGCTGTCCGGCATTTCGTCATCGAGGAACTCATACAGATGATCGAGAACCTCGGAGCAGTCCGTCTCGTGCGGCTCTCCGCAGCTCATGACCCCTCGCCTTTCCGATCGTCCGACGACTCACCGACACCCGCGGGGACCAGCCCGCGGTCACGGGCATAGTCCTCCAGCATGCCGCGCAGCTGGCGGCGCCCCCGGTGCAGTCGTGACATGACCGTACCGATGGGGGTTCCCATGATGTCCGCGATCTCCTTGTAGGCAAACCCCTCGACATCGGCGAGATACACGGCGATGCGGAATTCCTCGGGGATCGCCTGGAGCGCCGACTTCACGTCGGAGTCCGGGAGGTGGTCGAGCGCCTGCGACTCGGCCGAGCGCAGCCCTGTGGACATGTGCGACTCGGCACGCGCGAGCTGCCAGTCCTCGATCTCCTCGGCGGCACTGCGCTGAGGCTCGCGCTGCTTCTTGCGGTACGAGTTGATGAACGTATTGGTGAGGATCCGGTACATCCACGCCTTGAGGTTGGTGCCCTCACGGAACTGGTGGAACGAGCCGTACGCCTTGGCGTACGTCTCCTGTACGAGATCTTCGGCATCGGCCGGATTGCGCGTCATGCGCAGCGCGGCCGAGTACATCTGGTCGAGGTAGCCCAGGGCGTCCCGCTCGAAGCGCGCGTTGCGCTCAGCAGTCGTTTCTTCGACGCGGCCGTCTGAATCGGTCCCAGTGACCGGACCCACCTCCTCCAACGCTATGGCGGGGCCGAAACCGGACCCACTCGAATCGGAGAATAGTCGACCTGGTGACACGGGGGCCTGCCGATCCACTCCCCGGGCGGCCGCGGTCGGAGTGTTCTTCGACGCACCGAGCACCGACCACTCCAGATCAGCGGCGTCAGCGCGGCGCGGGCAGATGGTCGAACCCATACGACGGACTCCCTCTCGTGCTCTCTCAGCCATTCACAGCCCATAACAGGAGGGGCGCGCTCAGCATTCCCCGTGCGCCTCCAGCCAGGTCCGCACACCGCTCGTGATGATTTCCACACCATCGACCTGCGAGATCGCGGCTTTCTTCGGTACGGCGAACCCGTGGTCGGCGTACGGCACCTCGACGAGTCCGAAGGCGCCGGCGGGGAATTCGGCGGGTTTCCCGAAAGGATCGTTGCCGCCCTGGACGACGAGCGTGGGCAGCCCGGCGGCGGTCAGCTCGTCCGCCCTGGACTTCTCCGGCCTGCCCGGCGGATGCAGGGGGAAGCTCAGGGCCAGGACGGCGGCGGCGCCCAGCTCACGCGCCGTACGGCAGGCCACACGCGCGCCGGCGCTGCGCCCGCCCGCGACGACCGGCCGACCGGGCCGCTCCAGGGCCGGCCACAGCGCACGCCACGCCGTGTCGAGGGTCTTGGGCGCGGGGGCGAGCTTCTTGCCGGCCACCCGCCAGGGCTGCTCGACGAGAGCCACCGTGACGCCGTGCGGCGGCAGGGCCTCGGCGAGCGCCCGGAGGTCGCGCGCCTCGATCCCGCCGCCGGCCCCGTGGCCGAGGGCGAGCACCAGGCGTGGCCGGGCGGCGGTGTGCCAGGTGATCCGGGCGTTCCCCGGCGGGGTCGCGACGGATTCAACGGTCCTGCCGGGCACGGAAGGATCTTCCGGGGCCCGAGGAGCCCCGGAAGTCCCAGGTGTCTGATTTGTCACACGCTTGCTGGTCACGGGGACCATCCTGCCGCCCACACGCTCCCTGACCCGCCGTAGGCACGGCGCGCCCCGCTCAGCGGGAAGCCCCGCTCAGAACAGCGTGCTCTCCTCAGGCGCGGGCAGCTCCGCGAGCAGCTCCGGTCCGTTGTTGCGCACATTGCTGACGGCCGTCGTGACCGGGTACGCCCGCATCAGCCCGGCGGGCGGCGGTGCGAGCAGTCCGCGCAGCTCGTCGGCGTCCGTGCGGGCCGGGTCCAGCCAGGCGTCCCAGCGGTCCGGGGTCAGCATCAGCGGCATCCGTGGGTGGATGTCGGCCAGCGAGCCGGGGCCCTCGGCCGGGGCGATGCCGAGCGGCGCGGTCTCGGCTTCCGTGGTGATCACCGAGCAGGTCACCCACCAGGCGTCGGGGTGATCGTCGGGCAGGCTCCTGTCGCGCCAGAACTCGAACAGTCCGGCCAGCGCCATCACCGAGCCGTCGGCCGGGGTGACGAAGTAGGGCTGCTTGCGTGAGCGCTTCTTCCTGCCCTGCTCCTCGAGCTGCCGCTCGTCGGAGCCGGTCACCCACTCGTAATAGCCGTCGGCGGGCAGGATGCAGCGCCGCGCGAGGAACGGCTTGCGGAACGACGGCTTCTCGTGGACGGTCTCGGCGCGCGCGTTGATCATCCGCGCCCCGCCCTCGGGCGACTTCGCCCAGGAGGGTACGAGCCCCCACTTGAGCCTGCGCAGCTGCCGGACGGGAGCGGGGGTCGGCGCGTCCTTCACCGGGCGCTCCAGGACCGCGTAGACCTCCTTCGTCGGAGCAACGTTCCAGTCGGGCTCAAGGGTCTCCGCGGGCTCCCACTTCTCGACGCCGAAAACCTCGCTCAGGTCCTCGGGCCCCCGGCTCGCCGCATACCGTCCGCACATCCGCGCCATCACCTCTCCCCCGGAAATTCTGCCTGAGCGCGGCGGCGAAGTCAGCACGTCAGCTGCTCGGGGTACGTCCCGGCGCAGAGGCCAGGGCGGCGGAAACCGCGACTTCCCGGGCCCCTGCTTGCTGCTCCGCGACCTCCTGAACCGCGACCTCCTGAGCAGCTGCTTCCTGGGCCACTGCTTCCGCGGCCGGACGACCGCGGCCGCCGTTCCTGCCGGTGCGGGCCCGGCTGATCGCCAGCGCCGCCGCGGCCAGGCAGGAGACCCCGAGGATCGCGAAGACCACGTGATAGCCGGAGAGGGACGGCTGCCCGGTGCCCGAAACCAGGTGCGTCGACAGGACGAGCGAGGTGACAGCGCCGGAGAGCGAGCCGCCGACCGTGCGCATCAGGCCGTTGATGCCGCTGACGACGCTGGTGTGCTCCTTGGGTACGTCCTGGATGGCCAGGGTGCCCAGGGCCGAGTAACCGATGCCGAGTCCGAGGCCGAACAGCACGGAGGCGATCCACAGCGTGGGTGCGGTGCCGGGCTGGAGCAGCAGCCAGCCGAACGCCCCGCCGACGACGGCCGACCCGAGCGCGACCGTGGCCGCGGCTCCGATCCTGAGCGTCAGGCGGGCCGCGAGGGGCGTCAGGACGATCATGGCCAGACCGCAGGGGAGCAGGAGCATTCCGACCCGCAGGGTGGAGGCGCCGATCCCGTATCCGCCGCTTGCGGGCGCGGCGGCGTAGGTGGCGACGACGGTGAAGAAGGCGAACATGCCGAAGCCGAGCAGCACGGCGATCAGGTTGGCGGCGAGCGCGCTGCCCCGACCGATCAGCGCGAGGTCGACCAGCGGGACGGCGGCACGCCGTTCCCAACGGAACCAGGCGGTCGCGGCGACAGCGCTCAGCGCGAACAGGCCGACGACCGCGCCCGACCCCCATCCCCAGCGCGGCGCCTGGCTCATCGCCACCAGGAGCGGCACCAGCGCCGCCACGAGCAGTCCGGCGCCCGGGTAGTCCAGCCGCTGACGCGAGGTGCTGGACGGCTCGTCGCGCGGGACGCGGAGGGCGATGAGCCCGAGAGCGGCCACCACCACGACCGTGCCCGCGCCGAACACGGCGGCCCGTCCTCCGGCGAAGGCCTCGACCACGCCCGGTACGAGCATTCCGACAGCGGCGCCCGCGCCCGTCATCGCGCTGAGCAGCCCGATACCGGCGGGCACTTTGCGCGCCGCGACGTGCTGGCGCACCAGCCCGATACCGAGCGGGAAGACAGCGACGCCGATTCCGCCGAGCACACGGCCGGCCAGGAAGAGGCCGAGCGAGGGCGCGAAAGCGGTGAGCAGTCCGCCCAGCGCCTGAACCGCGAGAGCGGCCAGCGCGACCCGCTTGCGTCCCCAGGTGTCGCCGAGCTTCGCGAGCAGCGGCGCGGCCACGGACGCGGCCAGCAGGAACGCGGTCACGCCCCAGGTGGCACCGGCCAGGTCCGTTCCGAAGTCCTGCCGCAGGGCGGGCAGGACGGGCACGACGAGGGTCTGCTGTACCGCCATGGCGAGCACGGCCAGGCTCAGCGCCGCGAGCAGGCCGCCCGTGCGGCGCTCGCCATCGTTTCGTCCGGGGTGGAGCGACAACACGGGAAACCTCCCTTGTCCAGTGGATAACAATGTCAGGCTAAGTTATCCACTGGACAAGAGCAAACGGCCCGCCTGCCGCACGAACGAGAAGACGTGCGAACGAGAAGGCGGCGAACGGAAAGACGCGCGCAGGAAGGGCCCGGCGAACAGGCAGGAGCGGCAGCAGGGGGCCGCTAAGGTTGTCCGCCGGACAATGCCTTCGGCCCCCTACAGACCCCACGCACGCACAGGAGGCAACCGATGCGCACGACGCGCGGCGATGTCGTCTCGGCCGCCCTTCAGGTCCTCGACGAGAAAGGCCTGCCGGGCCTCACCATGCGCGCCGTGGCCGAACGGCTCGGCGTGCAGCACAACACCGTGCGCTGGCACGCCGCGAGCAAGAGCAGGCTGCTCGAACTGGCCTCGGACGAACTCCTCGCCCACTGCGCCGACGAACCACTGCCCGACGAGTGGCGGGAGCGGCTGCGCGTCCTCAGCCACCGTTGCCGCTCCGCTCTCCTGTCGCACCGCGACGGAGCCCGGATGGTCGCCGGCGTCTTCACCGCCGAACCGCACACCATGCGCTACACCGACACCGTCCTCGCCACCCTGCTGCGGGCCGGATTCTCCAAACGCACCGCGGCACGGGCGCACTGGACGGTCTTCTATCTGACGCTGGGCCTCGCCCAGGAGCAGCAGGCCATCCAGGACGACCCGCGCGCGCTCGACCCCGGAGAGATCTCGGCCACGGACTATCCGGCCGTGACCGCGGTCCTGCCGTACATCGGCTCCGACGACTTCGACGAACGCTTCGACTTCGCCCTCGACCTGCTTCTGGAAGCGCTCGGGAACCGGCGGACCGCGCCGTAGCCTCTCCCCCTCCGGCACAACCCCGCCGCCCCTCCCACTCACCGCCCGAACCGCCCGAACCCGCTTGAGGAGCCCGCCCGCGCGATGGCCAGCACCGACACCGCCTCCATAGGCAGCGCACCGATCGACATCACCTCCATAGGCAACCTGTGGGACCGCGTCTTCGGCACCCAGCCCGCCCCCGCCGCCTGGCTGGTCGTCGTGACAGCGGTCGTCGCGCTCGCCCTCGTCGTACCGCACCGCGCCTGGCGCGTCTCGCGCAACGCGATCACCATCGCCCACGAGGGCGGCCACGGACTCGTCGCGCTGGTCAGCGGGCGCCGGCTGGACGGCATCCGGCTCCACTCCGACACCTCAGGACTGACGGTGAGCCGCGGCAAACCGGCCGGCCCCGGCATGATCCTGACCGCGGCCGCGGGCTACACGGCCCCGCCGCTGCTCGGACTCGGCGGCGCGTGGCTGCTCTCCGCCCACCACATCACGCTGCTGCTCTGGCTGGCGACCTTCCTGCTGCTGGCGCTGCTGGTGATGATCCGCAACGCGTACGGCGTGCTCACCGTGGTCCTCGCGGGCGCCGCGTTCCTGCTCGTCTCCTGGCTGACGGAGCCCGCCGTCCAGTCGGCGTTCGCTTACACGGCCGTCTGGTTCCTGCTGTTCGGGGGCGTGCGGCCGGCGTTCGAGCTCCAGTCCAAGCGCCGGCACGGCGGGGCGGGGAACTCCGACGCCGACCAGCTGGCGCGGCTCACCCGCGTGCCGGCGCTGATGTGGTTCGTGCTGTTCCACGCGGTCGCGCTCTGCTCACTCATCGGCGGCGGCCGCTGGCTGCTCGGCCTGTAGGACGCGCCCTCCAGGGAGCCGCCCGGGTCCGCCACTGTCAAGCTCCCGTTACGTCCTGGTTTCACAGCATTTACTCCGGATCCGGGCCGAGCCCGAGCAACTAAAGTGAGCACCATGACCGAAAGCTCCGTGCAGCCCGCCCTCTGGCCCGCCCCCTACGCGAGCGGGGCCGTCGAAGCGACAGTCTCCGTGCCGGGATCGAAATCGGTCACCAACCGTGGCCTGGTCCTCGCCGCGCTCGCCGCCGAGCCCGGCTGGCTGCGCAGGCCGCTGCGGTCCCGCGACACCCTGCTGATGGCGGACGCGCTGCGCGCGATGGGCGTGGGTATCGACGAGACGGTGTCGTCCAGCTCCGGCGCGACGGGTCCCGACGGCGCGGGCGGCGCGGGCGAGGCCTGGCGGATCATCCCGACGGGCCTGCACGGCCCCGCGACGATCGATGTCGGCAACGCCGGCACGGTGATGCGCTTCCTGCCGCCCGTCGCCGCGCTCGCCGACGGACCCGTCCACTTCGACGGCGACCCCCGTTCGTACGAGCGTCCCCTGCACGGCGTCATCGACGCGCTGCGCGTCCTCGGCGCCCGGATCGACGACGAGAACCGCGGCGCGCTCCCGCTGACCGTGCACGGCGGCGGTGCGCTGGACGGCGGCCCGGTGGAGATCGACGCGTCCGCGTCCTCCCAGTTCGTCTCCGCGCTGCTGCTCTCGGGCCCGCGCTTCAATCAGGGCGTGGAAGTACGGCACGTGGGCTCGGCCCTTCCCTCCCTGCCGCACATCCGGATGACCGTCGACATGCTGCGCGCGGTCGGCGCGCAGGTGGACGAGCCGGAGACCGGCGGCGAGCCGAATGTCTGGCGGGTCTCCCCCAGCGCGGTACTCGGCCGTGACCTGACCGTCGAGCCCGATCTCTCCAACGCCCAGCCGTTCCTCGCCGCCGCGCTGGTCACCGGCGGCCGGGTGACGATCCCCGACTGGCCGGAGCGGACCACACAGCCGGGGGACGCGCTGCGCCAGATCTTCACCGAGATGGGTGGTTCCTGCGCGTTCACGACGACCGGCGAGACCACCGGCCTCACCTTCACCGGTTCCGGGCGCGTCCACGGCATCGACATCGATCTGAGCGAGGTCGGGGAGCTGACCCCCGGCATCGCGGCGGTCGCCGCCCTCGCCGACTCGCCGTCCACCCTGCGCGGCGTCGCCCACCTGCGCCTGCACGAGACGGACCGGCTGGCCGCGCTCACCAAGGAGATCAACGAACTCGGCGGCGATGTCACCGAGACCCCGGACGGGCTGCACATCCGACCGCGTCCGCTGCACGGCGGCGTGTTCCACACGTACGACGACCACCGCATGGCCACCGCCGGAGCGATCATCGGCCTGGTGGTCGACGGGGTGGAGATCGAGAACGTGGGGACGACCGCGAAAACCCTGCCCGACTTCCCGCTGATGTGGGCCGGAATGCTCGCGGGTGCGGGAGTCTGACGCGATGCGCCGCTACGGCAAGAACCCCGACGAGGACGACATCCGCTCGCGCCCGAACCCCAAGGGCAACCGGCCTCGCACGAACATCCGCCCGAAGCACGAGGACGCCTCGGAGGGCATGGTCCTGACCGTCGACCGCGGCCGGCTCACCTGCCTCGTCGACGACCGGGTGGTCCTCGCGATGAAGGCCCGCGAGCTGGGACGCAAGGCGGCCGTGGTGGGCGACCGGGTCAGCCTGGTGGGTGATCTGTCGGGCAAGAAGGACACGCTGGCGCGCATCATCCGGATCGAGAAGCGCAGCTCCGTACTGCGGCGCACGGCGGACGACGACGACCCGTTCGAGCGGGTCGTCGTCGCCAACGCCGACCAGCTCGCCGTGGTCACCGCGCTCGCCGACCCCGAGCCGCGCTCCCGGCTGATCGACCGCTGCCTGGTCGCCGCGTTCGACGCGGGGCTCGAACCGCTGCTCGTCCTGACCAAGTCCGACCTGGCCTCGCCCGACGAGCTGCTGGAGGTCTACCGCACGCTCGGCATCCGCTACGTCGTCACCCGGCGCGACGAGCTGGCCACCGGCGAGGCGGCCGACCGCGTACGCGAATACCTCGACGGCCGGGTCACCGCGTTCGTCGGCCACTCGGGCGTCGGCAAGACGACCCTGGTCAACGCCCTCGTACCGGACGACAGGCAGCGCGTCACCGGCCTCGTCAACGCGGTGACCGGCCGCGGCAGGCACACCACCACTTCCGCGCTCGCGCTGCCGCTGGCCAAGGCAGAGGGCTGGGTCATCGACACCCCGGGCATCCGGTCCTTCGGGCTGCACCACGTCGACCCGTCGCGGGTCATCCTCGCCTTCCCCGACCTGGTGCCGGGCACGGAGGGCTGCCCGCGCGCGTGCAGCCACGACGAACCGGACTGCGCTCTCGACGCCTGGGTGGCGGACGGACACGCGGATCCGGCGCGGCTCTACTCGCTGCGGCGGCTGCTCGCCACCCGCGAGAGACGCGAGGGCGACTGACGCTCCTCCGTTTGGCCTGCGACGACTGCGGTAAGTGCATAATCACACCGAGCGGGAGCGAGACAGCGCAGTCACCGACGCGGGAGGCTTGACCATGGCGTGGCTGCTGGTGGTGGTGGCGGGAATCCTGGAGACGGGCTTCGCCGTCTGCCTCAAGCTCTCCCACGGCTTCACCCGGATCTGGCCGACGATCGCCTTCGCCAGCTTCGCGCTCGGCAGCTTCGGCCTGCTGACACTCTCCCTGAGGAAGCTCGACGTCGGTCCCGCGTACGCGGTGTGGACGGGCATCGGGGCGGCGGGCACCGCGATCTACGGCATGGTCTTTCTGGGCGACGTGGTCTCCGTGCTCAAGCTCGTCTCGATCACGCTCGTGATCGCCGGGGTCATCGGCCTCCAGCTCTCGGGCTCCGCGCACTGAGGCGCCTCACGCACCGCGCCGCGGTACGGACCGGCCCGCGGACCACGTAGCCCGCGCCTCGGAGCTGTGGATACTGTGACGCCCATGTCCGACTTCCACGATGACCTCCGTCTCGCCCATGTCCTCGCGGACGCAGCCGACGCCGCGACGATGGACCGGTTCAAGGCCCTCGACCTCAAGGTCGAGACCAAACCGGACATGACCCCGGTGAGTGAGGCCGACAAAGCGGCCGAGGAACTGATCCGTGGCAGCCTCCAGCGGGCCCGGCCGCGCGACGCGATCCTCGGCGAGGAGTACGGCATCGAGGGCACGGGCCCGCGCCGCTGGGTCATCGACCCCATCGACGGCACCAAGAACTACGTACGCGGCGTGCCGGTCTGGGCGACGCTGATCTCCCTCATGGTCGCGGGCGAGGGCGGTTACGAGCCGGTCGTGGGCGTGGTCTCCGCGCCCGCGCTGAACCGGCGCTGGTGGGCCGCGAAGGGCGGGGGCGCCTACACCGGCCGCAGCCTCTCCTCGGCGACCCGGCTGCACGTCTCGAAGGTCTCGCGCATCCAGGACGCGTCGTTCGCGTACTCCTCACTGACCGGCTGGGAGGAGCAGGGGCGGCTCGACGGCTTCCTCGACCTGTCCAGGGCGGTCTGGCGCACGCGCGCCTACGGCGACTTCTGGCCGTACATGATGGTCGCCGAGGGATCCGTGGACATGTGCGCGGAGCCCGAGCTGTCGCTGTGGGACATGGCGGCCACCGCGATCGTCGTCCAGGAGGCGGGCGGCAGCTTCACCGGCCTCGACGGCCGCACAGGCCCGCACAGCGGTAACGCGGCCGCGTCCAATGGGGTGCTGCACGAGGAACTGCTCGGCTATCTGAACCAGCGCTACTGACCGGCGCCACTGACACCCGGGAAGCGACCTGCGGCCGCGTGGGCCGCAGAGCTGCCGGCCGGGGCGGCGCGACGGCCGTGCTGCGTACGGAGCCGGCCGGATTCGAACCGGCGTCCTCGTGGTTTTGGAGACCACGCGCGACGACCTCTGCGCTACAGCTCCGCCCGCCGGTCAGCATAGACCAGGTCATTGCTCAGCGTTCATGCCCATGTCAGATCGAGCGGGTCGACAAGTCAGCACAGAGATGCGACATGTCCCTCAAAATGACCTCTTGTTAACCCCGCGCCACCCTGCCACCCTGAGAGTCCCCCCACTTGTGAACTTGTGAATCGTTTTCCTGTTCACTCAGTCACTCGTTCACACACCCGGTGGGGGCAGCTCCCCAGGAGGTGGCTCCAACCATGCTTGTACGTGACGCGATGAGCTCCGTGGTACTCACCATCGGGCCCGCGCATACCCTCCGCCAGGCGGCCGGGCTGATGTCGGCCCGCCGCATCGGCGCGGCCGTCGTCCTCGACCCCGACGGCTGCGGCATCGGCATCCTCACCGAGCGCGACATCCTGAACTCCGTCGGGGTGGGCCAGAACCCGGACGCCGAGACCGCCGCCGCCCACACCACGACCGACGTCGTCTTCGCCGCACCGTCCTGGACGCTTCAGGAGGCCGCGGAGGCCATGTCCGGCGGCGGCTTCCGGCATCTGATCGTGCTCGACGAACACGGTCCCGTCGGCATCGTCTCGGTACGCGACATCATCCGGTGCTGGGCCCCGGCCAGGCGCGAGGCCGGAGTCCTGACCGGCTGACCCGGGTCCGGGGACGGCGAAAGGGGCCGGATCACGAAGGACCCGGCCCCTGCCGTCCCGGCGGGAGAAAACGTCAGCCGCGAAGGGCCTGGACCGCGGCCTCGAGACGCTTGCCGAAGTCACCGTCGGCCTGGCGGAAGTTGTTCACCGCGCGCTCGGCGATGTCGTCACGCGACACCTTCGAGATGAACTGCGCGAGGTTGTCGACGAGGCGGCTCTTCTCGTCGTCCGACATCTGCCGGTAGAGGTTGCCGGCCTGCACGAAGTCGTTGTCCTCGGCGTGCTGCGGCGCCTCGTGGTTGCCGGTGGCACCGGAGACCGGAACCGACTGCCACAGCGGCTTGTCCGTCTGGAACGGGCCGCCGAAGCTGTTCGGCTCGTAGTTCTTGGTGCCCTTGTGGCGGCCGTCGTACAGGAAGCCGTCACGGCTGTTCGTCCGCGCCTCGGTGGCGTGCGGACGGTTCACCGGCAGGTGGTCGGCGTTGATGCCGACGCGGTAGCGGTGGGCGTCGCCGTACGCGAACAGACGGCCCTGGAGCATCTTGTCCGGCGAGGGACCGATGCCCGGCACGAAGTGGGCCGGCGAGAAGATGGACTGCTCGACCTCGGCGAAGATGTTCTCCGGGTTGCGGTTCAGTTCGAGCTTGCCGATCTCGATCGGCGGGTAGTCCGCGTGCGGCCAGACCTTGGTCAGATCGAACGGGTTGAAGCGGTACGTGGCCGCGTCGGCCGCCGGCATCACCTGGATCTGAACGGTCCAGGACGGGAAGTCGCCCCGCTCGATGGCCTCGCGCAGGTCGCGCTGGTGGCTGTCCGGGTCCATACCGGAGAGCTTGTTGGCCTCGTCGGTGGTGAGGTTCTTGATGCCCTGGTCGGTCTTGAAGTGGTACTTGACCCAGAAGACCTCGCCGGCCTCGTTGTTCCACTGGTACGTGTGCGAGCCGTACCCGTTCATGTGGCGCAGCGTCGCCGGGATGCCGCGGTCACCGAACAGCCAGGTCACCTGGTGGGTGGACTCGGGCGACAGACCCCAGAAGTCCCAGACGTTGTCCGCCTCCTGCGAGCCCGTGTACGGGTCGCGCTTCTGGGTGTGGATGAAGTCCGGGAACTTGATGGCGTCCTTGATGAAGAACACCGGGGTGTTGTTCCCGACGAGGTCGTAGTTGCCTTCCTCGGTGTAGAACTTCAGCGCGAAGCCGCGGGGATCACGCACCGCGTCGGCCGAACCGAGGTTGCCCGCGACGGTCGAGAAGCGCAGGAACGTCTCGGTCTGCTTGCCGACCTCGGAGAGGAACTTGGCGCGCGTCCACTCGGAGACGTCACGGGTCAGCGTGAAGGTGCCGTACGCACCGGCGCCGCGCGCGTGCACGATGCGCTCCGGGATGCGCTCGCGGTTGAAGTGCGCGAGCTTCTCCAGCAGCGCCTGGTCCTGGACCAGCACAGGACCGCCGACACCCGCGGTCTCACTGTTCTGGTTGTCGGCTACCGGCGCCCCGGCCTCCGTAGTGAGCGGTCCCTGCGTCACGTGCGCCTCCTGCGTCATTCCTGCGACTTCTGTCCCTTGGCGTATGCCATGGTCGATCCTACGATGGACTTAGTCCAAGTCAAGCAAACATCCAAAGTCACACACGTTCGGGACTTAAGTCCCCTCCACTGTTAGGCTGACCCGCATGAGTGACCTGTTGGAACGACTTCGCGAACGCGGCTGGCGCATGACTGCCCAGCGGCGCGTTGTGGCCGAGGTCCTCGACGGGGATCACGTGCATCTCACAGCCGACGAGGTGCATGCGAGAGCGGTGACCAGACTGCCGGAGATCTCCCGGGCCACGGTGTACAACACCCTGGGCGAGATGGTCACGCTCGGCGAGATCCTTGAGGTGTCGACGGACCGGCGCGCCAAGCGCTACGACCCGAACGCGCACCGCCCGCACCACCACTTGGTCTGCGCGCAGTGCGGCACGATCAGGGACGTGCACCCGACGGGCGACCCGCTGGCCGAGCTTCCGGACACGGAGCGCTTCGGCTTCGCGATCTCGAACGTCGAGGTGACGTATCGCGGTACGTGCCCGAACTGCGCGGCGGCGTAGCTCCCGTACGTGAACGCGGCTCCCTTACGCGAATGACGGAGAGGCCCCGGCGCGTGCCGGGGCCTTTGTCATGTGCGGGCGGGGACCTTCGTCCTTCGCGACGGTCCTCGACGGCCTTCACCGCCACCTTCACGACGAAAACACCGGAGGCCCGGATCTCTTCCGAGATCCGGGCCTCCGGTTCAAGTAGCGGGGACAGGATTTGAACCTGCGACCTCTGGGTTATGAGCCCAGCGAGCTACCGAGCTGCTCCACCCCGCGCCGCTGAACGCAACATTACGTCGCGCCGTCGACCAGCGCAAATCACTGTGCGCGACTTCCCTTCCCCCATCAGGCGGTCAGTTCCTGGTGCAGCGCCTCGCGCAGCCGCGCGGCACGCTCCGACACCTCGGAGGGTCCCAGCTCCACGGCGCGCGCGCACCAGCGCTGACCCTCGCTCAGCTCACCCCTGCGGGCCGCGAGCAGCGCGAGGCGCAGTGCGGCGCGACCGTGTCCCGCCTGGGCCGCTCTGGTCCACCACAGGGCCGCCTCGCGCTCGCCGCCCTCGCGGGCCAGCAGCAGCCCGAGGTTGAAGGCGCCGTTGCGGCTGCCCGCCTCCGCCGCCTCGCGGTACCAGTGCGCGGCTTCGGCGATGTCACCGCGGCCCGCCGCGAGCATGCCGACGCGCACCTGCGCCCGGCGGTGCCCCTGCTCGGCGGCGCGCTCGTACCACTGCTCGCACTCGGTCTTCTCTGTGTACGTCTCCCCGAGCACGGGCAGTCCTGGCGGCGGTTCGCGTGAGTCGAGCACCGTGGCCAGACGGAAGGCGCCCTCGGCGCTGCCGCCGCCCGCCGCGCACCGCAGATGGCGCTCGGCGGACTGCTCGTCACCGTCCCTGAGGTAGGCGATGCCCACCTGGAGGGCCGCTTCCGTATGTCCGGCGGCGGCGGCCCGCTCGTACCAGCGCAGGGCCGCGCGGTCGCTGCCGCGGCCCGCGTACAGGATGCCGAGGTTGAACGCGGCGTCCACGCTGCCCGCTTCCGCCGCCTTGGAGAACCAGGGCTCGGCTCCCGTCGCGTCGTCGGCCTGGAGGAGCAGCACGGCGAGCGCGTTGGCCGCCTCGCGGTGACCCGCGTAGGCGGCGCGGCGGTACCACTGCTCGGCCTGGACCGTTCGGTCCTGGGCGGCGCAGAGCAGCCCGAGGTTGTACGCGCCGTTGACGTCGCCCGCGTCCATGGCCGCGCGGTACCACCGCTCCGCGGTCTGCTGCTCGCCGTGCGCGGCGTGCAGCGCGCCGAGGGCGTTGGCCGCGTTGCCGTCGCCGTCCTGCGCGGCGCGCAGCCACCAGATGGCGGCGCTCTCCTCGTCGCCCGCGTCACGCAGCAGGAAGCCGAGGGCGCACGCGGCCCGGGTCTCGCCTTCTTTGGCGGACGTCAGATACCAGCGGCCCGCCTCTTTCAGCTCGCCGCGCTTCTCCAGGATCGCGCCGAGGTTCAGCGCGGCCCGGCGGTGACCGCGCGCGGCGGCCTGCCGGTACCACTGCGTGGCCTCGGTCATCAGCTCGGGCCCCTTCGGGTCCGCGCCCGAGGGGTCCGTTTCGAGGGCTCTGCGCTCCAGTGCGCGCGCGAGGCGGTACGACGCCTCACGGTGGCCCTGCTCGGCGGCGGCGCGCAGCCAGCGCTCCGCGCCGACGTCACTGCGGTGTTCGAGCAGATCGGCGAGCGCGTAGGCGCCGAGGGCATGCCCCTGCTCGGCGGACTGGCGCAGCCAGTACTCCGCGGCCGGCTCGTCGCCCAGCTCACGGTGGTGGCGGCCCAGCGCGTGTGCGGCGGCGGCGGAGCCCGCGACGGCGGCGACACGCCACCAGCCCGCCGCCTCGTCGGGATATCCGCGCTGATGGAGCAGGACGCCCAGATTGTTGGCGGCCGCGCGGTCGCCCTCCGAGGTCGCGGCGCGCAGGTAGTTCTCCGCGCCGTCGAGGTCTCCGCGGCGGAGCAGCAGGGCGCCGAGCACGCTCATGGACGCGGTGTCGCCGGCATCGGCGGCGCGCCGGTGGCGCGCCTCTTCCTCGGCGTCCGCGGTGCTCTCGGCGTTCGCTGCGTAGCGCTGCACAAACCGCCCTGTCTCCAACAGAGTTGCCCTATCCCCCATAAACACCCATCGTCGCATCACCTGCTACCCACGTACACCGGGTATACAGCAGTCAGTAAGGTCACTTCAGCGTTTTGTCGACATGCCCACAGCGTGACAAGTCAAACACGCTCCGGACCAACTCGGCCCACCGGAAACGCACTTCGCTCCAGACACACACCAAGGGCCCGGATCCTGTGAGGATCCGGGCCCTTGAATGAGAGTAGCGGGGACAGGATTTGAACCTGCGACCTCTGGGTTATGAGCCCAGCGAGCTACCGAGCTGCTCCACCCCGCGCCGTTGTGTGCCAACCGTACCACGGCGCGGGATCAAGCTTCTCAGCTGTTCTTCCCCCCGCTGCTGCCGCCCGCCGGCTTCGACGACTGGGCGTCAGCCGCGCGCTCCAGGGCCTCCTGGAGCGCGTCCTGCGCCTTGCCGTACGCCGTCCAGTCCTGCTTCTCCAGCGCCGCCTGACCGTCGTCGTACGCCTTCTGGGCGTCGGCGATGGCCTCCTTCAGCGCCGTGCCACCGGTGGCCGGGGGATTCGTGGTGTCGCCGGGCGGCTGTGTCGTGGCCGGCGGCTGAGCGCCTTCCTCGCCGAACACCGCGTTGAGCGCCTCGGTCAGGCTCGCCTCGAAGACGGTCTTGCCTCCGTAGGAAGCGGCAACCATCTTGAGCAACGGGTAGTTGGCGCTGCCGCCGCGCGCGTAGACCGGCTCGATGTAGAGGAAACCTCCGTCGACCGGGATCGTCAGCAGGTTGCCGTACTCGATGTCCGAGTCGGTACCGCGCAGGTTCCTGACGAACTCGGCGACCTTGTCGACACCGTTCAGCTCACTCTGCACCTGCTGGGGGCCCTGCACCGTGGACGTCACTCTGAGGACTCTGATCTTGCCGAAGTCCGGACTGGTCGCATCGGCGTCGACCGCCATGAACGCCCCTAGGCTGGGGCGCCCGTTGGGCGTGAACGTCGTCGTGAGCGAGAACTTCTGCCCGGTCTGCCCCGGCATCTTGAGGCTCAGGTAGTACGGCGGAACCGCGTTCGAGTTCCGGTTGGTCGGATCGTCCGGCACCTGCCAGGCGTCACTGCCGCTGTAGAACTGCGCGGCGTCGGTGACGTGGTAGCGGGTGAGCAGTTCGCGCTGCACCTTGAACATGTCCTGCGGGTACCGCAGATGGGCCAGCAGCTCCGGCTTGATGTCGGTCTTCGCCTTCACCGTGCCGGGGAACGCCTTCATCCAGGTCTTGAGCACCGGGTCCTTGGTGTCCCACTGGTACAGGCTGACCGTGCCGTCGTAGGCGTCGACCGTGGCCTTCACCGAGTTGCGTATGTAGTTGACCTGGTTCTGCTGGGCGACGACGGCCCGCTGCTGGCTGGTCAGCGAGTCGGTCGTGGTGTCGCCGAGCGTCGTACGGGACGCGTACGGGTAGCCGTTGCTCGTCGTGTAGGCGTCGACGATCCACTGGATGCGGCCGTCGACCACGGCGGGATAGGCGTCGCCGTCGATGGTCAGCCAGGGAGCGACAGCCTCGACGCGCTCCTTGGGCGTGCGGTTGTAGAGAATCCGCGACCCGTCCCCGACAGCGCCGGAGTAGAGCATCTGGGGCTCGTTGAACGTCACGGCGTAGGCCGCGCGGTTCAGCGGACTGGAGAGATCGACTCCGCCCTTGCCCTGGTAGCTGGTGGTCCTGGTCTTCTCGCCGTTCTTCTCGTAGTCCAGCTCCTTCTGGGGGCCGCCCACGATCGAGTACTGCTCGGTCTTCTCGCCGTAGTAGACGCGCTGCTCGTACGTGCCGAACCCGCCGGAGGTGGGCAGTCCCGACTCGGTGAAGTCCGGGGCGCCGACCGTGCCGTCGTTCTCGTCGGTGACGGTGCCCGTGCCCTTGGAGGCGATGACACCGAACCCGTGGGTGTACGTGAAGTGGTCGTTGATCCAGTTGCGCTTCGGGATACCCGTGATGTTCAGCTCGCGCAGCCCGACGACCGTGTCCTGGAGCTTGCCGTCCGGGGTCTTGTACCGGTCGACGTCCAGCGTGGCGGGGAACTGGTAGTACTTGCGCTCCTGCTGGAGCTGCTGGAAGGCGGGCGAGACGACGTTCGGGTCGACCAGCCGGTAGCTGGCGGCGGAGTCGGCCGCCTTGCGCTGCTCGGCCCTCTTGTCCGGGGCGCCCTTGCCGGAATAGTTCGTCACGTCCGCGTCATCGATGCCGTACGCCGTGCGCGTGGCGTCGATGTTCTTCTTGATGTACGGCGCTTCCTTGGCCTGCTCGTTCGGCTGGACCTGGAACTTCTGCACGATCGCCGGGTAGAGCCCGCCGATCAGGATCGCCGAGAGCACCATCAGACCGAAGCCGATCACCGGCAGCTGCCACGTACGCCGCCAGAGCGTCGCGAAGAAGAGCACGGCGCAGATGATCGCGATACAGAACAGGATCGTCTTCGCCGGCAGGTACGCGTTGGCGTCGACGTACCGCAGGCCGGTCCAGTTGCCCGCCGCCTTGAAGTCACTGGACTTCACGGCGAGGCCGTACCGGTCCAGCCAGTACGCCACGGCCTTGAGTGCCACGAAGAAGCCGAGCAGCACCGAGAGATGGCCGGTGGCCGCGCCCGTTGCCCGCGCGCCCGGGCTGGTGACCCGCAGTCCGCCGTACAGGTAGTGGGTGAGCGCCGCGGCGATCAGACACAGCACGGCGGCCGCGAAGCCGAAGCCCAGCAGGAAGCGGTACCACGGCAGATCGAACGCGTAGAACGACACGTCCTTGTGGAACTGGGGGTCCTTCTGCCCGAAGGGCACCCCGTTCACCCACATCAGCCACGTACGCCACTGACTCGCGGCGGAGGCACCCGCGATCAGCCCGACCAGCGCGGTGATCGAGAGCAGCACCCACTTCTTGAACGGGGCGATGCCCATCCGGTAACGATCGAGGTTCTGCTGCTCCATCGACATCGCGCTGAGCGGCGGCCTGAGCCGGTGTGCCAGCCAGATATTCAGTCCGACCAGGAGGGCCATCAGCAGTCCGAAGACCCCGAACAGACCGATCTTGGTCAGGAGCGTGGTGGTGAACACCGATGAGTAATCAACGGAGCGGTACCAGAGCCAGTCGGTCCAGAACCCCGAGAACATGACGAACGCCATGGCCAGCACGGCCAACACGCCCAACGTCATGAGCAGAGTCCGAGCACGTCTGGAAGGCCGGCCCACTCTCATCCGTGGCCCGGTCGGGCCTGAGCCGCGGTCCGGCATCTGGAAAGCCAACGTGCGCACCTCTAATAAGTTCGCGGTCGTGTGATTTCAGCGTGTCAAAGGGGGCCCCGCGATCGTAGGGCCCATCCATGTCAACTTACTGAGGCTTTACCTAGTTCCCGTCCCGGGGTCCGAAGGAGGCAGGATATTGACCATGTCCAACGTTTCTCCCTCAGGTACACCCATGGCCGCGAGCCCGCTCACCCGCGCGGTGCTCGAAATCGACGAGTACGTGTCGGGGCTCGGCTGGGATCAGCCGGCCCGCCTCTTCGCCCTCGTCGACACGGCGCGGCTGCGCACCGACGAACCGGAACTCGCGGCCCAACTGGGCCTCGACGACGGTGAGGCGACCGCACCGCTGACCCCCATCGAACAGGACGAGATCCCCAACGGGACCCCGCTGGACGAATTCCTCGCCACCATCGCCTGGCCGGCGGCGGTGGCCGGCTGCGCGCTGGCGGTGGAGCGGCTTATGCTGCCGCCCTCCGCGGAGGCGTCCGTACCGGAAGGTCTCGACGAGGCCGGACTCGCCGAGTGGGTCGCCGCCCACCCGGACCGGCAGGAGGTGCGGATGACGGTGGCCGTACTGCGGGACGGCGCGCGGGAGTCGGCGCTGCGGCTGCGCGAGAAGGACACGGCGACCGACGTACTCACAGGCGCCGACCTGGTCCCGGGGCTCGCGGAGGCTCTTTCCGCGACGTTCGAGGGCTGATCGGGCGCTGACCGCCTCACCGCGTCAGCGTGGGACGGCGCAACCGCCCTGATCTTTCCGCGCGTTGGGGAACGCGGCCGGTCAGCCTGCCGAACAGCTCGGCAGACCGGCCGTGTGCCCCGTCCGGATCTCGTCCAGCGACTTCTTCGCGTCGGCGATGGTCTTCACCTTGACCAGCGTGAGGCCGGCCGGGGTGTCCGCGGCCGCCGCCGCGCAGTTCTCGTCGGGGGTGAGGAAGTAACGGGCGCCCGCGTTGCGCGCGCCGATCAGCTTCAGGTCGATGCCACCGATGGGACCGACCGCGCCCTTGTCGTCGATCGTCCCCGTCCCGGCGACGAACTTTCCGCCCGTGAGCGATCCGGGCGTGAGCTTGTCGACAATGCCGAGCGAGAACATCAGCCCGGCGCTCGGTCCGCCGACATCGGCGAGCTTGATGTCGACCGTGAACGGGAAGGTGTGGTCCGTCCCCGCCTGGATACCGACGACCGCCCGGGGCCTGCCGTTGTCCGCGGAGTTCTGCGTGGTGACGGTGACCTGCTCGGTGCCCTGCGGCTCCTTGTGGGCCTTCTCCGCCGCGGCCGCCGCCTTGGCCGGGACGATGGTGAAGACGACCTTCTCGCCGGGCTTGTGCCTGGTCACGAGCTTCGCGACGTCCGCCGGCGCCTTGACCGGCGTCCCGTCCACGTCCTTGATGACGTCTCCGGCATGCAGCTTGCCCTCGGACGGACTCTTCTTCAGTACGGAGGAGACGATGATCCGCGAGGTGACCGGAATGTTCAGCTCCTTCAGGGCCGCGACCTTGGCGCTCTCCTGGGACTGGCTGAACTCCTCGGCGTTCTCCTGGGTCGACTGCTCTTCCGTCGTGCCGTCCGGATACAGGGTGTCGTGCGGCACCACGACGTAGTCGTGGGCCAGCCAGCCGTAGACCGCCTCGACGACGTTCATCCGGTAGTTCGCACCGGTGACCCGGACCGTCGTCATGTTGAGATGCCCCGAGGTCGGGTACGTCTTGTGCCCCGAGACCCGCAGTACCGGTTCGCCGCCCGCGTCACCGAGGGTGTTCACCGTCGGCCCGGGGCTCATCTCCGCGTACGGCACCTTGATGAGCACTCCCGCACAGAGCAGCGCGATGAGGGCGAGGGTGGCAGCGAGCATCGTCGCGGTGCGGCGTGGCATGGAACGACAGTACGGGAAGGGTCCCTGAGTGCACCGCTGGGGCCGGTCCGTACGGGGACTGCGGCGGGGGGGGAGCGGCACCGGGGGGCGGCGCGGAGGCGGGGACTCTACGACGCGTCACACAGCGTCGGAATCGGACCCGCCGGCTTTGTCCATCGCGTCACGGAAGCGCGCGTAGCCGTTCAGCTCGGCTATGTCCCCGGTGGTTCGGGTTCTGGACGCCCAGCTTCCCCATATCGTCGCGCAGACAGCCGCGAAGAGCGGGATCAGCAACCAGGCAAGTGCGGCCATCTCGGACCTCCGGAAACCCCCATGAACGTCTGTAACAGACCGATCCGCGGACGAAACATCCACTGAGACATCCGCTGAGACAACGCTGCTCGCAGCGATCCGGTTACGCAAATCGGGCCGTACGGACGCTTCGCGGGTTTCAGCCCGCCCCAACCCATTCTTCCGTTCCGTCCGAGAATGTCTGATGCTTCCAGATCGGGACCTCGCTCTTGAGATCGTCGATCAGCCGCCTGCACGCCTCGAACGCCTCGCCCCGGTGCGGGCAGGAGACCGCGACGACCACGGCCAGATCACCGACCGCCAGATCGCCCACCCGGTGGACGGCGGCCAGGGCCCGCACCGGGTAGTCGGCGACGACCTTCTCCGCGACGCGCCGCAGCTCGTCCACGGCCGACGGATGGGCGGAATAACCGAGCAGATCGACGGCCGCGCCTCCGTCGTGGTCGCGCACCGTGCCGACGAACAGCACGGTGCCGCCTGCGGCATCGTCACCGACCGCGCCGAAGACCTCGTCCACGGAGAGCGGGGTGTCTCGGATCGCGAGCAGCCGGATCGGGTCCCGATCCGGCTGCTCACCCGGGTGGTCGTTCACACGCGCCATACCCTCCATCGTGCCGTACGGGGCGGGCCGCGCGGAGCCGGTGCCCGCGCCGCCGTCCCGCCATGTCCCCGTCATCGCCCGCGCCGGGCCTTGCGGGCGCGGCGCACCAGAGCGGCCGTACCGAGCAGCGCGACCGTCGCGCCCGCCGCTCCGGCCGCGGTCGCGTCCTTGCGGCCGAGCCGGCGGCCGGCCACGGTGTGGCGGCCCTCGACCTCTTCGAGCAGCGCGGCCAGGACTTCCTCGTTGGTCCACCGGGGCCGCCAGCCCGCGTCGTGCAGGCGGCTGACGCTGACCACCCAGGGATGCATCGTGTACGCGAGATCCCCCGCCGGCGAGGGGGTGAGGCCGATCCTGTGCAGCCGCGCCGCCGCACCCAGAGCGACGGCAGAGGGCAGCTCCATCCGGCGGATGCCGCTCAGTTCCTCGACCTCCTCCTGTTCCAGCCAGCCGTCACAGCCGACCGCGAACTCGCCCTCGGCCTTTTCCAGCGCGGCGTACTCCAGCGCGCTGACGAGGTCGTCGACGTGGCAGAACTGCCAGGTGGGACGGGATCCCGCGACGACGAGCAGCCGCGGCGACTCGAAGTAGCGGGTGAGCGCGGTGTCCGTACCCCCGACCAGCACGGCGGGCCGTACGACCGTGACGTTGAGCCCGGGGTGCGCGCGGGGCGCGCGGCGGCCCAGCCGCTCGATCTCCAGCAGGTCGCCGACACCGGTGGCCTCGGCGGTCGCGCGGAGTTCGGCGTCCTCGGAGAGCGGGATGTCGTTGTCGGGCAGCGCCCCGTAGACCATGGCGGAGGTGCAGAGCACGACCCGGTGGACCCCGGCGGCCGCGGCGGCGGTGAGCACGGTCTGGGTCCCGCGCACGTTGTAGGCCGTACGAGCGGCGGCGTCGGTCTCCAGATCGAGGTCGAGCGCCAGATGCACCACCACGTCCGCGCCGCGCAGCTTCTCCGCGATGGCCGGGTCGCGGACATCGAGGGTGTGCCACCGCGCCGCCGGTACGTCACCTCTGCGCTCGTCGATGGCGATGACCTGCTTGATCGCCTCGGAGGCTGCCAGGCGTCTGGTGAGGAGGTAACCGACGCCGGTGGCGGCGCCGGTGACCGCGACGACGGGGCCGCGGGACGGGGTCGGGGTCGGGCGGTTTCGCGCTGCGCGAACCTGCGGATCTGGGGAACTCACCGGGCGTCTCCAGCGGTTGTCTTCAGTACGTGAGCGAATGACGCGTACGTACCAGGTGACGCCCATCCTGCCGCAGGCCCGCGGCCGCCGAAGCACCGAGCCCGGTAGCCACCCGGGTGTCGGAGCGGTGCGCCGGGACGGGCGGCGCGCGACACCGCCCGTCCCGGCGCGGTGACGTTGAGGTCCTGTCCGACGGATATTCGTGGATCGGCCCGGGGCGCCCGGTGCGGTGCATCGCAAGGCGGAGGATCATTCTTGTACTGGACGTACTCGGATGAGTCCGACAACGCGGCGAGGTGCCGTGCCAGGCGTTCCGGGCCCGCGAAGGTCCGCCGGACAGGGCCTAGGCTGGGTGGTGTAGTCGGGCAGTCGCCGTCGGCGCTAAGCCGGCGGCCCAACGAGCCGAGGAAACCCGTGAGTGACACCCCATTCGGATTCGGCCTTCCGCCGGAGGAGCCGGAGGACGGCGACGGCAAGAAGAAGGACCCTGCCGGAGGTGGTCAGGGTGCGGGCGGCGGCTCGGGCCCCGGCAATCCCTTCGGTAACTTCGGTTTCGGACTGCCGGGCGGCTCGGGCGGTGGGGACAACCCCTTCGCAGCGATGTTCGGTTCGATGAATCCGAATGATCTGGGGGCCGCCTTCCAGCAGCTCGGCCAGATGCTCAGCTTCGAGGGCGGTCCCGTGAACTGGGACATGGCCAAGCAGATCGCCCGGCAGGTGGTCGCGCAGGGTACGTCCGACGGCACGAAGGACGCGAGCGTGGGTCCGGCCGAGCGCGCGGCGGTCGACGAGGCGGTCCGGCTGGCCGATCTGTGGCTGGACGGCGCGACCTCGCTGCCCTCCGGCGCCCATACGGCGGTGGCGTGGAGCCGCGCCGAATGGGTCGAGGCGACGCTGCCCGCGTGGCAGCAGCTCGTCGACCCGGTGGCGGAGCGCGTGGGCGCGGCCATGGGTGACGTACTGCCGGAGGAGATGCAGAACGTCGCCGGTCCGCTGATCGGCATGATGCGCTCCATGGGCGGCGCGATGTTCGGCCAGCAGATCGGTCAGGCGGTCGGTGTGCTGGCCGGAGAGGTCGTCGGCTCGACCGATGTCGGGCTGCCGCTGGGCCCCGCGGGCAAGGCCGCGCTGCTTCCGCTGAACATCGAGGCGTTCGGCAAGGACCTCGGTGTCCCCAAGGACGAGGTCCGGCTCTACCTGGCGCTGCGCGAGGCCGCTCATCAGCGGCTCTTCGCGCATGTGCCGTGGCTGCGTTCGCACATGTTCGGCGCGGTCGAGGGCTACGCGCGCGGGATCAAGGTCGACACCTCGAAGCTGGAGGACGTGGTCGGGCAGTTCGACCCGAGCCATCCCGAGGAGCTTCAGGAAGCGCTCCAGCAGGGCATGTTCCAGCCGGAGGACACCCCCGAGCAGAAAGCCGCGCTGGCCCGGCTCGAAACGGCGCTCGCGCTGGTCGAGGGCTGGGTGGACGCGGTGGTGCACGAGGCCGCGAAAAGCAGGCTGTCGGGCGCGGACGCGCTGCGGGAGACGCTGCGCAGGCGCCGGGCTTCCGGCGGTCCCGCGGAGCAGACGTTCGCCACGCTCATCGGGCTCCAGCTGCGGCCGCGCCGGCTGCGGGACGCGGCCCGGCTGTGGGCCTCGCTCACGGACGCGCGCGGGGTCGACGGGCGGGACGCGCTGTGGGAGCACCCGGACATGCTGCCGACGGCTTCCGATCTGGACGACCCGGACGGCTTCGTCCACCACGAGCAGCTGGACTTCTCGGAGCTGGACAAGATGCTGGGCGAGGCGGCCGACGGCAAGCCGGACCTGAAGAAGCGCGCTGCCGAAGACACCGGCGAGACCGGCAAGCACACCGATGGTGACGCGAACGGCGACACGGACAGCGACACGAACGGCGACAGCGACAAGTGAGCCTGCATGACGACGCGGTCCTCGTGCTGAAGAGCTACGAGGACCAGGAGGCGCTGCGCCTGTCCTACCTGGAGCACTTGGCGGCCCGCCCGGACGCCATGTGGAAGGCGTGCGGCGCCGGGCATCTCACGGCGAGCGCCCTGGTGGTCGATCAGGACCGGGGCCGCGCGCTGCTCACGCTGCACAAGAAGCTGGGCATGTGGCTCCAGATGGGCGGCCACTGCGAGCCCGGCGACCGCACACTGGAGGAGGCCGCGCTGCGTGAGGCGACGGAGGAGTCCGGAATCGCGGGGCTGACGCTGCTGCCCGGCGGGCCCGTACAGCTCGACAGGCACCCCATCCCGGCCCCCTGCCACCAGCATCTCGATGTGCAGTACGTGGCGCTGGCCCCGGCCGGCTCGGTCGAGCAGATCAGCGAGGAATCACTCGACCTGCGCTGGTTCGGCTACGACGAGGCGGCGGAGATCGCCGACGGGTCCGTCGCACGCCTGGTGGCCCGTACGCGCGCGGCGCTGGCGGAACGGGCCTGACCACCGGGCGGGCGGACATCGGGCGGACCTGGGACGGGCCGTTGGGCGGACCTCGGGCGGGTGGTTCTCACCGGAGACCGCCCCGCCCGAGGTCTGTTCCCGGTCGGCTCCAGGCGTAGTCCGGGTAGTTCCGGTACTGACCGCGCGCGCCCTGGACGGCCCGCGCCGAACTCCGCCGCAAGGCCCTGTCGCAGGTGACGGGCGGTCATTCTCCCGGTGCGGCGGGCTGGTGGGGCATGCGCTCGGCCGCGACCACGCCTTCGAGGAATCCGCGGGCACGCTCGGTGCGCGGGTATGCCTCGAGCAGCCGCCAGAAGCGCGGGCCGTGTCCCGGTACGAGCAGATGGGCCAGCTCGTGGAGCAGCACGTAGTCGACCACGTACTCCGGCATTCCCTGGAGCCGGTGCGAGAGCCGGATGCTGCCCTCGGCGGGGGTGCAGGAGCCCCAGCGGGTGTTCTGGTTGGTCACCCAGCGCACCGAAGCGGGTCGCGCCCGGCCGTCGAAATACTGGCCGGACAGCCGCTCGGCGCGCTCGGTCAGCTCGGCGTCGCCCAGCGTGCGCTTGCTCTCCTGCGCGGCGAGCTTGTCGAGCATCACCCGCACCCAGCGCCGCTCCTCCGCCTCCGACATGCGGGCGGGGATCAGAACGATGGTCCTGTCGCCCTCGCGGTAGGCCGAGACGGTCCTGCTGCGGCGGGCGCTCCTGCGGACCTCGACAGCGCTCGTCCCGAGGCGAGGGGAAGGATCGACGGACACGCCACGACGTTACCCGCTGTATGGGCGAGAAGTCCCGTCTCCTGGGCTGTTCCGCGTTGATCCATTTCGCACCATGCACCATTTGAACGACTAATGACCTGACCTGTGGATAACTTTCCGCACCGATCAGCGGCTCCCTGCATTCTGATCACGGAGATCGAAGCGACCGGCAACGACCGATGACAGATCGACGGGGAGACCGACATGCATCCGACCGATATGCATCCGATGGTGAAACCGGCGCTGCGGCGCGCGTGGCGGGAACGGCAGACGGTGCAGTTCGGGATCACGCCCGCGCACGCGGTCCTGGTGGGGCCGGTCGATACGGCCACAGGAAGTTTTCTGGAACTGCTCGACGGGACGCGGGGACTGCCGAGACTGCGGGAGGAGGCCCGCGCGATGGGGCTGCCGGAGCACCAGGCGGATTCTCTGGTGCAGCGGCTGACGGCGGCGGGGCTGATCGACGACGCGACGGCGGGCGGCGGCGCGGTCGAGGAATTACGGAAAAATGGGGTCGGGCTGGAGCGGATGCGTCCCGATCTGGCGTCACTCTCCGTCGTGCACCGCGAACCGGGTGCGGGAATACGGCGCCTGGCGGCGCGGCGGTCGATGCGGGTCCAGATCCGCGGGGCCGGCCGGGTCGGTGCAGGCGTCGCCGCGCTGCTCTCGGCCTCCGGAGTGGGGCGGGTCGATGTCCTGGACAGTGGATGTGTGGAGGCCTCGGATGTGGCGCCGGGCGGGCTGCCGGACGGGTCGGTGGGTGAGCGCAGGGACACGGCGGCCGGACAGCTCGTGCGGCGGTCGGCGCCGGGTGGGCGGGTGCCGAGGGCGGCGGAGCGGGTGCGTTCCTCGCCCGGGGGCGAGCCCGCGCTCTCACTGGTGATCGTCGCTCCCCGGGACGGGCTCGCGGCCTACGCCCCTGATCCGGTGCAGGCGGAGCCCTGGGTCGCCACGGGCACTCCGCATCTGTACGCGGGCGTGATCGAGGTCACAGGAGTGGTGGGGCCGCTCGTACTGCCGGGCGGCACGGCCTGTGCGGGCTGTGTGGCACGGGAGCGCGCGGACCGCGATCCGGGGTGGCCGCGGATGCTGGCGCAGTGGCGGTCGGGGCGCCGCGCGGCAGCCGTGCCCGCCTGTGATGTGGCGCTGGCGGGCACGGTGGCGGGGCTGACGGCAGCTCACGCGCTGTCCTTCCTGGACGGCGAGCTGCCCGCGAGTACGGGGGCACGATGGGAGGCATCGTTGCCGCTGCTCGACTGGCGATCGGAGCGGATCGTGCCGCATCAGGACTGCGCCTGCGGCGCCGCCGGGAAATCGGAGGGGGAGCGCATCGCCAGGACTGGGGCTGGGCACGACACAATGGTGAGGTAGCCGCCGTACATGGCGTGGCATGGCTGTCTGGGATCAGGGCGTGTTGCGAAAGTAGCGCGCCGTCCGCCCGGAGGGCAGGACGGGACTTTCGCAAATACTGCCTAGGAGGGGCGCAATGTCTGATCTTCCCCGGAAGGCGGTCACCCGTACCGCGAAGTTGGCCTCACTGCCGATCGGCTTCGCCGGCCGGGCCACATGGGGCATCGGCAAGCGGATCGGCGGGAAGTCCGCCGAGATCGTCTCCCGGGAGCTGCAGCAGCGCACGGCCGACCAGCTCTTCAAGGTGCTCGGAGAGCTCAAGGGCGGCGCCATGAAGCTGGGCCAGGCGCTGTCGGTCTTCGAGTCCGCGCTGCCGGAAGAGGTGGCGGGTCCCTACCGGGCGGCGCTCACCAAGCTCCAGGAAGCGGCGCCGCCGATGCCGGTCCGCACGGTGCACGCGGTGCTGGCGGAGCGGCTGGGCGAGGACTGGCGTGACCTGTTCCTGGAGTTCGAGGACACGCCTTCGGCGGCCGCCTCGATCGGACAGGTACACCGGGCAGTGTGGCATGACGGGCGCGAGGTCGCGGTCAAGGTGCAGTACCCGGGGGCGGGCGAGGCACTGCTGTCCGATCTGTCGCAGCTGAGCCGGTTCGCCCGGCTGCTGGGGCCGCTGATGCCGGGGATGGACATCAAGCCGCTGATCACCGAGCTGCGCGACCGGGTGTCGGAGGAGCTGGACTACAGCCTGGAGGCGGAGGCCCAGCGGGAGCACGCGGAAGTGTTCGCGGGCGATCCCGATGTGGTGGTGCCGGATGTGGTGCACCAGAGCGAGCAGGTGCTGGTGACGGAGTGGATGGAGGGCACGCCGATGTCCGACATCATCGCCAACGGCACTACCGAGCAGCGGGACCGTGCCGGTCAGCTGCTGGCCCGGTTCCTTTTCTCGGGTCCGGCGCGTACCGGTCTGCTCCACGCGGATCCCCACCCGGGGAACTTCCGGCTGCTGCCCCCGGCAGAGGCGGGAGAAGGAGAGGCGGAGAGGTCGGAAGGTTCCGAAGGGGAGAACGGCCCGCGCGGCGAGTTCCGGCTCGGGGTGCTGGACTTCGGCACGGTGAACCGGCTGCCCGGCGGGCTGCCCGAGATCATCGGTGAGGCGCTGCGGCTGGCGCTGGAGGGAGAGGCCGAGGCGGTGTACGACCTGTTGCGGCGGGAGGGCTTCGTCAGGGAGTCCGTCGATCTCGATCCCGACGCGGTGCTGGACTACGTGCTGCCGATCATCGAGCCGGCCGCGGTCGAGGAGTTCACCTTCTCCCGGACCTGGATGCGCAACCAGGGCACGCGGATCGCCGATCCCCGTTCCCCCGCCTACCAGTTGGGCAAGCAGCTGAACCTGCCGCCGTACTACCTGCTGATCCACCGCGTCACTCTCAGCACCATCGGTGTGCTCTGCCAGCTCAACGCGACCGTGCGGCTCAGGGACGAACTCGAAGGCTGGATGCCCGGGTTCGTGCTCGAAGACGAGGAAGAAACAGAAGAGACAGAAGAGATGGAAGGCGCGGAGGAGACTCAGGGAACTGACGAGGCTCAGGGAACTGAAGAAGCGAACGGGACGCCGGAACCGGGCGAGGCGGAAGCCTGACGTCCGGTGCGACGCGGGGGCCGGTCGGTGAAGACCGGCCCCCGGCGAGGGAACTGACGGGCAGCCGCCGGAGCAGGCAAGCCGTTACTGCATGACGGCCATGGCCAGCGCGCGGCGGGCGCGCAGCGAGATACGCTCGGCGCGCCGCTGCATCCGCCGGCCGGCGACCAGACGCACGGACCGGCGTTCCGCGTCGGCTTCGCGCATGCGTTGCTCCATATGGGCGCGAGCCATGGCTTCTGGGATGAGTTGCATCTCGCGGGTCCTGTTCTGACGCGAATCGTTCGCGCCCATGGGAGAGACAGCCGGGGTGGCGGAGCCTGACGGCTCGCTCGCGGAAGAGGTCATCGGAGCCTGCTTCTGGGGATCGTGCGTGTAGGGACGGTCAATGGTTCCGGTGACGTTCATGCCGCGACCGGGTTCTTGCGCGGACGGCCGCGCGGCCGCTTGCGTGCGACGACCACGCCCTGGACGAACAGTTCGCCACCCCAGACGCCCCACGGCTCACGCCGCTCTTTGGCCCCGGCGAGGCAGGCCTCGACCAGCGGGCAGGTGCGGCAGAGCGACTTGGCGTACTCCACGTCGGCCGGGGACTCGGCGAAGAAGACTTCCGGGTCGTAGGCGCGGCAGGGAACGGGTACGCCGAGGTTCTCGATGGCGTCGTCGAGCGCGGTGAGCGCGGTGAGGGGGATCAAGGTGGAGTCCTCCGTGAGGCCGGGCGGGGTGATCTTTTCGGAAGGCGGTACGGACGGGGCGTGCGCTTCGAGTTGCACGGGAGGTAGTTCCTCGTCTGGTCGGTCCGGCCTGTTGGCCGGGTGTCGGCTTGGGTACCAGGTGTTTCTTGTCCCGAGGCCCCTTCAGCACCGTCTTTCCCGTTCGGGAAAAACAGAAGGGCCGCGGATCCCGGGTGGGGTTCCGCGGCCCTGAAGGCGCCGGCCTGATGGTCGATCAGGCTGGATCACTCCAGGGTTCGAGCCCACGGAAGGCCCACATCGTGTGGTGCTGATTCTTGATTTCGGCACCGGTCGCCGCGGCTGCGCCGACCTTGGCCGCTGCTGTCGCTACTCCTGCTTCCAGTGCCTCTCCCGGTCGCTCATCGCGCACCCGGACGGGACGAACGGGCAGACCCGAGAGGGCGGTCGTACGCGCGGCCGAGCCGGCGGACAGACCAGTGGCGATGAGTTCAGAACCGCAGAAACCGAGCGTGCGGACGGAGACGACCGCGAGATCGGTAAATTTGACGGTGCTGACGGGGCTGATGTCATAAATGCTGATCACTGGAATCGCCTCCTCTCGGCGTCTCGGGTGACGGGCCGAAGCCGGTCACATGTGTGCGGTTGGTGCTTTGGACAAAGTAGAGCACGGGGACTGGGCTTCTCAGAAGCCCGCCGTTCCCGTGGTTAAGAACCTATGGGGCTTCCCCGGGCCCGCGCAAACTATTTTTTCGACGAGTTCGCATCAGCTTTTCCCGCGGTCCTCCACACCCTCTTCACCTGCGCAGATGGCCAGCACATCCGCTCCGAACCGGACCAGCTTGCGACTGCCCACCCCTGGGATCTGAGCCAACTCGCCGTCGCTGCCCGGCACCGCCTCGGCGATTGCCATCAGTGTCTTGTCCGTGAACACGCAGTAGGCGGGCTGGCTCAGCTCCTCCGCCCGGTCCGCGCGCCAGTCGCGCAGCCGCTCGTACAGCGCCTCGTCCATGTCCGAGGGGCAGTCCTCGCAGCGCATGAGCTTCATCTCGCCGGCTTCCGTGAGCGTCTTCCCGCACACCCGGCACCGCGCGAGGGCGCGGCGCTTGTGCCGCGCGCCGGCGCCGCCCCGCTCGACGGATCCGCCCGAGCCGACGGCCACGGCCCGGACACCGGCCCCCGACGTGCCGGGACGCAGCCCGTTCAGGAAGCGGGTGGGGCGCCTGGACGCCCGGCCGCCGGGCGTCCGCGAGAGCGACCAGGAGAGTGAGAGATGCAGCCGCGCCCTGGTGACCCCGACGTAGAGGAGCCTGCGCTCCTCCTCAACCTGCTCGTCGGTCTTGGCGTACGTGATCGGCATCATCCCTTCGGTGAGCCCGACCAAGAACACCGCGTCCCACTCCAGGCCCTTCGCGGCATGCAGCGAGGCCAGCGTGACGCCCTGCACCATCGGCGCGTGCTGCGCGGCCGCGCGCTCGTCCAGCTCGGCCACCAGATCGCCGAGCGTCGCCGTCGGCCTGGCCCTGACGAAGTCCTCGGAGAGCCGGACCAGGGCTGCCAGCGACTCCCAGCGGTCCCGGACCGCGCCGGATCCCGTGGGCGGCTCGGTCGTCCAGCCCTTCGTGGAGAGCACCGCCCGTACCTGCGACGGCAGGTCCACGACATCGTCGAGCAGGGAGTCGTTGCCCCCGAAGCGGGCGGCGCCGCGCAGCGCGGCGCCCGCCTCCCTGACCTCCTGACGCTCGAAGAAACGCTCCGCCCCGCGCAGTTGGTACGGCACTCCGGCATCGGCGAGCGCCTGCTCGTAGACCTCGGACTGCGCGTTGATCCGGTACAGCACGGCGATCTCCCCGGCCGGGACGCCCGCCGCGATCAGGTCGCGGATCCTGCGGGCGTTGCCCTCCGCCTCGCTGGGCTCGTCCGCGTACTCCGTATAGACCGGATCGCGCCCCGGCTCGCGCTGTGAGATCAGCTCCAGGCGGTGTTCGGCCGCGCGGCCGCGCGCCTGGTTCAGCAGGCCGTTGGCCAGGTGGACGACCTGCGGAGTGGAACGGTAGTCCCGGACCAGCTTCACGACGGTGGCGCCCGGGTGCCTCGTGCGGAAGTCGAGCAGGTGATCGGGGGTGGCGCCGGTGAAGGAATAGATCGTCTGGCTCGCGTCACCCACGACGCACAGGTTCTCCCGGTCTCCGACCCACAGCTCGAGCAGCCGCTGCTGGAGCGGGCTGACGTCCTGGTACTCGTCCACCACGAAGTGCTGGTACTGGCCGCGGATCTGGTCCGCGATGTCCGCCCTGTCCTGGAGGATGCCGACGGTCAGCAGCAGTACGTCCTCGAAGTCGATCACCGAGCGGTCGCGCTTGAGCTGCTCGTACATCGCGTAGATCTGGCCGATCTCGGCCGGGTCACGCGGGGCGTCGCGGTGGGACTTGGCCACCTCGGCCGGATAGTCCGCCGGCACCGTCTGCGTGACCTTCGCCCACTCCAGCTCGCCGGTGACATCCCGCAACTCATTGCGGTCCAGCCGGATCCGGCAGCGCGCCGCCGCCTCCGCGACCACCTGGACCTTGCGCTCCAGGAGCCTCGGCAGCTCACCGCCGACCGCTTTCGGCCAGAAGAACTGCAACTGCCGCAGGGCCGCCGAGTGGAACGTGCGCGCCTGGACGCCGCCCGCCCCGAGCTGCCGCAGCCGTCCGCGCATCTCCCCGGCAGCGCGGTTGGTGAAGGTGACGGCCAGCACACCGGCGGGTGGCAGGATCCCGGCACGCACCCCGTACGCGATCCGGTGCGTAATGGCGCGCGTCTTGCCCGTACCGGCACCGGCCAGCACGCACACAGGGCCGTGCAGCGCCGTCGCCACGGCCCGCTGCTCGGGGTCGAGGCCTTCGAGCACCGCGTCGGCGTCGCGGGGCGGAGGCGCCATCTGGCCGCCGTCCGATTCCAGCGAGAAGAGTGAGGAGTGCGTTGCTGCTGTCACCCCGCCATGCTGCCAGGTCGCCGGAGGCAGCCGCGGCGGTTGTCCACAGGGGAGGCCCGCCGGTCATACGAACGTGACGGAGATCCCGCTACGACCGGTGTGGGAATGGTGACCGGCCCTTGTACGTTGCCCCCTACGCGGAGGACGCATCAGGCCGAACAGAGGAGCGCGAGAGACCATGCCGGGCACTGTGACGATGTACAGCACCACGTGGTGCGGATACTGCCGTCGGCTCAAGGGCCAGATGGACCGCGAAGGAATCGCGTACACCGAGATCAACATCGAGCAGGACCCGGAGTCGGCGGCCTTCGTCGAGAAGGCGAACGGCGGCAACCAGACGGTGCCGACTGTCCGGGTAGTTCCTGCCACTGGTGGCGACGAGGTCGTGATGACGAACCCGAGCCTCGCCCAGGTGAAGCAGGCTCTCGCAGTCTGACGCTCTCCAGCGCGGCGCCCCCTCTGGTCAAGGTCACCGGAGGGGGCCGCTCTGCATGTGGGGGAAGCGGGCAGCGAGCCCGCGCACAGCCAGTCACCCGCCGTCAAGACAGGCCGCCGCAGTCCTGTGCGGCGCCTCGCCGGGGTACTTCATGCAACAACGTGCATACCCACGTTCGCGCATGGACGCCCGAGCGTGCCCCTCATACGGTCGCGTCCAGCGGCCCAACCGGGGTTACGAACAAGGGGGTTTCGATGGCACGCGAAGAGCTGACTCGGCTTACCGGGAACGGGAATGGGGAGTGCGACGAAGACGACTGCCCGAACGTGTACCGCACGCAGCTGGGAACGTTCGTCGTACAGGGCGACACGTCCGACGCCTTCATCCCTCCGCAGGGGGAAGGGCTTGTGGAGATTCCCGAGAGCGTTCTTCGGGAGGCTGTTCGTGCTCTTGGATGGTGACGAGTGGCGGGCGATGCTCCGGGAGTTCCAATCGGAGGCACGGCGCTTGGAGACTCTGCCCCAATGCCTCGTACCGCAGGAATCCGGAGAGCTCGAAGCCTTCCGGGCCGGTAAGCGAATCGACCCGCACACCTACTCGTCCGCATACACAGAAGACCTGAAGCGACTTCGCGGTGAAGGGAAGCGCAAGGGTCGCGTGCACATCGTGACTCGGCCGCTCCGAATACCTGCGCTTCGAGTTCTCCCGGTACTACGCCCCTCACGTACTTGCCGGAGAAGACGTGCGAATCCTCAACGTGACGGACCGAGAGAATCCACTGCCGGGCGTGCGGGATTTCTGGATGTTCGATCACTCGACGGTCGTTCTCATGCACTACGAGAACGATGGGACGCAGATCAGTCGCGAACTGTACGAGGGTGAGCCGACGGACTTCATCGAGTTCCAGCATATCGCCATCACTGAATCGATTCCCTTCCTGAAGTACGTGAAGGAGTGACGTTCGAAGCCGAGCAGCTTGGCGAGTCCGGTCCGGAACTTGCTTCGCTACTCCGAGATCTACGCAAGCGAGCCGGTCTCTCCGGGGATCGGCTCGCGGCGCGCTGCAACATGTCTCAGTCCAAGGTGAGCCGGATCGAGAACGGCAAGACGCGTCCATCCCTTGTCGACGTGGCACAGATCCTGAGAGCTTTTGAAGCACCACCGGAACTGGTCGCCGAGGTTTCCGCACTCGCCAGGCTGGCCAACACCGAGTGGCGGAATCTGCGAGAGTCACGCCGTAAGGGGCTGGGGACACGGCAAGCGGAGTTGAAGGCGCTCGAAGCGTCCTCGACGCACATGCGCTACTTCCTGCTCTCGATGATTACCGGGCTACTGGCCACGCCGGAATACGTACGGGCCAGCCTCGCTCACTCCCCGGCAGATACGAGCAAGGCGGTAGCGGGGAAGCTGTAACGGCAAGCCATCCTCTACACGTCGAAGCGATTCACGTTCCTCCTGACCGAGCAGGCGATTCGCTGGCCGGTTATCTCCGCGTTGGCGTTGGCCGAACAGATGGACCGCCTGTCTTCCCTGTCCTACCTTCCGAGCGTGCGTATCGGCGTGATTCCTCTCGGGGCGGTAACGCCCAGAACTCCGCTGAATACCTTCACCATCTACGACACTTCCTTGGTCACCATCGAAACCTCAGCGGGAAGTCTTGTCCTGTGCGACGGACAAGATGTTCAGAGCTACTCAAAGGAATTTGAGGGGTACGAGGAATCCGCGTTGTTCGGGGAGGAGCTTCGAGTAAGGCTTGCCGAGTGGTCGGCTGCGTGCCGTTCATGATCTGCAGTCCACAACGCGCATGAAGCGCGGACCCGTGCGTATTCCAAAGGATCATCTTTCGGCAGATACCCAGTCGGGAGGCCGTGCGGGATGAGCGCACCGAAGACGACGATGACGGGGCCGGTGCATGTGACAACTCCGGTCGGGGAGCCGGACCCTGTGGCAGGTTGCGGCGCGTGCCTTGGCATCGCTGTGACTCGAACCAACGCCCGATCGGTTGGGGACTGCTCGAAGGTGTCCGGCCCCCGAAGGGGGGCCGACAGGGCGAAGACGAAGAGCACAAGCAGCAGCCGGCGAAGGTGGGCCGCGTAAGCGGCCCCCAGCAGGAAGACGAAGGGGCTGGCTCCCTTGGGGGCCTACGGCCCCCCAACTTGTCCTTCGTAGATCTTGGCAAGGTCAAGCAAGGTCAAGCAAGAGGAACGGCGTCGACGCTGGTTCGGAGACGCGCGTACGCATCTCCCGTGCCAGTGGACTTCGACTACGACGGCTTGACCGACCGGCTCCAAGAAGCAGGGCACGAGCCGCCGCCCTTCTGATCGCAAGACAGAAGGCCCCCAGGCCGGGGGCCTTCCTCGGTTGCTCAGCCCGCATCAGACAGAGATCGCAACCATCTCGGCTACCTCTGCTCCCGTGGCTTCCTCCTCAGCCTTCGCCCGCTGCGCTGCCCGTTCCGCGTCGAAGTCCTCCCAGCGGCTGACGATCTCCCACTCCACACCCGTAAGCGGCTTCGGCTTCTCGTACGGCTTTCCGTCCAACGAGATCGGCGTGATCGGTGAGAGCACCTGAGAAGACTTGGAGGGCAGGTCCCAGTAGGAGATGCCCTGTTGCTTGATGTTCTCGATCAGGTCGCCGGGATCGACGGCCAGGATGTCATGTCCGAAGTACGCCTTGACCTTGTGCTTCTTCAGCCATTCACGCCGTTCGTCGACACTCGACCGCTCCCACCACTCCGCGTAGCTCTCGCCCGTACCCGTCCACACGGTCACCGGCTTCGGCCCCTCCTGGTTGGTGACCTTCTCCCGTTCCCGCGCAAGCTCAGCGACGCGCGAGGAGTACACGACGGCGCTGAGCTCGTCCTGCTGGAGTTCCTTGAGGAGCTGGTTCATCTTGCCGTCGATCACGGCGAGCTTCGCCGCACGGCTGTCGTCGATGGTCGTCTTCGACTCCATACGTTCCAAGTGGCCGATCTCGCCCAACAGGGTCGACTCCAGCCAGGGGTACAGGTCTTCGGCCCAGAACCTCTGCTTCGGGCATGCCTGGATGCCCTTGCTCTTGTTGCCGTGACAGCGGTACCGCTCGCGCTTGCCCTTGGCCGGGTCGCCCTTCACGAAGTAGAGGGCGCTTCCGCACAACAGGCAGAACGTCACGCCCACCGTCGGCGAAGTAGAGCCCTTCTGCTTCTTGTACTTGACCGAGGCGACGGCTTCCGACAGCTTCGTCCACTCCTCCTCGTTCAGTACCGGCTCAGAGCGCATGACAGGCGTGCCGTCGTCGTTGCGGGCTACGGCGCCACTGGCGCGTACGTACTCCCCGAGCAGGGAGCGGCTGATCAGTACGGCTTGCACTGTGGTCGGCGTCCACCTGGCTCCCCGAGGCTTCGGGTCGGCCAGCCGAGTTGTGCTCTCGCCTGCCGCCGCGCGAATGCGAGCGATGTCCTGAGCCGTGGGTACACCTTGCTCGTTCAACCAGTCGGCCACGGCCGAGAAGCTCGGCTTCTCGATGAAGCGCCGGATCATCTCGATCAGCGTCGGGCCGTACTCGGGGTCGAGTTCCAGAGTGAAGCCTGCGTCGCCCTTCACTGCTCTACGTCCGAACGGGACAAGGCCACCCGGCCAGCGGCCGGTCTTCCGCATGGTCTCCCGGGAAGCCTTGTTGCGGGCCTTGATGGCGTCCAGCTCGGCCTCTGCGACCACAGCCAGGATCTTGGCGATGGTCTTGCCCCACGGCTTCGAGAGGTCGAATCCCTCCTCGCAGGAGATGAGGCCCTTGCCGTTCGCCTCGCACCACTCGATGATGTCCGAGAGGTGGCGGACCGACCGCGCGATGCGGTCGATCTTCAGGATGATGATGTGGTCGAACTGGTCCCTCTTGTTGTTGAGCCAGTCGCCCAGGGACGGTCGCATCCACGGCGAGATGGACGCCGACACGTCGATGTCGACGGCGAAGTCGACCAACTCCATTTCCTCCGCGTCCGCACGCTTGCTGAGGCGGGTGCGCTGCGTGTCCTCCCCCGTCTGGTTCTCGTTGCCGACGGACAGACGGACCACGCCAAGAGCCCTGGGCTTCTCGCTCACGCTCTTCCCTCCCCCACAAGGGGCGGCCCTCCCTGGCCACCCCCACGTAGCGGGAAGTCTACAGACGGTGCCGACCGTACTTTTCCCCGACGGTTCCACGCTGACCAACCCGTCGCTGGCCCAGGTCAAGCAGAAGATCGGCGCCTGACGGCGGAAGCCGGCGTCTGACGCGGGTACGCGACCGCCCCTTCCGGTCACCTCGACCGGGAGGGGCGGTTCTGTGTTCTGTCAGTGCGCCGGCTGGGTGAGTGGCTTCGGCAGGGGCTTGCCGTACCAGATCTCCACCAGCCGCGCCGCGATCGAGATGCCGAGCGGTGGCAGGATCTCGCCCGTTTCGATCGCCGTCCGCAGGTCCTCCCGGGAGAACCAGCGGGCCTCCCCGATCTCCTCGCCGTCCACCGTGATCTCCGACGACGTCGCGCGGGCCATGAAGCCCAGCATCAGGCTCGACGGGAACGGCCAGGGCTGGCTGGCGACGTACTCGACCTCGCCCACCGTGACCCCCGCCTCCTCGAAGACCTCGCGCGCCACCGACTTCTCGATCGACTCACCGGGCTCCACGAAGCCGGCCAGGGTGGAGAAGCGGCCCTCGGGCCAGTGCACCTGACGGCCCAGGAGCGCGCGGTCCTCGTCGTCCGTGACGAGCATGATCACCGCGGGGTCGGTACGCGGGTAGTGCTCGGCACCGCAGGCCGGGCAGCGGCGGATGTGGCCGGCCGCCGCGATCACGGTGCGTTCGCCGCAGCGCGAGCAGAAGCGGTGGAGGCGCTGCCAGTTCTCCAGGGCGACCGCGTGGACCAGCAGGCCCGCGTCACGCGCGGAGAGCAGCGTGCCGACCTCGCGCAGCCCGGCGGGACGCGCCGACTGGTCCATGCGTCCCGGGAGCGAGTCCTTCTGGAGCGCGAAGTAGCGCACACCGTCGTCGTCCGTACCGAGGAAGTAGCGGTGGGCCTCGGTGACCGGCGCCTCGAAGGCCGGGGTCATGACGAGTTCGGTGCCCCCGTCAGGGGTGTCGTCGACCAGCGCCTGGCCGCCCGACACCACGAAGACCCGGGTCGTCGGGTGGCTCCACGCGGCCGCCAGCCACGCCTCGTCGAGGCGGTGGTGCGCGGCACGGTCGATGCCGCTGGGCGCGGTCAGGCCGAGCGGTCGGTGTGCGGTGTCGTGACTGCTGGTGGTGCTCACAGGTACTTCCAACTCCCCCGGATGGCATGGGTTTTCGGTTCAGCGGAGTGCTCAGCGGTGCGTTCTGCCAAGGGCGGCGGCAAGGTCTCCCCACAGGTAGGCGGTGGTCTCCACACCCTTGAGGAGAAGGTCCACCTCGACTTTCTCGTTCGGCGCGTGCCATCCGTCGGACGGCACGGAGATGCCCAGGAACAGCACCGGCGCGCCGAGGACGTCCTGGAGATCGGCGGCAGGGCCTGATCCGCCCTCTCGGGTGTAGCGGATTTTCTGGCCGAAGGCGCGTCCCATGGCCGTGACGACCGCCTGGAGCGCCGGGTGCTCCAGCGGGGTCAGGCACGGACGGGTGGCGGCGCCGAAGGTGATCTTGTGGCGGACACCGGACGGGATCCGCTGCTCGGCCCAGTCGCGTACGGACCGCTCGATCCGGTCCGGGTCCTGGCCGGCGACGAGCCGGAACGACAGTTTCAGCAGGGCGGAGGACGGCACGACCGTCTTGCTGCCCTCGCCCTGGTAACCCCCGCCGATGCCGTTGACCTCGGCGGTTGGACGGGCCCAGACACGTTCCAGGGTGGAGTGGCCGGCCTCGCCGAGCGTGGCGAGTGAGCGGGCCGTGCGCAGCCACTCCTCCTCGTCGAAGGGCAGCTCGGCGAAGAGGGCGCGCTCGGCGTCCGTGAGCTCGGCGACGCCGTCGTAGAAGCCGGGGATCGCGACGCGCTCGTGCTCGTCGTGGAGGGCGCCGACGAGCCGTCCCGCGACGGTGGCGGGGTTCGGCACCGCGCCGCCGAACGAACCGGAGTGGATGTCCTGGGCCGGGCCGTACAGCTCGATCTCGCATTCCGCGAGACCCCGCATGCCGGTGCAGACGGTGGGTGTGGTCTCCGACCACATGCCGGTGTCGGAGACGATCACGACATCGGCGGCGAGGCGCTCCGCGTGCCGTTCCACCAGGGCCCGGAAGTGCGGGGAGCCCGACTCCTCCTCGCCCTCCACGAGCAGTTTGAGGTGGACGGCGGGGGTGGTACGGCCGGTCGCGGCGAGGTGCGCCCGAACGCCGAGTGTGTGGAAGAACACCTGGCCCTTGTCGTCCGCCGCGCCGCGTGCGTAGATCCGGCCGTCGCGCCGGACCGGCTCGAAGGGGTCGGTGTGCCAGCCGTCCTCGCGGGCGGCGGGCTGTACGTCGTGGTGGCCGTAGACCAGGACGGTCGGCGCGGCCGGGTCGTCGGACGGCCACTCGGCGAAGACGGCGGGGGCGCCGGGCGTTCCCGCGCCTGCGTCTGCGCCGGTACCTGCGTCTGCGCCGGTACCTGCGCCGGCGCCCGTCCCGGTGGGCCAGACCTCGGCCACCGGGAAGCCGGTCTCCCTGAGCTTCGCGGCGAGCCAGTCGGCGCTGCGCCGGACGTCGGCGTCGTGGTCGGGCTGAGCCGACACGGAGGGTATACGCAGCCAGTCGGCCAGGTCGTCGAGGAAGGCGGCTCGGTGGGACTGGATGTACGTACGGACGACGCTGTCCGGGGACTCGCTCATGTGTCGAGCCTAACCGGCTCGGCGAGTGTTCCGGTCTGCCGGTTCGTCAGGTGGCACACCGGTGAGAATCCGTTCCAGTTCCTCCCGGCCCGGCAGGTGAGCGGGCCGGACGATCTCCCCGGTCCGTACGTAGAGGAACGCCGCCGTGACGGCGGAAGGCGGGATTCCGTGCTGCTCGGCCCAGGCGAGTCGGTAGACGGCGAGCTGCAGGGGGTCGCCGGTGCGGGCACGGCTGGTCTTCCAGTCGACGATCTCGTACGTGTACGCCGCGGGACCGGCCTCCGTCGCCGTCGGATCGGCGGGATCGGTCTCGTACGGGGTGCGGTAGACCGCGTCGATCCGGCCGCGGATCACCCGGCCCGCGAGGGTGAGGTGGAACGGTGTCTCCACGCGGTACGGCGTGCGCCGGGCGTACGGGGAGCGCTCGAAGGCGGCTTTGAGGGCGGCCAGGTCCCGTTCGTCCGCGATCTCCGGCTCGTCGTCGGCACCGCCCGGCAGCTCGTCGGGACCGAGCATCGGGAGCGGCAGCTCCTCGAACCTCGACTCCACCCAGGCGTGGAACCGGGTGCCCCTGCGGGCCGCCGGCTGCGGAGGGCGCGGCATGGGACGGGCCAGCTCGTGGGCGAAGCCGTCGGGATCGGCGGCGAGGCGCAGGAGCTGCGACGCGGAGAGGGTCGGCGGTACGGGGACGTCGCGGACGGCGGCGCGGGCGCGGCGGAGTTCGCGGGAGAGGGTGTCGAGGTCGCGGTCCCACGAGGCGAGTGCGCGGGCCTCTTCGGGCGTGAGCGGGTCGGGCTCCGAGCGGCGGGGGGCGGGGAAGGGCGCGGGCGCCTCACCGCGAGTGGGCGCCGGCGCCTCGCCGGGGGCGGGCGCCTCGACAGGCGCGGGCCGGGGCAGCTCGATGGCCGCGGGCTCGGGCGCCTCGACAGGCGCGGGCCGGGGCTCGGTCCGGTCAGGGGAAGCAGGCGCGGTCGGCTCCGGGGCGCCGCGTGTGGTCTCCCAGGCGTCCCAGTCGGAGAGGTCGGCCGGGTCGGTGGGGTCCTCGTCGGTGGCGGCCAGGTCGTCCGGGGCGGGCCAGTCGCCGGGGCCGGCCGGAGCGTCGTCGGCCTCCGGCTCGACGAACACCTCCGCGTCATCCGGTTCGAACGGCGCGTCCTCGTCTCCCCAGCCGGTCCCGTCCCAGTCGTGCTCGTCCTGGCTCACGCCCGGCGTCTGCGCCGTCCTCAGCTCCTCCAGGTGCGCGCGGACCGTGTCCGCCGCAGCCCGGCGGCGGGCCAGGGACCGGGCGTCCAGCGAGAGCGGCCACGGCTGCGGGGTCGCGGGAGTCCGCAGCGCCGGATTCCCCTCCCCCTCGGCGGGCTCGTCCGCCCATGCCTCGATCTCGCCGAAGCCCGCAGCGCAGTGCTCGTACAGCGCGTGCAGGAAGTCCGAAGGACCTCTGGGACGTTTCTGGCTCGGGCCCCACCAGTGGCCCGAGCCGAGCAGCAGTGACCGGGGGCGGGTGACGGTGACGTACCCGAGGCGCAGCTCCTCCGTGTGCTGGTGGGCCTTCATCGCCTCCTTGAAGGACTTGAGGCCTCGCGCGTCCCAGGACCCGATGTCCGGCAGCGTCGCGGCATCGCCGCGCAGCGCGTGCGGGAGGACCTTCGGCTGCGCGGTCCAGCCCTCGCGCGCCTTGGAACTGGGGAAATGTCCCGTCACCAGTCCGGGCACGGCGACGATGTCCCACTCCAGTCCCTTGGCCTTGTGCGCGGTGAGCACCTTGACGGTGTTCTCTCCCCCGGGCAGCGCGTTGTCGAGGCCTTTCTCGTACTGGGCGGCGGTCCGCAGGAAGGCCAAGAAGGCCAGGAGGCCGGCCTGTCCGTCGAGCGCGGCGAAGGAGGCCGCTATGTCGAGGAAGTTGCTCAGCGTCTCACGGCGGCGCGCGGCGAGCGCGTGTGGTGACGCGGACAGTTCGACCTCGAGGCCCGTGGTGGCCAGGACGCGGTGCAGGACGTCCATCAGCGGGTCGGCGAGGGAGCGGCGCAGGTCACGCAGTTCCGTGGCGAGAGTCGCGAACCGGAACCGGGCCGCGGCCGAGAAGGGCAGGCCGTCCTCGGGGGCACCGGCCGAGCCGAGGAAGGTGTCGAGGGCGTCGGCGAGCGAGATGACTTCCGCCGGGTCGGTGCCCTCCACGGCCGCGGCCAGCCGTTCGTCGGCGTCGTCGGCCTCTCCGGAGCCCGTACCGCGGTGGACCAGCAGCCGCGCCCGGCGCCCGAGCAGGGCCAGGTCGCGGGGGCCGATGCGCCAGCGGGGGCCGGTGAGGAGCCGTACGAGGGAGGCGTTGGCACCGGGGTCCTGAAGAACCTCGCAGACCGCGACGAGGTCGGCGACCTCGGGGAGGTGGAGCAGCCCGGAGAGCCCGACGACCTCGACGGGGACGTCACGGGCCACCAGTGCGCCCTGGATCTCGGCGAAGTCACCCGCGGTCCGGCACAGCACGGCGATCTCGCCCGGCTCCTTTCCCGTGCGCACCAGCTGGGCGATCGAGTCGGCCAGCCACTCCATCTCCTCGGCGTGCGTGGACAGCAGGGCGCAGCGCACACTGCCGTCGTGCTCGGCGCCCGGGGCGGGGCGCAGGGCCTCGACGCCTTCGTGCATGGCCCGCAGCGGTTCGGCGAGGCCGTTGGCGAGGTCGAGGAGGCGGCCGCCGCTCCGGCGGTTCTCACTGAGGGAGAAGCGGGTGGCCGGCGTTCCGTCGGCATGCGGGAAATGGCGGGGGAAGTCGTCCAGGTTGGCGACCGAGGCGCCGCGCCAGCCGTAGATGGCCTGGCAGGGGTCGCCCACGGCGGTCACCGCGTGGCCCGTGCCGCCACTGCCCGTACCGGTGTCGGTGTCGGTGCCGCCGGTACCGGGGGCGCCCGTACCGGTGGTCGCGCCGCCGAACAGCCCGGCAAGAAGCAGCCGCTGGGCGACCGACGTGTCCTGGTACTCGTCCAGCAGGACGACCCGGAACTCCTCCCGCAGGATCCGGCCGACCTCGGGCCTGGTGAGGGCCAGCTCGGCGGAGAGCGCGATCTGGTCGCCGAAGTCGAGCAGATCGCGGTCGCTCTTGGCCTCGCGGTAGCGCCTGACGAGATCGAGCAGTTCACGGCGGGCCGCGGCCGTCTCGGGGATTTTGCGCAGCTCGGCGTTGCTGAGGACGGTGCCGTCCAGGGTGCGCAGCAGCTCGGTGTCGTACGCGCCGAGCCGCCCCGGCCGTACGAGATGCTCCGCCAGCTCGGCATCGAGCGCGAGCAGATCGCTGACCAGGGCGGGGAGCGTCTTGGTCAGCGCGGGATACGGTCCTGGCGCCTCCCGGAGCACGCGAGCCGCGAGCTGGAAGCGGGTGGCGTCGGCGAGCAGCCGGGAGGTCGGTTCGAGCCCTATCCGCAGGCCGTGGTCGGTGAGGAGCTGACCGGCGAAGGCGTGGTAGGTCGAGATGCGCGGCTCGCCCGGCGGATTGTCCGGGTCGATGGCGTCGGGGTCGGTGACCCCGGCCCGTACGAGCGCTTTGCGGACCCGCTCGGCCAGCTCGCCGGCGGCCTTGTTGGTGAAGGTCAGGCCGAGCACCTGCTCCGGGGCGACCTGCCCGGTGCCCACCAGCCAGACGACCCGGGCGGCCATCACCGTCGTCTTGCCCGAACCGGCTCCGGCCACGATGACCTGCGGGGCGGGCGGCGCGGTGATGCAGGCCGTCTGCTCCGGGGTGAAGGGGATGCCGAGGAGTTCTTTGAGCTGCTCGGGATCGGTGAGGTGGGCGGGGCGGTGGTCGGGTTGATGGGCGGGTCGGTGGTCGGACACCTCACGAAGGCTAACCGGCACCACCGACAACGGCCGTCGCGCCGGTGGCCGGGAGCAGCAGGCATGCCCGGCCGCCGACCGCTCACTCCACGATCTGCCGGCCCTCCGGCTGTGCGCTGCACGACGCGCGGAACGCGCAGTTCGCGCAGTGCTGGCCCGCCGTGGGCGTGAAACGTTCGTCGAGTACGCGCCCGGCGGCGGTGGCCAGGAGATCGCCCACCCACTCGCCGGTGAGCGGCTGCTGTGCCTGGACCTTGGGCAGTTCCTCGCCGCCCTCCCGCTTCGGGGCGGGCTGGCGCAGCTGGACGAGTTCGGCGCCGCCCGCGTCCGGACGGCGGCCCTCGAACACCTCGTCCACGGCGCCTTCGCGCACCGCGAGCTGGTAGACCGCGAGTTGCGGGTGGTGGGCGACCTCGTCCCTGGTGGGCGCGTGTTTGCCGGTCTTGAAGTCGACCACGTACGCGTTGCCTTCCGCGTCCCGCTCGACGCGGTCCATGGAGCCGCGGATCCGTACCTCGTACTCCCCCGCCCCCAGCGTGACGTCGAAGCCGTGCTCGGTGGCGGTGGCGGTTCGGCCGCCGCGGTCCGTCACGTGCCAGCGCAGGAAGCGTTCGAGCGCGACGCGCGCCTGGTCCTTCTCCTGGCGCGATTTCCAGGGAGCGTCGAAGGCGAGCGCGTCCCACACCGAGTCCAGGCGCTCCATCAGGATGTCGAGGACGGCGGGGGTTCGGCCCGAGGCGACCTCGTCGGCCAGGACGTGGACGACGTTGCCGAACCCCTGGGCGGCGGTGGCGGGCGCGTCCGCCTTCACCTCGCGTCCCAGGAACCACTGGAGGGCGCAGGTGTTGGCGAGCTGGTCCAGGGCGCTCCCGGAGAGCGCGACCGGCTGGTCCCTGTCGCGCAGCGGGACCGCGCTGTGGGTCGGCTCGTACAGGCCCCACCAGCGGTCCGGGTGGGCGGACGGTACGAGGGCCTGCCCGTCCTCGTCGCTGAGCGCCGCGAGCCTCGCGAGGCGGCGGGCGGCCGCGTCGCGCAGGGCCGGGCTCGCCTCCGGGTCGACGGTGGTGGCGCGCAGTTCCGCGACGAGCGGGGCGACGGCGAGGGGGCGGCTGGGGCGGCCTGTGACGTCCCGGGGCTCGACGCCGAGTTCGGCGAGGAAACGGGAGGGCTGGTCGCCGTCGTCGGCGGGCGCCTTGACGGCGGTGACGACGAGGCGGTCACGGGCGCGGGTCGCGGCTACGTAGAACAGCCTGCGCTCCTCCGTAAGGAGGGCGCCGGGAGACAGCGGCTCGGCCAGACCGTCCCGGCCGATCCTGTCCGCCTCCAGGAGGGAACCGCGGCGCCGAAGGTCGGGCCAGAGGCCTTCCTGTACGCCGGCGACGACGACCAGCCGCCATTCCAGGCCCTTCGAGCGGTGTGCCGTCATCAGGCGTACGGCGTCGGGGCGTACGGCCCTGCGGCTGAGTGTGTCGGCGGCGATGTCCTGGGCGTCCAGCTCCTCCAGGAAGTTCAGGGCACCGCGGCCGCCGCTGCGTTCCTCCGCGCGGGCCGCGGCGTCGAACAGCGCGCAGACGGCGTCGAGGTCGCGGTCGGCGTTGCGCCCGGCGGCGCCGCCGCGCAGGGCGGACCGTTCGAGCCGCCCCGGCCAGGGGGTGCCGTTCCACAGCTGCCAGAGCGCTTCCTCGGCGGTTCCGCCGTCTTCGAGTGACTTCCGCGCCGTACGGAGCAGATCGCCGAGCCGCTGTGCGCCCTTGGCGTATGCGGGGTCGTGCGTGACCAGCCGCTCCGGCTCGGCGAGGGCCAGCGCGAGCAGCGTGTCGGACGCGGCGGGCAGCCGCTTGCCTCCGGCCCGCTCCTCGTCGCGCAGGGCCCGCCCGAGGCGGCGCAGATCGGCGGCGTCCATGCCGCCGAGGGGCGAGGTGAGGAGGGTGAGGGCGGTCTCGACGTCGAGCCAGGAGGCGGCGGGCGCGGAGGCGTCAGCGATCTCGGATGTCTCAGATGGCTCGGGGGGCTCAGATGACTCGGGAATCTCAGAGGGCTCAGAGGGCTCGGAGGGCTCAGAGGGCTCAGAGGGCTCAGAGGGCTCAGAGGGCTCAAGTGTCCTGGAAGTCCCGGGGACCTCAGGAGACGCCATGGCCTCAGGCGCCTCGCCGGCTTCTGCCTCCGCCTCCTCTGCCGCCTTTCCCTCCCCCTCCTCCTCTGCGTGTTTTTCCTCGGCCTCCCCCTCTGCTGCCTTTTTCTCCGCCTCCTTGGGAGGCGTCGCGGCAGCCACCGTCCCAGCCGGCCGCGCGGCCGCCGCGGCCACCGCCCTCAGCGCCGTGAGCAGCGGGGAGACCGCCGGTTCGTGGCGCAGCGGTACGTCGTCGCCGTCGATCTCCAGGGGCACGCCCGCCGAGGTGAGGGCGCGGCGGACCGGGGGAATCGAGCGGCCGCCCGCGCGGACCAGCACCGCCATCTCGTTCCACGGGACGCCGTCCTCCAGATGTGCCCGGCGCAGGATGTCGGCGATGTTGTCCAGCTCCGTCGACGTCGTCGGGTACGTGTACGTCTCGACGCGGCCCCCCTCGCGTACCGCGGCCAGTTCGCGGTGCGCGCGTACCTTCTCGGCCGGAAGCCGGGTCAGCGGCATACGGCGGGTCAGCAGTCTCGTCGCCGTCAGCAGGCCGTTCCCCGAGCGGCGCGAGGTGGTGAGGACTTCCACCGGGGCCGGGGCGCCGCCGGCGGCCGGGAAGGCGTACGGGAAGTCGAGGATGCCGTTCACATCCGCGCCGCGGAAGGCATAGATCGACTGGTCGGGGTCGCCGAACGCGACCAGCGTGCGCCCCTGGCCGGCGAGTGCGCCGAGCAGCCTGACCTGCGCCGGGTCGGTGTCCTGGTACTCGTCCACGAACACGGCGTCGTACTGGGCGGCGAGACGTTCCGCCACCTCACGGCGGCTCGCCAGCATGACCGCCCGCTGGACCAGTTCCGCGTAGTCGAGCACGCCTTGCAGGTCCAGGACATCGAGGTACTCGGCGAGGAAGGCGGAGGCGGCCGACCAGTCGGGGCGGCCCGTACGCCGGGCGAACGCCGCGAGCGCGTCGGGGCCGAGCCCCAGCTCGCGGCTGCGCGCGAGCACGGCCCGCACCTCGTCGGCGAAACCGCGCGTCGTCAGGCACGCCCGCAGATCGTCGGGCCAATGGATGTTCGAACGTCCCTCCCGCTCCAGGTCGACCTGGCCCGCGAGGAGGTCGCGGACGGCGACGTCCTGTTCGGGCCCGGAGAGCAGCCGCAGCGGTTCCGTGAAGAGGTCGGCCTCCTGGTGCGCGCGGATCAGGGCGTAGCAGAAGGAATGGAAGGTGGTCGCCTGCGGCCCCTGGGTGCCGCCCAGCCTGACGGCCATCCGGTCACGCAGTTCCACCGCGGCCTTGCGGCTGAAGGTGAGGACGAGGATGCGCCTGGGATCCGCGCCGTCGGCCACCCGTCGCGCGACCGATTCGACCAGCGTCGTGGTCTTGCCCGTTCCCGGTCCCGCGAGAACGAGCAGCGGTCCGTCCGTGTGGTCAACCACCCTGCGCTGCACCGCGTCCAGCAGAGGGGGATCCACCGGGGCCGGCGGGGTACGCACCAGTCGGTACGCACCGGGAGTCCGCTGCCGTACCCCTTGGTGCGGGGTACGCCCGGTGGAGAAGGAGGAACTCACGTGGATCGCCGGTCCTGGAAGGGTCGCTGGAGGGAGGTGCTGGAGAACGTGACGCGGAGAGCGGAGACGGCCGGTACGCGCGGGGCGCGTGCCGACGACGCTACGCCGTCAGGCGGCCGGGGCGCGGGGCACGGCCCGTGTGCGCCCTGGCTGATTTCTCACTTTTCCCGCAGCGCGGCCGCATGGCGGAAACTGTCATGTGTGAGCCACATCGTCCGCCCCGTCCGGGGCTCCGGTCCCGTCCGCGGCCCCGGTCCCGTCCGCCGCCCCCGAGCCGTCCCAGCGCGCCCGCTTCATGTCCAGGCGCGGCAGATGGTCTTCGGCGCCGCGCGCGGCCTCCCGCAGCGGGGTGGACTCCTCCCGGTAGTGGTCCAGCGCCCGCAGCTCGTGCCCGGCGAGCAGAGCGCCGTCCGAGCGGACGACCCGCCACCACGGCACCGCGCTCCCGTACAGCGCCATGGCGCGGCCCACCTGCCGGGGGCCGCCGTCGCCGAGCCATTCCGCGACATCGCCGTACGACATCACCCGGCCGGGAGGGATCAGTTCGGCGACGTCGAGCACCCGCTCCGCGTACTCGGGCAGCCGCGCCGCTCCGGGCTCCTCCGGCCTCTCGGACTCCTCACTCCTCATCCGGCCCATCTTGCCGTATGCCACCGACAGCCGGGCGGCTCCGGCAGGTATCGCGGACCCGGGAGCCACCGGCTGGTCACGATCCGCACACACGGATGCAAAGGGACGTATCTCACGTACCTCTCACCCCCGCAATACACCCTGATGCCCACGTCTGTCGGTCGCCCGTGCCACCATCATGCGGGCGGTGAACGGTGATACGAGATCAAGAAGAGACGGATTCGGCGGAGGAGCCGTCCGTGCGGCCGCAGGCCGCGGCGGGTTCCTCCGGCGCCGGGTCACGCCCGGACGCGGACAGCCCCCGTACGGAGGACAGCGCCGACGCGCGGTCGCGTGAGACGGGCGACGGTGACGAGGTCACCGGGGCCCGGGAGGCAGGCGCCCCCCGCGAAAAGCCCACCGTCAAGCCGGTCGAAGAGCCCGCCGGGAAGCCGGTCACACAGCCGGTCGAACAGCCGGCGGAAAAGCCGGCCGCGGACCCCGATCACGCCGAGGACCCCGCTCCCGCCGCAAAGCCCGGCCCGACCGGACGGTCCGCCGGACAGGACTCCCGGTCCCGCGACTCCGGGGCCGCCCTCGCCGAGCGGGTCTCGGGCGACGAGCCGCTGCTCCCCGCCCGCGTCCACCGCCCGGGCGATCTGCTGCGGCTGCTCGTCGGTCTCCTTGCCATCGGCGTCGTGCTCGGCCTCTCCGCCTTCGCGCACGGCACCACGTCCGGCCTGGAACAGGACATCGACAAGGGCACCGGACAGGCTCCCGACCTGCTCGTGCAGAGCGCCGGGCTGGTCTCCAGCATCGCCGTGCTGCTCGTCCCCGTCGCCTTCGCGATCGAACGGCTGATCAAGCGCGACGGGCTGCGCATCGCGGACGGTGTGCTCGCCGCCGTGCTGGCGCACGGTGTCACGCTCGCCACCGACCTCTGGGTCGCCAGAGCCGCCCCGGGCGCCATCCAGGAGGCGCTGACCCGACCGCAGCACGGGATGGGGCTCACCGATCCCGTCCACGGCTATCTCGCGCCCGTCATCGCCTATATGACGGCCGTGGGGATGGCCCGCAGGCCACGCTGGCGCGTGGTGCTCTGGGTGGTGCTGCTGCTCGACGCCTTCGCGATGCTGGTCGCGGGCTACACCACCCCCTTCTCGATCATCCTCACGGTGCTGATCGGCTGGACCGTCGCGTACGGCACGCTCTACGCCGTCGGCTCACCGAACGTACGGCCGACAGGCCGGACGCTGATGGCGGGTCTGCGCCATGTCGGCTTCAAGCCGGTCAGCACGCGGCGCGCCGAGGACTGCGGCGACTCGTCGGACCACGCCGACCGCGGGCGCCGCTACTTCGTCTCGCTGGAGGACGGTCCACCGCTCGACGTCACCGTTGTCGACCGCGAGCAGCAGGCGCAGGGGTTCTTCTACCGGGTGTGGCGGCAGCTGACGCTGCGCTCCATCACCACCCGCAGGTCCATCCCCTCGCTGCGCCAGGCTCTCGAACAGGAAGCGCTGCTGGCGTACGCGGCCATCGCCGCCGGAGCCAACGCCCCCAAGCTGATCGCCACCTCGGAGCTGGGCCCCGACGCGGTCATGCTCGTGTACGAGCACATGGGCGGCCGGACCCTCGACTCGCTGGACGACGCCGAGATCACCGACGAGCTGGTACGCAGCGCCTGGCGCCAGGTGAAGGCCCTTCAGTCGCGGCGCATCGCGCACCGCACGCTCACCGGCGACGCGCTGCTGGTGGACGGGGCGGGCCGGGTGATCCTCACGGAGCTGCGCGGCGGCGAGATCGCGGCGGGCGACATCGTGCTGCGCATGGACACCGCGCAGCTGCTCACCACCATGGGGCTGCGGGTGGGCGCGCGGCGCTCGGCGGCGGCCGCCGTCGAGGTGCTGGGCCCCGACGCCGTGGCCGACTGTCTGCCGCTGCTCCAGCCGCTCGCGCTGAGCCGTTCCACCCGCTCGACGCTGCGCAGGCTCGCCCGTGAGCGGGCGCAGCGCGAGCGCGAGGCCGTGCTCGCGGCCTCCGAGGCCAACAAGCGCCACAAACTCGCGGAGGCGGAGGCCGCCGAGGGCGACCGCAAGGCCGTGCGGAAGTCCCTGCGCGCGGAGAAGCAGGCCGAGAAGCGCGCCATAGACGAGGCTCTCGACGAGGCGCGCGAGGAGGATCTGCTCTCCCAGATCCGCCGTCAGGTGCTGCTGATCCGGCCGCAGGCGCCGGTCGAGCCCGTCCGTCTTGAGCGGATCAAGCCGCGCACGCTGGTCAGTTTCATCGCCGGGGCCGTCGCCGCGTACTTCCTGCTCTCCGAACTGACCCAGCTCGATTTCCCGATGGTGATCAGCAAGGCGCACTGGGGCTGGGTGGCCGCGGCCGTGGTGTTCTCGGCGCTCAGTTATGTCGCCGCCGCGATGAGCCTGCTGGGCTTCGTGCCGGAGCGGGTGGGGTTCCTGCGGACCGTCGCGGCCCAGGTCGCCGGGTCGTTCGTCAAGATCGTCGCTCCGGCCGCGGTCGGCGGTGTGGCGCTCAACACCCGCTTCCTGCAACGCTCGGGGGTCCGCCCCGGGCTCGCGGTAGCCAGCGTGGGTGCCTCGCAGCTCTTCGGGCTCGGCGCGCACATCATGCTGCTGCTCTCCTTCGGCTATCTCACCGGCACGGAGAAGACGACGTCGCTCACCCCGTCCAGGACCGTGATCGCCGGTCTGCTGACGGTCGCCGTGCTGGTGCTCGTCGTGACCGCGATCCCGTTCCTGCGGAAGTTCGTGGTGACACGGCTGCGTTCGCTGTTCGCCGGGGTCGTCCCCCGCATGCTCGACGTACTCCAGCGGCCGATGAAGCTGCTCACCGGCATCGGCGGGATGCTGCTGCTGACGGGGGTGTTCGTGATGTGTCTGGACGCCTCCATCAGGGCGTTCGACGACGGCCACCAGCAGCTGAGCTACGCGAGTATCGCCGTGGTCTTCCTGGCCGGCAACGCGCTGGGCTCCGCGGCGCCGACGCCGGGCGGTGTGGGCGCGGTCGAGACGGCGCTGACGCTGGGTCTGCTGGCGGTCGGACTGCCGAAGGAGGTGGCCGCGCCCGCCGTCCTGCTGTTCCGGCTGATGACGCTGTGGCTGCCGGTACTGCCCGGCTGGCTCTCCTTCAACCATCTGACCCGCAAGGGAGCGCTCTGAGGAACGGCCGGCCGGAGGCCGGCCGGACCGGCTGCCCGATCAGCGCCGCCGGACACGCACGCCCCTGATCGCCCCTGTGACCGGCCCGGTGCGGGTTCAGTGACCGCACGGGCGGCCGGTGTCGTCCCGTGCCGCCCGGCAGTACGTTCCCAGTACAGCTTTCAACAGGCTCGGATGACAGAACTCCACCTTTCCCTCCTGAAGAAAATCTGTCGTGGCGGAGGTAGACATGCGAGACCAGAGGGACTAGCGTTTTTCTCGTAGCCAAGAAGTCAGTGAGAGGCGGCAGAGACGAACTGCCGCGCACGCAGGACAGAACAGGTGTGGCACGGCAGTGGAGCGGCGGGGCCGGAAGGATCTCGGGGTCCCCTCGCTGACTGCCGGGCCGGGCGGCCCACCGGGGCCGCCGGACTGCGCGGAAATCCGCAGTCGCAGACAGATGGATCAGCAAGAGGACAAGGAGGCAGACGCCATCAGGATCGCCCGGGCGAGGACGCAGTCGGCCCGGGTACCGCAGACCCCGGAACGGAAGGTGATCCCACGGTCACGCATCCGCGATCCCCGTACCCCCGGTTCACCGCCTGAGTGAGGGTACGGAAACGACAAGCCGGCACAACAGCGGGCCGGCAGATGGTGTTCACACCCCTCGGGGCCCTGGTGCCGTACGGCACCAGGGCCCCTCGACGCTTTCCCGGCCCTTCACACCCGGACAGTTCTGGCCCGTTCGCTGAACCGGTCAGGCCGCCTGGACGAGTTCGGCACGGCCGAAAAGGAGGGCGTAGCCGGAGGGGAGCCGGGCGAGGACCCGGTCGAGGAGACCGGGATCGACAAGACGGCCGACCACGGCGAGAACCGCTCCGGCGTCCCAGCGGGTGGTGGCGGGTGTGCCGCCCGTACGGGCGGCCAGGTCCTTGACGAAACCCCATCCGGTCAGCGGTTCACCGTCCGGGATCTGTGTGGTGAGGACGAGGGCGGCCTGAGAGGGGAGACAGGCGGCCAGCTCGGCCCGCTCGTCGCCGGTGAGCTGACGGCCGAGCGCTGCCAGCACGGCCCGCATGACATCCTCGGCCCGCTCGCGCGTGGAGTACGCGCCTTCGTACCGGATCCTTTCCAGCATCAGATCGAACGTCATACCCGGCCCGGAAGCAGCCGGTTCATACAGGGAGAACATCGGTGCGGTGGTTGCCTTTCTCGTCCAGGGGGCGGCGGTCGCGCGGCAGGACGGAAGCGCCCGGCGGCGGCCGAACGGTACGTCCGAACAGGAGATCCCCAACCGGGGGCCGTGGGCTGGACGCGGCGGGCGGGTTCTCCGCCCGCCGCGTCGGCGGCCACGCTCAGCAGGGCGCTGACGCCCCGGTCGCGGTCCGGCTCCTCACCCCAGGCCGCGCCGGGGTCCGGGCGGCGGGAACGGGGCCCCGGGGGAGAGCGCTCCCGGTTCCCGCCGTCGGCTCAGGTGGGTGAGGGATCCGGCTCAGGTGCTGATCTGCTGGTGCGCGGACCCGCCGCCGATGGCGACCTTGCGGGGCTTGGCGCGCTCGGCGATCGGGATCCGCAGCGTCAGGACCCCCGCCTCGTAATCGGCCCTGATGCGCTCCGTGTCCAGGGTGTCGGCCAGCACCAACTGACGGGAGAAGGCGCCCAGCGGGCGCTCGGAGAGCTCCATCACCACGCCGTCGGGCTTCGCAGCCGGTCGGCGCTCGGCCCTGACCGTCAGCATGTTCCGCTCGACATCGACGTCGATCGCGTCCTTCGCGACACCGGGCAGGTCGAGGGAGATCACATACTCCTCGCCCTCGCGGTAGGCATCCATCGGCATCGCGGAGGGCCGGGACCAGGTCCCGGTCACACCAGTCAGCTGCTGTGCGAGCCGGTCGAGTTCGCGGAACGGGTCAGTGCGCATCAACATTGCGAAACACCTCCAGAAGTTCAGGCAGAAACTGCCAATGCGCTTCGTCTGACACCGTTGTAGCATGTCATCCGAACGATGACAACCGCAGCGTCATCGGAACGACGACTACAGCGGAAGGGTCACGTATGAACGCGTCCCACGCCTCCGGCGACCCCACCTCCTTCTTCGCCGCCGCGACAGCGCTGAACACGATCGGTGAAGCGGTCCGCCTCGCCCAGACTCCACCGGCCCGGCCGCTCGCCGAAGGCGAGGAAGCGAGTTCCGAGCAGGTGCTTGCCACCCTCCTCCTGCTGCGCGAGCTGCGCGACCAGCTCGCGGGGTGGGAACCGGGTCTGATCGAAGCGGCGCGCGCGGCGGGCTCCAGCTGGGCCGAACTCGCCCACCCCCTCGGTGTCGCCAGCCGCCAGGCCGCCGAACGCCGCTACCTGCGCGTACGCCCAGGAACACCGGGCACCACCGGCGAAGAACGCGTACAGGCCACCCGCGACCACCGGGCCGCCGACCGCACCATCGCCGCCTGGGCCCGTACCAACGCCGCCGACCTGCGCCAGCTGGCCGGCCAGATCACCGCCCTCACCGACCTATCCGCCCAGGCCGACACCCCTCTCACGAAACTCGCCGACGCTCTCGCGGACAACGATGCCGCCCACCTCATCGACCCACTTGCCGACACCCACGCGCATCTGAAGTCCACTCACCCCCGCCTGGCGGCTCGCGTCGACACCGTCACCCGCCGTACCGGGGAACTCCGCCAGAGCAACAGCACCCAGCGCCGGACCACATGACACGCCGAGGCAGCCGGCAAGGCCCGGCCGCCGGCGACGACGACAGGCCGCCACGCGGCGTACCGTGCGCGCCGCCACCCGCATGGACCGCGGCCACGCGCGGGCCGCGCCGGGCAGGCGCACCATGGGTGCATGCCGACCTCCTCCGCGTGGCGCTTCACGGCCCTGGCCGCTCTCACCGCCACCGCTCTGCTGGCCGCCACCGGATGCTCCGACAGCAGTGCCCCGGACGATCCGGGAAAGCCCAAGGACACCGGTTCCCAGCGGCTGGACTGGACGGCGTGCCAGGCCCCGAGCGTGTCGCAGGGCGGGGGGACGAAGCCGTCACCGCTTCCCGGCGGGGACGGGAAGTGGGAGTGCTCCTTCATGAACGCTCCCCTCGACTACGCCAAGCCGGACGGCGACATGATCAAGCTGGCCCTCATCCGGGTCAGGGCCCGCGACCAGAACAAGCGGATCGGCTCGCTCCTGTTCAACTTCGGCGGCCCCGGCGGCTCCGGTATCACCGGGCTGCCGTCCTTCGCCTCGGACTACGAGCAGCTCCGCACCCGCTACGACCTGGTGAGTTTCGACCCGCGCGGGGTCGGCCGCAGCGACGGTGTGGAGTGCGAGGACGACAAGCGGCTCGACGCGTACTACGCGGAGGACTCCACCCCGGACACCGCGGCGGAGGAGAAGACCTTCGTGCAGGGGCTCGCGTCGTACTCCACGGGCTGCGAGCGCCACTCCGGGCGTGAACTGCCGTACGTCGGGACCACGAACGCGGCGCGCGACATGGACCTGATGCGCCGGGTCCTCGGGGACAAGAAGCTCAACTACTTCGGGATCTCGTACGGGACCGAGCTGGGCGGCGTCTACGCGCATCTGTTCCCGAAGAACGTCGGCAGGGCCGTCTTCGACGGGGTGGTCGACCCGACGCAGGACGAGGAGGCCGGTTCGCTCGGCCAGGCGAAGGGTTTTCAGCTCGCCCTCGGCAACTTCGAGAAGGACTGCATCTCCCGGGGCGACGCCTGCCGGCTGCCCGGCAGCTCGCCGAAGGAGATCGAACGGTTCATCACCGGGCTGCTCGCCAGGCTCGACAAGAAGCCGATCCAGGGCATCGGCGACCGGAAACTGACGGAGACCGAGGCCACCAACGGGATCGCGCAGGCGCTGTATTCGAAGGAGTTCTGGCCGCTGCTCGAAGAAGGTCTCGACGAGGCGGACGGCGGCAACGGCGCCCTGCTCCTCGCGCTCTCCGACTCGATGAACGGACGGGACGAGCAGGGCAGATACAGCAATCTCGGAGCGGCCAACGTGGCCATCAACTGCGCCGACTCCAAGCAGCGCTACACGCTGGGGCAGACGAAGGCGAAGCTGCCCGCGTTCCGCGCGGCCTCGCCGGTCTTCGGTGATTTCCTCGGCTGGGGGCTCATGAGCTGTTCGCAGTGGCCGGTGGCCGGGCAGTGGATCACGCCGGACGTCAGCGCGCCGGGCGCGCCCCCGATCGTGGTCGTCGGCAACACCGGCGACCCGGCCACGCCGTACGCGGGGGCCAGGGCGATGGTCGAGGCGCTGGGCAAGGGCGTCGGTGTGGAGCTCACGTACCGGGGCCAGGGCCATGGCGCGTACGACAGCGGCAACAAGTGTGTGCAGAAGGCCGTGAACGGCTACCTGCTGGACGGCAAGGTGCCGGCCGCCGGTACGACCTGTTCGTAACCCGCCGCGTACGAGGAGGAGCCCGGTCGGACGGACCGGGCTCCTCCTCATGTACGACTCATGCGGCGACGGCGCGCGCGGCCGTCAGTAGACCGGCTTGTCCGGCTCGATCTGGTTGACCCAGCCGATGACTCCGCCGCCGACGTGCACCGCGTCGGAGAACCCGGCGGACTTCAGCACGGCGAGGACCTCCGCGCTGCGGACGCCCGTCTTGCAGTGCAGGACGATCTTCTTGTCCTGCGGCAGCGACTCCAGAGCGGTTCCCATCAGGAACTCGTTCTTCGGGATGAGCTTGGCACCGGGGATCGAGACGATCTCGAACTCGTTCGGCTCCCGGACATCGATGACCTCGATGTTCTCGCCGTCGTCCATCCACTCCTTGAGCTGCTTGGGAGTGATGGTCGAGCCGGCCGCCGCCTCCTGGGCCTCCTCGGACACGACGCCGCAGAAGGCCTCGTAGTCGATCAGCTCGGTGACGGTGGCGTTCGGGCCGCAGACCGCGCAGTCGGGGTCCTTGCGGACCTTGACCTGGCGGTACTGCATCTCCAGGGCGTCGTAGATCATCAGGCGGCCGACCAGCGGGTCGCCGATGCCCGTCAGCACCTTGATGGCCTCGGTGACCTGGATGGACCCGATGGACGCGCAGAGCACGCCCAGCACGCCGCCCTCGGCGCAGGAGGGGACCATGCCGGGGGGCGGGGGCTCGGGGTAGAGGCAGCGGTAGCACGGTCCGTGCTCGGACCAGAACACGCTCGCCTGGCCGTCGAAGCGGTAGATCGAACCCCAGACGTACGGCTTGTTCAGCAGCACGCAGGCGTCGTTGACCAGATAGCGGGTGGCGAAATTGTCCGTGCCGTCCACGATCAGGTCGTACTGCGCGAAGATGTCCATCACGTTCTCGGCCTCGAGCCGCTCTTCGTGAAGGACCACGTTGACGTAGGGGTTGATCCCGAGGACGGAGTCGCGCGCGGACTGGGCCTTGGAACGGCCGATGTCGGCCTGGCTGTGGATGATCTGACGCTGCAGGTTCGACTCGTCGACCTCGTCGAACTCCACGATGCCGAGCGTGCCGACACCGGCCGCGGCCAGGTACATCAGCGCCGGGGACCCGAGGCCACCGGCGCCCACACACAGCACCTTCGCGTTCTTCAGCCGCTTCTGCCCGTCCATCCCCACGTCGGGGATGATGAGATGACGGGAGTACCTGCGGACCTCGTCGACGGTGAGCTCGGCAGCGGGCTCAACCAGGGGTGGCAGCGACACAAGGACCTCAACAAAGGGGTTGGTCGGTCAATCGGTACGGGCGTTCTCCCTGTAACACTGCCACGACCTTTCTCATTCCGAGACACCCGGTCCGACCAGCGAGACATGTACGTCCCGATAGTTGGCAAACGTCCACGAAAGCCGGCCGACGTCGCGAAGGTAACGTTTCACCCGATTCACGTCAGATGCGGCATGCCGCCTCCATCCAGATGTCCGCCAGCGACTCCTCCAGATTGATCCGGGGACGCCAGCCGAGCCGGTCGCGTGCGGTCCGTACGTCCGCCTGCTGCCAGCCGCCGCAGCCGTCCGGGTACGGGAAGGGCCCGATGCCCAGGTGCTCGGAGAGCGGTTCGCCGCGCGGGGGACCGACGGTGGGGTGGGCGGTACGGACCGGGTTCGGCTGCGCGTCCAGTTCGTGCAGGGTGCCCGCGTAACCGGCGACCCTGGCCAGTACGGCGGCCGCGTCCCGGAGCTTGACGGCCCGGCCCGTGCCGATGTTGACGACTCCCTGCGCGGCGGAGAGCGATGCCGCGTGCACGGCGCGCGCCACGTCGCGGACGTCCACGAAATCACGCTGCACGCCGAGGCCGGCGAGCTTCAGTTCGCCGTCGCCCGCCTGCATGGCCCGGCGCATCGCCTCCGCGAGCCGGCCGAGCGGCGAGCCGGCCGGGGTGCCGGGGCCCACCGGCGAGAAGATCCGGAGCACGACAGCGTCGAGCCCCGAGCCGAGCACCAGCTCGGACGCGGAGAGCTTGCTCACGCCGTACGGGCCTCCCGGGCGCGGCACGGCGTCCTCGGCGGTGGAGGAACCCTGAGGTGAGGGCCCGTACTCGGAGGCGCAGCCCAGCTGGACGAGCCGGGCGCCGCAGCCGCTGCGCCGCAGCGCCTCGCAGACCGTGGCGACGGCGACGGTGTTGTGGCGCACCAGATCGCGGGCTCCGCCCCGGGTGGCTCCCGCGCAGTTGATGACGACACCGGGGTGCACGGCGTCCAGGAAGCGGGTCAGCGCGCCCGGGCTGCCGCCCGCGAGGTCGAACCGTACGTCGGCGTCGTCGCCCCGGCCGAGGGCCGTGAGGTGCACGGCGGGGTCGGCGAGCAGCCGGTCGGCGACGAACCGGCCGAGGAATCCATTGGCGCCCAGCAGCAGAACCCTCATCGTGCGGCCCCTCTGTGCCGACGGGCGGGAGCTGAGGCAGGGGCCGGTACCGCGGCCCGTGCCGGTGATTGCGGGGTCATGTCTCTTCTTCTCCTAGGTGAGGGAACGAGGGGCGAGGGGGTCTGTGGGACACGGGCGCGGGTACGTCAGGTGTGCGCCGAGGCGCGGGCCAGGACGACAGTGCCGTGGACGAGCAGCCCGAACGCGGCCGCTCCGCAGGCCAGGGCGGGTACGGCAGCCCCGCCCCACGCCTGGACCGCGTGCGCGACCGGCACGGCGAGGGCCCCGCAGCCGGGCAGCCGGGCGGCCAGTACGGACGCGGCGGCCAGCGCCTCCAGGACGCAGGCGGCCGCGAGTCCGGCGGCCGCCGCGCCGGGGAAGCCGTGGACCGTGAGCAGCCGCGCGAGCAGCAGCAGCGTGCCGAGGGTGACGGTCGGGGCGAGGGAGCCCGCGTCACCGAACACCACGTTCGCGAGCACGGCGAGGCCGGTCAGGAGGGCCGCGTACAGCGCGACGGCGGTGAGCAGCAGCGGCCGCGCGCCGGCCGCGAAGTCGGCGAGGCCTCGGCTGCCGCGGAGTCTGCGTCTGGCCTGTACGGAGAACAGGTGGGCGCAGCCCGCCGCCGGGGCGACCGCGAACGCCAGGGCGGCGAGCGGTGTGACCGTCGCGGGCCACGGTCCGTCGGGTCCGCCGCTGACGAGCTGTTCGATGAGCCCGTCGCCGCAGAGCAGGCAGGCCAGCAGCCAGTACGTCCAGAGGCCGGCGGCGGGGACGGTACGGCCTTCGGCGCGCAGCGGTCCGCGCCGCAGACAGCCGGAGAGCGTGCCGGACAGGGCGAAGGCCCCGGCGAGGGCTATCGCGAACTCACTCTGACCGCTGGTGCGTTCGAGGCCCGCGAAGGTCACGACGCACACGACACCGGGCAGCAGCGAGAGCGCGGTCCAGCCGGCCCACCCCGTCCGGCCGCCCCGCGCACCCGGCGCGCCCGCTGTCCCGGCCGGCCGCGCCTCGGCGGCCGGGGCCGTGTGGTCCTGGAAACGCGGGACGCGTGCGTACAGCTCCTCCGCGAGTGAGAAGACGTCACGGTGGCGGAAGCGCGCGGCGGTCCGGTCGGTGAGGCCGTGCGCCTCCAGTCCCGCGGCGATCTCCAGCGGGTCGACGGCGTGCTCGCAGAGCCGGCGGTGCCGGTGCATGAGGAGCTTCACCGGGTCGGCGGAGCGGCGGTGTCCGGCCGGCTTCGCCGCGGGCACGCCGGGCGGCTGTACCTCCGCACGCGGCTGGTCCCGCTCGGGCAGCAGAGCCGGTGAGCGGTGGTCCAAGGCGCCGGGACCCGGTGCGCCGGCCGTGCGTGTGTCGGCCACGGGGGCTGTGGGGGCTGTGGGGGCTGTGGGGGCTGTGCCCATGGTGGTGCCTCCGTCAGACATCGCTCTCCCCCGGGCCGCCCCGCGTACCGGCCGGCAGGGCGGTGTTCTTCGCCCAGCTCGGTGTGTGCCTCTGCGGCGCCGGCCGGTGGACGCCCGTCCAGCGGCCGCGTACGGATGCCTCGGCCGGGTGCGCGAAGGGCAGCGGCGCGCCGTCGGCGCCGAGCCCGTCCGCCGGGCGGTGGACGGGGGCGTGCGAGACGAGTTCCAGATAGATCGAGCGGAACGCGGCGACGTTCTGCTCGACCGAGAACAGCTCCAGCGCGCGGGCGCGCGCTGCAGCGCCGAGCCGTTCGCGGCGCCCGGGGTCGCTCAGCAGCGCGACGCACGCGTCCGCGAGCGCCCGCGGGTTGCGCGGGGGCACCACGAGGCCCGTACCGCCGACGATCTCGACGACCGCGCCGACGTCCGTGGAGACGGTCGCGCGCCCGCAGAACATCGCCTCGACCAGGCTGACCGGGAACCCCTCCACGGTGCTGGAGAGGACGACCACGCTGCCGGCCCCGTAGGCGTCGGGCAGTTCGGGCGCCTCTGGGTCGCCGATGTCCTCGAAGGAGACGGGGTTCTCGCCGACGGCGTGCGCGTCGGCCGCCTCGTCGGGGAACAGCTGGGCCGCCAGAGCACGGCAGTGCGCGAGGTACGTGACCGCCTCCGCACCCTGCGCGGGGGTGCCTATGATCCGCAGCCGTGCCTCGGGGCGCGCTCTGCGGATCGCGGCGAAGGCGTGCAGCAGCGAGACGAGATCCTTGGTGGGCTCGATCCTGCCGACCCATACGAGGGTGTCCGCCGCGCCGGCGTCCTCGTCCACTCCGGCGAAGCGTGCCGTCTCCATGCCGGGGTAGACCGTGCGCAGTCTGGCGGGGTCGGCGCCGCACCGCTCCTGCCAGCGGCGGGCATGGCTGTTGCCCGGGGTGATGACGGCGGCCTGCCGGTAGACCTCGGCGGCCAGCCGCCGCTGGAGGCCGGCGAGCAGGGTGCGGACGGGTGGGGTGAGCGGAGGTGCTCCGGCGCCGGTGAAGCCGTCGCCGGGCGCGCCGGCCGTGGCGAGGTAGTGGGCGCGCAGCTGTACGCCGTACTCGGTGACCAGCAGCGGTACCCCGAAGAAGCGCTTGGCGAGCAGCCCCGGCAGGGCGGCGGGGCCGCCTGAGGTGGCGTGGCAGAGGTCGGCCGCGGCCAGGGTCCGCGGGCCGTACCAGTCGAGCGAGAGCGGGCGCAGGGCGCGCTCCAGGTGGTCGGCGAAGGCGAGGTAGTCGGGGACGGCGGCGGCGTGCGCGCCGCTGTGCGTGCCGGGGGCGCGGCAGGCGGATTCCAGAATCCGTACGGCGGTTTCCGAGCGCAGGGCCGCGCAGAGGCCGCCGTGTTCCCGGGCCAGGTCGGCGAGGCCGTAGAGCCCTTCGGCGAAAGCGGCGGTGTGGTCGGCGTACCGACCCCCCAGGTGCCCGCCGTCGATGTGCCCGCCGTCCACGTGCTCGCCGTCCGCGTGGACGGTCGTGCAGACGGCGCTGACCAGTTCCCCGAGGCGGGCCGCGAACCGGCGCCGCTCGCGCCGTCCGTAGGCGCGCCCGTCCCTGTCCGGCACCCAGAGCGAGGCGGTGCGCACCTGTCCGACCTGGCGCGGCAGCTGGATCCAGCCGCGCTCTTCCTGCCGGGCGCTGCGGCTCAGCGCGTAGATGTCGAACGTGTGCGAGGCGAGGCCGCGTACGAGCCGGTCGCACCAGAGCCTGGACTCACCTGTCGCATACGGATACCCACCGTCCGTAAGCAGTCCGATCCGCACGAGGACACCCCCGATCTCCTTCGTGGACGGCCGCCGTTGTCCGGCGGCTCCCAGCGGGAAGACCGTAAGCGGACATGACCGTGGCGGGGCGGGCCGGTGTTCGGGGCCGCCCCCGCCCGGGGGTATTCGACGGACATAAAGGAGCAGGGAGGGGGCAGACCCGGGACAGGAGGCTTAGGGCGGGGCGGGAAC
>NZ_JBIVLO010000015.1:0-130406 GCF_044751305.1 Streptomyces sp. NPDC088725
CACACCCTCGAACTGCTCGCGCGGTTTCGTGGGGTACGGCCCGTACTCGCCGATCGGCAGGTACGGCTCCACGTACCCCCACTCCTTGTCCGTCAACTGTCTCCGCGTCATGCACACAGGACTACAGGACCCGCCCCCCGAAGCGAGGGCGAATCCCGCAGATTGATCACGACTCGATACAGGCCTAGGGCGGCGGCGCGGGAGTCGGCACCGCGGGTGACTTTGGTCCGCAGCCGGGCGGTGGCGAATGTGGACTCGATCGGGTTGGTCGTCCGAAGGTGAATCCAGTGCTCCGCGGGGAAGTCGAAGAACGCCAGCAACTGCTCCTGATCACCGGTGATCTTCTTGACGGCCCTGGGGAACTTCGCGCCTGCAAGGTTCAGCGGACAGCGGTATCGGTGAGTGGGGACGTTAGCGTACGACGGCTATCTGCGACTGGCAGGGGGGCGGAGTCCGGGGCGTTGTGGCACGAGGGAGCCGGCTGTGGTGTCGGCGTGCGCCACAGGATCGTTCCAGTCGGTTTCATTGCTCTCCCGACCAGCGCCGATGGATATGCGATGATCCTTCCCGTGTTTCATCCAGCTCAGGGCTCGGATGGAAGAGGGGGAATAGGGATGTCGTTGCGTGACCTGGTCCGCGACGAGGCGATGGCGCGGATGTCTCCGGCGGAACGGTTGGCTCAACTGCGCGCCGCACGGCTGTACTTCCAGCGGCCGGAGAGCCCCGGTTTTTTTGTGTCCGAGACCGTGGATGGTCCGATAGTGCCGGTCTTCACCTCCTGGGAGGAGCTGGCTCTGTTCGCAGGAGCATGTGACTGGGCGTCGACCACGGCCGAGGACTTGGTAGGGCTGTTGCCTGAAGGGGTGCGGGCGCTGGTGGACCTGTTGGGGCCGAACCCGTTCTTGTTGGAGGCCGCGATGCTGGAGGAGCCGGCAGAGGTGGAGGGGGAGTAGACATGGCAGGGGGCGGAGCGGATGGGCCTGCGCCGGGGGATGGCTACAGGATCGAGATCGCTGAGGTGCGCAAGATCATGACGCCGATGGAGGAGTCCGTCGTCGCGGCGCACCAAATCAAGCGTGACTGGAAGTCCATGGCTCAGGGGATCCAGAACGCGGCCACCGTCGACATCGAGAAGCCGGCCAAGGACGTGCTGTCCGAGTGGGGTTTCGGCATGGGGCGGCTCGCCGAGCACGCCGACTCCATCGTTGAAGGCCTGCGGCAGGCCATCGCGGCCTACATGATGGCGGACCTGCTGCAGCTCGAGAACTTTGCGCCGACTGAGGACAACATCGCCAAACTCCCCATGGGCGAACACGGCCTGCGTGCGTGGAGGAACGGAGACCGGCCTCATTTCGATCCGCCTCCCGAGATCTACCAGGAGCCGTGGCTCGACGGCGGTAGCGGCAGTGGTGACGGTACGGTCGTCACGGGCGATCCAACCAGCAATCCTCGTTACCGCGTGGCCGGTGACGGCGGTGAGGGCTGGGTGGTCGACGGCGGTGGAAAGGGCCCTGTCGCATGACGCACAAGGACGCCATGGAGGGCGGCGCTTCTGAGCGCATACCCCCGCACGCCAAGCCCGAAGAGGTCATACCGGGCAAACCCGAGAAGATTGACGACCTGGTCATCAAGCTCCGTGTTTATGCGGGCGCGTTCAAGGACGGCTACGACAAGCTGACCGACTTGTCCCTGCTCCCGTGGACCGGTGCCGCAGCAGATAGCTTCCAGGACGCGAGCAAACGTCTGCCCAGGGAGCTGGAGTCGGCACGCAAGTACTTCACCTCCGCGGCGGGCGCTCTGGACGCCTACGCCGACAAGCTGCGTTCCGTGCAGAACCGGGCCAAGCCGATCATCGAGGACGCGGACGAGGTAAGGGCTGCGTCGAAGAAGTACTGGGAGAACGTCACGGCCTACAACGCCGCTGTCGACCGCGGGGATGACACGCTGCCCGAGCGGCCGCCGGACGACGATCCCATCACCGGGCTGGACTCTTGCTATCGCCGGCTCGACAAACTGGAGAGCGAGCTGCAGGGCGTCGTCGACGACTCCAAGGCCAAGCTCGCCAAGGCGGCCGAGAAGGCCCCCAACGCGCCCGAGGGCTGGAACCGCTTCAAGAAGGGCGTCGGGGACTTCTTCGGCGGCATGGGCGACAGCGCCAAGGACATGTGGAAGCAGTTCGAGTACATGGCTGAGGACGGCCCCGGTGGCGCCAGCCTGCAACTGGCGGGCGCGATCGACGGGGCCGCCTACGCCGCGAACCACCCCAAGGAGTTCGCCAAGGCCGTCACCAACTGGGAGGAGTGGCAGCGGAACCCCAGCCGTGCCGCCGGCCAGCTCACCCCGGATCTGCTGCTCGCCCTCGCCACCGGCGGCGGGGGCGCCCTGCGGAAGGGCGCCTCGACCGCTAAGACTGCCGCTCAGCGGCTGGCGGGACGCGAGCGGGCGCTGCGTCGCGACGGCAGCGCCGCCGAGCGTGCCGACGGCGAGCCGAACAAGCACGACAAGTGCACCAAGGAGAAGTGCGGAGAGGGCGAGCCGGTCGACGTCGCAACCGGCGAGATGTTCATGTCCGCCACGGACGTCAGTCTGCCCGGCGCCCTGCCGCTGGTACTGGAGCGGCACTACGTCTCCGGTCACCCGTGCGGCGGTTGGTTCGGTCCCACCTGGGCGGCCACCCTCGATCAGCGCCTGGAACTGGACGATGCCGGACTCGTCTACATCGCGGCCGACGGCATGGTGCTGCGATACCCGGTACCAGAGCCGGAGACCCTCACCCTGCCCGTCTCCGGCCCGCGCTGGCCGCTGCGCTGGGACGGCAAACCGGACGGCGCCTTCACCCTCACTATCCCGGAGGAGAACCGCCGCCTGCACTTTGCCCGGCTCCCGGTGGGAGGCCCAGAACTGGCGCTCCACGCGATCACCGACCGCAGCGGTGAGGGCGACCGCATCGACTTCGTGTACGACGAGCACGGCGTACCCACCCGGATCACCCACTCCGGCGGCTACCGCATCGTCGTCGACACCGACACAGCCCTGCATCGCGTCACGGCCCTGCGTCTCCTGCACGGCGAGCAACATGAACACAGCGCCCGGCTCGTCGCCTTCACCTACGACGACAGCGGCGACCTGATCGAGGTCGCCAACTCCACCGGCAAGCCGCAACTCTACCGTTACGACGAGCACCGCATCACATCCTGGAAGGACCGCAACGGCACCGCGTTCGCCTACGTCTACGACCACCGCGGTCGCGTCCTGCGTACCGTGGGGCCGACCGGCATCCTCTCGGGCCGCTTCCACTACGACGACGCCCACCGCACCACCCGCTACACCGACTCCCAGGGCAACGTCACCACGTACGTCCTCAACGAGGCGCACAAGGTCGTCGAGGTGACCGACCCGCTTGGTCACACCACCCGCACCGAATGGGACGAGACCAACCGTCTCCCTCTCACCGTCACCGATGCACTCGGCCACACGACGCGGTACACGTACGACGAGGACGGCAACCTCACCCACATCGAGCGTCCGGACGGAAGCAGCGCCGAGGCGGTCTACGACGAGAACGGCCTCCCGACGAAGATCCGCGAGCCCGATGGTGTGGAATGGCGCCACACCTACGATGGCCGCGGCGCACGCACCTCCACCACGGACCCGACGGGCGCTACTACGCACTGGACGTACGACGAGGCAGGCCACCTCACCTCAGTCACGGACGTGCTCGGGCGCACGACGACAGTGACGACGGGCGCGGCGGGGCTCCCGGTGACGGTCACTGACCCCCTGGGACACACCACCCACGTCCGCCGCGGCCCCCACGGCCGCGTCACCGCCCTCACCGACCCGCTCGACCGCACCACCCATTTCGGCTGGACCATCGAGGGCAAGCCCGCCTGGCGCGAGCACCCTGACGGCACTCGCGAGGAATGGAAGTGGGACTGCGAGGGCAACCTCGCCAAACACACCAACCAGGCCGGTCATACCACCGAGTACACCTACACCCACTTCGACCTGCCCGCCACCCGCACCGACCCCGACGGCGCCCACTACGCCTTCGCCTACGACACCGAACTGCGCCTGGTGACCGTCACCAACCCCCAGGGGCATGAATGGCGCTATGAGTACGACACCGCCGGCCGCCTGGTCGCCGAGACGGACTTCAACGGGGTGACCCGCTCCTACGAGCGCGACGCGGCGGGCCGCCTCACCGCCCGGACGAATGCGCTTGGCCAGACGCTGCGGTACACACATGACGCGATGGGGCGGGTGCTCACCCAGCAGGACGAGACGACGGACGAACTGACGACCTTCGCCTACGGTACGCGAGGGGCCCTCGCCCGCGCCTCCAACAGCGACGCGGTCCTGACCCTGGAGCGGGACCCCCTGGGCCGAGTCCTGGCGGAGACGGTCAATGGCCGCACGATCACCTCCGCCTACGACGCGGTGGGCAACCGTTTGACTCGCACGACTCCGTCCGGGCTGGCATCGACCTGGACGTACGACGCCGCCGACCGACCCCTGACCCTCACGACGGCGGGCAACACCCTTACCTTCACCCACGACGCCACCGGTCACGAGACACAGCGTGCCGTCGGCGGTGTCACCCTCAGTCAACGCTGGGATGACACCGGCCGAATCACCGCACAGACGGTTACTTCCGCCGCCGATGACCTCATCCAACACCGCACCTACGCCTACCGGCCCGACGGATACGTCACTCAGATTCGCGAACTGACGTCCGGTACTCGCCACTTCACCCTGGACCCGGTCGGCCGGGTCACGGGTGTACAAGCGCACGGCTGGACCGAGCGCTACGCCTACGACGCGGCCGGGAACCAAACCCACGCCTCGGCGCCAGGACAGGAAACCTCTGGCGAGAGGGAGTTCACCGGAACCCTGGTCCGCAAGGCGGGCCGCACCGTGTACGAACACGACGCCGCGGGCCGCCTGATCCGTAAGACCCGCAAGCTGCTTAACGGTCAGACCCGGACGTGGGCCTACGCGTGGAGTGCCGAGGACAAGCTCACGCGGGTCGTGACGCCGGACGGCGAGACGTGGACGTACTCCTATGACCCCCTGGGCCGCCGCATCGGCAAGACCGACCCGAAGGGCGCGACTCTCACCCTCGCCTGGGATACGACCCGCCTCGCGGAACAGACCGCCCGGGGCGGTGCGACCTGTACCTGGGACCACGCCCCGGAGACTCACCGCCCCCTGACCCAGACGGTCGGCGAAGTGGGAACCTCACGCTTCCGTGTCGTGGTCACGGATGCCACGGGGACGCCCACCGAACTGCTCACCCCAGACGGCGAAATGACGTGGCAGCACCGGACTACCCTCTGGGGAACCCCTGTCCCTGCTCCCTCCGACGTGGAGACCTGCCCCCTCCGCTTCCCAGGCCAGTACGCCGACCCCGAGAGCGGCCTTCACTACAACTACCTCAGGTACTACGACCCGGAAACGGCTCGATTCCTCACCCCAGACCCGCTCGGTCTCACCCCTTCGGACAACCACCATGCGTACCCTCGAAACCCGATCCGGCTGACCGACCCGCTCGGACTGGCTCCCTACGACCTCGAACCCGAGTCGGAGAAGATCGCGGACCACGCCAACGGTGAAGCGCTCCGCCCCGACGGCAACGGAACGCACTACGTGCGAGGAGTCGACCCCAAGGCCCTGAAGTTCTACGTCGACGGAGTGATCAACGAGCGCATACCCAACATCGAACCGAAATACGGACTGCGAAATGGTCGAGAGGCCTTCTGGGACCCGGACAAGGAGGCCGTGGTCATCGTGGACGGTGACGGGGGCACCGTGTTCACCCCCAAGCAGGGATACTCCTACTTCGAGGACCTGGAATAAGAGGAGCGGTATGTCCGAGCAAACCAGCCGCAGCGTCAGTCTCTCCCACTCGGAGTTCACGAGGCTTTACTTCCTGACACGCGAACTCAATGAGTTCCCCGCCGAGAGACTGCAGGGTTTCGGATGCGATGCCGAAGAACTGGAAGATCTGTTGTCACGGCTCAGGAGCGCTCGTCGGCAGTCCAAAGAGCATGGGGAAGCTCACCGTTTGACACTTGTCTTCTCGACCATGCTCCCTGAATCGGACGCCGCACCAGCTCTTGCCCGCGACGGAGACAACCACACTCGGGCGGCGCCCGCCCACACCACCGTCACCGTTCCCGCCAGCGTCGCGCAGTGGTGGGCCCCCGCAGCGCGCTGGGTCCTCCATGCTCACAGTCCCCGGGAGATTTCCCTACGCACTGGGTACTCAACCGATGAGCTGCGCGAAGCACTGGCAACCTTGCCGGACTGAGACCGCTTCGTGCCTCGCCTCCTCAAGGAGCGGTATTGGCGGCGGGCGAGGCGGTCATGGAGCCCCGCTCCGTTGCGGAACCGGATAGCGTAGGGGTGTGCGCATCCGCCCTGCCGTTTGCAGCTGCAGGTCTTGAAGAAACTGCCCATCCCACGGATGAGTTTGGTCGCCACGTGCACCGCTCCTGACTCATGCTGGGAGTTTGCTGACCAGCGGTCCTACAGCATGGTCCTGACCTGCGGCCGCGTCACACTAGCGCACCGCCCGTGCCAGCGGCATGCACCGTCTCATTCAGGTGCGACGGTAAACCAGCCGTGTGGTCGGAGCGTGGCAGCGCTCCGAAGAAGTGCTGGAGGTCAGCGCCGCCCTGCGAAAACCACAGCCGCCGCCGTGCCGCCCAGGATGGCCCCGCGATGACCTGGGCTGTGGTGTGGTCGCGGAGGGAGACACGGGACCAGCCGACGGCGGCGACGCCGAGGAAGAGGAGGGCGGCCCACCAGCCATAGGCGACAGTGATGACGACGGCGACGCCGGAGGCGACGGCGGTGTGGACACTGACCTTCCACCAGACAGTGACCGCCATGGTCAGCAGCAGGCCGGCGATCATGGCGGCGACCAGGGCGACGACCTCGCGGGGCGCGTCGAGCGCCAGGAGCAGGCCCGTGCCGATGAGGACGGAACTAAGGGTGACGAAGAGCCGTGTCCACCGCTGGGACCGAACCTTGAGGTGCTTGTCCGTCCAGCGCCCACGACGGACTCCGGCGACGATGTAGGCGATCGGCAGGCCGCCGCAGAAGGCGCCTGCCAGCAGGCCCCCAGCCCGCACCCGCAAGGGAGTTGGTGGAGTGCCAGCCGATGACCAGCAGGACGCCGATGACCAGGTTGGCGGGCGCCAGGACCTCGGTGACGAGGCGGGCGGATCGCCTCTCGGCAGGAACGGCGGCAGTGGGTGGAAGCTGGGTGGCGGTGGTCATGCCGGTGTCTCCTCAAGGTGGGCGCGGAGGAAGTCCTGTGTGGCGCGGGAGCGGTAGGCGGTGCTGAGCGTGGTGAGGGCGCGGATCTCGGTGGCGAGGTCGCGGCCTCCGCTGGCGGGGGCATGGGTTCACCGGAGCCAGTGGCCGCTCCCCGGAGCCGTTCCTCGCGGGCGACGGCGAGCCAACAGGCCTCGGCGGTGATGTCGGCGTGAGCGCCGATGAAGCCGAGGGAGGTGGCGTGGTCGTAGGAGCGTCCGCGCAGTTCCGCCGGTGCGTAGTCGGCGAGAGTGAGGATCGAGTCGCGGATCTCGATGGTGCGCCGGTACAGCCGGTCATGTGTACGCAGTGGGTTGGTGGCGTCGGCGACGCGGCTTGGCGGGGTGTCGAGCCGGGTCTCCGGGACGGCGTCGGTGAGGGTGCGCCACAGGGGGTAGAGGCTGACGAGCTGCCAGTGGGAGCGGATGCGGGCGAGGACGCGTGGGGCGGCAGGGAGGGTGCTCCCCAGCACGATCAGCAGTAGGGCCAGGAAGAGCAGGCCCGTGCTGAGCACGTGGTTGACGTGTTCGCCGAGCAGATTGCTACCGACGTAGTCGATGAACAGCACGGCGACGCGGTGGAGGGCGTATATGAGGCCGACGGCTGTGCCGGTGCCGATGAGGATCAGCCCTCGGCCGACAAGTCCGCTGTCGGGGCGGCGCCCCCAGCGGAAGCACAGCAGCGTGGCGCTGAGCAGGGCGGCGCCGAGGTGGGAGGTCCATATGACGCCGTACGCGAGGATCGTGGCGTGGTCGGCGTAGTCCGCCAGGAGATCCTCCGCCTCGCGAGGCTGGGGCGTGGCGAAGAAGCAGGCAGCCAGCAGGACGACCGTGACGGCAGGCACGGCCCTGTGCAGCCCGGATACGCGCATCCCGGTCTTCGACTCGGCCATGTCGGCGACGAAAGTGAGGACCGATGCCGCCGCGACGGTCCCGCAGATGTGCTTGATCAGGAACGACAGGTTGGTGACGTGCAGGTGCTCGTCGACCGCCGCTGCGATGGCGACCGGTCGAACTGTCATGGCCGCAGCGAGTGCCGCGAAGGCCAGCCAGAGACTGAGTCGTTCGGGTCTCCGGAAGGCGGAGGGGGCGCGCCAGAGGGTGACGGCCCAGAGCAGGACGGCGGGTATCGCATCAATCATTTGTGGGGGAGTCTCAGGTGTGGGGGGAGTCTCAGGAGTCGCTGAGCGCGGCGTTGAGCCGACGCAAGGTGCTGGGGGTGGTCCGGTCGCCGTTTCCACGCAGAGCGGCACGGGTCGCGATGAGGCCGGCGAGCGTTTCCGCGCTCCGCTCCTCCTCGGTCTCGTAGCTCGTGCGGCCAAGGACACCCGTCACGAGGTCGGCGTCGAGGTGGTGGAAGGCGCGGCCGAGGGTTTGGCGAGGGGTGTGCCCGAGGAGCATGTGACTGACCTCGTGCAGCACGATGTGGTCCCGGTGGAGAGGGCTGGTGGATTCCTCCACGAGGATGTGGTCCGCCTTCTCCGTGGCGAGCCAGGCTCCGCAGGGCAGTTCGTCACCAGTGATCGCCGGAAACGCGTGCAGGTGGATAGGACGGCCGCGCTTCTTGGATACGCGCGCGAGCAGTTCCTCGATCTTGAAGGGGTCCGGAAGGTCGAGATCGTCCAGGATGGATTCGAGCCGGATTCCCTGATCTTGGGCAGGCGTCGAACGACCGGACCTCATCTGCCCTCCGACTCCGATACTTCTCGAACGCGCGACTCACTGCCGCGATGCCGTGGCGAGTATATGGATCATTTCCGGTCGCACATCTGGAGGGTTGCCGATTGCGCCGGTCAAATACGGACAATTATTCGCAAATGGGGTGAGGGTTCCATCGCTAATGAGCGTCAGTTCATGTCATCGTGATGTTTGCCACTGGAATTCATGTCGGTGATCGAATTCTCGTCGGGGGCCCCGAGGCCTTCGAGTTCACGGGCGCGTTCGATGAATTCGGAAATGATCTTGAGGCTCTTGTCGGAGAGCCCGGATGCGCGCAGGGCAACTGATCTCACGCCTGCATCGCGCAGGGCGGCGAGCGCGTCGAGTTCGGCGGCGATCTTCTCTGATTCGTCGTCGTTGAAGAAGTAGGCGGGCTTTACGCCGAAGAAGGTGGAGAGGGCCTCGAGGTGTCGCTTCGTCGGGTTGTCCTTGGCGCCGGTTCGCAGCTGCCAGATATAGCTTGCGGAGATCGTCGGGCCGCCCTGCCGACGGATGCCTGACGCGACCTCTTCGTAGGCGTACGGGCCGCGCCCCTTTGGGTGCACGGTCGTGAACAGGCGGTCCAAGCGCTCGGCGAGCGTGCTTCGGGCGCCCTCCTGCTGGGTGCTTAGCTCGTTCTCGTGGTCCATCGTGGCGGTCCTTCGGTCGCGTTGCGCCTTTACTGAGGTGGATGGCGATCCCGTTCTCATTTTCTTGGGTTGACAGCGGCGCCCCATCTGAGTCTAGGGTGACCATCGTGCCATCCACTCACGAAAACGGTCCACCTTGCAGCCGCGCGCGGGTGCCTGGGAGCGGCAACTCCCGGGCATCGGACGCACGCCCTCGATCGAACGTCGTCGAGGATCCGCGACTGTGTGTCCAGCTTGCAGCCGACACGGCGCAGCTCCGTCCATGAGGGCGACATATCCGATGCGCCCACCGGCCCTCACTGGTGCCGTTTCCGGTCGCGCTGTGAGCCCTGAACGTCCGCCGGCCTGAGGTATGTGTCGAGTTGGCGTCGAATCGGCCCTGTGCCCGCTGTGCGCTGGAGTGTTGACCGCCGTCTGCATATGTTGCTGGTCCCTCGGCGGTACGCGCCGGCACCGGGCTCAACACATGGGAGGGAATAGGACAACCCAAGCGTGCCACGGACGCGCTTCCTCCAGCGGAAATGAAACCGGCGCCCAGAAGTTAGCCGCTTCCGGACGCCGAGCCCGCCACCTCAAGGGGGCGGAACCATAACTGGAGCGGGTCGGCTGACCTAACTCGGCCGGCATCTCCCGCCACTGCGCGCCCGAGCGGAACTTCCAGATCACACCCTCGAACTGCTCGCGCAGTTTCGTGGGGTACGGCCCGTACTCGCCGATCGGCAGGTACGGCTCCACGTACCCCCACTCCTTGTCCGTCAACTGTCTCCGCGTCATGCACACAGGACTACAGGACCCGCCCCCCGAAGCGAGGGCGAATCCCGCAGATTGATCACGACTCGATACAGGCCCTAGGCGTGTCCCGCCGCCTCGTCCCGGCCCGTCGGAGTTCCTGGCTTTCCACCACAGGATCAAGGCAGTTGTGGAGCGTCGGGTCTCCATCGGGGTCACATGCCCGCCGGCAGCGGGGCGACGCAGTCGCCCATGCGTCCCGAGTGCGGGCGCTGCAGCGGCGCCGTCCAGTCCCGTAAGGCCGCCGGGGCACGCAGAAGTTCGCTTGGCGCAGGTGCCCGGGCAGACGGCCGACTCGGCCGGCAGGAGGCCGAGCGGCGTGCTGGGCGCCGGTCCGACGTGTGCCCGGTCCGTCCGGGGGCGCGTCATTCGTCGGAGGGCGCTTCCGTGATGTCCAGGTAGACCTGGTCGGCCTCGGGCCAGGTCCGTGTCACCGACCTCTTGATGCGTACACAGACCAGTTCGACGGTCTCGCTGTCGAGGCCGGGAACCAGGTCTATGCGAGCGGCGACCAGGGTGGATTCGAGGCCGAGTTTCATGGTGAGCAGGGAAGCGACGTTGTCGATCTCGGGCTGAGCGTCGAGCAGGGAGTGGATACGGCCGCGCAGGACCGGATCGACCGACTCGCCGATCAGCTGGGCGCGGGCCTCGGCGCCGAGGCGGTAGGCGATGTAGACGAGGAGCACACCGATCGCGAGGGAGGCGGACGCCTCCCACACCACGTTGCCGGTGATCCAGTGCAGCGCCATGCCGACTATGGCGAGGACGACACCGAGGACGGCGGTGGCGTCCTCGGCGATGACGGTGCGCAGGGCCGGGTCCCCGGTTCCTTCCTTGGAGCCGCGTACCTGGAGCAGGGCGCGTACGAGCGAGATGCCTTCGGCGAGGAACGCGACGCCGAGCACGATCAGCCCGATCGTGTAGCCGGAGTCGGTTTCGTGCGTGTCGGAACGGAGTGCTTCGATCCCCTGGAAGAAGGAGAAGCAGCCACCCATGACGAAGATCCCGACGGCTGCGAGCAGGGCCCAGAAATAGCGCTCCTTGCCGTAGCCGAACGGATGCTGTCGGTCCGCCGGTTTGCGGCTGCGCCGCAGGGAGGCGAGGAGGAAGACCTCGTTCAGGCTGTCGGCGACGGAGTGCGCGGCTTCGGAGAGGAGTGCCGGGGATCCTGAGATCAGACCGCCGAGGGCTTTGGCCACGGCGATCACGAGATTCGCCGCGAGCGCCACCAGGACGGTCACCCGGGTCTTGCCGTCGGACTCTTTCTGATTCACGTGGTCTCACTTTGTGTCGTGCTCGGCGCGGGCGGGATCCGGCGGGCGCCGGGCGGTACGGAGACCGTGCGGAATCCTTCCTCCCACGGTCCTGTTCCGGGTGCCTCCGCCTTCGCGGCCCAAACGTTCCCAAGCGCCGAGAATTCGTCCCTCAGAGTGAAGAAAACGGCGCCCCCGGCGCAGCGGCCGACTGACGCCCCGGCCATCGGGTACGCGGATGACCATGAACCCACCGAACATGCTCAATGGCGCCGCGGGCGCCGTCCTCGCGGCGGACACCGCCGGGTCCCTCGCGCTCATCCTGGTGGTGGGACTGATCGTGGTGGCCCTGCTCATCGGCGGTTTCATCATCGGGATGCGCCGGCGCGACAAGGAGCCGCCTCCGCCGCTCCCCTCGGAGCAGCCGCACCGTCCCGCCCACCCGACGCACATCGAGGAGAACGTGGAGCCGTCCGACATGTTCCCGACGGGCGGCGAGCGGTTCACCCCGCACGAGCTGGGCGGGCACGGCGACGAGGCCTTCGGCCACGAGGACGAGCGCTCCCGCCGGAGCCAGAACGGGGGCCGGAACGTGGGCGAGCGGGGCGACGGCCTCCGCGGCGGCCTGCGCGACGAGCGCCGTGGCGAGAGCCCCGGCGGCGGACCTCCCGGGGACGGTCCCGTACGCGGCTGACGCCTGGGCGAGGCCCCGGCAGGTGAACGCGGAGCTGCCCGGGTGCGAACGCGTTCGCGGGTGCGGCGGAGTTCGTACGCCCGGGGGCGTCGCGCGGTCCATTCCGTGCGGGGCGACGTGGACGAGTTCGCGTCGGCGGTGAAGGCGTACGCCGCCGGCGCCGGTTCCATGGAGATGATCCGGGTGGGCTGCGACCGTAAACTGCCGTTCCCGGCCTCCTGGGAGAGGACGCCGCGGCAGCTCTGCGCCCTTCCGGCCGATCCCGTCCGGCGCCCCGGAAAGCACCGGATGCCCCGCGCGCGCCGCCGCAGCGGCCGCGAGGGGCATCCCGGTCGGATCCTGGGCCGGTAGCGTCCTGGGTACGGGACCCGGCGTGCTCAGGGCTTCGTCAGGATCTCCGCTTCAGGATCCCTGCTTCAGATTCTGCGGCAGCCGCTCCAGCAGTCCGCGCAGATCGTCCGCGTGCTCCTCCTCCTGCGCCAGCAGGTCTTCGAAGACCCGGCGGGTGGTGGGGTCGCCGTCCCCCAGCCACTTGGTGATCTCGGTGTACGACGCGATGGCCACGCGCTCGGCCACCAGGTCTTCCTTGATCATCTGAATCAGGTCCGCGCTCTCGTCGTACTCCGCGTGGGAACGCCGGGTCAGGGTGTCCGGGTTGAAGTCCGGCTCCCCGCCGAGCTGCACGATGCGCTCGGCCAGCTTGTCCGCGTGCTGCTGCTCCTCACCCGCGTGCTCCAGGAACTCCGCGGCGACAGGCTCGGAGTACAGGCCCGTGGCCGTGTAGTAGTGGCGCTTGTAGCGCAGCGTGCAGACGATCTCCGTGGCCAGCGCCTCGTTGAGGACCTGGAGGACCCGCTTGAGGTCGGCGCCGTAGGCGTCCGTCACCGGGCCCTTGTCGATCTCCTGGCGCGCACGCGCGCGAAGCGTCTCGATGTCGGTCAGGAACTCGGCCATGGCCGTGCACTTCCTTTCGTCTCACACTTTCGTCTCAAACGGCTTTACGTGCGTGAACATTCGCCTGCCCCTCCCTTCCCCGTACACGCCCGTGATGCCGACGTTGTTGCGCGTGACTCATCCGCACGGCCCTATGAGCGGGCTGTCGTCCGCCGCCGCTGTCAGTTCCTCCTCAGGCCCGCCGTGCGGGCGGCTCGGACGAGTACGTCGCGCAGCATCGCGGGGGTGAGCCGCCCGGTGAAGGTGTTGCGCTGACTGACGTGGTAGCAGCCGTACAGCCGCAGGTCCGCGCCGCCGTCGGTGGCGGGCAGGGTCACCCGGACGCCGTGGCCGAAGACCGGGCGGGGGCGCGGCAGGGACCAGCCGGCCGCCGCCAGCGCGGGCAGGACGGCCTGCCAGCCGAACGCTCCCAGCACCACGAGCGAGCGCGCGGTGGGGCGCACCAGTTCGAGTTCCCTGACCAGCCAGGGACGGCAGGTGTCGCGCTCGTCCGGGGTCGGCCTGTTGGCGGGCGGCGCGCAGTGGACCGGTGCGGTGATCCGTACGCCGCGCAGCCGCAGTCCGTCGTCACGGGCGGTCGAGTCGGGCCGGCTGGCCAGTCCGATGTCGTGAAGCGCGGCGAACAGCACGTCACCCGACCGGTCTCCGGTGAACATGCGGCCCGTGCGGTTGCCCCCGTGCGCGGCGGGGGCGAGGCCGACCATGAGCATCGCGGCGTCGGCCGGGCCGAAGCCGGGCACGGGGCGGGCCCAGTAGTCCTGGCCCTCGTACGCGTGCCTGCCCTCGCGTGCCTTCTGCTCGCGCCAGGCCACCAGGCGGGGACAGGCCCGGCAGTGCGAGACGCGCTCGTCCAGCCCGGGGAGGTCGCGGGCGAGGCCGGCCTCGCGCCGCGGGAAGCCCGGAAGCATGGGATCTCTCCCTCCGTCAGGTTCGTTCCGGTCGGCCGACGTTACCTCTCCCGCAGGTCCGCGGCCTGTGTGGACCGCCGGTGCCGGGGTAGTCGCCGGGACCGTACGTCCGCCGGACGGGGACGTGACGCCGAACACGACGAGCGGGGAGAAGGCCCTGGTAACCAGTGAGAACACCGAGACGGGTAGGACCATCAGGGCACTGTTCCGGTCCGGCGGGCGCGCGAGCGGGCAGAGACTGAGGGTGCGTGATGTCAAAGACACAGTGAGCGTTCCGGTGGCCCGCGTCGTCAAGCGCAGCCGCGAGCCCGCGGTCGTGCAGACGCTGCGGTCCGCCGTGGCCGCGACTCTCGCCTATGTGGTGGCCCTCCGGCTGAGCAGCGAGAGCGCGCCGCTCACCGCTCCGCTGACGGCGCTGCTCGTCGTACAGGTCACGCTCTACTCCACTCTGACGACCAGTATCCGACGGGTGAACGCGGTCGTCGCCGGCGTGCTGGTGGCGATCGGCTTCAGCGAACTGGTCGGGCTCACGTGGTGGAGCCTTGGCCTGATCATTCTGGCGTCGCTGGTCGTCGGCCGGATCGTGCGGGTCAGTGAATTCGTGCCCGAGGTCGCGATCAGCGCGATGCTCGTGCTCGGTGTGACCGAGGTGGCGTCCACCGCCCTGGACCGGGTGCTGGAGACCGTCATCGGCGCCGTGGTTGGTCTCCTGTTCAACTTCCTGTTCGTGCCGCCGCTGTGGATCGGCACCGCCGGCGAGTCCATTGACGGTCTCTCACGGCGGATGCGGCAGCTTCTGCTGCGTGTCGGCGAGGGGCTGACCAGCCCCGTCTCGGTCGAGCACGCGGCCTCGCGACTGCATGAGGCACGGCGTCTCGACCACGACATCAGCGAGGTGGACGCGGCTCTGCGCCAGGCGGAGGACAGCCTCAGGTTCAATCCGAGGGTCAAGGAAGGGCTGTTGAACCGGGTGGTGCTGCGTACCGGTCTCGACACCCTGGAGATCTGCACGGTGGTGCTCCGGGTGCTGGCCAGGACGCTCACCGACCTGGCGAAGGCGCGCCGCGAGGAGCCGCTGTTCCCGCCGGAGGAGGGCGCCGCCCTGGAGAACCTGCTCGGCCATGTTGCGGACGCGATCGTGAGTTTCTCCGTCCTGGTCACGACGCAGGTGAGCGAAAGCGCGGAGATGGCGGAGTCACGGCTGGCCGAGGATCTGGCCGCCGCGGCCGCGGACCGGGAGTACGTGGCGCAGCTGCTCCTTGCGGGGGTGCGGAGGCATCCGCGTCAATGGCAGCTCCATGGCGCGATACTGACGGAAATCGACCGGATCCTCGATGAGTTGAACATAGAGAACCGCTCGACGCGGTTGCTGGAGGAGCTGGACCGCGCGACCCGGGAACAGCGCGAACGCCATCCGCGGCTGGCGGCGGCCCGGCAATGGGCTCGCGACATACTCGCCCGCCGCGGCCGTGCGTCCTGAGCCGCCGGGCGGAGTGCGCATCTCGCGCGCCCGCCCCGGTGTCACGGTCATAACCCTCGCGGTATTCCGCCGTGCCGCGAGAACGGTGCGTGAGCGTGCGGGCCACTCGAATTCACCACTGGGAACCTCGTCGCCAACGCGTCGTCACATCGGCCCGTCCCAGGGGCTTTACGCCGCTCCGACGCGCGACATGCATGGACGGCGAACGCGACGCGACACAACGCCCGAAACCGTCCAAAACGGAACGGTAAACACTTCAGGCCGAAATGTTGGCGGAATCTTTGCTGAATATGCCGCAATTCGTTATGAGCGGGGGCGGCGGCGCCTATTCCCCAGGCTCACACGGTCTCCTCACCGCGCACACAGCTCCTGACGCACCGCCCATTCGGGACATCAGGTGCACGAGGGAGGCAAGTTGAGAGGGCCGAGTGGGGAAATCGGTGCGGATGGCGATACTGTGCGCGCGCGCCGTCATTGTCGGCGGCGCAGTTATCGCGGAGGATTCTGTGACTGTATTCAACAGATCGTTGAGGCGCCCCGGCGCTCTCATAGCGGTCGCGGCGGCGGGTGTCCTGGGGGTCGGCCTTTCGGCCGGCACCGCCAGTGCGCACACGCCGACCTGGTCGATCGACTGCTCGTCCGTCAGCGTTGACCTGACCGCCTACGGCCATGGCAACGACAAGGTCAACTCCGTCAGCCTCACCACGGCGGACGGCGTTGAGCTTCTGAACGAGAAGTTCGGCGACCAGCTCCACAAGAAGATCGACCTTCCCGAGCACTACACCCCGCTGGCCGTTCACCTTTCGGTGAAGGCCGCCGACGGTGACCGGTACTCGACGGAAGACGACAAGACCTCTCCGGTCTGCGAGGGTCAGACTCCCCCGCCGTCCGAGGAGCCCACCCCGTCTCCGTCGGCCCCCTCGGAGGAGCCCTCCGAGGAGCCGTCCGAGCAGCCTTCGGAGCAGCCGTCGGACTCCCCCAGCGCTGCCCCCAGCAGCGAGCCGAGTTCGTCCGCCGCGGTTCCGCCCGCCTCTTCGGCGCCGAGCCCTGCCGGTGACCTCGCCGAGACGGGTTCGTCCAGCAACACCCCGATGATCGCCGGCGGTGCCGCTGTTGTCCTGGTGGCCGGCGCGGGCATCCTCTGGGCCTCGCGTAAGCGTCGCGCTGTACAGCACTGACCCGTACGTGAACGCCCTTGCCGCTCCGGACGGATCAGCCGTTGTCAGGCTGGCCCCGCTCCTGTCGTCATGCCGGACTTCGTTCAGCACTTCCGCCGCCAACATCCGGCGGCCTGGACGATACGTGTCCGGCCTTGAGACGTGGACCGAACGACAGCTCGCCCCTTAGGGCGCGTCGATCCGGTTCCGTACGGCGGGAGTTGTGCGCGTCGTCGCGCCGCACCACGGTGAACGACGAGATCTGACCGAAGCCGGCCCGGGGACGTACGCAACGGGCGGCCCGGCCTCTGGCCGGGCCGCGGCGCCGTACCCCCCGGTACGTGTGGGCCCCGCAGCTTCCCGCTGCGGGGCCCATCACGTTTCCCCGGCCGTGCACGCGCTCGTAGGGCCGCCGCGCCGTCGTCATGGTCATCCCCCCGCCTGCGGCCCTGTGTCCTGTGCGCCTACCCACTGAGCGGCGGACCACGCCCTGCGGTGCCCGGCCGGCCGCGGGCGCCGCCCGGGGCGGGATGCGCGACGGCGCCCCCGCGCCGACAATGCGGGAGAGGCGACCGATACGAGGGGGCGCCGATGGATCCGGTCACGGCTCTCGACAGGATCGCGTTCCTGCTGGAGCGCTCGGGGGCGCGGACGTACCGCGTACGCGCGTTCCGTACGGCCTCCGGCGTGCTCGCGGACCTGCCCCCCGACGAGGTGGCGCGGCGCACCGCCGCGGGCACCCTCACGCGCATCCGGGGCATCGGTCCGACAACGGCGCAGGTGGTGGAGGCGGCCCTCGCGGGGTCGGTGCCGGACTATCTGGCGCGACTGGAGCGCGAGGCGGCCGTTCCGCTCGCCGGGCAGGGGGCGGAGCTGCGCGCGGCGCTGCGCGGCGACTGCCATCTGCACTCGGACTGGTCGGACGGCGGCAGTCCTGTGGACGTGATGGGCGCGGCGGCCGCGGCGCTCGGCCACGAGTGGGCCGTCCTCACGGACCACTCCCCCGGACTGACCGTCGCCCACGGTTTGTCGGCCGGGCGGCTGCGGGAGCAGCTTGCCGTGATCGCGGAACTGAACGAACGGTGGGCGCCCTTCGAACTGCTCACCGGTATCGAGTGCGACATCCTGCCCGACGGCTCACTGGACCAGGATCCCGCGTTGCTGGAACAACTCGACCTGGTGGTGGCGTCCGTCCACTCGAAACTGCGGATGGACGCTCCGGCCATGACCCGGCGCATGATCGCCGCCGTCCGTGATCCGCTGACCGATGTGCTGGGGCACTGCACCGGACGGCTCGTCACCGGGCGCGGCCGTCCGGAGTCGGAGTTCGACGCGGGGGCGGTGTTCGCCGCGTGTGCCGAGTCGGGTACGGCCGTGGAGATCAACAGCCGCCCCGAGCGGCTGGATCCGCCCCGCCGGCTGCTGCGCGCGGCGGTCGCGGCCGGGACGTTCTTCGCCATTGACACGGACGCGCACGCGCCCGGCCAGCTCGACTGGCAACTCCTCGGCTGTGCGCGGGCGCGGGAGTGCGGCGTACCGGCGGACCGCGTCGTCAACACCTGGACGGCCGATCAGCTGCGGCGGTGGACGCGGTCGCGTACCGGTCCGGGGAAGGGCCGTTGACCCGGCCCTCGGGTGTCCCGCGGTGGCGCGTCGTCAGCCGCCGAAGCTCCAGGACACCGTGTGGTCCATGCCGACGAGCACCGCGAGGACCACGAGATCGGCCACTCCGAGGGAGAGGCCGAGGACGGCGCGGCCCTTGCGAGCCGTGCCGCGCCAGAGGGCGAGGCTCGCCAGTACGACGGCCAGCGGGCCGAGGAAGAGGTTCATCACCAGCAGACCGAGCAGGCCGACGATGAACGAGGCGACGGCCATGCCGTCGGCGTCACGGGTACCTGTGCGCCTGCCTGCGGGAGCGGTGAGTGTCATGAGCGGTACTCCTTTCCGGGGGATCAGCCGCCGGGAGGTGAGGGGGAAGCCCGGGAGATGGCGTGGCGTCAGTGCTGCGGCCGGTGCTGCCGGCTGCGGGCCCGGCGCTCCCGGACGGCGAACAGCACCAGCCAGCCGCCGATGAGGGCGGCGCCGATCAGACTCACCGGGAGCGGGGTGTGCGCCACCGTGCCCAGCAGGACTCCCAGCAGCAGGACCGCTGCGACGAGGACGAGCATGAGATTGCCTCCTTGCGGACGTGGGGCGGACCGTGCCCGCGGTGTCGTTCCGACACTTGCGAGTACAGTCGTTCACTGACTAGTGAGTCTAACAACGCGCCTTCCGGAGAACAGCTGTTTACTGAATGGCATGAGTCACAGTCACGGCGGAGTCCGCCAGGAGCGGAAGCAGAAGACCCGGCAGGCGCTGATGGACGCGGCGCTGCGCCTGCTGGAGGACCAGGGGCTCAGCAGTCTGGGACTGCGTGAGGTGACACGGGCCGTGGACATGGCCCCGACCGCCTTCTACCGGCATTTCCGGGACACGGCCGATCTCGGCGTGGCCCTGGTCGGACAGGCGCTCGGCGAGCTGCACGGGATGGTGCTCGACGCGCTTGCCGACACCGTGAGCGCCGAGGAGCGGATCGACGGTGCCGTGGAGGTGATCGCGCGTCATGTCCGGGCCTACCCCGCCCATGTACGGTTCATCGCCCGCGAGCGGCACGGCGGGGTACGGCTCGTGCGCGAGGCCATCGCCGCGGAACTGCGCCGTTTCGGCGACGAGGTGGCGTCCGCGCTGGCCGCGCAGCCGGCGTCGGAGGGCTGGAGCGAGGAGGATCTGGGGATGCTGGCCGGGGTCTACGTCGACCACATGGTGATGACGGCTTCCGCGTTCCTCGACGCCACGCGGGAAGGGCCTGGCGCGCCGGAGCGCGTGGCCTCCGAGGCTCGCCGCCGGCTGCGGCTGATCAGCCTGGGCCGCCGCCACTGGCTCGACTGACCGTCAGACCCGAGCCCGTCAGGAGCCGGCCCGTCAGCGGTGTACCCGTCGGGAGTGCGGCGGCGGCCCGGAGCGGCCTGTGTTCAGGCCGCGCTCAGACGCTCAGCGGTGCGCCCTCGCCGACCCGCGCCCCCGGGAGCCGGTGCGCGGCCGCCGTCAGGGCCGCCTTCACATCACGGGTTCCGGTGGCCACACACAGCATGTGGGAGACCTCGTCGAACTCCCCGCGTACGGAACGGCCTTCCGCCCCCGCGTGCGCCGCGGCCAGCGTTTCGTAACGGTTCACCAGATTACGCAGGAAGACGGGGTGAGCCAGCGGCATGTCGGCCTCCAGGGACGGGACGGAAGGACAGGGACGTCCGTCACCGCGTGCCCCGTGATCGCCGTCTGATGCCCGTCCGTCATGGAACGGACGGGCCGTCCCGCCGGGCGCCACCGGTCCTCGCGGCGTGCCGGGCGAAGACGGGAAACGCGAACCAGCACAGGACGAACCACATCACCATGACCCCGACCAGCCAGGCGGCGATCGTGTCGTCCACGACGACACGCAGGACGAGCAGCAGCGAGGAGGCCATCGTGCAGAGCAGGAGCACCAGTCCGACAAGGGTCAGACGCGACGCCCAGACGACCATCTGCGGCTTCAGACGGCGTCCGGTCAGCAGGCGGTGGAACGTCACCGGGCCGATGAGCGCGCCCACCGCGGAAGCGCCCAGCATCACCGTGACCGTGTAGAGCACCCGCTCACTGCCCGACAGCGCGGAGAACCGGGCCTGGAAGACGACGGTCAGCAGGAAGCCGAACAGGATCTGCACACCGGTCTGCGCCACGCGCAGCTCCTGGAGCAGTTCGCCCCAGAGCCGGTCCGCGCGCTCCTCACCCGTCTCGTCACGGCCGGAGTCGTCCGTGCGGTCGCTGTCGCGCCTGCCGCCGGTCGATGCCATCCCTGCCTCCCGCCGGAGCCGCTGATCACCGCGAGGCCACTGACCACCGCGAACGGAGCGGGCGCCCCGTGTCCCGACCGTAAGCCCGCGCGGAGTTCACAGCTCGACGGAGCCGGTGCCGACGGTCCGCGCGCCCACGGCCGCCCGCCGCCCGCAGGACATCCGCCGCCCGGCTGAAGATCGTGATGCGGGACCGCGTGGGCGTCCCTACGGTGAGAGACGCGCCCCGCCGTTCCGCCGCGTGGGAGGTTTTTCCGCTCCGTCACCGGTCACCCGGGCGGAACACGACGGCCCGAGGAGGTCTGGATGACGGAGTACGGCTATTTCCTCTCCTGCGAGGAACACACTCCTGCCGCGCTGGTCGAGCAGGCACGTATGGCCGAGCAGGCCGGGTTCACCTCCCTGTGGATCTCGGACCACTTCCATCCCTGGAACGACGAGCAGGGCCAGAGCCCCTTCGTGTGGTCGGTGATCGGCGCGCTGTCCGAGGCCGTCTCGCTGCCCGTGGAGACGGCGGTGACGTGCCCCATCATGCGGACGCACCCCGCGATCGTGGCGCAGGCCGCGGCGACGAGCGCCGTGCTGCTCGACGGCCGTTTCCGGCTCGGGATCGGCAGCGGTGAGGCGCTCAACGAGCATGTGCTGGGCGGGGCGTGGCCCGAGGCCGCCGTACGTCTCGAGATGCTGGAGGAGGCCGTGCAGGTGATGCGGCTGCTCTTCCAGGGCAAGCGGGTCAGTCACCGCGGCAAGTACTACACCGTGGAGAACGCCCGGCTGTACACCGTTCCCGACGAGCCGGTGCCGATCGACATCTCCGCGTTCGGTCCGATCGCGGGCGAGGTCGCCGGGCGGATCGGGGACGGATTCATCACCATGGCGCCGGACGCGGACGCCGTGGAACGCTTCCGGCGCGGAGGCGGCGGGAGCAAGAGCGTGCGCGGCGGGCTGAAGGTCTGCTGGGGGCCGGACCGCGAGGAGGCGGAGCGGACCGCACACCGGCTGTGGCCCAACGACCAGCTGCCGGGCGAGCTGGCGCAGATCCTGCCCACGCCGTCCCACTTCGAGCAGGCGTCGCGGCTCGTCACCCCCGAGATGGTCGCCGGGAACGTCACCTGTGGCGATGACCCGGACGCGCACATCACGGCGATCCGCGCGTACACCGACGCCGGTTTCGACACGGTCTACGTCAACCAGATCGGCGCCGACCAGCAGGGCTTCTTCGACTTCTACCGTACGAAGGTGCTGCCGGAGCTGCCGGCCTGAGAGCCGGCCCGCTGCCCCCGCCTCCGCCGGCCGGCCCTCAGCAGGCCGGCGGAGGCGGGGGCAGCGGCGGCAGGCGCAGGTGTGCCAGGTCGTCCGGGACCGTGCCGCCCGGGCGGAACAGCGGAGGGGCCTGGCCGTCGATCGCCGCGGCGGGCGCGTCGGTGAGCCGGAAACGGTCGCGGAGCCTGCTGTAGAAGTCGGTGGGGCCCATCCGCACCATGCGCAACCGGTACTGGGCGCCGTACACACCGACCCAGTCGCCCGGTTCGAGGACGCCGCGCAGCTGGCCGTCGACGCTGATCGCGACGTTTCCGGAGTGGGGCAGGACGCGCAGCCCGACCGCCTCGTCGGGGGCGGCCACGACCGAGCGGTCGAACGTCATGTGCGGGGAGACCGGCGTGAAGACCACCGCGTCCATGTGCGGGGAGAGCACCGGTCCGCCGGCCGCGAAGCTGTACGCGGTGGAGCCGGTCGGAGTGGCGACGACGAGCCCGTCCGCGGAGTACGAGGCGAGGAGCCGGCCGGCGAGGTAGACCCCCACACTGACCTGCCGGTCCCGTACGAGCTTCTCCAGCACGACGTCGTTGAGCGCGATGACGTCCAGTGCCACACCCCAGCCCTCTTTCCCGTCGTCGGTGTCGGGACGTACGTGCGGCGGCGGCAGCGCGGGCGCGCGTCCGTAGCTCATCAGCGCCTCGACCCCGGACGGGATCTCCAGGGGGCGTGAGGCCCGCATCGTGAGGGTCATGCGCTCCTCGACGGTGGCGCGGTCCTCGTGGACCGCGTCCAGCGCGCGGCTCACCTTCCCGGCGGGGACTTCGGTGAGGAAGCCCACCCGGCCGAGGTCGACCCCGAGGACCGCCGCGTCGCAATGGGCGCCGAGACGTGCTCCGCGCAGGAAGGTCCCGTCACCGCCGAGGGTGACGACCAGATCGGGGTTGCCCGTCGCCACGGCCTCCTCCCTGCTTCCGAGGCGCGGTTCGTGGGCCTTCCACGCGTCGAGTTCCTTGCAGGGGACGGAGTGCGCGTCGCACCAGTCGAAGACGGTCCTGGCCGCCTCCACCGCGGCGGGACGGCCCTGGTGAACCACGAGACCAATGCGTTGCACGGGCATGCTGGCGCTCTCCGTCTGTCCGGTGGCCGGCGGCGGGCGAGGACGGGTGAAACCGGTTCGTCCGCTTGGGCTCGGGGATTATTCGTCCGCTTCAGGGTTCAAGGATTACCGGAGAGGACCGGGCGGACACGGCGCCTTCGGACGCGGCGCGCCGGACTGTGCCACGTCCGCCCCAGGACAGAGGTTTAGGGGCCCGTTCTCACCCGAATGGCGGAGTGTCACGGTGAGCCGCCGGGGGCCGCTGTGGCCGCCTGGGCGGCGCGCCCGGGCGTGCGGAGGGGTGGGTACGGGCCGCCCCCGGTTGCCGTGGATGTCGTACGGAGGCGCGATGGATGGGTACGCGCCTGTCATACGAGGGGCCTGTCCCCATGGCGCGCTTCCCCCACGCGAGGAGTGATCGCTGATGTCAGCCGATGGCGTCTTCAACAACCCCGGCGAGCTGAATGGCCTGACCGCCCACGACAAGGACGGCACAAAGATCGGCAGCGTCGGCCAGGTCTATGTCGACGACCGCACGGGACGTCCTGAATGGGTCACCGTGAAGACCGGGATGTTCGGCATGAAAGAGAGCCTCGTGCCGCTGGACGGTGCCCGCCGCAGCGGTGAGGACCTGCACTTCCCCCACAGCAAGGAGACCGTGAAGGAGGCACCGCGCCTGGACGCCGACGAGCACCTGGACGCCTCCCAGGAGAAGCAGCTCTACCAGCACTACGGACTCACCAATACGACCGGCACCGGGATGGGCACGCCCATGGCGACCGGCACCGCCGGGATCACCGGTGCGGGCACGGCCGCCACCTCCGGCGGGGCCGCCGGGGCGGGCACGGGCGCGGACGCGCGGTTCGGCAGGGGCGCTCCCGCCGGAGAAGCCGCGCGGCCGCCCAGGACGACCGCCGACAGCCCTGCCACGGCGGGGATGCGCAAGGAACCCGCCATGCGGGGCAGCGAGGAGTTCACCGGCCGGGAGATGGGCGAGGAGCTCATACGGTCGGAGGAGCAGCTGCGGGTCACGACCGAGGAGCACGAGGCCGGGCATGCCCGGCTGCACAAGATCGTCGTGACCGAGAACGTCACCACCACCGTGCCGCTGACCCACGAGGAGGTCCGGGTCATCCACGAGCCGATCGCGCCGGAGGACCGGGCCATGGCCCGCGACTCGCGCATCGGTGAGGCGGAGACCGAGGTGACTCTGCACGCCGAACAGCCGGTCATCCGCAAGGAATCCATCCCCGTCGAGCGCGTGCGCATGGAGACGGAGAAGGTGACCGAGCAGAAGGAGGTCTCCTCCGACGTCCGCAAGGAGCAGATCGAGTACGACTCGGGAGAGGGCGACACGGGTATGGGCGGCAAGCGCGGCCCCGGCCACTGACTCCGGCGCGGATCCCACCGCGGATCCACCGCAGGTCCCTCGTGCGGGGTGCCCCGTGCGGGTCCGGAGAGGTCCCGCGCGGGTCCCGCGGGGCAACGACCGTTCCCGGGCCCGCTCAGGGCCGGGAACGGTCGTTGTTTCCTCCTCGGGCCGGTCGGTTAGTCTGTCTCGGTCCGCACGATCGCGCTCTGCTCCCGGCTGTTCGCCGCTCGGGGCCGGGAACGGACTGTCAGCCTGCGGGCGTGGCTTGATCTCCCCGGGGCGCCCTCTCCGCCCCGCGCGCAGACCCGTGCCGCCGTCCCACCGTGGCGGTGGCCGTCCGCCGCCATGTCAGGGAGACCGGCCCTCATGTCTTTCTCTGCCCCCGATCCCGGCCGCACCGAAACCACGACCGCGCGGCTGGTGCTCGCCGGGGTCAACCGCGCCCACGGCGGCCGGTTCCGCCTCCTGAACCGGCTCAACGGCGGCTTCCAGTCCGGGACATGGCTGGTGCGCGACAGTGCGGACGGCGCGTCTCTCGCGGTGCTCAAGTGGTCGGCACGCTCATCCGGTTCCGGGCGGCTGCCGCGCGCGGCGGCGGCCGTGGAGCGGGCCGCGGCGGGCGGGTACCGTACTCCCGCGTGGCTCGCCGCCGGAGTCACCGGGGACGGATTCCCCTATAACGTCCAGGAGTTCGTCCCGGGCAGCCCGGCCCGGCGGCTCACCGCCGGCATCGCGGGAAAACTTGTCCCGCTGCTGGAGAGCCAGCGCGGGCTGGACGCCGATCCTGAGCACTGCTGGTCGCGGTATGTGCGTGAGCGGCTGGACGGCACGACGGTCGGCGTACGTCGCGGGATGGCCGGGCCGGGCGCGCGGGGACACCGGTTCAGCGCGGCGATCGACGCACTCCTCGCGGTTTCGGGAGACGTCGAGCTGCCCGCCCACGACTTGGTGCACGGCGACTTCCGGCTCGCCAACATCCTGTTTCCCACGAAGCACACCCCTACGGCCGTCGACATCGAGGCACTGGGCAGCGGCACCCGCGCGTACGACTACGCAACGCTCCTGACGGAGGACGACGTGGACCCCGCGGGCTGGGATCTGATCCGCGACGCCGGTGAGCAGGTCGCGGGGCCCGCCGTCCTCGCGCACTGCTTCGCGCTGGCAGCCCTGGAGCTGGTGGACTTCGTCCGCCTGCGCGTCCCGGAGCGGCTGCCGGTCGTCATCGGACCGCTGACGGACAGGGCGGCGGCGCTCACACCACCCCGGGCACGGCACAGAACCACGCCGTAGTTGTCAATGCCTACATGCGAGTACGCTGACTTCTATGACAAGCAGTGTGAAGGAGTATCACCACGGGAACCTTTACGCCGCGCTCCTCACCGAAGCCGAGAAGCTGCTGCCGGAGACGGGCGCGGCGGGACTCTCCCTGCGGGAAGTCGCACGCCGGACGGGTGTCAGCCACGGTGCGCCGCGGCGGCACTTCCCCGACAAGCAGGCACTGCTGTCGGCACTGGCCGAAAACGGCTACGAACGGCTCGGCGCACAGCTCGACGCGGCTCTGGACGGGGCCGAGGGGACATTCACCGAGCGGCTCACGGCGTTCGCCACGGCCTATGTCGACTTCGCCGTCCGGCACGGCGCGCTGCTCGACCTGATGTTCACGTCCAAGAACTGGCCCGACGCGGACCACCTCCTGCGCGCCAACGAGCGCGCGTTCGCCGCCCCGGTCCAGTTGCTCGCTCGGGCCCGCGCGGTCGGTGAGATCACGGACGGCGACGCCGAGCGTGTGGACATGGCGGTCCTCGCGGTCCTGCAGGGGCTCGCGGTCATGGCGCACGCCGGTCTGGCGGGTACGCGTCCCATGGCCGACGTGGTCAGCGGCACCGTCACCACGCTCGCCGACGGGCTGCGGCCCCGCCGGAGCTGAGCACACCGCACCCCGCGCGCCGTCCTGCGGGGCGCACGGCTCCCCCGCGCCCCGAGGTGACACGTACCCGGCCCGTGTCTCTCAGGCCGGCGCGTCCTCAGCCAACACGGGCGACCCCCGCGTAGAACACACTGTCCTCGTTCTTCGGCGCGGGCATCTCCTTGTGCCACTCGTGCGCTCGCACCAGCCCCGGCTCCACCAGGTCGAGACCGTCGAAGAACCGCGCGACCTCGGCGCGGGTACGGGGGCACAGCGAGATGCCTGCCCTGCCGTATGCCCCGGTGACCTTCCCCGCCAGCTCAGCCGGGATGAAGTCGGCGGTGCCGTGCGAGAGCACCAGACAGCTGCCGGCGGGCAGGGCGTCCACCAAGGTCCTTGTGATGCCGTACGGGTCCTGGTCGTCGGGGATGAAGTGCATGAGCGCGATGAGCGAAAGGGCGACGGGCCTGCTGAAGTCCAGGAACCCGCGGGCGTGTTCGAGGATGGCCCGGGGCTCGCGCACATCCGCCTCCAGGTATTCGGTGGCGCCTTCCTCGGTGCTGACCAGAAGGGCTTCCGAATGGCGCAGAACGATCGGGTCGTTGTCGACGCACAGCACACGGGACTTCGGATTGACCCGCTGAACGATCTGGTGCAGATTCGGCTCGGTGGGGATGCCGGTTCCGATGTCGAGGAACTGATCGATACCCGTTCCCGCCACCCAGGCGAGGGCACGGTGCATGAACTCCCGGTTGAGCTGGGCGCCGCGCTGCGCGCCGCTGGCCAGTTGCTCCGCCATCTCACGGTCAACCGGATAGTTGTCCTTGCCACCAAGAAAATAGTCGTACAGGCGGGCCGGGTGAGGCTTGCTCGTGTCGATCCGCGATCTGGGACTGTCCGCCGTCATAAGAAGCCTCCGATGTCCATCCGATGTGAGGAGGAGCATAGGAGAGGTCAGGCCCGATTTTCGCTCAACAAGCTTTCGATCATGGCCAGTTCGGGTTCATCGATACGCATCCTGGCGGGTCTGCCGAACGGCGGGAACGCGTTGCGCGTTCCCTGTGCCGAACGGCGTCCGCCGCCCGTGCTGTTGGCCGATGACGACGGGGCCACTGGCGCCAGGTGGCACGGTTCACGGGTCTCTCAGCGGACGGTGAGCGTGCCCTTCATGAAGGCGTGGATGGTGCAGGCGTAGGGATACGTTCCCTTCTTGGACGGCGCCTTGAAGGTGACCGTCTTCCCCGGCGCGATCGTGCCGGTGTTGAACTGCTTCTTGTCGTCGGCCGTCAGCGTGTGCGCCGTGGTGTCCGAGTTGACGACCGTGATCTTCGCACCCGGCGCCACCGTCAGAGCGGCCGGGTGGAAGGCGAAGTCCTTGATGGTGACCCGCGATGTGACCTTTGACGACGGGGACGCGGAGGACGACGCGGATGCCGACGGCAGGGGCGTAGCGGACGTGGAGGCCGGCACGGCGGAGGAGGAGGACGAGTTGTCTCCTCCTCCGCTCGAACAACCGACGACGGCGGTCAGGCTCGCGGCCGTCAGGATGACAACGAACCGTGCCCGGCGGACACGAAACGGGAACAGCATGCTCTCTCCGATGCTCGGTTCGCGGCCCGGGTCTGCCGGGACGAGGGTCAGTATCCGCCGCCCCCGCCGCCCCCGCCGCTCGGCGTCTTGGTCACCTGCTTGCCCGAGGTGTCGATGACGTACCACTTGGCCCCGAACTGGTTGAGCCCCTGACCGTTGAGGTCACCGGGCTTCTGGTCGCCCTGGTAGAGGTACAACGGGTGTCCGTGGTAGGTGACTTGCTTGCTGCCGTCGGAGCGCGTGGTCGTGGAGAGCAGGCTGCTCTTGACGCCGCTGCCCGCCTTCGGCTTACCGGTGAAGACCAGGGGCGGCCAGGCCGTCGCGCACCCTCCGTCGCATGTCGACTTGCTGGTCTTGTCCTTGTCGAAGACGTAGAGAGTGCGGCCCTTCGGGTCGAGCAGGATCTTTCCGAGGGAACCCGACTTGGAGATCACGGTGTCGGGAGCCCCGCTCGGCGAACTCGACGCCTTGGCGATCACCGTCGCCGAGGCCTCTGCGGGCGCGTTCGGCTGCGAGGCCGCCGAGCCTCCGCCCCCGTTGGAACAACCGCCGACGGCGGCGGCGAACAGCGTGGCCGTAACCACCGCGACGGCTGTTCTGGCTGTGATCCTCATGGAGGCTCCTTCGGTCCGGTTGCCACTCAGGGCAGCCACTCGGGGCAGCGCGCGACCCGTCCGAGCGGGCCGTCTCCCCCAATAGACAGCAGGCCCCGGTACCGGGCCACCGGGCAGAGCCGTCCGGCGTACACGGGTGCGCGCGGCCCCGCCGGTGCGCGCTCCGCCGCGCGGGACGGACAATCCGACGTGACGCTCCGCCGGTTCGGCCTCCCGGAACCGGTGGCCGCGGACCGGCCCCAGGACTGCGTGCGGCGGCCCGTGCCGGAACCGGATTACGCCCGGTGTTTGCCCGTCCTGCTCGCCACGGACCCGCCCGTCACCTCTCCAGGACGAGCGCGAGCCCCTGGCCGACGCCGATGCACAGCGCCGCGAGACCTGTTCCCGATCCGGCGGCGGCGAGCTGGTGCGCGACGGCTCCCGCGAGCCGTGCCCCCGAGGCGCCCAGTGGGTGGCCGACGGCGAGGGCGCCACCGCGCGGATTGACCACGCCGGGGTCCAGGTCGGGCCACTCCGCGAGGCATCCCAACGACTGCGCCGCGAAAGCCTCGTTCAGCTCGAAGGTGGTCAGGTCGGCGAACGACCTGCCCGCCTTGGCCAGCGCCTTACTGACCGCCTCGACCGGGCCAAGGCCGAAAAGCCGCGGCTCGACCCCGGTGACCGCCGACGCGCTGATCCTGGCCAGCGGCTCCCGGCCCGTCTCGCGCAGTCCGTCCTCGTCCACCAGCAGCAGGGCGGCCGCCCCGTCGTTGAGCGGGGAGGAGTTGCCCGCCGTGACCGTTCCCGTCCCGTCGGTGCGGAACGCCGGTTTCAGCTTGGCCAGAGCCTCCATCGAGGTGGAGTCACGTACGCACTCGTCGCGCGCCAGGTCCACGCCCTCGTACGGGACGACCTCACCGTCGTACAGTCCCTTCGCCCAGGCCTGCGCCGCCTTGCGGTGGCTGGCGAGCGCGAACGCGTCCTGCCGCTCGCGGGTGAGGGCGTGCTTGTCCGCGATCTGTTCGGCGCCCTCGCCGAGCGACACGGTCCACTCGGGGGACATCCTCGGGTTGGTCATCCGCCAGCCGAGGGTGGTCGAGTGCAGTTGCTGGTGCCCGGCGGGGAAGGCTCGCTCGGGCTTCTCCAGCACCCAGGGGGCGCGCGACATCGATTCCACACCGCCCGCCAGCACCACCGACGCGTCGCCGACCGCGATCGCCCGGGCTGCCTGGATGACCGCTTCGAGGCCGGAGCCGCACAGCCGGTTGACGGTCACACCGGGCACGGAGACGGGCAGTCCCGCCAGCAGGACCGCCATACGGGCGACATCGCGGTTGTCCTCGCCCGCGCCGTTGGCGTCGCCGAGGAAGACGTCGTCGATACGGGCCGGGTCGAGGTCAGGGGTGCGGTCCACCAGTGCCCTGACCACATGGGCGGCGAGGTCGTCGGGCCGTACGGAGGAGAGCGCGCCCCCGAACCTGCCGATCGGGGTGCGGACCGCGTCGACGACATAGACGTCACGCAGGCGGTCGGTCATGGGGTCTCCGTAAGGTGTGCGTCGTTCCGGGAGGGCCGGCCGTGACGGTACGGACGGGCGCGGGCGTCCACGTGAGGACGGACCGCGGCGGACGGCCGGGGAGCGGCCGCACCATCACCCTGTCCATGCACCTGTCCCGCCCGTCCGCCCGGTGAACGTTCGTTCACAATAGAGCGGCAACGAGTGTCCGCCGATGTTTCTCCCCTGTCAACGGAGACAGTTACGAGGGGACCGGACCTGCCGCAGCGCGAGTGACTCCCTACCCTGCCGGACGATTGCTGTCGGGCGCACACGTCCGACAGCCGGTCCTCGGCAGCGTCATCGCCGGCCCCGAGCCAGTATCGGTCCGCCGGACGGCGTACCAGCAGTCGCTCACCGCCTCGGCCTCCTGACCCTGCGTCCGCCGGGGTCCGAGCAGCAGGGCGGCCCCCGGCCGCACTCCAGCGTCCTTGCCTCACGGCCACACTTCACCCGGCGGCCGCAGGGCGACGCGGCTGCGCGGTCACAGGACTACAACTCGACCAGCACCTTGCCCCGGTTGGTCTCCCGGTTGACGTACAGGCTGCGATATGCCTTCGGGATAGCGTCGAAACCGTAATGCACGGTCTGGTGGAACGCGATCTCGCCACGCCTGATCATGCCGCCCAACTCCTTTTTCAGCGCGGTCAGATGCTCTTCATCGAACCACTCCTGGGCGAAAATCCCGCGGATCGTCGTCCGGGGGAACATGATGTGCGGCAGCAAGCGGGGGCCGACGGTCTCCTTGCCCACCTGGGTCGCCCACTGCCAGCAGATCGCCACCTGACTGCCGACATTGAGCATCCGGAATACCGCGTCAGTCACGGTCCCACCCATATTGTCGAAGTACTTGTCGACACCGTCCGGCGCGGCCTCGGCCAGGGCCGCGCCTACCGCGTCGGCATCATCACCCTGTTCGTAGAGCACCACGGCGTCGAAGCCGAGATCGGTCAGATGCGCTGCTTTGCCCGGCGAGCCGGTCGTGCCGACGACCCGGCCGCCGGCGCGTTTGGCCAACTGACCGGCCAGCGTGCCGACAGAGCCCGACGCGCCACTGATCACCACCGTGTCGCCAGGGTGTACCGTCATGAACTTGGTCATCGTGCCCCAGGCCGTCAGACCGGGAGCGCCCATGGCACTGAGCACCGAGGAGAGCGGCAGCACCTCGTCGTAGTCGTCCGGGTCGAGCCGCCGGTAGGCCGGGAACACCATAGGGAAGAGGCCGTCCCGCCAGACCGTCGGCCCGCCGTCTCCGATCACATGGCTGCGCCAGCCGCCGTAGCCCTGCACCACGTCACCCACGCGGAACGCGGCGTCGGGTCCTGCCGCCACGACCTCCATGACCGCGTCCGCCACCATGTGCGAGCCGATCGGGGTCTCCAGCGCGAGCCCGTGCAGGTACGGGTCGACCGACACGTACCGGGTCTTGAACAGCATCTGGTCGGGCCCGAGGGCGATCTCGACCTCGTCCACCACTTTCTGATAGATGCGGCCGACGTCGGGCACACCGTCGACGTGCTCGCGCACCACCCACTTCTCGATTTTCACACGTATGCCTTGTCCGTGGTGACGGTGGAAACGCGAGGGGCACGTACCGCGGGGGCAGCGGACGGAGTCCCTACCGGCACGATCAGATGGGTGGGTGGTGGCGCGCTCTCGTCCACACTCGCCGTGAACTCACGTCCGTCGTCACGGCAGACGAACTGCATGACATGCCTGCCCGCCGCGGCCGCCCTGATCAGGCCGCCGATGGTGGCCCAGACGCCGGACAGGTAGAAATTCTCCAGGCCGGGCAGCACAGGTCCGTTCCTCTTGATCTCCTCCTCCAGCGTCTCGCTGCCCTCGACGAACGGCTGCCATCCGGGGAACGCCCCGTCGTAGGTGCCGGTGTAGCGGACCTGGGTGAGCGGGGTCGACACGTCCGCCACCTTGACGGCGTCCTTGAGACCGGGAAAACGCTCGTCCAGGAGACTCACGATGCCGCTGCGCACCCGGCGCTTGGCCGCACTGTACTCACGGCCGTGGCGGACCGGGAGGGTGTGCAGCTCCTGGCCTCTGCGCGGCCTGCTGGCCTGCTCGGGGCCCTCGCGCAGCGAACGCCAGTAGTCGATGGTGGAGAAGTAGGTGGCGAAGACCACCGCCGTGCCGTCCGGCGACAGCTCCGGGTAATGCCTGCTGCGGAACTGGATGTTGACGCTCGGTGTGCGCATCCCCGGCAGCAGCGCCGCCTCTTCGTCGGTGAGCAGGTACGTCGTGCAGGGGTCGGCGTCGGGGAACGGCCGCCGCAGGCCGAGGAAGAGGCTGACGTAGCCGGGAGACAGCTGTCCCGGCTCGTCGATCACCCGGGTGTACAGGTCGCGGTAGGTGTCGTTCAGATAGCGGCCTTTGAGCAGCTTCATCGCCGTGGTGTGTCCGTCGGCGGCCGAGACGACGATGTCGGCCCGGAACTCGCGCCCGTCGCTGAGCCGGACGCCCACCGCGCGGTCGTTCTCGACCAGCACCTCCTCGACCTTGGCGTTGTACGTCACTTCGCCGCCGAGGCGTTCGTACCGCTGCTCGACGGACTTCGCCAGAGCGAGCGAGCCTCCCTCGGGCACCCCGGCGGAGCGGTTGGCGTGCGCGGCCAGCTGGAAGTAGAACGGAAGCACCGGGAACACCGAGTGGTTCTCGTACAGGATGAAGTTGAACGCCTCGCGCAGCAGGGGTTCCTTGAAGCGCGCCGCGTAGTCCGACATCAGTTCCGTGATCGATTTGCGGATGGTGTTGAAGTACGGCAGGAACCCGGCCATCATCCGCCAGCGCTCGACCGTCCCCATCAGGCCGACCGGTTTGAGGAAAGGGTAGACCGCCAGGGCCTTCCGGAACGTCCGTACGCCGTCGCAGAAGGTGCGGATCGGACGGGCGTCGGCGGGTGAGATGGACAGGAGGTGGGCTTCGAGCCGGTCGGGGTCCGAGTAGAAGTGGACCGCTCTGCCGTCGCGGCCGCGCACGATGTTGAACGCGTCGAAGTGGCGCATCTCCTTGCCCTGCAACGCTCCGAGTTCGAGCCAGATCTGGTACATCTCGTTGCCGGGTCCGTTGCCGAGCAGCCAGCTGACGCACCAGTCGAAGGTGAAGTCCCCGCGGTCCCAGCCCGTGCAGGAGCCACCGGCGATCTCGTGCATTTCGAAGACCCGTGAACGGTAGCCGTTCATCTGGGCGTAGCAGCCGGTGGACAGGCCGCCGAGGCCGCCACCGATGATGATCATCGTCTCTCTGCGCTGCTTCGCCCGCGCGTTCTGCTTCAACCGCGTCATCGTGTGGCCTCCTCGGGGGTCGGTCGCTTGCCGTTCACCGGTCGCCGTCGACCGGCCGTGGTCGTGGTCCGGCGGTCGCTGTCGCCGTTCACCAGCCGACGGGCAGCGCGTTGAGACCGATGATCATGGCGTCGGTCTTCCAGCTCAGTTCGTCCTCGGGGACGGCGAGCCGCAGTCCGGGCATCCGGCGCAGGACGGACTCCAGGGCCACTTGCAGCTCCAGACGCGCCAGATGGGCGCCGATGCAGTAGTGCACGCCGTGTCCGAAGCCCACATGAGGGTTGGCGGGCCGGTCGAGGACCATCTCCTCGGGATCGGGGAAGATCTCCGGGTCCCGGTTGGCCGCGGCCGTCGCGACCAGAACGGCTTCGCCCTCCCTGATCAGGACCCCGCCCAGCTCGACGTCCTCGGTGGCGTACCGGGGCAGGGTGAAGCCGACGAGCAGCGGCACGTACCGCATCAGCTCCTCCACCGCCCTGGGGACGGCCTCGGGGTGATCCCTCAGATGTGCCAGGTCGGCGGGGTGGGAGAGCAACTGGTAGAAGAAGTTGCCGATCTGGTTCGTGGTGCTCACAAAACCGGCGATCAGCAAATCGGAGGTGAGTGCGAGCAGTTCCGCCTGGCTGATCCCCTCGTCCTCGTCGCAGGCCTTGACGAGGCCGCTCAGCACGTCGTCGCCCGGCTCCTTGCTGCGCAGGTCGAGGACACCCGACAGGTACGAGAAGAGCTCTCTGCCCCGGATCATCAGGGCCTCTTCCGTCGAGGTGTTCGAGAGGACGGACTGCGCCCAGTCCCAGAGCCTGCGGTGGTCGGCACCGGGAATGCCGAGCAGTTCGCAGATGATCGTGGTCGGCAGGGGGATCGCGAAGTCGTCCACCAGGTCGGCGGGTTCGCCCTTCGCCTCCATGGCGTCCAGCAGCTGATCGGCGAGGGCCTCGGCGCGGACCCGCAGCCCTTCGACGCGGCGGGCGCTGAACTCCTTGGCCACGAGGGACCGCAGCCGGGTGTGCTCGGGCGGTTCCTTGGAGAACAGCCCGCCGCCGTTGCGTGCGGTGGGCCGCAGCCGGGGCTGGTCCCGTCCGAGTGCGGCGGCCAGGCTGAACCGGGAGTCGGAGAGCACGGCCTTCACGTCGGCGTGCGACGTGACGAGCCAGGCGGCCTCACCGTAGGGAAGCTGTACCCGGGAGAGCGGCAGGCCGCGCAGTTCGGCGTACTTCGGATGGACTTCGAGCCGGGACGGGGGGAAGGGGTAAGCGATCGGCTGCTGTTGCTGGGTCGTCACGGTGGGGGTGGGCCTCTCGGGTCGGACTGTGGGGGGAGACGGGGGAAGGGGTGGCCGGCGTCTCGCGCGCTCAGGCCGTCGCACCGCCCGTCAGGATGGCGCGCGTCAGCCCGGCGTTGCGCTCCACGAACTTCTCGTCGAGCATTTCGGCGTGGGTGCCGAAGCCGCGGAACACCGTGGTCCCGGTGGCTGAACTGCCGTGCCAGCTGCCGCTCTCGCCCGCTGCGTAGAACGCCTCCTTCGCGTTGTCGGAGATCACGTTCACGGGGGCCTCGATCATTCCGAGGTTCGGTGTGCGGCCGCAGAAGCCCAGGTATTCTCTGGCCTGCTCACGGGTCTCCCGGGCGACGATCTCCGAGCCGGTGTGCCGGCGCAGGTGCTCGGCCAGCTCCTGTTCGAAGCTCTCCAGGTGTTCCTCGCCGAGGACGAAGGACTCGGCGATGCGGTACGAGTCCATGATCACGACATTGCGCACCGTGCGACCCCGCTGTTCCAGCTCCTTGGCGACCTCGAAGGCCACATTGCCGCCGAGTGAGTATCCGAGGAGGGTGCAGGGGCCCTCGGCCTGGATCGACTCGATCAGGTCCGCGTAGCCGCTCACCTTGTCGTCACCGGGGACGTAGTTGAAGGCGACGAACAGGAACTCCGGTAGTTCGGAGGCGAATTGGCGGTACACCAGACCGTGTCCGCCCGCCGGCGGGAAGCAGAAGAGCGTCCCGGCCGGACGACGGCCCGGCTGCTCGGCGTTGAAGCGCAGGTAGGGCTGGGCGCCCGCGATCCGTCCCGTGATGATGTGCTCCAGCGTCCTGGCCATGCCGTGGAGGGTGGTGGCCTTGAACAAGTGGCTGACCGGGATGCTGATGTTGAACTCGGCCTGGAGGTGGTGGATCAGCTCGATCAGCTTGATCGAGCCGCCGCCCGCCGCGAAGAAATCGTTGCGCAGGCCGACCTGTTCGAGCCCGAGCAGGCTGGACCAGTGGGCCGCCATGCGTACTTCGTAGAGCGTCACCGGCGGTTCGAACATCTCCTCGTCCTCGGGGGCGCGGGGGGCGGGCAGCGCGGCGACGTCCACCTTGCCGTTCGGGGTGAGCGGCAGGGCCGGCAGGGCGGTGAAGTACGACGGGATCATGAACGTCGGCAGATAGCCCGCCAGATGAAGACGCAGCTCGCGCCCGTCGAAGACGCTGCCCTCGGCGGGGACACAGTAGGCGCAGAGCACGCTCTCACCCGCTTCCTGGCGTACCGTCACCACCGCTTGGGACAGGCCGGGCCAGAGGGCCAGTTGTGATTCGATCTCACCGATCTCGATCCGGTGGCCGCGCAGCTTGACCTGGCTGTCGGCGCGGCCGAGCAGGTGTACGCCGCCTTCTGCGTCCCAGCGGGCGAGGTCGCCCGTGCGGTAGACGCGCACCGGCGGGGAGTCCGCCTCCGGGCCGAGGGCGAGGGTGACGAAGCGCTGCTCCGTCTGGACCGGGTCTCCCGCGTAGCCGAGGGCCACTCCCAGGCCGCCGACGCACAGCTCTCCCGGGACGCCGGCCGGTACGGGCGCGCCGTGTCGGTCGAGGATGTAGAGCGCGGTGTTCGGGAAGGGCCGGCCGATCGGCACGAGCCTGCTGGGCTCAAGACCGTCGTCCGGGCCCTCGAAGTAGGTGCTGTCGACGGTCGCCTCGGTCAGACCGTACGAATTGATCAGCCGAGTGTACGGCCCGCACAGGTCGCGCAGGCGGCGGTACTCCTCGATTTTCCAGGTGTCGGAGCCGACGACCAGCAGCTTCATGAAGTCCAGGCGCAGTCCACCGCGTTCGCAGTGGTGGATCAGCCCGCGGACCACGGCCGGTACGAATTCGGCGCAGTCGGCCCCCTCCACCATCATCGTCTCGTACAGACGGTCGGTGTTGAACAGCAGCTCGCGGCCGATCAGCACCAGTGTGCCGCCGGAGCACAGGGCGCGGACCAGGTCGCCGGTGAAGACGTCGAAGGACGGCCCGGCCAGCTGGAGATGGGTCCGTACGTCGTCATCGAGGCGGTACTCCTGACGCCAGGCGCCGTAAGCCGAGGCCAGGTTGCGGTGGGTGATCCGGACGGCCTTGGGCCGCCCGGTGGAGCCGGAGGTGTGGATGACGTAGGCGGGGGCGTCCAGGTCGAAAGCGTCGTCCGGGACACCGGCCGCGGCATCGCCCGGGGCCGCCGGGCCACACAGTTCGTCCACGGTCACGACGACCGCCTCCCCGGGCGAGAAGGCCGGAGGCCGGCCCGGTCCGTCCGCGCGGACCACGACCAGGAGGGCGCGGGCGTTGCGGACCATGTAGGCCAGCCGGTCCGCCGGGTGGTCCGGGTCGAGCGGCAGGTAGCAGCCGCCGGCCTTGAGTACGGCGAGCAGGGTGACGATCAGCTCGGGCGACTTGTCCATGCAGAGCGCCACCACGGCGCCGTCCCGCACGCCGCGTCCGCGCAGCCCGGCCGCCAACTCGTCCGAGCGAAGGTCCAGTTCACCGTATGTGAGCCGTTCGGTGACGCCGGATTCCGAGGGCGCCGACACCGCGACCGCCTGGGGACTCCCGGCCGCCGCACGGCTGAACAGCCGGTGTACCGGCTCATCCGGGGGCGTCTGCCGGTCGGCCCCGCTCCACTGGGTGAGGATCCGCCCGCGCTCCTGGGCGCCGAGCATGGGCAGCCGGGTGACGGGGCGCGCTGCCGGTGCGCGGGTCAGCGCGTCGAGCAGGTTGACGTAGTGGGAGGCCAGCCGCCGCACCGTCGCCGGCAGGAACAGGTCGGTGTTGTACTTGAACACGCAGTGGAAGCGGTGTTCCGACTCGTCCTCGTAGGCCGACAGCGTGAGGTCGAACTGTCCTTCCTCCTCCGGCAGTTCGATGTACTCCAGCCGGTAGCCGTACTTCTCGGTGGCGACCTTGTGGGTGAGCAGGATGAACATCGCCTGGAACACCGCGGAGCGGCTCGGGTCGTGCTGCAGGCCCAGTTGCTCGACCAGCAGGACGAACGGGTACTCCTGATTGTCGAGCCCGCCCAGCACTGTCGCGCGGACCTGCGCCAGCAGATCGGCGACCGACGGATCGCCCGCCAGATCCGCGTGCAGGGGCAGCGGGTTGACGAAGTAGCCGTAGACCGGGGCGAACTCCTCCTGGGTGCGGCCCGTCACCGGACTGCCGACGATGATGTCGTCCTGGCCCGAATACCGGTGCAGCAGAACGTAGTACGCGCTCAGCAGCACCATGAACACCGTCACGTTGTGCTCACGCGCCAGGGCGTGGACGCGGGCGCTCAGTTCTTCGTCCAGGACGAAGAACTCGGACGCGCCGTTGTGGGTCTGGACCGCCGGGCGCGGCTTGTCCGTCGGCAGGTCGAGCACCGGGACCTCGGCCGGCAGATGGCCGCGCCAGTAGTCGAGCATCTTCGGCGCGTCCCGGCCCGCCAGGAAGGCGTTCTGCTGGTTGAGGAAGTCGAGATAGCTCGCGGTCAGCGGCGGCAGCTCCGCCAGCCGGCCCCGGCGCAGTTCCTCGTAGGCCGAGAGCAGTTCTTCGATGAAGGTGAACGTCGAGATCGCGTCCGAGATGATGTGGTGGACGGCCTTCATGATCACCCACCGGTCCTCGCCCCGTTTGAACAGGCGGAAACGGACCAGCGGGTCGCGCTCCAGGTCGTACGGCTCACGGTATTCACGGATGATCATCGCGTGGATCTCTTCCCACGCGGCGTCCTGGACGTCGAACAGAGCGAGGTCGTACCTGCCGGGGCCGGAGATCCGCTGTACGGCCTGGCCTTCCTCCAGGAGGAAGTTGGCCCGCAAGCTGGGGTGGCGGTCGATCAGCATCCGTACGGCCTCGAACATCAGCTCGGGATCGAGCGCGACGCGTACCTCGACCGCCCCACCGATGTTGTAGGCGAAACCGTCGGGGTTGAGCTGCTTGAGGAACCAGAGGGCCTTCTGATTCTGGGTCAGCGGGTAGCGCCCTTCGTCCTCGAACAGCTCCACCGCGCCGCCCACCGCGCTCGCTCCCGCCTCCTCCGCGAGCAGTTCGGTCAGTCCCGCGTACAGCCGGTCGACCAGTTCGGCGACCGGGGCGCTGCTCAGCAGGGCGACCACCGGCAGCGCGATGCCCAGCTCGGTGTGCACCCGGGCACGCAGCTCCATGGCGAGCAGGGAGTCCAGGCCGAGCAGGTGCAGGCCGGCCGCCGGGTCGACGCGGTCGGCCGGAACCCGCAGCACGGTGGCGACGAGCGCGGTGAAGCGTTCGGTCAGCAGCTGCCTGCCTTCCTCCTCGCCGACGGCCCGCAGGACGTCGAGCAGGCTGTTCTGCTCCGCCGCCGGGGCGTCACCGGCGGCGGCCAGCTCGCTGACGAGCGGTGGCGCGGAGGGGTACCAGGCGAGGAAGAGCGGCCAGTCGACGACGGTGGCGACCAGCAGCTGGGCGCGGTCCTGGCCGAGTACGCGCTCCAGCACCGCCATGCCCGCTTCCGGGGAGAGTGAACTCATGCCCCGGCTGTTGCGGTAGTGGTCGATCAGGCCCAGTTCCTCGATCATGCCGGTGGCCCACGGCCCCCAGTCCAGGCTCAGAGCAGGCAGCCCGCGGGTACGGCGGTGGTGCGCGAGGGCGTCCAGGAACGCGTTGCCGGCGGCGTAGTTGGTCTGGCCCGCGGTGGTCAGCAGGGAGGCGACCGAAGCGAACAGGACGAAGTGGTCGAGCGGTTCGTCGCGCAGGTGACGGTGGAGCAGGTAGGCCCCGACCACCTTCGGGTCGTGGACGGCGTCGAAGACCTGCCGGTCCATTTCGGGCAGGAGGGTGTCGCGGACCTGTCCCGCCAGGTGGAACACGCCGCGGACGCCAGGCAGACCACCGCGCCGGTAGTCCGCGAGCCAGGCGGTGAGCGCGGCCTCGTCGGTGATGTCGAGGGGCGCGAGGATCGGCTGTACGCCGAGGGCTTCCAGCTCCTTGACGAAACGGGTGTGCCGGCCGGCCGGTGAGGCCGGGTCGAGCCCGCTCCAGGTGCCGCGTTCGGGCAGGGCGGTACGGCCCACCAGGATGAGCCTGCGGGCGCCCCGGCGCGCCAGGGTCCGGCAGAGCAGCCGGCCGAGCGCGCCGAACGCGCCTGTCACCAGGTAGCTGCCGTCGGCCCGCAGCCTCGGAGGCAGCGGGTGGCTGAGGCCGGTGGCCCGGCGCAGTCTGCTGGTCCGGCGGTGTCCGCCGCGCAGAGCGATCTCGTGTTCGTCGTCGGTCGTCAGCTCGCGCAGCAGCGTCTCGGCCTCCGCCCTGCGGGCCTCGGAGTCCGTGCCCGTCCGCCCCGGGGCCGAAGCGGCGGCCGGTGCAAGGAAGGGGTCGAGGTCGATCAACTTGCCCGGGTGGTCAGCGAGTTCCTGGTAGCGAAGGACGCGGCCGATGCCCCAGGACGGGGCGCCGAGCGGCTCGACCGGATCGCCGGCCCGCACGGCCTGGGTACCGCGCGTGACGATGTGCAGCCTGCTGCCCGGCAGACCTGCGGGCAGTTCCTGGGCGAGCGCGATCAGTGAGTACGTCCCGAGGTCGGCGTGGCCGCCGAGGGCGTCCCTGTCCGTCTCGTCGAGCCGCGGCAGGTCGAGGTTCCACAGATGGACGGCCGCGTCGAACCGGCCTGTCTCCGCGCCCAGTTCGGCGAGGAGACGGCGCAGGTCCTCTGCTGAACCCGGCCGTACGACCGACTCCGTCCGGCCGTGGCGGTAACCGTCGCCGGGGCGCACCAGATGGCAGTGGCCACCGCGCTCGGCCACGAGCGCGGCGAACGCATCGCCGACTCCCCGCGCGTCGGCGAGGACGAGCCAGCCGGTCGCCGGGTCGCGGGTGGGGGCGTTCGCGTCGAGCGGGGCGTCGGTCCAGGCAAGATCGGCCAGCCAGCCGTCGACGGTGGTCTGTCCGACCGCGGTCGACGCCTTCTCGATGTCCCCGGCGCGGAATCCGCTGATGCGGCCCAGCGGGGTGCCCGCGTCGGTGTACAGCACGATGTCGCCGGTCAGGCCGTCCGCGTCCCGGTGCGTGATGCGGGCGTGCGCCCAGAGCGGCCGGTCGCCGACGGGGTCGATCCGTACGTCGCCGATGGACAGCGGCAGCCGGATGCCGGTGTCCCGCGCGCCTTCATCCGCCGCCAGCAGCTGCGGGGTCAGCAGCGACTGGAAGCAGGCGTCGAGCAGCACCGGATGGATGTGATGGCCGGCGGCGTCGTCGCCGAGCGCGGCGGTGGGTCTGATCCGGGCAAGCGCCTCGTCGGGGCCCAGCCACACGTCTTCGATGGCCTGGAACGCCGGGCCGTAGTGGTACCCGAGGGCCGCGAGGCCCGCGTAACAGTCCGGGCCGGTGAGTCGCCGGGTGCTGCGGGCGCGGATCGCGTCGCTGTCGAGGGGCGGTCCGTATCCCGTCCGCTGTCCGGCGCGTACGACGCCGCTCGCGTGCACGGTGCGCTCGTGGGTCTCACCGGGGACGGTGGCCACGGTGAACGAGGCGTCCTCGGCGGAGAACGACAGCCGCACCGTCTTCGCCTCGCCGTCGGGCAGGAAGAGCGCCTTGCGCAACCTGATGTCGGCGAGCGCGGCGTCGGTGGCGCCGGTCATCGCCCGTACCGCCTGGATCGCCATCTCCAGATAGCCGGCGGCCGGGAACACGGCTTCGCCCTGGATCCGGTGATCGTTCAGATACGGCAGTGTCTCGACGTCGAGCTTCGCTTCCCAGGTCGGCTCGGCGCCGGCCGTCCTGCGGCCGAGCAGCCGGTGGTCGAGGAGCCCGCGCCTGATCTGTTCCACGGCCCGGGGCTCCGCCCAGTGCCGGTCCCGCTTCCACGGGTAGCGCGGCAGGGACACCGGCCGGCCCGCCGGCTGAAGCACACTCCAGTCGATGTCCACACCGAGGTTGTGCAGCGAGGCGAGGGAGGTGGTCAGGCGGGCCGCTTCGTCCTCCTGGCGGCGGATCGAGGGCAGCGTGCGGCCTTCGAGGCTCCGGTGGTCGAGACATTCCCTGATCGAGTGCGCGAGTACGGGATGCGGGCCGATCTCCAGGAACAGACTGTGCCCGTCGTCCGCCAGGCGGTCGATCGCCGCGTGGAACCGCACGCTGTCGCGGACGTTCTTCCACCAGTAGGCGGCGTCCAGTTCGGTGCCGTGGGCCGTGCCCTCCTGCCCGGTCAGATAGAGCGGGACCTGCGCCGCGTTCGCCTTCAGTCCGTCCAGGGAGTTGAGCAGATCGTCCTTGATCAGCTCCATCTTGGCGCTGTGGTAAGGCACCTTCACAGAAAGGAACTTGGCGAAGATCTGATCGCTGTGCAGTTCGGCGGCGATCCGGGTGAGCGCGTCCTCGTCCCCGGCCAGGGTGATCCCGGCCGGGCTGTTGACCGCGGCCACCGACACCTGGTCCCCGTACGGCTCCAGCCTGCGCAGCGCCTCGGCCTCGGGCAGGCTGACCGCGAGCATGGTGCCCGTACCGACCAGCTGCTGCTGGAGCCGGCTGCGGTGGACGACGACCTTGACCGCGTCCGCGAGGCTGTAGACACCGGCTTCGTAGAAGGCCGCCACTTCGCCGGTGCTGTGCCCCACAATGGCGTCCGGCCGCACGCCGTAGCCGCGCCAGAGCGCCGCGAGACCGACTTGCACCGCGAAGTTGGCGGGCTGCGCCAGCCAGGTCTGGTCCATGCGGGACTCGGCCTCGTCGGCGGTGAGTTCCCCGATGAGAGACCAGCCGGCGAGCCCGGCGATCTCCTCGTCCACCCGCTCGACCGCTTCGCGGTATACGGGCTCCTTCCTGAACAGTTCGCGGCCCATTCCCCACCATTGCGGGCCCATGCCGGTGAAGACCCAGGCCATACGGCGCTGCGCGCGCTCCCGCCGCTGGTCGAGGAGTACCCGGGGGTGGGGTTCACCGCGCAGATATGCGGCTATGGCCGCGTCGAGCTCGGCGCGCGTGGAGTAGACGACGGAGAGCCGTGACTCCAGGTGCTGCCGGCGGTGGGCCAGGGTGTGGCCGAGGTCGGCGAGGGACACCTCCGGGCCGTTCTCGCCCGCCAGCTCCCGCCGGATGCCCTCGGCCAGCTCGGGCAGGACGGCCGGATCACGGGCGGTCAGCGGCAGGATCGTGCAACCGCTCAGCGCGGCCCGGTCCGCGGCGGCGGCACAGCCGGGCACCTCGGCCGTCGTCCTCCCCGCGGCGGCCTCACTCCCGGCTTCCGGTTCGGGCGCCTGCGGGTACCGGGACTCTGCGGTCGGGGCCTCTTCCAGCAGGACATGCGCGTTGGTACCGCCGAAGCCGAACGCGTTCACCCCGGCACGCGCGGGCCCTTCGTGTTCGGGCCAGGCGGTCGGCCTGTCCGGGATCTCGTACGGCAGCGACGCGAGGTCGATGGCAGGGTTGATGTGTTCGAGATTGATATGCGGGGGAATCGTGCGGTGTTTGAGACTGAGCGCGGTCTTGATCAGACCCGCGATGCCCGCGGCCGATTCGGTGTGTCCGATGTTCGTCTTGACCGAGCCGACGTAGCACTTGCTGCCGGGACGGCGTCCGATGGACAGCGCACGCCCCAGCGCGTTCGCCTCGATGGGGTCTCCGACCGGTGTGGACGTGCCGTGTGCCTCCACGTACTGGAGACTGCCCGGCTCGACGCCCGCCCCGGAGCAGACCTGCTCGATGAGCGCGACCTGCGCGTCCCCGTTCGGCACCGTGATGCCGTTGGTACGGCCGTCCTGGTTGACCCCGCTGCCGACGACGACCGCGTGGATCGGATCACCGTCGCGCAGTGCGTCGTCCAGCCGCTTCAGCGCGACCAGGCCGACGCCCTCCGCCCGTACGTAGCCGTTCGCCGAGGCGTCGAAGGCACGCGAGACTCCGTCCGGGGAGAGGAAGCCGCCCTTGGTCTCGGCGATGGTGTACTGCGGCGCCATGTGCAGCAGCGTGCCGCCCGCGAGCGCCAGGCTCGTCTCGCCCCGGCTCAGGCTCTCGCAGGCCAGGTGCACGGCCACCAGCGAGGAACTGCACGCGGTGTCGAGCGAGATGCTGGGGCCGCGGAAGTCGAAGCAGTACGAGACGCGGTTCGATGCCATGGTCATCATCGTGCCGGTCGCGGTGTGGGCGGCCAGTGTTTCGAAGCTCAGGTCGGCGAACTGGAGGATTTTGTAGTCCAGTGTGAAAGCTCCGACGTACACACCGACATCGCAGCCTGCCAGTTCGCCCGGCTTCTGCCCGCCGTCCTCCAGCGCCTCCCACGCCACTTCCAGCAACTTGCGCTGTTGCGGGTCCATATGGTCGGCCTCACGGGGGCTGATGCCGAAGAAAGCCGGGTCGAACTCGTCGAACCCGTCGATGTAGCCGCCCCGGCCGCCGGTCAGGCGGCCCGGCTTGGTCTTGTCCCGGCTGCCGAGGGTGGCGACGTCGTACCGGTCGGCGGGCGTCGGTGTGAGGCAGTCCTTGCCGTCGATCAGGTTCTGCCAGAAAACGCGGTGGTCACTGGCGCCGCCGGGAAGCCGGCAGCCGATGCCGATGACCGCGATCTTCTGGCGGGCGGTGCCGTCCCGTGACGCGTCAGCGTGGGAGGCGCTGTTGATCGAATCCGTCATGTCAGTCGAGTCCTTGAATCGCTGCGCTGCGGCGCGAGCATGGGCAGGGCAACGCACCCCGTTCCGATCGCTCGGCGGGGGCAGACTGGTGGAAGCGGGGCCGGCGGCCGGGCCGACCGGAGGCCGGGTCAGGCCGCGGAGCGGTCCCCGGTCTTCGCGACACCACGCCAGGGATGGAGCAGGGTGGCGACGACGGCACCGGTCCTCGGGAACGACCCGGGATCGTGCAGCCCGACGGCGGCCGGCCGGCGACCGGGGTGCCAGGTGAAACTGCCGAACAGGTGGTCCCAGATGGTCAGATCGGAACCGAAGTGGCCGGCTTCCGACAGCTCGGTGCTGTGGTGCAGGCGGTGTACCTCGGGGCTCGCGAAGACGTGGTTGAGCCTGCCGACGCGCACATCGACGTTGGCATGGATGAAGTAGCCCTGGGCCACGACAAAGATGCCCACCGCGAACACGGACTCCCGGGAGAAGCCGACCAGAGCCAGCGCGGCCTGCACGACTCCCTGGGCGAGCACGATGTCGAAGACGTGATTGACACCGTTGTTCCCGACGTTGACCTTGTCCGGCACGTGATGCACACCGTGCAGGCGCCACAGCCAGCTCGACGTGTGTTCCAGGCGGTGCACGAGGTACCCGGCCAGCGAACCGAGCAGCAACGCCAGCGGTATCTCCGCCCACAACGCGAACATCGGTGCGGGTGGCGCCATCCGGTCGAGCGCGGCGGACACCAGCAGTTGGGCCAGCGCGCCGCCGATCATGCTCAGTACGAAGTAGACGGCATACCAGCCCCATTCGGTCCGGCTCGGGTGCCAGGTGCGCTCATAGGGAATCACCCGCTCAAGCACGGCCAGGTAACCGATGGTGCCGATCAGGAAGAGAAAGCTGACTTCGCCCGGATCCCATCGCCAGTGCAGGGCCGCCATCACGACACCGCCCACTGCCGCGAGCAGGATCGGATAGGCGACACGACAGAGCACGGAACGGCTGTATGACCCCATGACGCTTCCCCCCAACTTTCACTTCCCGCACCTGGACCTGCGGGATATGACTCCCACAGCGTATCGTCACCGATCGGATCGATTCAAATACTCTCGGTAGTTGAAGTCTTGTGAGTGAATCTTGCCATCACGGGTTTCACCGGGCGCTCCCTCCCAGCGGGGCGGGACGGCAACGGCGACCGCCGGCGGGAGCCGACGGCCGGTCACATGTCTTTTCACGCGGGTGACATACCGCTCCGGCAACCAGGGGCAAGGGTGGATCCGTGCCGGCCAGGCGACGAGCCGTCCGGCCCGAAGAGGAGGACCAGTCGTGTCAGCCAGCCGCAGGCGTGTGCTCACCGGCGGTGCCGGTGCCGCCCTGACCGGCGCGGTCGCGGCCTGCGGCTCCGACAACGGTCGCGGCGGCGCGTCCGGCGGCAGCGGCAGGCCCGCACTGCGCCAGTGGTACCACCAGCACGGCGAAGCGGGGACCGAGCAGGCCGTACGGCGTCGTGCCGCCGCGTTCGCCGGGGCTGACGTCAACATCCAGTGGCGGCCGGGCAATTACGACGAGCAGACCGCGGCGGCCCTCCTGAGCGGGGACGGTCCGGATGTGTTCGAAGGCGGCCCGGCCCTCGACCAGATCCTGGGCGGCCAGGTCGCCGGCCTCACCGATCTGGTGAAGGACGTGAGGGAGGTCTTCCATCGGGCGGCGCCGACCCTCAAGACCCACCGGGGCAGGATCTACGGCATCCCGCAGGTCATCGACACACAGCTGCTCTACCACCGCAAGAGCCGGCCGGCCAAGGCCGGAGTGCGACCGCCGCAGACCGTCAATCAACTGCTGGACGCAGCAAGGGCCCTGGCCACCAGGGATGTCAAGGGCCTCCTCCTCGGCAATGACGGAGGAGCCGGTGTACCCGGCGGAACACCGCTCTACGCCGCCGGCCTCAGCCTCGTCACCGACCACGGCGACGTCGGTTTCGACGACCCGCAGGCGGCGAGGCCCCTCGGCAGGATCCATGACCTGTACGCCGGGAAGGCGCTGTTGCTCGGCGCGCCCTCCGACTGGTCCGATCCCGCCGCCCTCATCCAGGGGCTGACGGCCCTTCAGCGGTCCGGGCTCCGGGCCCTGCCACAGGTCGAGCAGGCGCTCGGGGACGACTTCGGCGTCCTGCCCTTCCCCTCCGACGGCCCGCACGGCAGCCCCTGCGTACCGGTCGGCGGGTACGGATCCGCAGTCAATGCCCTTGGAATACACACCGAGTTGTCCCGGAAATTCGTCAAGTGGCTGTGGGTCGACAGGACCGATGACCAGGTCGGCTTCGCCCTGTCGTACGGATTCCACATACCGGCCGGACTGCCGCTCGCCCGGCGTGCGGACAGGCTGAAGAAGGGAGCCGCCGACGGCGCGCGCCCCGGCCCACAGACGTTCCGCCACATCACCTTTCCGCAGCTGCGCGCGATGTCCGCGGCGCCGTGCTGCCGCTGGTGATCAGTGCTTGCCAGGCGTCCGACGAGTTCTTCCTCGTGTCGCAGCGGCACCTCGTCGCGGGCGTGGAACGGTCCGGCGTCCAGGGCTGACCGACCGCCTGCCCCCTCACCCACCGGCCCGTCGTCATTCTTCAGCCGGTCCCCACCGGTCGCATACGGGGCCCTTTCGGCTTTCAGCCGCAATTATCCCGAACGCCCTTGTGACAGAGGGGGGTTGGCCAAACCCCGCCGCGCAGGCAGTTTACGATCATCACCAGACCTCCTCATTTTCCGCGCATCGCACCCCCTCGCTTTCTCGTCTTCGTGGTCGACCCCGACCGGCTTCCCGGTCACGCCTTTCCGTGAGGATTCCCGCAGGCATGCCGCACGCACTCCGCCCCCTACGTCGCTTTTCTCCGACCGGCCAGAAGGGGACCACCCGGCCCTCCCACGACGGAGGCAGCCGGCGGAGGGCCCGCGGATGAGGCGGCCACAGCGGACGGACGTCCTCACACCGGCGGAGACACCGGCGGAGACCCGGGCAGGGATGCGGGGCCGGACGCGGGCTGGGCTCTCCCGTATCGCACGAGCAGCGCGCGAAGCTCGGAGGCCGCGCCTGCGGCCGGACTATCCGCGGTCGGCACACGCCGGATTCCGCCGGTGGCTGCCTTCATGGAGACAGATCCTCGCAGTCCTGATATGGGGCGTGGCGGGCGTGAGCGCCCTGTCGATGTACGCCTACGCCAAGACGGACATACCAGAACATCTCAACGCCTTCGCGACCCAGCAGGACAACGTCTACTACTGGTCCGACGGGTCGGAGCTGGCGCGCAGCGGCTGGGTCAACCGGCAGGAAGTACCACTGGCCAAGGTCCCCGCACACGTCCGGAGCGCGGTGCTGGCAGCGGAGAACGCGAATTTCTATTCCGATCACGGCATCTCCGCTTCGGGAATGGCACGCGCGGTGCTGCGGATGGCGAGCGGGGGCGACACGCAGGGCGGCTCCACCATCACTCAGCAGTACGTCAAGAACGCCTACCTCAGCCAGGATCAGACGACGAGGCGCAAATTCGAGGAGCTGCTCCTCGCGGTCAAGATCGACAACCGGCTCGACAAGGACCGGATCCTCGAGGGTTACCTCAACACCAGCTGGTTCGGCCGCGGGACATACGGCATCCAGCGCGCCGCTCAGGCCTACTACGGCAAGGAAGTCGGCGAACTCGACGTGAGCGAGGCCGCGTTCCTGGCCTCGCTCCTCAAGGGGGCCTCCCTGTACGACCCCGCGATCAGCGCGAAGACGCACGAACGCGCGGTGGAACGCTGGAGCTGGATCCTCGACCGGATGGTCACCACCGGGACGCTGACGCCGTCGAAACGGGCCGCGCTCACGGTCTTCCCCGAGCCGAAATCCCCGCCCAGGCCCGCCACGGCGAGCGGGCAGCCGGGTTATCTGGCCAGTCTCGCCAAAACGTATCTCCAGAAAGCGGGCCACATCTCGGACGCCGAGTTCGACCTGGGCGGCTACGGGATCCACACCACCTTCGACAAAGCGCGCACGACGGCTCTGGCGAAATCGGTCCGCGCGGTCCACGACGGCTTCGACCCCGACGGCCGTAAGTCCGACCGGCACGCGCGCACCGGGGCAGCGTCCGTCGCTCCCGGCGGTGCGATCCTCGCTCTGTACGGCGGTCCCGACTTCCTCACCCAGGGGTTCAACGAATCCAACGCGGTCACCGTCCCGGCGGGTTCGGCGTTCACGCCCTTCGTGTACGCGGCAGCACTGCGCGACGGTGTCCAGCACGAGCGCGGCGCGCCCCGCGTCCCGGTGTCCCCCGCCACCGTCTACGACGGCGACGACGACCTCGCCGTACTCACCCCCGAGGGCCCGTACTGGGACCGCAACGGGAAGGTGGTCAAGGGGCGGAACGACGGCGGCCGTTCATGGGGCTCCCTCAGCCTGCGCGACGCGATGGTCCACTCGGTCAACACACCGCTGACGCAACTCGGGATGGACACCGGTCTGGAACGGGTGAGCCGCGCCGCCCAGGACGCCGGATTCCTCGCCTCCAGCCTCGGGCCGCGTGTACCGGCCCTCTCCCTGGGCAACTCCACTCCGAGCGCCATCCGGATGGCCGACGCGTACGGGACGTTCGCCGCCGGCGGTGTGCACACGGAGCCGTACTCGGTGGCGCGGGTGTCGCGGGGCGGCGACCCGGTCCGGCTGGAGGCGCCCCGCAGGAACCGCGCATTCAGTGCCAGGGTCGGCGCGCAGGTCACCGACGCGCTCGCCGGCGCGCTCCGGGAAGAGGGTCCCGCCGCCGCGAAGGGGCTGGAGCCCGGAACCGCCGGCAAGATCGGCACCACACAGGACCACACCGCGGGCTGGTTCGCCGGTTACACGGAGCGGGAGGCGACGGCCGTCGTCGTCTACCGCATGGATCTGAAGGACCTGAAACCGCTGCCGCTCACCGGCCTGGGCGGGGACCCCGACGCGGACGTGACATATCCGGCCCGCATCTGGTCCGACTACCTGACGTCCGTGGCAAGCCTGCGGCGGTGACAGCGGGACGCCACGGGCCGGGACGGCGCCGTGGCCTCCCACGCCGTCCCGTCGACTCTCACAGGAAGCACCTTCCGCATGCGCCGTACTCTTCGCACCGTCCTCGCACCGCTCCGCGTCCGCGTCGCCCTGGGGGTGGTACTGGCCGTCGGCGCGACCGCGGCGGCCGTAACGCTCGTCGGCGCCGGCGCGGACGGCTCCGCACCGGCGGTGCGTCCTCCGGAGGCGGCGGGCGCCGCGCCCGGGGCGGAGCGGGAGAAGGACGGCTACCAGAAGTGGGACGGGAAGGTGAAGGTGCTGGGCGACGGTTCCACCTCCTACACCGGCCCGCAGCCAGGGCAGTTGAAGCCGGTACGTCTCCAACCGGGCGAGAAGCCGCCGCAGTTCGTGGTGTTCTCCTGGGACGGCGCGCTGGAGGGCGACGACCATCTGTTCTCCCGGTTCCGGAAGGCGGCACGGGAGAGCGAAGCGCACATGACCTTCTTCCTCACCGGCATCTACCTCCTCCCGGAGTCGCAGAAGCGGCTCTACAAGCCGCCGCAGCACGCGGTGGGCGCGGCGGACATCTCGTACCCGACGCCCGGACACATCCGGTCGACGCTGGAGCAGCTGGGCGAGGCATGGTCCGAGGGCGACGAGATCGGCTCACACTTCAACGGGCACTTCTGCGGAGCGGAGGGCGGCGGTGACTGGAGTCCCGCCGAGTGGAGGAGCGAGACCGACCAGGCCGTCTCGTTCATGAAGAACTGGAAGTCGAACACCGGGTTCACGGACCTTCCCCCGCTGCCCTTCGACCCGGACCGGGAAGTCACCGGAGGACGCGCGCCATGCCTGGAGGGGCAGAAGACCCTGATACCCGCCGTCGAGCCGCTCGGCTGGCGTTACGACGCCAGTTCGGCCGGGGACTTCCAGATCTGGCCGGGCAGGAAGGACGGCATCTGGGACTTCCCTCTTCAGCTCCTGCCCTATCCCGGGGGTTCGTTCCAGGCACTCTCCATGGACTTCAACTTCCTGTACAACCAGTCCGACGGCGAGACCGACGGCGATCCGGCCCAGTGGGCGACCTGGCGTACGCAGACCAAGGACGCCTACCTCAACGGCTTCGAGCGGGTCTTCCACGGAAGCCGCGCACCGCTCTTCATCGGCAACCATTTCGAGGCCTGGAACGGCGGCATCTACATGGACGCCGTCGAGGACGTGATACGCCAGGCCTGCCCGCGCGAGGGCGTGCGCTGCGTGTCCTTCCGCGAGCTGGCCGACTGGCTCGACGCACAGGATCCGGACACCCTCGCCCGGCTACGGAGCCTGGACCCCGCCCAGGCCCCCGACTGGACGTCGCTGATCCGGTAGCGAACGGCCCGCCGCCCGGCCGGTGTGGCCGACCCGGTCGAGCAGGCTCACCAGAAGCTCGTAGTCGGCGTCGGAGAGATCCTCACGCAGGCTCTGCTCGACCGAGGCCGAGAAGCGCCGGGCGCTGCGCGCGCGCTCCATCCCCTCGGGGGTGAGGGACACCAGGAGCACGCGGCCGTGATCGGGGGAGACCCGCCGGCTCACCAGCCCCTTCTCCTCCAGATGGCTGACGATTCCGTTCATCGTCTGCGAGGTCACCAGCGCCTCGCGCGCGAGCTGTGTGCAGGACATCGACGCGCCGCCCGCGAGATGACCGAGCACCCCGCACTGGGCCGGGGTCAGGTCCAGCTCGCGCATCGCCTCCGCCCTGCGGAGCGAGAGCGCCTGCTCGGCGCGCTTGATGTGAAGGCTCAGATTGTCCGCGGGCTCGTCCTCATGGGCCGCCCTGGTCGTGTCGTACGCCTCATTCTTCATGTGATCCACCACCTCAGCGGGCCGGCGTCCCCGGTATCCCGCTCGTCTCGGTACGGAAACCATCGCAGGTTTCCACATTGGACAAGGTTACTACTCTGATGAAGTAGCCTTCATCTTTGTCGCGACCGTGGGTACGAATGCCCAGCTCGAGACCGGCCCGCCCACTTGCACCCCTGCGGCGGATACACCCCTTTCGACCGACTCTCAAATCCACCCACATGCGGACTTGCCGTCCCGCAGCAGAGGTGTAGGATGCTGAAACTATGAACGCAACTTCATCGATGAAGGCACCTTCATCTCGCTCTCAGAAGCCCCCATGGGTCACCTTGCTGCTCGTCAGCGTGGCGGTCTTCCTCCTTCCCGTAGCCCTGACCGGCGCGGGGGTGGCCCTCCCCGACATCGCCAGGGACCTGCACCCCAGCTCCCAGGCGCTCCAGTGGGTGGTCAGCGGCTACAACGTCACGTTCGCCGCGCTGATGCTCGCCTTCGGTACCATCGCCGACCGCATCGGCCGCCGCCGCATCTTCCACCTCGGCATCACCTTGTTCGGCGCCGCCGCTCTGGTGGCCATGCTGTCGAACTCGATCCTCCTGCTCGACATCGCTCGCGTCGCGGGCGGTATAGGCGCCGGCGCCACACTGACCGCCGGATCGACACTCATCGCCTCCCGCTTCGAGGGCACTGAGCGTCTGCGCGCCTTCGGCATCTTCGGCACCGCGCTCGGTGCCGGTCTCGCCTTCGGCCCGCTCATCTCCGGCGTCATGATGGAGGCCATGGGCTGGCGCGGCGTCTTCGCGATCCCCGCGATCCTCGGACTCGCCGTCGCCGTCTTCGCACCGATGATCACGGAATCCCGGAACCCGGACGCGAAGCGTCTGGACTGGGCGGGCACCATCACCTTCACCGGTGGTCTGTTCCTGCTGATCTTCGCGCTCGTCGAGGCACCGGCCTTCGGCTGGACCTCCCCGCTCGTCCTCGGTTCCCTGATCGGCACCGTCGTGCTGCTGGCCGGCTTCTACTTCGCGGAGAAGCACCAGAAGGACCCGATGTTCGACCTCGGCCTGCTGCGCCACTCGCGCTTCATGGGCGTCACCGCCGCGGCCGTGGCGATGGCGTTCACCCTGCTGCCGCTGCTGGTCCTGCTGCCGACGTACTTCAGCGCCGTCGAGGGCTTCAGCCCCCTGCGCGCCGGAGCCGTCCTGGTGATCTTCACGGCGCCCACCCTGGTCATCCCGCTCCTGGCGCCCGTCATCGCCAAGTTCATCTCGGTGCGCGTCCAGCTCACCGCGGCCATGGCGATCGTCGGCGGAGGCATGGCCTGGCTGACCACCATCCAGCCGCACGGCGGAGTGGCCTCGATCGCCGGACCGCTCCTGGTCACCGGCATCGGCTACGGCATCACGCTGGCCATCCTGGACGGCGCCGCCGTCTCCAGCGTGGAACTGAAGCGGGCCGGTATGGCCGCCGGTATGTTCAACGCCATGCGTCTGACGGGTGACACGGCCGCGGCCGCCATCGGCGGGTCCCTGCTGCTGACCATCACCTCGTCCCACCTCATGGGCAAGATCGCTGATCCCGAGAAGGTCACCGAGGAACTGAACGGTGGTATCCACACCACCTCGCTCGTCGCGGCCGACGCCTTCACCAGTGCGCTGCATGTGGTCATCTGGGTGAGCGCCGGACTCGCACTCGCCACGGTTCCGCTGCTGTGGCGCGCACTGCGCCCGACGAACGACGGGAAGAGCAGAGTCGTCGCGAGCAGTCAGGACAGCGCCCCGGGCCTCACGGCGACGGACGCCGAGGCACTGGCACTCGTCGGCGGAGAGACCGGACTCGTCTCCGAGCCGGCCGCCGCGTCCGCACCGACCGAGACCCGTCCGGAGAACACGCGTTGACAGCGTGTCACCCCGGTGTCCTCGCACGGCGAAGGACATGAACTGCAGGGGGCCCACCGGCCCGAAAGAACTCCCGGACAGAAAACCCGAAGTCAGCGGTGTGCGGCTGGAGACCACTCCAGCCGCACACCGCTGACCGGTGACAGGAGCAGGCCGGGTTCGGACAGGGGTCCTGCCCGGACGGTCAGGACCGGTGGCCCCAGAACTCGATCTCCGCGCGGCGGCGAGGAGAGCAGCCGGTGTTCGTCTTCAGGGCGCCTGGTCCATGCTCCGATCAGGTACAACAGCTTGAAGAAGCGCGGCTGCCGTCGGCGGGCCACGATCGCGCCGCGCTCGTCGTACTCGTAGTGCAGTCCGCGCCCGCGCCGCCGCATGTCCTCCCGGATGTCGTACAGGTAGAGGTTGACCATGGGGGCGTTGACCTTGGCAGCCCACTCCCTGGTCGGGGCGTCGAAGACCACCGCGATCTGGCCGCCTTCGAGCACTTCGGCGCGGATCAAGGCGCGCAGCACGTCGTCGACCTCATGGATCACCTGATCACTCCCGTATATCTGCGTGTGCTCACGCGCGGCCCTCGAAGTCCGGTGGCTGTTGCACGACCAGGACCGGTCTCTTCAGCTGTAGAAGATCTTGTGCGTCCGCTCGCAGTCGGCGGGGGCCGAGCCGGTCCTTGCGCATGACCAGCACCTGCGCCTCGAACGTGCCGTCCCGTCCGACCGTCACACCGTTCAGGTCCTCCGTGATGCCGAGGCTCCAGGTGAGACGTACGGTCTCGCCCGGCGGGTAGTCCTTGCCCCGGGCCACGACGACCCGGCCCGGCTTGGTGACCGCCGGCGTGACAGTCAACGAAGGCTTCAAAAGGCGCAGTTGAGCTGTTGCCCGGTTGCCGGCCGGACGGCTGTCGGGCAGGGTGCCGGTTACGGTGGCCCGTACCTCACCGCTGATCGCCGCACGGTAGGTCGCCGTCTGTGTCACCTCGATACGGCCACCGGGCGGGATCGTGCACGGCGCGCTTGCCGCGCAACGGCTCAGGACCGGCAGTGTGCGGTCCTTGGCTGCCGGTGTGCTGGGCCACGAGGAACTGATGACCACGCCGTCGGCCGTGTCCGGACCGGCGTTGGGGATCGTGTAGCGGGCCTGCGCCGGGCGGGAGGTGTACGTACGGTCCGGCGTGACATCGACCTTGACCGCCACGTCGGCGGAGGGCGGGACCGGCGGTGCAGAGACCTCGAACTGGGCTGTGTCCGTGCCGGTGTTGCCCGCACTGTCGGTGGCGGAGCACGTGACGGTGGTCAGACCTACCCGGAAGAGGGAGCCCGACGCGGGCGTGCAACTCACCGGAAGCGGACCGTCCTCGGCGTCCGTCGCGGTCGCGGTGTAGCTGACGCGGGCGCCCGCGTCGCCCGTCGCTCTGATGATGCGGTCGTCCACGGTCACCACCGGCGCCTCGACGTCGTTCACATCGATGCTGATCCGCTGCTGGAAATCGGGGTCGTCGCCCGCCGCCGAGCCCAGGCTGAATTGGACGGTGCAGGTCAGGGTCGTGCCCTGCGGTGCGTCGGCAGCGACGCCGATGGTCTCGGCGAAGTGTGCGATGCCGCCGCTGTCAAGGCTCTGGATCGGTGGGTCGAGGGCAACGGTCAGGCCCTGGTCGCAGGAGTCGAGGCGATGAGCGACGCTCGTGGGCAGGTTGCTGAGGCCCGCCGCGATGGCTTCCGCGATCTCGTTGCTCTCCACGCCCTCCAAGTGGTGCCCTCCCGTGGCGTTGATGATGCGGTTGCCTGGCCGGGAGTGGTGGGCGGGTTCTCGATATAGCCGGGGTTGTCGGGATCGTGGGCGTTGCCATCGCCGTCGAGACCGTCGCCGATGGTGCTGGCGATGTCGACACCGATCACCCGGATGTTGTTGTCCTGGAGCGCGGTGATCGTGTCGTCGATGCTGTGCCCGTTACTGGGAGAGTGACTGGACACGTCGCTCAGCAACACGATGACCGGACTGGCCCCCTCGCGGAAGACGGTCGTGCCGCCGGCTACATTCGCGATCTGCCAGAGGCCGTTGATCCAGTCCTCGGAGAGGCCACGCTCTGCTGGCCCAAGTCGGTCCCCAGCCTGTCGACGCCGTCCTGCACTTTCGTCATATCGGCCGTGAGCGCTGTGAATACGCTGGAACCCCGCGTCGGGGACGTCGCCCTCCTGGTCCTCGAAAGTGGCCACAGCGAAATGGGAGTCGGGCTGCTCGTTCAGGATGTTCGGCGTAATGAGGTCCAGGTTGTTCCGCACATTTCGGAGGGGTCCGTCGCTCCCCGCCGTACTCGCGGTCCCGTCCACCAGGAAGACCACCTCCGGTTTCGGCGGAATGGCCGGTGTCAGTACCTGCTTGTCCACGCTGATGGAACCACCGGGGTCGACCGCCTCATGGACAACGGCTGGTGTGACCCACGAGACCGGAGCCACCACGGCCGCCACACCCGCGCCCGAGCCGGAGACCGGACCGAGCCCGGTCGCGAGGAGCAGCAGCGCGAGGGCCGGGAAGCGGAGAGCGCCGAGCGAACTCCGAGGCTTCCGGGGCCTGTCGACGGGCAGCCGTGGTCCGGAGAGTGCCGCATAAGGGCGTGGCCGTGGCCACCGCTCGTATCGCTGGAACCACCGCATCGAAAGTCCTCCCCCGTGGACACCACCGACATGGCCCGGCCCCTGACGAGCCGACGACTCGACCCGTCCGACGCACCGGCATACCGGTCCGCACGGTCTCGTACCTCGCCGTGGTCACGCAGCGAGGTACGAGCCACACCTGCGGGAAGCCTCGCCTGCCCTTTCGGGCAGGTTCGGCCAACTCACTTCCCCCTGAAACGGTTGCCGGTACGTCGCATCAGCCGCAACGCATCAAAACCGACACGGTCTCCCGGCCAACGGGCGTCAGATCAGTCCCTGCCTCATCGCGTACGCCACCGCGTGCGAGCGGTTGCGCAGTTGGAGCCGGGTCATGACCGAGTGCAGAACGTTCTTTATCGTGCGCTCGGAATAGGCCAGTTCCGTCGCGATGTCGGCGGTGTCGTACCCCTCCGCGACCAGCCGGAGCACATCGATCTCGCGCGCGGCGAGCCCCGTGAAGTGCAGCCCGCGCGGCGCCAGTACCTGGCCCTGGAGCCGGCCCACCTCCTCCAGCAGCCGGCCGAGCAGGTCGGAAGGAAGGTGGCCCTTCCCGCGCGCCACCGTTCCTATGACCTGCACCAGATGCTCCGGGGTCGCCTCGGAGCGGTGAATCACCCCGGCGACCCCGCATTCCGCCGCGCTCACCAGTTTCTGTTCGTCAATGTCCTTCGTGACCAGGACAGTTCGCGCGGTGCTGGTGCGCTGGATGTGGCGCAGCATCCGCAGTACCTCGTCGTCGACGACGTCCACGACCACCACCGCGACCTGCGGCGGCATGTCCTCCTCCCCCCATTCGGTCACGCTGACCTCGGGCCGCATCCGCAGCTGGCTGGTCACGCCCGCCTGCGAGATCGGATCTTGTGCCCGTAATGCGACAGTAGTGCGCTCCATGGCAAAGCTCCCCCCGAGCAGCTGCCCGGTCACGTCTCATGCAACGCGCAACCACTACAGCTGCGTTCGTGTGCCTCATGAGTAATGAGGCCGTAGGGAGATGCCCGTGGACACCGACCAGAAAACTCAAACGTCGTCCCGGGCAGTGAACATGCCCGAAAGCGTTCCTTCGTGGTCGATGTCGTGGGCCAACGCCGACTCTACGGTGCGCCTATGAGTCTCACGGCAAGTCTGGACGAGTCCTCGGTCTTCGCGCCACCCGGCGAGGAGACGAGTCTCCCCCTTCAGGTGCACAACTCCGGCTCCACCGTGGAGGAATACCGCTTCGAGGTGGTCGGTGCCTGCGTGGCGTGGGCGACGGTGGAACCGCAGCTCCTGGCCCTGTATCCGGGCAGCTCGGAGACCGTCTCCCTCAAACTGCGCCCGCCCAGGGACTCGTCCGTCCCGGCGGGCGAGACGGCGTTCGGTATCCGCGTGGTGCCGACCAGCGAACCGGGCGAGGCGGTGGTGCCCGAAGGGTGGTTGACCGTAACGCCGTTCACCGAGGTGACCAGAACTCCCCCGTACTGCACCTCGCGCTGGAGAACTTCCGGGACTTCGACCACCACGTCGTCACACCGATCCTGGTGCCCGCAGGTGGAAGGGTGACCCTGACCGTCGACTGCCGCAAGGTGGGCAAGCCGGTGAACGCGCCGACGCCCGCGCACTGCGCGGACTCGCTGTTCCTCGGCGGCACGATGCTGTCCGACAAGAGCTGACGGAGCCGGGGGCCTGCGGCCCGAGGCCCCAGCCGGGTCCCGCCAACCGGCCCCCGTCGTCTCCCGCTCGACACCCGCACGCCTCACGGGACGCGCTCGCGCCTCATGTGACGTGCTCAGGCCGGCGGGGCCTCTTCCTCTTCCTCACCCGCCGCGGCCCGCTGTACGAACGAGCCCTGCACGTCGGCCGGTTGCTCGTCCTCGTCCGCAGTTTCCTCACGTTGCACCGCCGGTACGGAAACGGCGGCCGGTGCCGCGGCCGGGGCAGGCGCGGGATCGGTGGTCGGCGAGGGCGCGGCAAGCACCCGGTCCGCGTTCGAGACGGCCTCCTGCTCGAACCGGTCGGACGGGTCACTCACCCGGATCCCGCCGGGCGCTTCCGTACCGTCCACCGGCCCACTGCGCTGCTGGATCACATGGGTCAGCTCGTGGGCCAGGGTCGTACGGACTTGGGGCGAGGACGGGTCGTACGCGTCCCGCTGGAAGACCACGTGGTTGCCGACGGTGTACGCGTGAGCACCGACACCCTTCGCGGATTCGTGCGCGGCGGAGTCGGTGTGGACACGCACATCGGAGAAGCCGGCGCCCATCCGCCCTTCCAGATCGGCCCGGGTCTCGCTGTCCAGGCTCTGGCCGCCGGACGAGGAGACGACATCGTGCACGGGAGACCGCAGGCCTGATCCGGCCTGCTCCCCCGCCTCGGCCACGTCCGCCTCTTCGCTCGGGCCGCTCCTCTTGCGCTGAACCATCGCGCCGACCGCGCTGTTCCCGACGGACCGCTGGAGCATTCCCATCCCGGCCGTCCCGACCACGGCGGCGCGCCCGGCGGCAGCCGCCCGGTACAGCCGGGAAACGTCCGCGGGCGCGAGGCCCGCGAATCATCCACGTCCGGGGGCGGGCGCCTCAGGGAGCCTCAGAGAACCGCGGTCCCGGCCCGGTTGGCCACAGCAGGAGCCGCGGAGGCGGCGGGCTCGTCCCCGGCCTGCCCGGCGGCGACGGTCAGCGGCTTCGCGTAGCAGCGGCTGAGCTCGTCGAAGCGGTAGTGGCCGAACTTGACGCAGGGCTCGTAGCCGCTGGAGACGTAGAGGGAAATGGCCTCAGGCTGTTTGGTGCCGGTCTCCAGGACCATCCGCGTGCGTCCCGCGGCACGGGCGTCGTCCTCCAGGGCGGCCAGCATCAGCCGGGAAAGGCCCCGTCCGCGCGCCTCGGGGACCACGTACATGCGCTTGATCTCGGCATCGCCGTCCGCGTACCCGAGACCGTTCTTCTCCTGGCCGCGCCAGCCGCCGGTGGCCACCGGGGTGCCCTCGTCGTCATAGGCGATCAGATACAGGCCGAGCGGCGGCTCGAACATGCCCGGGTCAAGCGGCGTCACATCCCCCTCGTCCCCGTATCGCTCGGCGTACTCGAGCTGGACACGGTCGTTGAGCTTGACGGCGTCGGGGTGACCGAAGGAAGAAGGCCGGATATTCATCCGGCCTATCGTACTTCTACACGAATGGGGTGAGCGGGTGACCTTCGCCTCATCCCCGGCGGGGGCGCCTCACCGCGGTGACGTACGTGGCCCGGAACCCGGTCCGGGCCACGTACGTCGGACCACACGCGTCACCGGTACCGGAGGAAATGGGAAAGCGACCATTTCGGCGTTGGCCCGCGTCGCCGCCTCGGCCCTTGCGCTCGAGGGCTTCCTCCTGGGCGCGCTGAGAGATGGTCGCGCCGGTCGCCTCGACAATCTCGCCGCCGAGGTCGAGGATCGCCTTCTTCTCCACGGCCGTGCCGGAGGGCACCACGGCGACGAATTTCATGCCGAGCTACCGGCAGAACCATGCTTCCGAGATGACGGTCGAGCCGCTGGACGCCTCCACGACCGGACTCTCCTTCACCAGCCACCCGTTGGCCAGGGCGTTGAGGAACAGCGCTTCGGCCAGACGGTGTTTATGGCTGCCGGAGGGGTGCACCGACTCGTTCTTCACCAGCAGTACGCGAGCCGCGCAGGCGGGCCGGCAACTCCAGCTCCAGCAGCGGTGTCGGCCTGTACGGCAGGGCGCGGATCCGCCGGATCCGGTGGTTGACCCAACGGCGCTCGTCCGGGTAACGGTCGAGCAGATCACCGTCCGGGCCCAGTCCTCACCCCGCGCGAGGCCGCCCGCCCCGCCGGGCGGCGGGCCCGCGTCCGCCGCGACGGCACGACCCGCCGCCAGGGCCGTACCGGCCGCCGTCCCCGCACCGGCCAGCAACACCGCACGCCGTAACACACCCATCCGAGAACCTCCACGTATCCGCCCATGACGCCGCCCAGGTCGGGCCGCGGGTTTTGTCCAACAGCGGACCCGCGGCCGACCGGCCGGAATTGGGGACAGACACGCGGACACCACCTGTGCAGCCCAACGCCCCTTTCATCCAGGCGACTTGTAGCACCAGCACATGATCCGGTCATGCTGGCGCTGCACGTCATGGCAAGGTGCTGCGCCTTCAGCGATGGCTGCCGGATGCTCTCACCTGGGCGATGCCGGGTTCTCTCACTTCAGCAACATGGAGCTGAGATGGGCGGAGACATCGGCCAGGCTGCCGCCCTCCTGAACGATGTTCCGCTGCCGGCTCGCCCACGAACCCCTTCCGCGCATCTCCGCCAGCAGGTCGTTGACCGGGCCGAGGTCCCCCGCGTCGGACAGCGCGGGGGTGACATGTCTCAGCAGCCGGTCCACCATCGTCCAGGCGGGCACCGGGCGCCCGGAGGTCACGTCCAGGGCGTCGCCCTCCAGACCGTACCGGGCGGCCTGCCAGTGGGCCGCGGCCAGTATCTGGTCGGAGACCTGCGGGACCCCGGCGTCGCGTCGCACCGCCCGCAGGCACATGGTGACCAGTGCGCGGGTCAGTCCCGCCAGGAGCATCACGGTGTCGCTGGTGGGGCAGACGTCCATGACGCGCACCTCGATGGTGGGCACGTACTCGGAGGGCCGGGCGAACCAGTACGCCATTTTCCGGTCGACGATCACCCCCGAGGCGACGAGGCTGTCCAGCAGCGCGTTGTAGTGGGCGGCATCGGCGAACAGCGGAGCCGGACCGGCCACCGGCAACTGCGACCACCATGTTGACCGAAAGCTCGCGTAACCGGTCTCCTCGCCCAGCGAGAAAGGGGAGTTGGCGGCAAGCGCCTGGAGCGTGGGCAGCCAGCCGCGCAGGTGATTGCTGACGCGGACCGCATGCTCCCGGTCGGGCATTCCGACGTGCACATGCAGCCCGCACGGTATATGTCCGAACACGAGGTCGCCGTACTTCCGGTGGAGCGCGCGATAGCGGGAGAAGCCGGTGGGTGGCATGTACGGTCCCGGGACCGGTTCCCAGGCGCACGGGAGTATCGCGCAGTCGGCCTTCTCGGCGGCGGCCGCTGCGCTGGAACGCAGGAAGCGCACGTCATCGACCAGCAGGGACAGTTCGCTGTGCGGTTCGGTGACGGCCTCGACCACGGCCGAGGACACCTCCGGCTGGATCCGTTCAACACCGGCGGAGGCCGCGGCCGCGATCACTTCCCCAGAGGCGGGCACGGCCGACCCGCTGTCCGGATCGACCAGCAAGAACTCTTCCTCCACACCGACCGTGAGCGGTTGCGTCATGGGGTTCCCTTCCCGGGCGTCGGAGCCTTGAGTCGGAGCCTTGAGTATGTGCACCCCCGGGGCCCGGCGCTCGCCCCCTCACCCATAACCGGCCACGGGGCCCGGCCCTCGGGCGGCAGGGCTGCGCGGCTCTCACTCGGACAGGAATACGCCCCTTCGGGAAGGCTCCTTGCCGGCTCAGCCCGTGCCGCGCGACGAGCAGGAGCAGCCCGCAACAGACGCAAACACCACTACGAAGGTTCGTCTCACTTGTCGCGCCCTTGATTCAGCAGGGATTGGCGGCGGCCGTGACTCCGGCCGGCGAGCGTCCCGGCCGCTGATGGACAACCCGTCAAACCGGCTCCGTCGGAGACTCCGGGCGTGACTGGCGGCCCAGTTGCGGCACCGGCGAGGCCAAGGGCTTTCATTCCCGCACCCGCGAGGGTGCCCATTTGGGTCGCATTCACACTCTGCGTGTCTCCTGTCAACGTGTCCTTGAGCAACCTCGGTCACTGTCCGGCCTGATGACCGCACAAGCTCGATCGCGTCCCGCTTGTACTCGTGCGAGCACCGCTTCGTGTTACGTGCTTCCCACCTGGTGTTACTTCCTCTGGAACCTCAGGTCCCGGTCTCCAGGTGTCCAAGATGAAGGGAAGGCTTCAGCATGCTTGAGGCCGGCAGGCTGGACGTTCGGCAGGCCGGCCTGCCGAGCGAGCCCTCAACTGGTCGCGCCGGTGTAGCGCTTCAGGCCCTGTCGCCAGGTAACGGTCGCCAGCAGCACCGCGACGACGCTGGTGGCCAGTGCCACGAGCACCGCATGCGGATCGACCGGGCGAATGAGCACCCTTGTCGGAACTGTGGCGATGAGCGCGAGGGGAATGACGTAGGTGAACAGAAGCCGCAACGGCTTGGCATAGATGTCGGCCGGATAGCGGGCAAGCTGCCATGCGTTGCTGAAGAGGCTGTGGAGATCCAGTTTGGACGCCCAGAACGCCAGGCTCGCGAACAGCATCCCCAGCGCCCACATGGTCACCGTCGCGGCGCAGACAAGCAGAAGCCAGGCAATGGCGGGCCCGGGGCCCGGCAGGCGATCACCTGTGCTTACGCTGACGCCCACCACCGCGAGCCCCAGCGGGATCTGGACGCCGGCGAGCGGTGTCGCGGTGCTGAGGCTTACGAGGAACATGCTGGGCGCGGGCTGCAGGAGGTGATGATCGAGCCGGCCCTCGCGGATGCCGCGCGCGGGGAAGCTGGCGAGGTTCGGGTCCACGAAGGTCGCCTTGATTCCGCTGAGGAGCTCGAACGTGCCGATGAGGACAAACATCTCCGGCTTGGTCCAGCCGGCCAGAGTGTCGGTCCTGGAGAAGATGATCAGTACCGCGGCGAAAGTCGAGAGCAGCGCGACCACGGCCATGACGGTGTCGAAGATCAGGTTTACCCGGAAGGCCAGAGCCTGGCGCAGGGACATGGAGAAGCTGATGCGGAGCAGACGGATCAACTTCATGGCGGTCAGGACTATGCGCATGGTCACGCTCCGACAACGGTGTATCGACGGACGCCGAACCGCCAGGCGATGGCGGCTGTGATCGCGAAGGCGGTGCCCCAGCCGATCTGCAGCAGGAGCGTGGCACCCAGGGTCGAGCTGTGCAGTGTGCCTGTCGCGATCTCGGCGGGCAGGCCGAGCATCCCGTAGAACGGCAGAGCCATCGCGATGGACCGCCACGGGTCGGGCAGTTCCGCGATCGGCGCGGCGATACCGCCCAGCAGGAAGATCAGGATGTTGCCGAAAGCGACGATCGCGTGCACTCGTTCGGTCCAGAATGCCGTGAGCGCAAGCAACCAGGTCCAGAGGAAGCGCAGTACAGCGGCGCAGAGCAGCGCAGGTATCGCGAGAAGTACTGCCTGCCACCGGTACGAGGCACCCGCGACGAGAGCGGTCACCACGGTCAGTGGCAGACCGAAGACGGCCAGCCAGAGACGGATGGCTATGTTCTGGCCCGCCGGCCCGAGGATGACGGGCTGCGGCTTGAGCAGATCGTGGCTGACGCTGCCGTCGTAGACCGATTCGGAGAACGTGTAGTTCTCGAACGACGCGGTCAGCAGGTGCACGCCCACCAGCGCCACGAAATAGTTCACGGCTGTCTGGTTCCCGGGCAGAACGGCGGACCACACGACGAGTCCGATGAGCGGCCCGATCGCGTGATTGACGACGAGGGTCACGGTGAACCACCAGGCCCCGGACCACTCCAGGAACTGGTTACGGACCCCGAGGGCCAGCAGCCGTGGGAGCCGAGCGGTCACACCCCCTCCCGGTACGCGTGATCGATGACGTTCTCCAGCGACGGTTCTTCGATCGAGAGGTCGACGACATCGAGAGTGGTGAGCAGAATCGATGTCACATGGGCCACCTCGTCCCTTGGGACGCGAAGATCCCAGGAGATGCCGCTCGTGGAGACGACCTCTGCGATGCCGGCGAAGTCCTGCTTCGTGGCCGACGGCGAGCTGAGCCTGATGAGTTTGCACGGCGACAACCGCGAGGACAGCTGATCGAGTGGTCCGTCATACGTGACGCTGCCGTGGTCGATGAGGATCAGGCGTTGGCACAACGACTCGACGTCAGCCATGTAATGGCTGGTGAGCAGGACCGTGGCGCCGGTCTGCGTGGCGTAAGAGGCGAGGAACCGGCGGATCGAGGCCGCGGCGGAGACGTCCAGGCCCAGGGTCGGCTCGTCGAGGAACAGAACCTTCGGCCGGTACAGCAACGACAGCGCGAGCCCCGCGCGCATCTTCTCACCAAGGCTGAGCGTGCGCAGTTGCCGTTCCAGCAGCGGGCCCAGTTCGAGCAGTTCACAGAGCTCATCGAGGTTGCGCCGGTAATCGTCGGCCGGAACCTCGTAGAGGACGCGCTGATACTGCAGCGAGTCGAGCAGAGTCAACTCCTGCAAACCGCCCGTGGGCTGACTGCCGCGCACCAGCGCGATCCGTTTCAGGAACGGCGCCTGGCGCTGCCACGGCGTGAAGCCCAGGACCTGCACGGTGCCTGCGGTGGGGTGCAGGAGCCCCGACATGATCTTCATGGTCGTTGTCTTGCCGGCTCCGTTGGGCCCGATGAAGCCGACGACTTCACCGGGCGGAACCTCGAAGGACACGCTCCGGACCGCTTGGACGTCTCGGTAGCGACGGCGCACCACAGACTTGAGTGCGGCCGCCAGACCGCCCTGCCGCACAGGGACGCGGTATGTCATGGACAGATCGTCGACGACAACTGCTGTCACAGGGTCGGTCCTTCCTGGGGGAGCCGCCGGGAAGGCCCGGAGACGCACTGATCTGACAAACCCGGCCGATGACCGGGCCGCGGGTGGCTGCTACAGACGCGGTTGCCGCCGGCATCGTCCCGGCCGAACCCGGCCGGGACGGCGTTGGCGTCAGCCCGGACAGCCGGAGTCGGGTGTCCGGTGGTGCGGCCACAGAGTTTCTGCCGGCAGTGAATTGAAGAGGCCGTCCCAGGCTTCGTCGTCGCCCTGCCAGCGGCCGGGGGCCAGCGCCACTTCTCTGAAAGCGATTCCGGGCGGGAGCGCGTCGAGGTCGTCGGGCACGGAGCGACGCAGCCACAGCAAGGCGAAGTCGTGCCCGGGATATCGGGTGGCGATAGTGTCCTGGAGCTGACAGATGTCGCTCACCGACTCGACGCCGTTCGCGTCCTGACGTATGTAAAGGACGCGAGCCGATGAGGAGGCCATCTCCTGCCAGCGAGTGGCCAGAAACGCATATTTTTCCCGAACAGCCGGAAGCTGGCTCTCGATGTCTGCGAGTGTGAGGTCGCCGTCCGCTTCTGCGGTGAATTCATGGTAGAACTCGATTCCGGCACCGAAGTCCAATGCGCCGCCACCATCTGTGGTGAGGGAGATCTTTCCGGGGCGCAGTACGTCGCGGAAATCTGTCTCGATGGCCACTCGCACGAACTCGAGGTCGATCTCGAGCCAGTCGAAGAAGTGCGCACTCTCCTGGCCCGTGATGCGGCGTATCTGGAACGTGGACTCGCAGTGCTGGCCCAGGCCTATGCAGAGGTCATAGAACTCTCCTCCGCCGACGCCGATCAAAGGCGTCGGAACAGCTTCGTTCGCCGAGGAGGACGATCCGCGAGGTGGCTTCGATGTCATGTGATTCCTTTTGTCGAGAATGCAATCGAATTCCGCGCCGCCCGCATCATTTCCGGAACACCCGCCTTTCGAATGCCTGAAGCATTGTTTCCGGCTCCAGGATCTTGCACTCGATTCCGAATGGGCGAATTTTTCCGCTGTCCAACGCCAATGCAGCGACACGGCCCGATCCGCACCAGCCGTCGGGCTCAATCGAAGCGATGGGATCTTGGTACGCCTCGTCCATCGGGACAATATCCCAGCCTGCGGAACGAAATGCGCGGGCCGCATCTGCGATGAATAGAGTGTTGAGATCATTCTCATGCAGCAGGATCACATGCACCGGCGACCTGCCCAGGGCCTCGACGGCCAATTGATCATAAAATTCAGCGGGTTCCAGGAGAGATTCCACGTAGAGGTCACGAACTGCCGCGATGTCGAAGTCGCGGTGATCATGCACGGCTTGCGCGAGGAGCGAGTCGAGATACCAGTCCAAGGTGAGGACGGTCACGTACGCGTTGGCGTACCCACTGTTTTTCAACGCCGCGCGCACTGCGGAACGTTTACTGGGATCGAGATCACCTTCGTCGAGAAAAGGGAATCGGAACCATGGCCTCTTCCCTTCTCTGCCGGTGAACCACTCCGCAGCTCGATCGATATCCGCTATGAAATCTTCAACCGACGTTTCTGAAAGCCTCGGATGGCTGTAACTGTGGCTTCCCAGCACATGCCCCGCCTCTGTATAGGCCCTGACCCGTCCCTCTCCGCCCCGACCTCGAGGCTCCTGGAAGTCTCCGACTATGACGAAGAACGCCGCTTGGTCGATATGTTCCTGCGCCAGCCGCTCGATCAGCAGAGCTGTACGTTCGTCGGGCGTGAAGAAAGCGCCGGGGTCATGCGGTACGTCGTCGAAGCTGAAAGCAACCCTTTTCCGGGCCACGGCTGGTTCGTTATTCACTCGATCTTCATTCTCCATTAGCGGCAGGAATGGGCTGCCGGTCTGCCGGGAGGCGTACGTCACCGCTTCTCTCGAGTTTGTTCCAGGTGCCCCGCCTGCCCGTGATGACCGTGTGCCAGGCGACCCAGGAGGCAACGGAACCCACTATCGGGATGATTACGGTGGACCTGAACCCTGTGGGCGTCTCCGCGAGGCCCGCCGCTGCCCTCCCGGCCGCGTCAAGAGAATGAGAAAATCTCCTGGAGGCCCAGAAGTAAAGGTAGTTCACGAGGACGACAGCGATTGCGATCACAGCCACCTGTGCAACATCAGCTGCGCCTGTGGACTGTTCACCGCGCGCAAGAATTGCCGCGGCGCTCGCAGGCAAGAAAATCATGCCGAGCAACGAGAACAAGGGGAGAATCGAGTGATTCCAGGCCATATAGGACCAGATCAGCAGCATGCTGCCGCGCTGCTTCAGCGCAGGCCTTGCCAGGCGCAGGATTACCTGAGTTTTACCTGTTGCCCAGCGGACCCGTTGCTTGTAGAGGCCGGCGAGAGTGTCCGGTGCCTCCGTGAGCACGAGCGCCGACGGCCGGTGCACTGCCCTCCGGCCGTCCATCAGAAGCAGCATGGTCAGATGCGCGTCCTCGGCCAGCGTCCCTTCGGGATAGCCTCCGACACTCGCCACCGCCTCGCTGCGGAATGCGCCCACCGCTCCAGGCACAACGGTTATCCGGCGAATTTTCGAGAACGCGCGGCGTTCGATATTGTTTGCAAGTTCATACTCTCGGACCTGCGCGCCGAAGACAACCTTGCTCGCGGGACGCCGATTTCCGACAAGCATGTGTCCCGAGACCGCGGCAACAGCAGCGTCGTCGAAGTCGACGAGCAGGTCAGCGATCGTATCCGGCATGACCTGGGTATCGGCGTCAATGGAAACGAAAAACTCAGTATCCACAGCGGTCAATCCGTGATTGAGCGCTGCCGCTTTCCCCATGTTCGTCTGACCGAGAACTACTATGATGTCCCCGTGAAGCCGGTGCATGTCCTGCATGACTTCGATAGTTCCGTCAGTCGATCCGTCGTCTATGCAGATAATACGGGCTATATTCACTCGTCTCGACGTCAGAATTGACTCGAGTGTTTTACGCAATACTTTCCGCTCGTTGAAGCAGGGGATAAGAACTGATACCCGTCGGTGCGTCCCGGGCATCCCGTCGGAAGTCACTTCCTTGTGCTTCCTGGCCATGAGCAACAAGATGAAGCCCTGGAGCGACGAAAAGGAAGTGATCAGGGCCAACAGGAAGAAGGCAACGTCTATATTCACTGTGATTCACCGTCACGATTTTCCGAGTGCCGAATGCGTCACTATGAGGGTCACGCCGCGAAGACGTCATGCGAGGCGATGGTGACGTCAGCAAATGCCTTCAGGTATGTGCTGATCGATGTACCGGCTTCGTCAGAGCGCAATTGACCGCTCTCCAGGTATGCGACGACACCGAAGGGGCCGCAGAGGTGACAAGCTCCGAGGAGACTGGCTGGAGTCGGGTAGTCCTCACCCGCGGTCCACAGATCCTGGCCGTTTTTTCCGAAGTATTTGTTCAGGATGTTGACGCTGTGGCGGAGGGAACGGCGAAGAATCGCTGTCTGGCAGTCATAACGTCGAAGGTCCTCAAATGAGTTGACCCCATCTCGGCCTGTGAATGTTCCCTGCCACCTGTTGACATCCGTTCCCACCTGCCAGCGTCCGGTTGACTCATTCTGGTAGAGGCAGCTTGTCGTGCCGTCGCGCCAGGTGGTCTCTGGAAGTGAGCTCGCGTAGTAAGACGGCACAACGAGACGCTCGCCATCGACAACCACGGTCTCCATGACCGGGCGGTAGTATTGCAGGTCCATCAGAAGTGGTTCGCCGAATTGAAAACCGACGAACCCCCATGGGTTGATGACCGCAGATTGGACCGACTTCAACCCGACCGAATCGCGATTCCTGAACAAGTCGAGCACTCCTGTCTTGTCCAGGAATTCCGATACTGTGCTTTCTTCCCTGATCGGTGAACCCGTTTCCGGGGACCGCTTCAGCCGACCGGGGCGCTCCACCGCCCAGTAGTCGATGACCTTGTTCTCGAAGTTCTCGACGTACCACTCCACGTTTTGCGACTCAATACGCGATTCCAGATCGAGTAGACGTTGAAAGAAATCCGCAGAGATGGTCAGATCCATGATTCCCGCCTTCGCGCTGTTGTGTCGAGCTATTTCGGTGGTAGCCAAAAAATTATCCGCAGGCGGGCCTCGCCGGCGACAAGCAGAAGAGATTCCGACGTGACGGTGGGGACCGGAGAAGCCGCCGACGCCGATCAGGTGAAAACCCGGATGCATCGCCCGCGATTAGGACTGCCGCCGATCGGCGTACGTTCCGCAGGTGAGGAACATACGGTCATTCGTCCGCAGCCCCCATACTCTCGGGGACAGGGTTCTCCCATGGTCCGGCAACTTTTTGCCGACGGTTCATTCGCTGAAGCAGTACAGGATCAAGGGCAGCGGGGCTTTCATTTCACCTCGTCCAGAATTTACGTGGAGCAGGTCCCTCGGGATTCCGTCGCCGTTGCGGATGCCTGGTTGTGGTGCAGAGCTATTCGGCTCTGCACGTCACTGCGTGAAATCAGTTCCCGACTCCCGAAGAGCACATTGTATTGCTCCTCCGTCTCGAAATCGCGTGCCAGCGGCTCCAGTCCGTGCCGGGCCATCTCGGCGACGACGTCGGCGACCAACCATTGGTTGCTCCAAAACGCGCTCTCCTCGACCTCTATTTTTATGACGTCGCATCGGTCGAGGAAAGCCTCCGCCCCCGCCAGTACCATCTCCGTTGCCCCTTCCACGTCCATCCACATGGCGAAGCGACCACCCATGTCCGTGAACTCGTGGTCAAGTGTGGTGGCCGGCACGGCGACTTCCTCGTATTCGACGTCGCCCAGCCAGTCTCCGCCCACGCGTTTGAGCAGCGAGTTGTAACCTTCCACCCGGTCGTCGGACCAACTGGAGCTCGAGGCTATGAGAAAGATGGGCACTTCGCCCGGTTCGCGCGACAGCGCCTGATGGCGATATTCGACACGCTGTCCGGTGTAGTCCGTCGATGCCGAAAAGCGTTCGTACACGTATGGATTGGCCTCGAACGCCACCACTCGGCAGCCTGGTACGGCGGCGGCCACACGCACTGAGGTCTCTGCCTCGAAAGCGCCTGCCTCGACGAAAAGGGCCGGCTCCGCCAGGCATACCAAATCGTGGAACAGCGCGTTCAATAGGTGTGTCGAGCGATGACGGACGCTGACCTCAAGGGGGTCATGAGGTGCCATCTCCGCCAGTCGCTGAAGCAGGTCCCCGACTTCGTTCCGCTGGAGCGACTGGCCCGACCGGCCGCTGTCACTGCCCTGGTGGCCGGCGGCGGTCGATTCAGCCGGCATCTGATCGGTGCGTGCCATGCCTGTCCTCTCGGTGCGTCCCGTGCAGGAGTGGTGTTCCCTTGGATGGAGAGGCTCGAGGCATGGCTCGCGCCCCGCGGTCGGGTATGCGTTCCGGGGACCGGCATACCAACGAGCCGTCCGCTTCAGCGCGCAGCCTGATCGGAGCCCTTGGCGGACACCGGACACATCGACTGGGACGAAGACGAAGCTCTCGCGGTCCGCCGTACAGCACCACGGCCCCCTCTGCGCCGCTCGGCGGAGTGTGACACCCGATGATCATGTTAGCGTACTGAGTGCTTTTCAACTCGCTGTGCCGGCAGTCCGGTTGGCGTGACAGACGAGTGAAGCCCCTGGTGATACGGGCTCACAACCAAGATCACCCGTATCACCAGAGACTTCACGTGCCGTCCACTCGTTCGGACCGTGTCTTCGCTTCCTCACCGCCCGTATCCGTGAACCTCGCCGCGCGATCGGCAGTCGGCAGCGGTTGAGCGCCGGCCGACAGACCGTGCCCGCCCTCGCCCACCCACGCGACGGGCACCTACGCCCAGTTCGCCGCCGGGTTCGACACGGCACGACCACGGCCTACCGGTACATCACCGAAGCCGTCGGCCTCCTGGCCGCCCTGACACCCACGCTCAACCAAACGGTCCGCGAAACGTCGAGAAGGCGTTCGTCCTGCTCGACGGCGCTCTCCTGCCCATCAACCGCACCACCGCCGACCGGCTGTTCCACCCGGTCACGCACAAGAAGCACGGCATGAGCCTCCACGTCCTCGCCGACCCGGCCGGAAGTCTCCTGTGGGCCCCGCCCGCCTCGCCCGGAGAATGTCCATGGCATCCGCGCCGCACGCGAACACGGCATCCTCCGCGCCCTCACCCCCGCAGACACCGACTGATGGCGGAAAAGGGCTGCCAGGGCGCCGGACCGGCTCCACGCGCCGTACCGAGGCCGGCGGGGGGTCCGTCCGAGGGCAGCAGACCGTGAACCGCCCGCAGACCAAGCCCCGAGCCCTGGTCGAACCCGGCGTCGCCACTCTCAAGACCTGGCGGCTCCCGCGCAGACTCCGGTACTCGACCACCCGCACCACCAGCCTCGTCCAAGCCGTCCTCACCCTCTACCGCACCTGCTCAAACCGAGGCTGGAAAAGCCTCACTACGCGACACGAGCGCTTGTTCGGCAGACCCGTTCCCGGGCGGTTTGCCGCCGGGCGCCTCCTCGGTGATGGCGGCGCGCGTTTGCGAGCGCCGTGCGCCGGTGACGGGAGGGCGCGTCGCCCGTAAGCTCCGAGAACGACCAGATCGATTTCCATACTGGAAGGGGAGTCCGGACTGCCCGCCTGGTGACGAGAGACAAGTCGAGGGTGACCTGCCCATCAAAGGTGCAGGGGGTGACAGTGATGCCGGAGGGATTGCTGTGGACCTCACCGGCCCGGACGGCGACGAAGGCCATGCGAGGAAAACGGCGAAGTTCGTGTACCTCCCGAGCCGCTCGCTGACAACAGTCGGACATGCCTGGCCAACGGCCATGATCACCGGCAGTTCCCGCTTGCGCATGAAGGGGGGCGGGCTGGCACCTTGGAACGTTTCCGACATTCCCGATCAGCGACCAACGTCCCTGCTAGAGGCCACAGAGATGAAACCGGCCTACGCCTTGCCTCAGCGCTACGCCGTATGCAATGCGACTCGGCCGGAATCGATCAATACTGAAAGCGAGCGGCGAACCGCGGCTCCAGACCTCTCCACAGAGAACTGACCATGCGTCAGTAAAGTCAGCATCAGTACCGCCGGAACCCGCTTCCAACCACTGAAGAGCGCCAAGATCACAAAATGCCCACACACCCTCCGACCTGCAAAAACACTGGTCAGAGACGCGGCCGCTACCCTACCTAGGAGACAGCGTTGAAGATGCTCATCAATGTGCCGGAGACCGTCGTCGCGGATGCCCTTCGGGGGATAGCCGCCGCTCATCCTGAGCTTTCCGTCGATGTGGACAACCGTGTGATTGTGCGGCGTGACGCGCCGGTGGCGGGAAAGGTCGGACTGGTCTCCGGGGGCGGGTCCGGCCATGAGCCGCTGCACGGGGGATTCGTCGGGCCCGGCATGCTGTCGGCCGCCTGTCCCGGCGAGGTGTTCACCAGCCCGGTGCCGGATCAGATGGTGCGGGCCGCGGCCGCTGTGAACAGTGGGGCCGGAGTGCTGTTCGTCGTCAAGAATTACACCGGCGACGTCCTGAACTTCGACATGGCCGCGGAGCTGGCCGAGGACGAGGGCATCCAGATCGCGAAGGTCCTGGTCAACGATGACGTGGCGGTGACCGACAGTCTCTTCACCGCGGGGCGGCGCGGGACGGGGGCCACGCTGTTCGTGGAGAAGCTCGCCGGCGCCGCCGCCGAGGAGGGGGCCTCCCTGGAGCGGGTCGAGGCCGTCGGACGGCAGGTGAACGAGAGCTCGCGCAGTTTCGGCGTCGCGCTGACCGCCGTCAGTACGCCCGCCAAGGGCAGTCCCACCTTCGATCTGCCGGAGGGCGAGCTGGAACTCGGCATCGGGATCCACGGCGAGCCCGGGCGGGAGCGGCGGGCGATGATGACCTCGCGGGAGATCGCCGACTTCGCCGTGGACGCCGTGCTGGAGGACCTGAAGCCCTCGGGCCCCGTACTCGCACTGGTGAACGGTATGGGTGCGACGCCGTTGCTCGAGCTGTACGGGTTCAACGCCGAGGTCCAGCGGGTACTTGCCGAGCGGGGAGTGACGGTCGCCCGTACGCTCGTCGGAAACTATGTGACCTCGCTCGACATGGCGGGCTGTTCAGTGACGCTCTGCCAGGTCGACGAGGAGCTGCTGCGGCTCTGGGACGCGCCGGTGGAGACCGCCGCGCTCCGGTGGGGCCGTTGAAGCAGCGAGGAAACGCTTACGCCTGCGAGGAGATGCCGTGCCTGCGAAGGAACCAGGACCGATGCTCGACACCGACTTCTTCCGCCGCTGGCTGACAGCCATCGCCGGCGCGGTGGAGCGGGAGGCCGCCAGGCTCACCGAACTGGACTCCGCGATAGGCGACGCCGACCACGGCAGCAATCTGCAGCGGGGGTTCCGGGCCGTCACGGATGTGCTGGAGAAGGAGCCGCCGGCCACGCCCGCGGCGTCGCTGACGCTGGCGGGACGACAGCTGATATCCACCGTGGGCGGCGCCTCGGGACCGTTGTACGGAACGTTGCTGCGGCGTACGGGCAAAGCGCTCGGTGACGAGAGCGAGGTCAGCCGGGAGCAGTTGGCCCGGGCCCTGGGCGCGGGGGTGGCGGCCGTGGCGCAGCTGGGCGGTGCGAAGGCGGGGGACAAGACCATGCTGGATGCCCTGGAGCCCGCGGTGGCGGCGCTCGGTACGTCGTTCGCGGCGGCCGCGGAGGCGGCGGAGCAGGGGGCGCTCGCGACCGTGCCGCTTCAAGCGCGCAAGGGGCGGGCGAGTTATCTCGGCGAGCGGAGCATCGGGCACCAGGACCCCGGAGCCACGTCGTCGGCGCTGTTCATCGCGGCGCTCGCCGAGACGGCGGACGGTACGACGGGCGGCACGGCCAACGGGACGGCGGGCGCATGAGCCTGGACAAGCCGGTCGGCATCGTGCTCGTGTCGCACAGCGGCCCGGTCGCGGAAGCCGTCGCGGAGCTGGCCCGCGGTCTCGCGGGCGGTGGGGCGCTCGCTCCGGTGGCGGCCGCGGGAGGCACCCCCGACGGCGGGCTCGGTACGAGTTCCGAGCTGATCTCCGCCGCGGCCGCCGAGGTGGACCGGGGCGGGGGTGTGGCGCTGCTGGTGGATCTCGGCAGTGCGGTGCTGACCGTGAAGACCCTGCTGGCCGACGGCGACGAACTGCCCGAGGGTGCGCGGCTGGTGGACGCTCCGTTCATCGAGGGCGCGGTGGCCGCGCTGGTCACGGCCTCCGCCGGGGGCGATCTGGACGCGGTGGAGGCGGCCGCCTCGGAGGCGTACACGTACCGCAAGGTCTGAGGTCCCGCCGGCGTCCGGGCGTCGGATGTACAGCGCTGTCCCCGGCCGGGGATGTCCCGGCCGGGGACAGCGGCGTACGCGGGCCCGTCCCGTCCCCGTCACCGAGCGGTCCGCGCGCCGGGCCCGGCGTCCGCTCGCCTTGCTGATGTGCGCCCGCGGGCCCACGCTCGGCTTATGGAACTCGACGGTCCTGAGAAGTCGGAAACGGCGGCGGCCCCCGACTCCCGGAGGCTGCGCTGCCTGGTGTCCGGGGCGACGGGATACATCGGCGGCCGCCTGGTGCCCGAGCTGCTGGCCGCCGGTCATCAGGTGCGCTGCCTCGCGAGGACGCCGGAGAAGCTGCGCGACCAGCCCTGGACCGGGAGCGTCGAAGTCGCCCGGGGCGATGTGACCGACGCCGATTCCGTCGGCGCGGCGATGGCGGGCGTCGATGTCGCGTACTACCTGGTGCACGCGCTGGGCAGCGGAGGGGATTTCGCGGAAACCGACCGCCGTGCGGCCACGATCTTCGGGGAACGCGCCAAGGCCGCCGGAGTGCGGCGCATCGTCTATCTCGGCGGTCTGACCCCGGCCGGAGTCCCCCAGCGTGAACTCTCGCCCCATCTGCGCTCCCGTACGGAGGTGGGCCGCATCCTGCTGGATTCCGGTGTACCGACCGCGGTCCTGCGGGCCGCTGTGATCATCGGTTCCGGTTCGGCCTCCTTCGAGATGCTGCGTTACCTCACCGAGCGACTGCCGGTGATGGTGACGCCGAGCTGGGTGCGCACGTCCATCCAGCCGATCGCCGTCCGGGACGTCCTGCGGTATCTCGTCGGCTGCGCGCGACTGCCCGGCGAGGTGAACCGGAGTTTCGACATCGGCGGGCCCGGGGTGCTGACGTACCGGGACATGATGCAGCGCTACGCGCTGGTGGCCGGTCTGCCGCGGCGGCTGATCCTCCCGGTGCCCGTACTCACCCCGGGGCTCTCCAGCCACTGGATCGGGGTGGTGACACCGGTCCCCCGGTCGATCGCCCGGCCGCTCGCGGAGTCGCTGCGCAATGAGGTCATCTGCCACGAGCACGATCTCGCACGGTACGTTCCTGATCCGCCCGGCGGCCCGCTCACCTTCGACCGGGCGGTCGAGCTGGCGCTGCGCCGCATCCAGGACGCGAATGTGACCACCCGCTGGTCGAACGCCTCGGTACCGGGTGCCCCGAGCGATCCGCTGCCCACCGACCCCGACTGGGCGGGCGGCAGCCTGTACACCGATCACCGGGAGATGGCCGTGGCCGCGTCTCCCGAGGAGCTGTGGCGCGTCATCGAGGGCATCGGCGGGGACAACGGCTGGTACTCGTTCCCGCTGGCCTGGGCGGTACGCGGATGGCTCGACCGGCTGGTCGGAGGGGTGGGTCTGCGACGGGGCAGACGGGACGCCCAACGCCTTCGGGTGGGCGATTCGCTGGACTTCTGGCGGGTGGAGGAGATCGAGCCGGGCAGGCTGCTGCGGCTGCGCGCGGAGATGCGGCTGCCGGGGCTGGCGTGGCTGGAGCTGCGCGCGGACCCGGCGCGGGATCGCGGTGACGGCCGTCGCCGTGCGGTGTTCCGTCAGCGGGCGCTGTTCCATCCGCAGGGGCTGCTCGGGCATGCGTACTGGTGGGCCGTCTGGCCGTTCCACGGCGTGGTGTTCGGCGGGATGGCCCGCAACATCGCCAAGGCCGCGCTCGTCACGGGGAAGCGGGAACAGGTCGCGGGCCCGGGCGTGGCCGTGCGGGAACAGGATCTGGTCGCCGGACGGCAGAACCACCGCCGGTGATCCCCTGGCCCGGCAAACTCACGCGGAGGTTTTTTCACAAGGGCTCGGCCGCGGTCCGCGTCGTGCGGGCCGAGGCCCGCGGCCCGGGGTGGGTCTTCACAGGCATGCCCCGCGGGCAGCGCCTGTAAGACCCACCACGGCGGGCCGCGTCCGGCTTCGTCGTCGGGGGTTGGGGTTGATCAGGCCGGGGTGTGCGCCGTGCCCGTGGGTTCCGGGACGATCGGCGCCGGAGGTCCGGGCGGGGGTGTGCGGCTGAAACGCCGGGCCAGGGGTTCCGTCCAGCGCGCCGCGAGCGGTCCGAGGATCACCAGGATCAGGACGTAGGCGGTGGCGAGCGGACCGATACGGGGCTCCACGCCGACCGCGAGACCCGCGATGACGATGGAGAACTCCCCTCTGGCCACCAGAGCGCCGCCGGTACGCCAGCGTCCCGCTGATCTGACTTTGGCGCGGCGCGCCGCGTACCAGCCGGTGGCGATCTTCGTCAGGGCGGTGATGACCGCCAGGATCAGAGCTGTCCCGAGCACCGGCGGAATGGCCGCCGGGTCGGTGTTCAGACCGAAGAAGACGAAGAAGACAGCGGCGAACAGGTCGCGCATCGGGGAGAGCAGGTTGTGCGCGCCTTCGGCGACCTCGCCGGAGAGGGCGATGCCGACGAGGAAGGCGCCGACGGCTGCCGAGACCTGGAGTTCCTGGGCAACGCCTGCCACCAGGACCGTCAGGCCGAGCACGACGAGAAGGAGCATTTCCTTGTTGTCGGTGGAGACCGCACGGCTGATCAGCCGGCCGTGGCGCAGGGCGAGGTAGAGGACCGCGCCGACCGTGCCGAGCGAGATCACCAGGGCAAGGCTGCTCCCGGCGATGCTCAGGCCGGCGAGAAGGGCCGTGAGCAGCGGGAGGTAGATGGCCATGGCGAGGTCTTCGATGACCAGGACGCCGAGAATGACCGGTGTCTCACGGTTACCGAGCCTGCCGAGGTCGCCGAGGACCTTCGCGATGACTCCGGAGGAGGAGATCCAGGTCACGCCGGCCAGTGCCACGGCGGCGACGGGACCCCAGCCGAGGATGAGCGCGGCGACCGCGCCCGGTGTGGCGTTGAGTACGAAGTCGACCACACCCGAGGGGTACTGGGTCTTCAGGTTGGCTACGAGCTCGGAGGCCGCGTACTCCAGTCCGAGCAGGAGCAGCAGCAGGATGACGCCGATCTCGGCGCCCGTGGCGACGAATTCCTCACTGGCGCCGAGCGGCAGCAGTCCGCCGTTGCCGAAGGCGAGTCCGGCGAGCAGATAGAGCGGGATCGGAGAGAAGCCGACTCGCAGGGCGAGCCGGCCCAGTATGCCCAGGCCCAGGATGATGGAGCCGAGCTCGATGAGCAGGGCAGTGGTGTCGTGCACGGGCTTCTATCCTCCGTTGACCAGTTCAGCGACGGCGTCCACGCCTTCCCGGGTCCCGACGACGACGAGGGTGTCCCCGAGGGCGAAACGGAAGTCCGGAGTGGGCGAGGGGAACGCGTCGGTCCTGCGCAGTACGGCCACGATCGAGGCGCCGGTGCGGGAGCGTGCCTGCGTGGCGCCGAGCGTCCTGCCCGTGTACGGGGAGCGCTTGCTGATCGGGATGTGTTCCGTGACGAGGTCGATCTCCAGGTGCTGGTGAAGATGGCCGACGGGGTCGGGCATCAGGAGCTTGGACAGCGCGGTCGCCTCGTCCGGAGCGAGCGCGGTGGCGTCCTTGCAGTTGTCGTCGTCCTGGGGGTCGTGGAACGCGAGGATGCGCCGACCGTCCTGGTGGACGACGACCGAGATGTGACGGCCTCCGTCCGTGGTCAGGTCGTACCGGGTCCCGACCCCTGGAAGGGGGGTTTTGCTGACGTGAGCTGTTGGCTCCATGGATGACGCTCCGTACGGCGTGATGGTGTCCGGATCACCATCATCCGTCATCGAACAAGGTGGCGATCGTGCTGGGAGTCCGCGCACCTGCGGACGGATGGTGCGTGGGCCTCACCAATGGATCTGACACACCGCACACGAAGTGCACGAAACCATCACACAATACACCTTATACGCACGAGCGGAACGAAGTGGTCCGGTGCGACCGGATCCGGTGCGGGCGTGATGGCGGTGAACCCGGTGCCGCGCATCCGACGCGGACCGCCCGGGCGGGCATGCGTCGGTGCCGCGCATCACTCACCGCCGGCTCGGGCGCCCGTCGCCCGGTGCGGCACGGGCCGGACCACACGGGGCGACGGGCGCCGAGCCGTACCGCGTCCCGGCCGCTCACCGTCGCCCGGACGGTCCAGGGCGGCTCGGACGCCGGTCCACCGGCGCCGGCGGGTTTCCTCGGCTCTCCGGGATCGGTTCCGGGCTCATCGCTCCCCCGTCGGCACGCCGTGGGGCAGGGTCCCTGCGCCTCGCGCCCGGGACGCCGACGACAGCGATGACCGCCGGCCGGTGAGCCGCTCCGCCGGCTCCCCGCCCGGACGCTCACGACCGACGCAGCAGCCGGCAGCCTCATGCCGGAATGCCGACAGCCCGGCGTACGCGCGCCACTGTCCGCGCCGTACTCCGGGCTGCCGTTCGCGCCTGATCGCGCGGCTCTGTCTTCTGATGCCGGCTCCACCGCCGCAGCGTGCCGGTGCTCCCCCCGTTCGCCGGGATCACCGCCGCACACCTTCTGCCGCGGCCGGCGCGCGCCGGTTGCGGGAGTGAGGGCCGCGCCGCCTCCTTCGGGGAGCGGACGCTCCCCCTCGCCGCCGGCGCGGACCCCACTGTCAGGCCCCGTCGGGACAAGGCGGACGGCCCTCGCTCACGGGCCCGCGTGTTCGCGGTTCACGGTTCCGTGCTCGGCGTCCGTCCGGTCTCCCGCGACCCTGGGTCCCGGTCAGTACCGGCAGAAACTCACCGGTGAGAAGTTGTCGACGTAACGGGCCGATACGTAGCCGGTCCATCCGCCGTCGAGGCGGTACCAGAGGTCGTTGCCTTCCACGTCCTCGCCCCGGACCTTGCAGGCCAGCGTGACGATCGTGTGCGGGCGGAGACTTCCCAGGACCGGGGAGTGGGTGTTCGGCCTCTCACGGATGTTCAGCGGGAGCCGCGAGACGACCTCACCCCGGGCGACGCGCTCCTCCGACCCGTTCGGTGCCTGCGGAGTGAGGGCCGAGGCCGCCGCGGGTGCGGGGGTGTCGGCAGCGCTGGCGGGAGTGGCGGCCAGGGCTCCGCCGCCGGCCAGCATGAGTACGGCGAGCGCTGCGGTGGCGCGTCGCATGGTGCGCAGTCTGTACACAATTGCCTCTTTCACGTAGGAGGATGAGTCCCTTATGGCATGCCGGACGACGCAACCGCCAGACCGAAACGAAATCCTCACTCGGATGAGGCAATAACAGATCCCAGGGGACGCCCGAACGAGCGGTGACGAGGCGTCAATTGTTCGACAGCGCGCCCGTGAAGCCTTCCCTCCCGCTCCCCCGTCCGGGCTTCCCGGAACAAGCCGTCCGTCCCGTGAGAACAGTCGGCCCGCGACTCCTGAACTCTTCGCCGACCGCGTACTGCTGGCGTTGCCCGCGTTCCGCGCGAGCGCGGAACGCGGGGCTTCTTCCCGCCGAGCGGCCGGGCCCTCACGGGAGCGCACCGGTGACTCACTCTCGCCGCGCGCTTCGGCACAAGCTGTTCGTGCCCGCCCCGGGCATCGGCAGGTGGGCGCTGCGGCAACGCACGAGGTGTTCGTGCCGGTCCGGCGGGCCGCGGTCTGCTGAGTCGATGGGCTCTGGGCGCTGCTGGTGCCGCAGCTGCTCGCGGTGCTCGGCGCCATCTTCCAGGCGGCCTGGGTCGGGCTCCCAGGCCGGGAAGACAACAGGAGGATGCTTCCCGGCGGGGGGGTTGCTCGCCGCCGTGACGCTCTACTGTGTCGGCGTGGCCGTCCTCACCGTGATCGGCACGCTCGCCGGCTTCTGCGGCAGCCTGTGTGCGCCGATGGCCGCGAACTCCGACCTCGTACCCGCCGCGCCGCTCGAACCGAAAGACCAGTACGGACCGATCAAGGCACGGCGCCCTCGGCCGGCGTCCTGCTGGTCTGCCGGTCTGGCTGGTCTGGCTGGTCTGGCTGGTCTGCAGCATCCTGCTCATCCATCTCTTCGCGTTGTGACGGAAGGCCACCATGAAAGTCCTGATCACCGGTTTCGAGCCCTTCGGCGGGGAGGACACCAACCCGTCGTGGGAGGCGGCCTCCCTGGTCGCCGCGGAGCCGCCCGCCGGCCTCGATGTCACGGCGGTCGAGCTGAGCTGTGTCTACGGCGTGGCCATCGCGGAACTGCGTTCGGCCGTGACGGAGTTGGACCCCGACCTCGTGTTGTGCACGGGCCAGGCGGGCGGCAGGCCCGGTCTGAGCGTGGAACGGGTGGCGCTCAACATCGACGACGCCCGCATCCCCGACAACGCGGGCAACCAGCCGGTCGACGAACCGATCGTGCCGGGCGGCCCCGTGGCGTACTTCGCCTCGCTGCCCGTCAAGGCGTGCGTCGAGGCCGTACGAGCAGCGGGCCTGCCCGCTTCGGTCTCCCAGACGGCGGGCACGTTCGTCTGCAACCACGTCTTCTACGGCCTCGCCCATCTCATCGCCACACAACGGCCGCGCCTGCGCGGCGGGTTCGTTCATGTGCCGTACGCACCGCACCAGGTGACAGCCGAGGACGCGCCTTCCATGTCGGTACGGGACATCGCCGCCGGACTCGGCGCGATCCTCGCTACGGCGGCGCGTACGGCGACGGACCTGAAAGTGGCCGGAGGAGCGATTCACTGAGCGGAAGCGGTGAAGCGTGGCTGCGGGAACGTGACTGCCGGCGGGAGAAATCGGCCGATCGCCTCGCCCATGGGACCGGTCCGGCAAGGACGATGGCCCACATGGGTCTCGGATCGGCTTCTCAGGAAGGGCTGTTGCCCGACAACCGTGCGGCGCAGCCCGCCGACTGCGTTCTCCGCTCGTTCACCGGGTGGAGCTGGGCGAACTCGCCCGCGAGCATGCTCATCACGACGAGATCGCGGTGCCGGCCGGCGAGAAACACCCGATCGCGAAGGCGGCCCTCTTCGGCGAATCCGAACCTGCGATGAAGCGCCAACGAGGGCTCGTTGTGCGCGAAGACCCGCGCTTCGCACCTGTGATAGCGCCGCTCGGCGAACATGTAGCGCAGCAACAGCACTACGGCTTCCGCCGCGTAGCCATTTCGCCGGTGGCCGGCGCCGATCGTGACGCCGTACTCGAACCAGCCCGCGCGTGGGTCGGCGTGGTGCGAGCCGACGGCACCGACCGTCTCCCCGGTGTCGACGGCTTCGATCGCCAACTGGAAGCAATCCCCGCCGGACGCGGCAGCGGCCTGTTGTGTCGCCCAGGCGCGGTAGCCCTCGGCGGAGCGGGGCGGGTTCAACACGTCTCCCAGCCCCTCTTCGTCCTCGGCGAAGCGCCTGAACGCGGTCCAGTCGTCGGGCTCGATACCGCGCAGGCGTACCCGTTCGCCCGTCCAGAACGATGTCATTCCGTCATCGGATCATGCCGCCGGACCTGCGTCCAGAGCTCCCGCGATCACCGCGACGGCCCGTGACCCGCCACGTCACGGCGGGTCGCATCCGCCTTGCCCGGAAGTCGAGTTCGTCAGGCTGCCGCCCAATGACCTTGCGGAGGGCTTCAGTTCAGCAGCGTGGCTCTGAAGGTCCCGCGGTGGGCCGACAGCCAGGTCTGTACGCGGTCCCAGCGCCCCCAGCCACCGTGCTCCGCGAGCGCCTGGAGGTAGGCGGGATCACCGCCGGCCACACGGCCGGCCACGAAGGCCCGGCAGGTCCGGGTCACCTGCTCGATGACGTCGGGCAACTCGGCACGTTCCTGCGGAGAGAGGCCGTAGCTGTCAGCGAGGATCCGCAGCCGCAGCCGCGCCGGTACGTCCAGTCCGTCCGGGTACGCGACGGCCGCGGACGCGGGGTCGAGCATGGGCACCCAGTAGCGGGCGGTCATGGCGACGTCCCAGACGGGGCGGCCGGGCGCCACAAGATCGAAGTCGATCAGGGCGATGGCTCTGCCGTCGCGGAAGACGACGTTCTCCGGACACACGTCGTTGTGGCACAGCGTCGTCCCTCCTTCCGGATCGGCCAGGTCCCGCTGCCAGTCGGCGCGGGCATCGAGCGGAAGGGACGCGCTCGCCTCGTGCAGACGCCGCAGCAGCCGTCCCACCGACCCCAGGGCCGTTGGCGTCAACACCCAGCGCGGAAAAGGCGGTACAGCCACCTCGCCGGGGATGAAGGTCAGCTGCTCGCGGCCGTCAGCGGCCGAGCGACCGGGACCGGAGCGGCCTCGAAGCGTTCCGGCGCAGCGCGGCGAGCAGCCGGTGGAGGGAGCGCGCGTTCGGTGGAGCCGGACGTTCCACCAGGGTTCTCCTGCGGAAGACCGCGCCCGCGTTCGCCATGCCACCACGCAGCGCTTCACCGGCCGATGCCCCGCCTTCCTCCATCACAGCCACCAGACCAGGGCCTGTCTGGCACATAGCGCCGTCCGCCCGAAGGGTGGGGCTCGCGGCGTCTGGTGCGTGCAATCGCAAGGCGGAGGATCGCCCGCGTACTGGACGTACTCGGGCGACTCCGTCAACGCGGCGAGTGGTGCGTGCCAGGCGGGATTTGTCAGACAGGCCCTGGGGCGTGCTACGAAGTTCCGCCGGGCTTGCGACGCCCGGCACGCCCTGGCGTCGGGACGGTCCCGCACCGTCGCCCGCGCCTGCAGAACAGACCGCGAAAGCATCAGCAGCGCAGGCATTGCCCGCTACCTTCCTGCTTGGTGGGCCCGCCCGCCGTCGGCGTGACCCCTCCGTACATGTACGTCAGCAGGCCAGAACCGCCTGCACCGTCTTGCCGGTGCCAGGGCCGCCGAGTACGGAGAACCGCTCTGAGAGTCCTCGTACCATCGCGATGCCCCTGCCTCCCTCGGCCAGTGGGTCGACGGCGGAGGTGGGCAGGCGTGGGCGTTCGGGGCTGTTGTCGTAGACCTGTACGGTGACCTGCCCGTGGGCCACCCGCAGCTGCAGTCGGCAGTTGCTCCGGCCGTGCCGGGTGGCGTTGGTCACCAGCTCGGAGACGACCAGCCTCGCGTCGTCCAGTTGCTCCGGGGTCACCTGTTCGCCGCAGCCGTGGCTGAGGTAAGCCGTTGTGAGGTATCGCGCCCACCACGCGGAGGTCTCCGAACGCGGCAGTACGTACGTGGCGCGCGCGGCTCGCCGAGCGGTACGCCCGTGCGTACGCATGGAAATCACTCCCTTCGTCGCGGACCCCTCCGAGTGGCCGGTCCATAGCTGCTGGTGCCCGAACATTTGATCGGCAATCGTATTCTTCAGGGTGGGTCTTGACACCACCGAATGCCAGAGGCTAGGGGCGTGACCGGTGACGGGGTTTCACTTCGCTTCTCCCTGGCCCTGCTGGTAAACGTCCGGAATGCCGTCGGCGTCGTCATCACGGTTTTCCACCTCGCAGAGACGGCGGTACACGCGGTCGCGCCGCTTGAGGAGCAAGGCGGCGAGGGCCGCCGAGATGAGCGAACCGCACAGTACGGCCGCCTTGACATGTCCGGCCACTGCCCCGTCCGGGAAGGCCAGTTCGCCGATCAGAAGCGCCACCGTGAACCCGATGCCGGCCAGGACCGAGAGGGCGAACACATCGGCCCAGGACAGGTCGGGGTTGAGCCGGGCCCGGGTGAACCGGGCGGCGAGGTAGGTGCCGCAGAAGATGCCCAGCGTCTTGCCGACGACCAGACCCAACACGACTCCCAGAGGTTCGGGACGGGTGAACACATCACCCAGCGAGGCCAGGGAGACACTTACACCGGCCGCGAACAGGGCGAACAAGGGAACGGCGATGGCCGCGGAGTAGGGCCGCAGCAGATGGGCGGTGCGGTCGCCGGGCGACATCGCTTCGGCTTTCCTGCCGTCCGTGCCGTCGTCCGCGGTGGCACGCAGGATGAGACCCATCGCGACGCCGGCGACGGTGGCATGGATTCCACCGTTGTACATGAGCCCCCATGTCACGACTCCGAGAGGGACGTACCACCACCAGCCGCGGACCCGCTTGCGCTGCAGGATGTAGAAGACAACCAGCCCCGCCAGCGCTCCGAGGAGGGCGAGGATGTTCAGGTCGCTGGTGAAGAAGACTGCGATGACGAAGATCGCACCCAAGTCGTCCACCACGGCGAGGGTGAGCAGAAAGGCACGCAGCGCGGACGGCAGGCTGGTGCTGATGACGGCCAGGACCGCCAGTGCGAACGCGATGTCCGTGGCCATCGGCACGGCCCAGCCCTCCAGCGAGCCGCCGCCGCCCCCGGCGACCACGACATAGAGCACGGCAGGCACAATCATGCCGCACACGGCCGCCACCACCGGCAGGGCCGCGGCGGCCGGTGTCCGCAGTTCCCCGACCACGAGTTCTCTCTTGAGTTCGACCCCGGCGACCAGGAAGAACAAGGTGAGCAGACCGTCCGAGGTCCAGTGTCCCACCGACAGATTCAGCCCCAGCGCCGAGATGCCGAAGTGTGTCTCGCGGACGGTCTCGTACGAGTGACTCCACGGCGAGTTCGCCCACACCAGGGCGATGACGGCTGCTGCCAGCAGCACGAGCCCACCGACCGTCTCCGTACGCAGGGCCTCAGCCAAGGCCTTGCGCTCGGGCCATGGGAGCAGTGTCAGGAACGGCGATCGCTTACGCGTGGGAACAGGCATGAGGAAGGCCTCCGGGTGCACGGTCGTGGAACGGAGACAACTGTCCCCTGACGCCGACCAGACTTCCCGGCACACCAGCGCGTGTTTGCACGCGTTACCGACACCTTATCCAGCACACCGCCTTCGGGCCGAATGTCTCTTGCTCACGCTCCAATCCCCATTTGGAGCATTGGTGAGGTCTGACGAGAAACGACTGGGCCAGTTGGGCCAGGCTCGATAACGGCACCCTGGCCACCCACCTCGCCTCGTCACCAGGGACGGACCACCTCCGGCCAGTCGCACCGGCCGCCTCTCCCGTACAAACCGTTTACACCCGGACGCATGAGCCGCCGGACCCGGAAAACACTGATCGGGACACTCGCGGCGACGGCCGTGAACCCGGGGTCGAGTACGTCGCTCTGCCGTCCTGATCAGTTCGACCTATGGTCAGGATCACAACGTCCTGGACGGTCTGGAGGCAGGCACTCATGGCAAAACGCTTGGCGAGAACAGGTCTGGTCGGCGAACTGTCCGCAGAATTCGCCGGTACGTTCATCCTCATTCTCTTCGGCTGCGGCGTGGTGGCCCAGGTGGTGGCCGCCGACCTCGGCGACCATGACAGCATCGCCTGGGCCTGGGGACTCGGCGTCACCTTCGGTGTGTATGTGGCAGCCCGTATCAGCGGCGCCCACATCAATCCGGCGGTGACCCTGGCCATGGCGACCTTCAGAGGCTTCTCGTGGAGCAAGGTGGTGCCCTACGCGATCGCGCAGACCCTCGGAGCGTTCGCCGCCGCTCTGCTGGTGCGGTGGAACTACACGGAGGTGCTGGCCAAGTTCGACCCCGGCCACACCTTCAAGTCGCAGTTCGTCTTCTCCACTCTTCCCGGCAACGGCACGTTGCCGGTGAGCGAGTGGGGAGCCTTCCGCGACCAGATCATCGGCACCGCGATCCTCCTCTTCGTGATCTTCGCCATCACCGACCTGCTGAACACACCTCCGGGCGCCAACCTCGGAGCGCTGATCACCGGACTGGTCGTCGTCGCGATCGGTATGGCGTGGGGCGCCGACGCGGGCTACGCCATCAACCCGGCCCGTGACTTCGGGCCGCGTCTGGCCAGCTTCATCACCGGTTACGACACGGCCTGGCGAGATCAGTACGGCAACATCTACTTCTGGGTGCCGATCGTCGGCCCCCTGATCGGCGGACTGGTCGGCGCGGGCGCGTACCTCCTGCTGGTGGGGCGTTACCTGCCCAAGGTGGGTGGCCAGGAGCCGGCCAGGGCGCCGGTTACCGAACCCTGACAGCGGCAGGCGCGGTACGTCTGTTCCAGCCCCGGACCACGTCCCGGATCTGCTCGGCCCTTCCCGGCCGGGTACGTCCGGGACGGCTGCTTTTCACGGCTGTGCCGTGCCGACCGCTCGCGTCGAGCAGACGCCGACGACGCACCGCCGCCGCAGGCCGCCCTCCCTTCCCGGGTTGCCCGAGCGGAGCCGCTGCCCGCGAGCTGCCGTCGTCACGCGTGGCGTGCGGTGCGAGGTCGTCAAGCCCGACGCGGGCCAGGAACTCCACGCGTATACGGTCCGCGACTTCGCCGACCCCCTTCCGAGCCGTCGCCGGCCGGGTCCACGTGAATACGGAAGGGTCGCCCGCCGCGCGATGCCTCCATTTCTTTCCGAACGCACAGCTCCTGAAGCAGCGCTACCCGCATTGACGTATCCGCGGCGATTCCCGGCGGTGCTTCCGGCGTCAGGATCTGAAGCGGTGTCCCGTCAGGACATGGATCAATAGCGGACAAATGCCGCGTCCGGTCGGTTATTTGTTGTGAACAGCGGAACCTTCTCCGGACGGCGGGCGCACAACTCTTGACGTGTACGAAACACGGGAGAACCATCTGGCGTACCGCAGAGAGCGCTCTCCCGAACGTCCGGGGCCCTCTGCCTCACCTTCCGCACCGCCTGCCCGTCGTCCACGAATCCAGGAGACCTGCCCATGCACGCTCCTCCGCTCGTCGCACCGGTGTCCAGGAGAACCTCGCCGGGGCGCCGCCGTGGAGTGGCCGCGTCCGTCGCGGCCACCCTGATCGCGTCCCTGCTGCTTCTCATCCCCGGCACCACCGCCAGCGCCGCTCCCACCCTGCTCTCCCAGGGCAAGCCGGTGACGGCCTCCAGCCAGGAGAACGTCGGCACCCCCGCCACCTACGCCGTCGACGGCGACAACGGCACGCGCTGGTCGAGCGCCGCGTCCGACCCGCAGTGGATCCAGATCGACCTCGGCTCCACCGTCGCCGTCAGCCAGATCGCGCTGCGCTGGGAGACGGCGTACGCGAAGGCGTACAAGATCGAGTTCTCCACGAACGGCACCAGCTGGACGACGGCGTACTCCACCACCACGGGACCGGGCGGCAACGAGACGCTCAACGTCTCGGGCAACGCCCGTTACGTACGGCTCACCGGTACCGCCCGCGCCACCCAGTACGGCTACTCCCTGTACGAATTCCAGGTGTTCGGCGGCACGACGGGCGGCGGCTCCGGTCCCACGGGTCCGATCCAGGGCGGCGGTGACCTCGGTCCCAACGTCAAGGTCTTCGACCCGTCGACGCCCAACATCCAGGGCACACTGGACGACATCTTCCACCAGCAGGAGTCGGCCCAGTTCGGGACCGGCCGCTATGAACTGCTGTTCAAGCCGGGCACGTACAACAACATCAACGCCCAGCTCGGTTTCTACACCTCGATCGCGGGTCTGGGGCTGCACCCCGACGACACCAACATCAACGGTGACGTGACCGTCGACGCAGGCTGGTTCCAGGGCAACGCGACCCAGAACTTCTGGCGCTCGGCCGAGAATCTGGCGCTCAAGCCGGTCAGCGGCGAGGACAGGTGGGCGGTCGCCCAGGCCGCGCCGTTCCGCCGTATGCACGTCAAGGGCGGGCTCAACCTCGCGCCGAACGGATACGGCTGGGCCAGTGGCGGCTACATCGCCGACAGCAAGATCGACGGCACCGTGTCGCCGTACTCCCAGCAGCAGTGGTACACCCGCGACAGCTCCATCGGCGGCTGGGGCAACGGCGTCTGGAACATGGCGTTCTCCGGGGTCGAGGGCGCGCCAGCCCAGGCCTTCCCGAACCCGCCGTACACCACGCTCGACACCACTCCGGTCTCGCGCGAGAAGCCGTTCCTGTACCTGGACGGCAACAACTACAAGGTGTTCGTTCCCGCCAAGCGCACCAACGCGCGCGGCGTTTCGTGGAACGGTACGCCGCAGGGTGACTCGCTCTCACTCGACCAGTTCTACGTGGTCAAGCCGGGTGCGACCGCCGCGACGATCAACGCGGCGCTCGACCAGGGCCTCAACCTGCTGTTCACGCCTGGCATTTACCACATCGATCAGACGATCAACGTGAACCGCGCGAACACCGTGGTACTCGGTCTGGGCTACGCCACGATCATCCCGGACAACGGCGTGAACGCCATGAAGGTCGCGGACGTCGACGGTGTGAAGCTGGCCGGCTTCCTGCTCGACGCCGGCAGCGTGAACTCCCCGACGCTGCTCCAGGTCGGTCCGCAGGGCTCGTCGGCGAGCCACGCCGCGAACCCGACCACCGTCCAGGACGTCTTCGTCCGGATCGGTGGCGCGGGCCCCGGCAAGGCGACCACCAGCATGGAGATCAACAGCAACGACACGATCATCGACCACACCTGGCTGTGGCGAGCGGACCACGGCAGCGGCGTCGGCTGGGAGACCAACCGCGCCGATTACGGTCTCCACGTCAACGGTGCCAACGTGCTGGCCACCGGCCTGTTCGTCGAGCACTTCAACAAGTACGACGTGCAGTGGAGCGGCGAGAACGGCAAGACGATCTTCTTCCAGAACGAGAAGGCGTACGACGCTCCCAACCAGGCCGCCGTCCAGAACGGCAACACCAAGGGGTTCGCCGCCTACAAGGTCGACGATTCCGTCAACACCCACGAGGGCTGGGGTCTCGGCAGCTACTGCAACTTCACCGCGGACTCGAGCATCGTGCAGGATCATGGTTTCGAAGCACCGGTCAAATCCGGCGTGAAATTCCATGACCTCCTGGTTGTCTCCCTCGGCGGGATGGGTCAGTACAACCATGTGATCAACAGCACCGGATCGGCTACGTCTGGTACCTCGACGGTTCCGTCGAACGTGGTCTCGTTCCCCTGATCCAGTGATCCAGTGATCCAGTGATCCAGTATCAGGTTCCGGTGATCAGGTTCCGGTGATCAGGTGACCCGGTACTACGCATGAGACAGGGCCCGTCCTCTTCCTTGAGGTCTCACGGTCCTCGCGACACCCACAGATCACGGGTGGTGCGAGGCCCCTGGAACCCAAGCTCCCCGAGGGCGGGCCCTGCCACGTCCCGCGACCGGCCGAAGACCCGGCCCCGCGGCGACGTCAGCGCTTTCCGCGCAGCTTGCCGAACATCTCACGGGCCTGCGCGCGCTTCTTCGGATCGGCGGAGGCCCGGCGCACCTCCTCCGTGACACGCCGTCCCTGCGGGCTGCGCGAGAACTGTTTGATGCGTTCGATCATCCCGGGCATGTCGTCTCCTGAGTCTCGGTCACCATCGGTGTCTGAACCCCATCTACCCTGTGACGTCCAGTCGACTCCGGCGGGGTGCGAGGCCCGGACGCCGTCCTGGCCCGTTCACCCTTTGGCCGCGCACGAATGGCGACGCGTTCCGCCCGCTCACAGAGTTGACGGCATGTCGGGCAAGCGAAGCGCGGGTCTCCTTCTCCACCGGGTCACGGACACCGGTGCCGAAGTGCTCATCGGCCATATGGGCGGGCCGTTCTGGGCTTCTCGCGATGCCGCCGCGTGGTCGATACCGAAGGGTGAGTACGAGTCCGGCGAGGAACCGGCCGCCGCGGCCCGGCGTGAATTCCAGGAAGAGCTGGGACTGCCGCCGCCCGCAGGACCCTGGACCCCGCTCGGCGAATCCCGTCAGCGGAGCGGCAAGACCGTCACCGTCTGGACCGTCGAGGGCGACCTCGACCCCGCGCAGGTCACCCCTGGCACCTTCACCATGGAGTGGCCCGGGAATTCGGGCGTCCTGCGCGAATTTCCCGAGCTGGACCGGGTTGCCTGGTTCTCCCTCGACGACGCCACCGAACGGCTGGTGACGGGCCAGCGGGTCTTTCTCGACCGCCTGAATCATCACATATCGGACGCATCCCGTCCGCCAACGACAGGCCGCTGAATTCACGCCGTCCAGGAAAGGGACCCTTTCAGTGCACCTCACCCGCGTTTACTCTGCCGCCCTCGGCTCGATACTGCTGGCCGCTTCCGTTCTGCCCACCACGGCACTGTTCGCCTCGGCCGATCCCGCGGGGGCCCCGCCCGCCCGCGGCGGCTCCCCCGGCGCTCCCGGCAGCGAAGGAGGTTCCGGCGAGGAGTCCGGCAGGAAAAAGGGCTCCGGCGGAAAAGCCCCGGCCGAGATCCTGGGCGCGAAGCGCCCGGACACGGCGGCCGGCGCGAGGGGCGAAGACAGAACGGTCCGGCGTGGAACGGGCCAGGCCGGCGGCGGCCAGGGCGGAGAGCCGGCCCGCAAAGGGCCTCCGGCCCTCCACCAGGAAGGCTCGGTCGGGGCGGCCGCCCTGCTCGCCAGAGCGGAGAGCGACGGCTGCAGGCAGGTCTCCCGGGAGATGTACAGCACCGACGAGGAGGATCCCGCGACCGTTCCCATCTGCGGAACCAAGGACGCCGTGTTCTGGAAGGCCGACCTGGACGTCGACTGCGACGGGCAGGCCACGGAGCACTGCAACGCCGGGACCGACGAGTCGTTCCAGAATCTGACCGCCTTTCCGCAGACCGACGGCAAACCGCTGAACGCCGAGAAGCTGCCGTACATCGTCGTCCCCGACACCAGTGAGACCTGGGACTACAGGTCCTCGGGCATCAAGGGCGGCGGGCTCGCCGCGGTGATTCACGGCGACAACGTGGAGTACGCGGTCGTGGGTGATCTCGGCCCCACGGGGATCATCGGGGAGGCCTCGTACGCGACGGCCGAGGCGCTGGGCATTCCGGCGGACCCGGAGGGCGGGGGCGCCGCCTCCGACGTGACGTACATCCTCTTCAAGGACTCCCGGGTCTCCCCCATCGAGAGCCACGCCGAGGCGGTCCGCCTCGGCGACGAGCTGGCCAGGAAGTTCGTCGGAAGGAAGTAGCGGAGCCGCCTGCCACCGGACCGTTACGGGCCCCGGTTCCGGGTACGTCCGGTGGCTGAGTCCGTCCGGGTCAGCGGGTGTGACCGAGCCAGTCGAACATGTGCTGGTGCAGCGTCCCGCGCGCCCCGTAGCTGCAGTGTTCGCCGCCGCCTTCCGAGGCGGGCATGGCGATGAGAGTGCTGGGACCGGTGAGCGCGCGGTGGAGGCGTTCGGGTTCTCCCCGGAAGAAGGCATCGTTCTCCGGGGAGAAGATCAGGGCGGGCGTGGTGATGTTCTGGACGACGCCGTCGAGGGTGTAGTCACGCGTCTGGCGGAGGTAGTCCGCGACGGAGTGGGCACCGAAGGTCCAGACGCCGTTGCGGATCGCCCAGCGGAGGCTGGTGTTGTGGGCGGAGAGGGTCGCGGTCACGGGTTCGGCGAGGTCGTCGCGGCCGTCGAGGGCCCACGTGGCGAGGTAAGGGGGGACGGCGCGGAGGTTCGCGTCGTGATAGCTGTACATGCCACCGTCGAGGACCAGCGCGGCCGCGCGGTGCTCGTGGGCCGCGGCGCGGGCGACAAGGAAGCCGCCGAGGCTGTAGCCGTGGAGTGCGATGCGGTCGGGGTCGATCTCGGGGCGGGTGAGGGCGTAGTCGATGACGGGGGTCAGGACGGCTTCCCAGTCGGGACGGAAGGTGAGGCGCTGCTCGCGCAGTGCGGCGCCCTGCCCGGGACCGTCGTAGGCGAGGCAGTTGTAGCCGCGGCGCAGGGCAGCGGCGGCGACGGAGAAGTAGGCCTCTTCGAGGATCGAGTCGAAGCCACTGGTGAAGATGACGGTGGGGCGGGGAGCCCCTGAGTCGTCGACGAGGAAGAGGTAGCCGGGCAGGGCCGTGTCCTCGTAGGGGATGGCGACGGGCTCGACGGGGTGGTCGAAGAGGGGCGCCGCCGTGGCGAAGGTGTGGCGGGCGAGGCTGGAGAGTTCCATGGCGGCCGGGTCGTTGAAGGGGTCGTCGCGGCGGTAGAACTCGGCGGTGCGGTAGTAGTTCGAGGCGCGCAGGAGGGCTTCACGGGCGCTGACCCGGTGGCCGGCGGTCAGCGAGCGGGTGCCGGCTTCGTGCACGCGGTCGGCGGTGGCCTTCCAGGCGCGGTACCAGGACTCTTCGTCGCCGTCGGTGATCTCGCTCGCGGTGGTCAGGATCTCACCGAGGTCGGCGCCGCCGTATTCGGCGAAGCACGCGGTGCGCAGGGTCTCGAAGGAGAAGGACTCGTCGTCGAACAGGAACTTCATGGGGTGCTCCTCGGCAATCATCGAGACGGTACGGTTCCGTCTCGCTTCTGACCCCAACGTAACCCCTATCGAGACGAGACGCAACCGTTCCGTCTCGCGAGATGCCGGGGTTCCTCGCCGCCTCGGTCGGGGAAGCGCGCTGTACGGCTGACCTGCGGACACGTCACCGCACCGGTCGCGAGCGCGGTGGTGCGCGACGACCGGCCATCCCACTGTGGGGCAACTGCCCGCTCCGCTGGGCACGTTGGCCGGTGGGGCCTGTCGGACGCACACAGCTCACGGGTCAGGAGCCGTGGGAGGCGGACCCGGGAGCCGCGTGCGTCCGGCCGGAGAAACGGGCCGGAGAAAACAGGCCGGGGAAACAGGCGGGGAAAAGGCCCGGAAAAAGGTCGGCCCCACCGGCCGGGGGGGTGTGCCGGTGGGGCCGAGGAGAGCGGCTGGGGGACCGCTGGCTCGGGTCACAGGGGCGTGTGCCCCCGCCCTCACGTCGTATGCACACCGATGCCAAGAGATTCGAGGGACTTTTTTCCTCCGGATGCGCGGGACGCGCACCGCGTCGCCCCCGCGCCCCGGACACCTCCTCCGCCGGCGGCCGTGCGGAGTGCCGCGCGGGGACCCGGCTTCCCCGCGCGGTGAACGCTGAGCGACGGGCTCCGGTCGTGCGGACGTGGGCCCGGCGACGGCTCGGCGGCCTCCGTGATCCCTGTTCGGTGATGGGCTTGAAGCGTTGAAGCCTCGTTCACTCGCAGGCCACGCCCGCTGCCAACCATGGAAGAGAAGCCAGGGGACTGGTCCCCAGGCGCGCTTGCCGCCGCGTTCGTACCCGGGGAGACCGCACCATGCCACGCATACGCTCCGCTGTCACCGCCGTCGACCGGCGTTCTTTCCTCGCCGCCACCGGAGCGGTCGGCGTCTCGGCCGGGATCGGTCTGGCGCTCGGCGCGGGTGGCGGGTCGGGAGAGGCCGCCGCCGCGCAGGCCCCGACCACCGCGCCGGCGGTTCCGGCTCCCTCGCAGTCGCCCACCAGGCCCGCACGCCCGGCCCGTACGACGCTCGACTCCGTCGCCACCGCGCGCGACGAGAAGGCGGCCTTCCGGCGACTCGGCGACGGCCCCGGGTGGAACAGGGTCGTACGCGACGATCTCGCGGCCGCCGGGAACCGCCGCGCCGAGCGGCGTACGGTTCTCACCTCCTTCGTCCAGCTCACCGATCTGCACCTGGCGGACGTCCAGCACCCGGTGCGCACCGAGTACATGCGCTCGCAGGGGCTGTCGTCGTGGCGGCCCCAGGAGGCCCTGACGGTGCCGGGAGCCGTGTCCCTGATCGAGCAGATCAACGCGCTGAAGGCCGCTCCCGCGACCGGCGCGCCGCTCTCCTTCGCGGTGACGACCGGCGACAACACGGACAACAACTCCCGGTCGGAACTCGACTGGTTCCTCACCGTGATGAGCGGTGGCCGTATCACCCCCAACACCGGTGACAGCCGGAACTACGAAGGTGTGCAGAACTCCGGGGAGCGCCTGTACTGGCACCCGGAGGACGCGCTCCGCGACACCGACAAGACCCTCGGTTTCCCGCGCGTCGAGGGTTTCCTCGACGCCGCGATCCGCTCCGTGAACAGCCCGGGGCTGCGGCTCCCGTGGTACTCCACGGTCGGCAACCACGACTCGCTGGCCAGTGGCGCCATCGCCGACCGGTCCGGATTCCTCGCGGACTTCGCGGTCGGGGACAAGAAGCTGTACAGCGTGCCGGATTCCGGGGCCAAGACCCTCGCCGACATCCTCGCGAAGGGCAGCATGCCCGGTGGCGGTGAGCTGGTGGAGCTGCTGCGCAAGGAGAAGGGCCGGATGCGCACCGTCACGCCGGACCCGGGCCGGGCGCCGTTCGGCCCGCGCGAGTACCTGACGGCGCACCTCGACCCGGCGCGTACCGGGGCGGGGCCGTTCGGCCACGGCTACACGGCGGACAACCTCGCCGACGACACGCTCTACTACACGTTCCCCATGGGGGAGAACGTGGTGGGCGTCAGCCTCGACACGACCGACCGCGCGGGACACTTCACCGGCTCGGTCAACACCACCCAGCTGGCGTGGCTGGAGCGGACGCTGAAGGAGCACAAGGACGGATACGTCGTGGTCTTCAGCCACCACAACAGCTGGACGATGACCAACACGCACCCCGATCCGGCCACGGGCGAGGCCAGGCACAACGGGGACGAGATCGTCAGCCTGCTGAAGAAGCACCGTAACGTCGTGGCCTGGGTCAACGGGCACAGCCACCGCAACTCGATCCTCGCGCACGGCTCCTTCTGGGAGATCTCCACCGCCTCGCACATCGACTTCCCGCAGCTCGCGCGGGTCGTCGAGATCGCCGACAACGGGGACGGCACCCTCTCGCTGTTCACCACACTGATCGAGTCGGCCGCGCCGCACACGACCGACTTCACGGATCTCTCCCAGACCGGTCTCGCGTCGCTCTACCGCGAGCTGGCCCTCAACGCGCCCGGCACCACCACCGCCCCCGCCGGTCAGTCGGACGACCGCAACACGGAGCTGCTGCTGCGGCGCTGACCGCCCGGCGGACGGCGGCGGGAATCTGGCGCCCGCCGCTCACGTACCGGTGATCAGGCGCTGGAGCCCGGGTGCGTAGAGGTCCGCCAGCCGCTCCGTTGTCGCGGTCGCTCCCGCGCCCGTCTTGTGCAGGCTGAGGGTGGCGCCGAGGCCGAGCAGCTGGCCCGCGATCAACTCGGCCCGCAGGGTGCGGTCCCGGCCGGTCAGGAGCGCGGCGAGACGGCCGGTGATCTGCTCGGCGAAGCGCTCTCGCAGCAGGGTCCGCTCGTCGTCGTTGCCGAGCGAGAACACCACGCGCAGCAGCGGGTCGCCCTGCTGCTCGCGGCGGGCGCGTACGAGCGTCACCACCAGATGCCGCCCGAGCGTGTCCAGGGGCGCGGCGAAGAGCAGGCCGGCCGCGGGTCCGAAGTCGGCGATGGTGTTGAACAGCGCTTCCTTGGTGCCGAAGTGCTTGACGATCAGCGACGCGCTCACTCCGGCCTCGGCGGCGATGCCCCGCAGGGTGACCTCGGCGTACGGGCGGAAGGCGAACGCCCGGCGCGCGGCGCGCAGGATCGCGTCACGGCCCGTACCCGCGTCGGTGGCCTGTCCGTTCATACGCTCTCCCGGGCGAGGGGGGTCTTGGCTCCCCGCCCGACGGTACCGGTGTCCTGGGTCCGTCCGCTCGGCAGACACAGGGTGACGGCCAGGGCGAGCAGCGCCGCGCCGCCCGCGATCAGGAACACCAGCAGGTAGGCGTGCAGGGTCGGCGCCTCGCGGCCGTCGACCCGGAAGGTGACACTGGCCAGTACGGCGGCGACGGCGGCGCTGCAGAACGCCTGGCCGACCGAGCGCATCAGGGTGTTGAGCCCGTTGGCCGCCCCGGTCTCGCTGACCGGTACGGCGCGCATGACCAGCGTGGGAAGCGCCGAGTAGGCGATGGCGGTGCCCGCGGCGACCACGGTGGCTCCGAGGATGATCGTCCACAGCTGATGGCTGGTGAAGAAGCGGATCAGGTATCCCACGGCGAGGACGGCGGAGGCGATCGCGAGGGCGGTCTTCGGTCCGTACCTGGCGGAGATCCTGGCCGACACCGGGGAGAGCGCGACCATCGCGAGCCCGCCGGGCAGCAGGCACAGACCGCTGACGACGATGGACGCGCCGAGGCCGTAGCCGGTACTCGTGGGTTCCTGCACCATCTGGCCCGTGGACAGGGAGTTGGCGTAGAAGGCGAAACCGATCAGCAGCGCAGCGATGTTCGTCAGCAGCACCGCGGGCCGTGCGGACACCCGAAGGTCGACCATGGGCGAGGCGGTGCGCAGCTCGTAGCGGCCCCAGAGGAGCCCGATGACGACCGCGAGGACGAGCAGACCGAGGGTGCGGGTGGAGGCCCAGCCCCACTGGCCGCCCTGGGTGACCGCGAGCAGCAGGCTGACCAGGGCGGCGGAGAGTCCCAGCGCGCCGACGGCGTCGAACCGGCCGCGTGAGCGCACCGACGACTCGGGTACGCAGAGCAGGACGAGCACGATGTCGAGCACTCCCAGACCGGCCGACGCCCAGAACATGGTGTGCCAGTCGGAGTGCTCGATGACGAGAGCGGCGATGGGCAGGCCGACGGCCGCGCCGATGCCCAGAGTCGAACTCATCAGCGCGACGGAGGGGATCACCCGCTCGGGCGCGAGTTCGTCGCGCATGATGCTGATGCCCAGCGGTACGACGGCGAGCGCCGCGCCCTGGAGGGCGCGGCCCGCGATGAGTACGCCGATCTGGGAGCTGAGAGCACACAGCGCGGACCCGGCGACCAGGACCCCGAGCGAGGCGAGCAGCACCCGGCGCTTGCCGTACATGTCACCGACCCGCCCGAGTACGGGGGTGCAGACGGCTCCGGTGAGCAGCGTGATGGTGACCAGCCAGCTGGCGGCGGTCGGGGTGGCGCCGGTGAGCGCGGGAATGTGCGGCAGGAGCGGTACGACCAGCGTCTGCATGACGGCGACCACCACCCCGCAGAACGCGAGGACCGCGACGAGGAAGCGGGGGTGTGGTGTTGCGGCGGGCCGGGATATCGCTCCGGACATGTCTCTCCGTACGGGTGGAAGGCGGGTGGAAGGCGGGTGGAAGGCGGGCGGGGCCGGCACGGCGCACGGGTGCCGAGGGACGGCACACCGGGGTGCACAGCTGTTCACCCACAGGGTAAACGCTTGTGCACCCCAGCTCCAGCCGCGCACGTCAGCCTGGGTTCGGGCCCGCTTTCCGCACCCTGCACACTGGGGTGGGCGGCTCCGGGTCCGGATCCCGCCCGACGACCGCCGTGGGAGGCACGATGGCGCTGCAGATCAGCGCGACCAATCCGGAGCAGCCGGCCGTACTGCTCGACCTGCCCTGGAACGTTCCGCTGGACGAGTGGCCCGAGGAATACCTCGTGGCGCTCCCCCGCGGTATCTCGCGCCATGTGGTGCGCTTCGCCTCCGCGGGTGCCGAGGTGGTGGCGGTCAAGGAGATCACCAGCCGGGTGGCGGCCCGGGAGTTCGGCCTGCTGCGCGATCTGCACCGGCTCGGCATCCCCGCCGTGGCCCCGGTCGCGGTGGTGACGGGACGGGTGGACACGGACGGTGAGGTGCTCGAATCGGCTCTCATCACCCGCCACCTCAAGGGGTCGCTGCCGTACCGCTCGATGTTCGAGTCGACGCTGCGCCCCACCACGGTCAAGCGGCTCATGGACGCGCTGGCCGTGCTGCTGGTACGGCTCCATCTCGCCGGTTTCGCGTGGGGCGACTGCTCGCTGTCGAACGCGCTGTTCCGCCGGGACGCGGGCGCGTACGCGGCGTATCTGGTGGACGCGGAGACCGGTGAGCTCCACCAGAACCTGAGCCCGGGACAGCGCGACTACGACATCGAGCTGGCCCGGATGAACATCTCCGGGGAGCTGATGGACCTGGAGGCGTCGGGCGCGCTGCACCCGTCCATCGACCCGGTGCCGTTCGGCGCGGCGATCGTCCAGCGCTACGAGGAACTCTGGCACGAGGTGACCCGCGAGTCGGTCTACCCGGTGGACAAGCGGCACTACATCGACCGGCGCATACGCCGGCTCAACGATCTGGGCTTCGACGTCGAGGAGATGCAGATCGAGCGCTCGCCCCAGGGCGACACGGTGACCTTCCTGCCCAAGGTCGTGGACGCGGGCCACCACCAGCGGCAGCTGCTGCGGCTGACGGGGCTCGACGCCGAGGAGAACCAGGCGCGCCGTCTGCTCAACGACCTGGAGAGCTGGCTGGCGGGTGAGGACGACTACGCTCCCGGCGACCCGCTCGGCGCCCGTCCCGAGGTACTGGCGCACCGCTGGGTCCGCGACGTCTTCCGGCCGACCGTACGGGCCGTACCGCGGGAGCTGCGCGGCGAGATGGACGCGGCGCAGATCTACCACGAGGTGCTGGAGCACCGCTGGTACCTGTCGGAACGTGCGGGAAGCGACGTCGGTCTGGAAGCCACGATCGAGGACTACGTCGCCCATGTGCTGCCGCACACCTCGACGGCGCTGACCCCTCCGCCGGAGAACGTGACGTCGAGTCGCGGCTACTGAGCCAGGGCACTCCCCCGCCGGGCACGCCTGTGGGCGCGGCGGCCCGGCGGCCGGGCGGCCGCTACTGAAGGGCGCGTACCGCCGCCGTGAAGACCGCCGGCATGCGTGCGGCGGCCGGCACGATCAGCCGGGCGCCCGCCGCGTGGCCGCTGAACCGCAACAGCCCCTCCGTCAGCAGCCGGTGGCGGCGGGACAGGTCGCGCCAGCCGCGTTCGTAGTCCTGCGGGCGGCCCGCGCGCAGGCACCGTACGGCCGTTTCCGCCGAGGCGAGCGCGAGCGCGACGCCCTCGCCGGTGAGCGCGTCGACGTAGCCGGCGGCGTCGCCGACCAGCAGGACGCGCCCCGCGGTCCGGCGCCGGGCCCGCTGCCGCAGCGGGCCCGCGCCGCGCACCGCGGTCGCGGGCGGTCCCGTCAGCCGCGCGAGCAGGCTCGGGAAGCCCGCCAGGTGCTCGTCGAAGCCGCGCCTGACCGTGCTCAGTACGGCGACTCCCACCAGGTCTCCGGCCACCGGCGTCACATACGCCTCACCGGCCGGCGACCAGTGCACCTCCACGAAGTCCGTCCACGGCTCCACACGGTAGTGCCGCCGCAGGCCGTAACGCCGTGGTCTGCGGTCCGGCAGGTCGAGGCCGAGAGCGCGCCGTACCGGTGAGTGCAGTCCGTCGGCGGCCACCAGCCAGCGCGCCCGGAATCCGCCGGCGGTGACGGAGTCCGCGCTCTGCTCCACCGCGCCGGCCCGGCCGGTCACGATCCTGACCCCGGCCTCCCGGGCGCGGTGGGTCAGTGCCGCGTGCAGCTCCGTACGCCGCACGCCCAGGCCCTGCCCGTTCCCGAAGAGGGCCTCCGCGCGGTGCCGTTCGCCCACGTAACGGATGCCACGCAGCGGATGTCCCGGCGGGAGGCCGAGGCCGAGGGCGCGCAGCGCGCGTACGCCGCTGGGCATCACGCCCTCGCCGCACGCCTTGTCCACCGGGGTGACGCGTGGTTCGATCACCACCGTCTCCATGCCGGAGAGCGTCGCGTGGACGGCGGTGGCGAGTCCGGCCGGGCCGCCGCCCACGACGATCAGGTCGATCACGGCCGCGCGTCCGCCGGACGCGTCCCGCCGTCGCCCAGGGCCAGGGCCGGGGCGAGCGCGCTGTTCTCACACCGCAGGCGGACGGTCAGCAGCCACGCGTTGAGCACCGTGAACACGAGCGCCGTGACCCAGGCACCGTGCACCAGGGGCAGCGCGAGCCCTTCCGCCACGACGGCCACGTAGTTGGGGTGCCTGATCCAGCGGTACGGGCCGCCCGTCACCAGGGGCAGCCCCGGCACGATCACCACTTTGGTGTTCCAGCGCGGTCCGAGCGTACGGATGCACCACCAGCGCAGCGCCTGCGCGGCGAGCACCACGGCGAGCATCGTCCAGCCGAGCGCCGCCTCGAACGGCCGGTGGCCCAGCCGGACTTCGGCCAGAGCGCCGAACAGCAGTCCGGTGTGCAGCACGACCATCGGCGGGTAGTGGCCCTGTCCGCGCTCGACGCCGCCGCGCTCCAGGCTCCAGCGCAGATTGCGCCGGCCGACGACCAGTTCGGCGACGCGCTCCGCGCCGACTGCCAGGACCAGTGCGGTGTACCAGATCATCTCTCTCCGTCTCTTCTCACCAGCGGAGCAGGACCAGCTCGGAACAGAAGCCGGGGCCCATGGCGAGCAGCAGCCCCGCGGTTCCCGGCGGCGGTCTGCGCTCGGCGAGCGTGTCCCGCAGGACGTGCAGGACGGAGGAGGAGGACAGGTTCCCGACCCGCGACAGGGAGCGCCAGGTGACGTCGAGGGCTCCGACGGGGAGTTCGAGGACGTCCTCGACGGCTTCGAGCACCTTCGGCCCGCCGGGGTGGCACACCCATGCCGTGATGTCCTCGCGCTTCAGGCCGTGGTCGGCGAGGAATCCGTCGACATCGGCGGCGAGGTTCTTGCGCACGACATCGGGAACGCTCGCGTCCAGGACGACGCGGAAGCCGGAGCCGGTGATGTCCCATCCCATGACGTGCTCGGTGTCCGGGTACATCCGGCTGCGCGAGTCGACGACGACGGGCCCCGCGCCCTCGCGCCGCGCTCCGCAGGCGACGACCGCTGCCGCACCGTCTCCGAAGAGGCCGCTGGCGACCTGGTTCGCGAGTGACGAATCGTTTCGCTGGAAGGTGAGCGAGCACAGCTCCACCGAGAGCAGGACCGCCACGTCGTCGGGGTGTCCGAGCAGGTAGTCGTGCAGTCTGGCGATGCCCGCCGCTCCGGCGACGCAGCCGAGACCGAAGACCGGCAGCCGTTTCACGTCGGAGCGCAGGCCGAGCCGTCCCACCAGCCGCGCGTCGACGGACGGAGCGGCGATGCCGGTCACCGAGGTGAACACCAGCAGGTCGACATCGCGCGGGGAGAGCCCGGCCGAGTCCAGCGCGGCGCCGACCGCTTCCGCGCCGAGCGGCACGGCCGTCTCGATGAAGACGTCGTTGACGGCCCCGAAGTCCTGAAGATCCGCGTACCGCTCCAGGGGAAGCGCCATGTTCCTGGTCGCCACCCGCGCGCCGCGGTGCAGCCGGTCCAGGACGGACCGGTCGGACCCCGGGGGCAGACAGGTCTTCGCCACCATGTCCGTGATGTCGCGTTGGGTGTGCTGATACGGAGCCAGGGCTCCATGGACGGCTGCGATGCGTGTCATCTGCGATCCGAGGTCGGGGGCGGATGAATGTACGATCCCTGCCCCCGGTCCGCCGGGCCACACGCGAAATCGCCTGTACGGCCCTCGAACAGCAGCCGTACGGGCGTGTGTCGTCCGCGGTGGCGCACCCGGACGGCGGCGTACCCCGCCCCGGACGGCGGCCGGCCCCTACGATGAGCGCGTGGACGCTGTCGAACAGGCGGAGACCGCCGGGCCGGCCGCGCTCGACGGGCCGCGGGAACGCGGGACCGGCCGGGCGCTCGCTCTGCTGAGGGCGTGTCACCCGGTGCCGACGGCCGCGGTGACCCTGCTGGTCACGGGGCTCGCGGTGGCCGCCGGGCAGGACGCGTGCGGCTGCGCGCTGGCGGCGGCGGCGGTACTGGCGGGTCAGCTGTCGGTGGGCTGGAGCAACGACGCCGCCGACGCGGCGCGCGACAGCGCCGCCGGGCGCCGAGACAAGCCGGTGGCGGGCGGCGCCGTGGACGCGCGGACGGTACGGACCGCCGCGCTTCTGGCGCTGGCCCTGTGCGTTCCGCTCTCGCTCCTGTACGGGCCGCTCGCGGGCGCGGCACATCTCGTCGGGGTGGCGGTGGCCTGGGTCTACAACGCCGGGCTGAAGTCGACGCCGCTGTCGTGGCTGCCGTACGCCATCGGGTTCGCGTCGCTGCCCGCATTCGTGACGCTCGGGCTGCCGGGCGAGCCCCTGCCCGCCTGGTGGGTCGTCTGCGCGGCGGCGCTGGTCGGGGTCGGCGCGCATCTCGCCAACGTGCTCCCGGACATCGAGGCCGATCTGGCGGCGGGAGTGCGGGGCTGGCCGCAGCGTCTCGGTCCCGCCGCCGTACGTCTGCTGCTGCCGGCCCCGCTGGTCGCGGCGACCTTGCTGCTCGCGGCGGCCCGGCCCGGGGTGGTAGGCGCCGTCGCCGTCGGGGTGGCGCTGCTCGCGGCGGTGGGCGGTGCGCTGCTGGGCCGCCGCCGGCCGAAGCTGCCGTTCCTGGTCGCGATCCTGGTGGCGGGCCTGGATGTGGCGCTGCTGTTGTGGCCGGGTTCCGCGCTCTTCTGACGCCTCGGCCTGATGCCCCGTCGATTCGGCGTGCTGTCAGTTCCCGGCCGGGAGGTTCTCGCGCAGAAAGCCGATCGTGCGCTCCCAGGCCTTCGCGGACGACGCGGCGTCGTACCCGGGCCGGGTGTCGTTGAAGAACGCGTGGCCCGCCGGGTAGAGGTGGAAGACCGGGACGATGTCCGACTGGTACTCGATCGCCGCCCGCAGCTCCTCGACGGCCGACGGCGACGCCGACTCGTCGAGTTCGCCGTAGTGGCCCTGGATCTGGGCCTTGAGGTTCGAGAAGTCCGGGAATCCCTCCCGGTTCAGACCGTAGAACGGGACGGCCGCGGCCACCCGCCGGTCCGCGGCGGCGAGGCTGAGGACGAAGCCGCCGCCCATGCAGAAACCGACGGCCCCGACCGTGTCGCCCCGGGTCTCCTCCCGGGAGAGCAGGTGGCCGACGGCGCCCGAGAGCAGTTCGACGGCCTTGGGGGTGGGCAGTTCGGAAATCAGCCGGCCGGCTTCCCCGGCGTCGTGGGCGACCCGCTTGCCGTACAGGTCGGGCGCGAGCGCGACGAACCCCGCCCGGGCGAGGCGGTCGGCGATGTCCTTGATGTGGCCGGTCAGCCCCCACCACTCCTGAATGACGACGACGCCCGGGCCGTGGCCGGCGGGCGGCAGGGCGAGGTAGCCGTACGCGGTGGCGCCGGCGCTCGGGAAGGTGACGTTCTGCGCGGCGGGCTCGGTGGCCATGACGGGTGCTCCCTGCTGTGGGCCGGAGGTGTGAATCAGCGGTGTGAATCAGCCGGCGGCGTGGGTCGGTGGTCCGGCTCGGTGGTCCGGCTCGGTGGTGTCAAGATCGCACGCGGGTCACGGGTCCGGCGGTCAGGCAGGGCGGGAAAACACGGATACCTGGTGGCCGGGCACGGTTTGAGCATCCCGGTCGTTGATCTCATCGGCACCCTGTGACACACGAGGAGAGATGGCTCAATGGCCCTGTGGGACCGCTTCAAGGAATCAGCCGCGACGATGCAGACGCAGCTCACGGCGAAGAAGAACGACCTCAAGAGCGGCGCGTTCCGCGACGCGTCCATGGCCATGTGTGCCCTGGTCGCCGCCGCCGACGGATCCGTCGACCCTTCGGAGAGAATGCGCGTCGCCCAGCTGATCGCCGGCAACGACGTGCTGCAGAACTTCCCCGCGGCCGATCTTCAGCGCCGCTTCGACGACGCCCTGAACAAGCTCACCGCCGACTTCGCCTTCGGCAAGGTCAGCATCCTTCAGGAGATCGCCAAGGCGAAGAAGAAGCCCGCCGAGGCCCGCGCGGTCATCCAGATCGGCATCGTCATCGGCGGCGCCGACGGCGACTTCGACAAGGACGAGCGGGCCGTGGTCCGCGAAGCCTGCTTCGCTCTGGGCCTGCCGCCGAACGAGTTCGATCTCTGATTCAACTCCCGGGCTCCGGGCTCCGGACATGACAACAACGGCAGGGGCGGTGGCCCGGCGGTCACCGCCCCTGCCGTGTCCGCGATGACGTCACGTCCCCTTCTTGAAGGCCCATGCCATCTCGGGCTCCAGGGCGAACCGGAAGATCCGCTGGACCGGGGGTGTGCAGAGCAGTGTGACGGCCGCGGCCGCGATGAGGGTGACCACGATCTCGCCGAGCGGCCGGTGCAGCCAGCCGGCGCCGTACCACTGCCAGTCGGACGCGCTCTGGACGAGGAACCCGTGCAGCAGGTAACCGCAGAGGGTGCCCGCGCCCAGGGCCGTGAACCACATCCGGCGCCCCGGCACCCAGGCGTAGAAGCAGGCGGTCAGCACCAGCGAGCAGCCGAAGAGTGCGAACGTCATCAGGGGACCGCTCCACCAGGGCGCCCCCAGTTCCTGGGCGCTGTCGCGGTGGAAGAACCACGCCATGTTCATCCGGGTCACGGCCCAGTACGCGAAGACGGCCGTCGCGGCGAAGACAGGTACGGCCAGGACACGTACGGCGCGGCGCCGAACGAGCTGGAAGTGCTCGGGCTTCAGCGTCAGGCCGAGCACGAAGTACGGCAGGAACTGGAGCAGGCGCTGCAGGTCCAGGTCGTCGCCGATGCTCGGTGACGCGGACGCGAGAGCGGCGACGGTCAGGGCGACGGGAAGCGGCCACCGCAGCAGTCGCCAGATCGGCGCGGTGATCCGCCAGACGAACAGGGCGAGCAGGAACCAGGTCAGGAACCACGGATCGAGCAGACTGACCGGCATCGAAGGATCGTCCCCGGCCCACCGGTTGAAGAGGGAGTAGGCGACCTCGAACACGATGTACGGGACGGCGATACCGGTGATGAGCCGGCGCACCCGGTCGGCCCTGAAGTCGAAGCCGCGCGAGAAGTAGCCGGAGATGATGATGAAGGCCGGCATGTGGAAGGTGTAGATGAAGATGTAGAGCGCCGACACCGCTCTGCTGCCGTCGCGCAGTGGCTCCCAGGCGTGGCCGACGGCCACGAGCACGATCGCCAGGTACTTGGCGTTGTCGAAGAAGGCATCCCGTTTCTTCGGCCGCTGTCCGCTCTCGGGCGGTCTCCGTGTTTCCGGCCGCTGCCCGTCTCCGGCCTGCCGTACGTCCGCCGCTCGCGCCGGGGTCTCCTGCGGCAGGGCCCCGCCGGCCCGCTGTCCTGTGATGTGTGTCATGTCGCCTCCCTGGGACCCCGAGGGCTCGGACCTTCCGCCGGCCCGGGTGGCCCCGGCCGGAGAGCCGCCGGAAGCGGGGTTCCCGTATGCGCGTACCCCGCGTCGCGCGCCGTATGACCCCGACCGGGGGCACGGCCGTTCCGTCACCGTTCGATACGATGTCGAACCGCCGGCCTCCGCAGGTTCTCCGTCGCCGCGCCGCATCACCGAAGGGGGGGGTCGACGATGGTCACCATCAGGGATGTCGCCCGACGGGCCGGGGTCGCGCCGAGCACGGTCTCCTATGTGTTCAACGGTTCACGGAGCATTTCCGACGAAACGCGCATACGGGTCCAAGAGGCCGTGGACGCGCTCGGTTACCACCCCAGGGCCAGCGCGCGGACGCTGCGCAGCAGCCGTACACACGTGATCGCGCTCGCCCTCCCGCGTACGGCGGGATTCCAGTACACCGTGGACGGCCGCTTCGCGATCGATGTCAGCGACGCCGTCAACAGCCTCGGCTACGACCTGCTGTTGACCACGTCCCGGGACAAGGCCGAGGGTCTGCGCCGTGTGGCTCTCAGCGGGCTCGCGGACGCGGCGGTCCTCATGGCCGTCGACATGGAGGACGCCCGGATCGACGTCGTCCGCGAACTGGGCTTCCCCGCCGCCCTCATAGGCCGGCCCGCCAATGAGGACGCCCTCCCGTGGACCGACCTGGACTGGGAGGCGGCCGCCGCCCTGGCGGTGCGCGAACTCTTCGCCGCGGGCCACCGCGAGATGGTCTACCTCGCTCCCGGCGAGGCCGAGGTACGGGCCCGCCGCAGCTACGCACTCCGTGGAATAGCCGGAGCCCGCAAGGGGGCGCTCAGCACCGGCGCGGGCGTCAGGGTCGTCCACTCCGTCAACGACCCGGTCAAACTTGCGCGAAGACTCGACACCCTCCTCTCGGACCCGACGGGCGACGGGCGCAGAAAGCCGCCGACCGCCCTCGTCGTCCAGCACCCCTCCGCGCATCACCACATCCTGTCGTCCGTGACCGCGGCCGGACTTCGTATACCGGAAGACCTCACCGTCGTCGTCATCGGCTCCCTCCCCGGTGACCCGTCCAGTCACCGGCTGCACCGCGTCGAACTGCCCGTGGTGACGCTCGCCACAGAGGTTGCCCGGCTCGCCGTGGCCGCCGCGGCGGTGCTGCGCGAACCCCCCGCGAGAGACGTCCCTCCGGGTAGCCGGCTGCTCGCGGATTCCGTGGGACATCTGCTGATCGCGCCGTCCCTGCTGCCCGGCACGAGCCCCCTCGGCATACCACGTCACTGATCCCGCACGGGACTCTTGTTGTTATCCGTACAAACGCTTAACATCACAGCAATCCCACGTCGAATCGATTCGACGAATCGATTCGACACGTCGGGTTCGAACACATCGAAACCGGCACCCCTCAACCGACACGCCGCCTGCCGGCCCGTCCCCGACACCGGCCAGGCCCTAGCGATGTCCTCGCGGGAACTCCGTCTCCTTACAGAGTCGTAGACCGAACGGAGAGACACCACCATGCAATACCCTCGCCGCCGTCACGCGGCGCCGGTCGTGGTCCTGGCAGCTCTGCTGCCGGTGATCGCTGTGGCCGGCTGTGCCAACGAGCCCGACGCCAAGACCATCACGGTGCTGAACTCGGCGACGGACACGCTCGAACACAGCCAGCAGCAGAAGTTCTTCGACCTGTGCGCGAAGCCGCTGGGCGTCAAGGTCGTCCAGACCAGCGTCCCGGCAGCCCAGGTCTCTTCCAAGGCGCTGCGGATGGCCTCGTCCCACTCGCTGACCGACATCCTGGAGCTGGACGGCTCCGAGCTGGCGCAGTTCGCCGACACCGGCGGCCTTCTTCCGCTGAAGTCGGCGGGTGTGAATGTGTCCGGAATGTCGCCGGGTCCGGTGAGCCTGGGCACCTTCAAGGGCGAGCAGTACGGGATAGCCCGGTCGGTCAACTCGCTGGGGCTGATCTACAACACCGACCTGCTGAAGCGGGCCGGGGTCAAGCCCCCCACCACCTGGGACGAGCTGAAGGCGGCGGCCAAGAAGCTGACGCGCGGCAAGACGTACGGGATGGCGTTCAGCGCGACTCCCGACGCCGACGGTGTCTACCAGTTCCTGCCGTTCTTCTGGTCGGCGGGCGGCGACGAGGCGCATCTCGACAACGGCAAGGGTGTCAAGGCGCTCCAGCTCTGGAAGGACCTGGTCACCAGCAAGTCCGCCTCCAGCGCCGCGGTCACCTGGAACCAGCAGGACGTCAACGACCAGTTCATCGCGGGCCGGGCCGCCATGATGATCAACGGCCCCTGGCAGGTACCGGTGCTCAACGAGCACAAGGACCTGCACTGGGCGGTCGCGTCCATCCCGGTCCCCGAGGCCGGTGACACGGCGGTGGCCCCGATCGGCGGGACCGTGATGACCCTGCCGAAGACCGGCCACACCGACCGGCAGGACACCGCGGCCAAGATCCTCAACTGCCTGAACGACCAGAAGAACCAGCTCGCCTGGAGCGCGGGCATCAACAACATTCCCACGCGTACGGCGGCGGCCGCCGAGTACAAGGAGCAGAACCCGAAGCTCACGGGCTTCGCCGACCAGGTGGCCACCGCCCGCTCGCGCACCGCTCGTGTCGGCTCCCAGTGGCCCGTCATATCCGACGCCCTGTCCGGTGCCTTCCAGTCCGTGCTGGCCGGTGGCTCCTCCCCCCAAGCGGCGCTGAAGCAGGCCCAGTCCCAGGCCACGGCCGGCGAGCGAGGAAACTGACATGACCGTCACCACCACAGTTCCGGCGCCTTCCGCGGAGACCCACGCGTCCGCTCCCGCGCCCCGCCGGCGCCGCGGCTCGCTGATGCGCTGGTTCTTCGTCGCCCCGGCCGTCCTCTACATGCTGGTGTTCTTCGGGTATCCGCTCGTACGCAACGTCATCATGAGCTTCCAGCACTACACGCCGCGTACCTTCTTCACCGGCGAGGCGCCCTTCAACGGGTTCGACAACTGGAGCGGGGTGTTCTCCAACCCGCTGTTCACCAGCTCGATCTGGCACACCCTCGTCTTCACCATCGGCTCGCTGATCGGCCAGTTCGTGCTGGGCCTGGCGCTCGCGGTGTTCTTCGCCCGCAGGTTCCGGCTGTCCGGCTTCGTCCGCGCGGTCCTGCTGCTGCCCTGGCTGGTGCCCATGGTGGTCTCCGCCGTGGTCTGGCGGAAGCTCCTCGACCAGGACACCGGGGTGATCAACACCCTGCTGATGAACACGCACCTCGTCGACCACCCGGTGCCCTGGCTCAGCAGCCCCACCGTGGCCCTGCTGTCCGCGATCCTGGTCAACATCTGGGTCGGCATCCCGTTCAACATGGTGATCCTCTACGGCGGCCTCCAGGAGATCCCCCGCGAGCTGTACGAGGCCGCCTCGCTCGACGGCGCGAGCGCCTGGCGCACGTTCCGCAACGTCACGCTGCCGCTGCTGCGGCCCGTCATCACCGTGGTGCTCGTGCTCGGCTTCATGTCGACGGTCAAGATCCTCGACCTGATCCTCGCGCTGACCGGCGGCGGTCCCGCCGACTCGACGCAGACCCTGGGCACGCTCACCTACCAGATGTCGTTCCAGCAGCTCGACTTCGGCCAGGGCGCCGTGGTCGGCAACATCCTCATCCTCGTCAGCGCGGTCTTCGCGGTGTTCTACCTCCGGGCCAACCGGTCCGACTTCGGCCAGGGGAAGTGATCGCCATGTCCACTCGCAGCCTGCGCCGGGGCGGCAACACCGTCGTCGCTCTGATCATTCTGATCGTCCTGCTCTTCCCGCTGTACTGGATGGTCAACATCGCCCTCCAGCCCGGCAAGGGCCTCGCCTCGACCAGCTGGATACCCACCTCGCCCGGCTGGGACAACTTCAGCCGGGCGCTGAGCAGCCAGGGCGGCTCGCTGGTGACCAGCCTCGTGGTCGCGCTCGGCGCGGTCGTGGTCTGTCTGGTGCTGGCGGCGCCCGCCGCCTACGGTCTGGCCCAGCTCGGCCTGCACGGCAGCCGCACCATGGTGTTCGGCACCCTGATCACCCAGATGGTGCCCGGCATCGTCATCGCCAACGCCCTCTACAGCGCCTACGCCGACCTGAACCTGGTCAACTCCCTGCCGGGGCTGATCATGGCCGACGCCTCGCTGGGCCTGCCGTTCTCCATCGTGCTGCTCCGGGCGTTCATGGTGTCGATCCCGAAGGAGGTCGTGGAAGCGGCCATGGTCGACGGGGCGAACCGGTTCACCGCCTTCGTCCGCATCGTGCTGCCGATGAGCCGCAACGCCCTCATCACGGCCGGGCTGTTCACGTTCCTCTTCGCCTGGTCGGACTTCATGTTCGCGCTGACCCTCAACACCACGGACGCGGTCAAGCCGATCACGCTCTCCATGTACGAGTTCATCGGCGCCCACGTGAGCGACTGGGGCGCGGTCATGGCGACGGCCGTCGTCTCCGCCATCCCCGCCGCGATCCTGCTGGTCCTGGCCCAGAAGTACGTCGCCGCCGGGATCACCGGCGGATCCATCAAGTAACCGAAGCACGACGGACGAACAGACCGGATCCGGACCAAGGTCCGGATCCGGCCCCCCATAAGAGATCCGCCCGGATTGAACCCGCCCAGACTGAACCCGAGAGGGCAGCAAGCCATGACCGCCGCTTCACCCGCTTTCCCCGTCTTCCCCCCAGGCTTCACCTTCGGTACGGCGACCGCGAGTTACCAGATCGAGGGCGCGCACGACGAGGACGGCCGCGGGCCGTCCATCTGGGACACCTTCAGTCACACCCCCGGCCGTACCCAGGGTGGTGCCACGGGCGACGTCGCGTGCGACCACTACCACCGGTACCCGGAGGACGTGGCGCTGCTGCGCGAGCTGGGAGTGGACTCGTACCGCTTCTCCGTCGCGTGGCCGCGCGTCCAGCCGCTGGGCTCGGGACCGGTCAACGAGAAGGGGCTCGACTTCTACGACCGGCTCACCGACTCGCTGCTCGACGCGGGCATCTCCCCGGCCGTCACGCTTTACCACTGGGATCTGCCGCAGGCCCTGGAGGACCGCGGCGGCTGGCGGGTCAGGGAGACCGCCGAGCACTTCGCCGAGTACACCCGCGCCGTCGTGGACCGGCTCGGTGACCGGGTCGGCCGCTGGATCACCCTCAACGAGCCTTACTGCTCGTCCTTCGTGGGGTACGCGGAGGGCCGTCACGCGCCGGGCGCGCGCGAGGGCACGGCCGCCCTGGCGACCGCTCATCACCTGCTGCTCGCCCACGGGTACGCGGTGAAGGCGCTGCGCGAGGCCGGTGCCAGGGAGATCGGCATCACCCTCAACCTCGACCGGATCGAGGCCGCTTCCTCCTCGGCCGCCGATCTGGGCGCGCTGCGCCGCGCCGAGACCCTGCACAACGAGGTGTGGACACAGCCGCTGTTCGCCGGGCGCTACCCGGAGGCGGAGGCCGAGACCTGGGGCGCGCTGGCCGACGGTTCGTACCGCCAGGACGGCGACCTCGAGATCATCGGTGCGCCGCTGGACTTCGTGGGCCTCAACTTCTACCGCCCGCTCACCGTCAAGGACGCCCCGCACACCGAGCCGGACCCGCTGCTGCGCACGGCCACCGACATCGGTGTCGTCGAGACCGACCCGTACGGCACCCGGCACACCACGATGGGCTGGCCGGTCGTCCCCGAGGCCTTCACGGACCTGCTGGTGGACCTGACCGCGCGCCACCCGGACCTGCCGCCGATCCACATCACCGAGAACGGCTCCGCCGAGGCCGACACCGTCTCCCCCGACGGCGCCGTGCACGACGCGGAGCGGGTGACGTACCTCCAGGACCATCTGCGGGCGCTGTCGGCGGCCGTCGACGCGGGCGTGGACGTACGCGGTTACTACGTCTGGTCGCTGCTCGACAACTTCGAATGGGCCCGCGGCTACGGCCAGCGCTTCGGCATCGTGCGGGTCGACTACGACACGCAGGAGCGCACGCCGAAGGACAGCTACCACTGGTTCCGCGGTCTCATCGCCTCGCACCGCGCCGACGCACCCGTACAGGAGCACTGATGAAGTTCACCGACGGCTACTGGCTGATGCGTCCCGGCGTCACCGCGCGCTACGCGACCGAGGTCGCCGACACCGTCGTCGCGGACGACCGGGTCACGCTCTACGGGACGGTCCACAAGGTCACGCGCCGGGGAGACACGCTCAACAGCCCCCTGCTGACGGTCGAGTGCTGGTCGCCGGCCGAGGGCGTGATCGGCGTCCGCTGCACGCACCACGGCGGCAGGGCCCCGCGTACCCCCGAGTTCGCGCTCGCGTCCGGCGAGGGGTCCTCAGCGACCGTGGTCCGGGACGGCTCCCACGTCACGCTCACGTCCGGTGAACTCTCCCTGGAGATCGACACCGCGGCCCCCTGGAACCTCGATTTCACCGCGGGCGGCAAGACCCTGACCTCCGTCGGCCCGCGCGGTCTCGGCTTCGCGACCGACGCGGACGACCAGCACTTCATGCTCGGGCAGCTGTCGCTCGGGGTCGGCGAGAACGTGTACGGACTGGGCGAGCGTTTCACCCCGTTCACGAAGAACGGCCAGACCGTCGACATCTGGCAGGCGGACGGCGGCACCAGCAGCGAACAGGCGTACAAGAACGTCCCGTTCCACCTCACCAACCGGGGTTACGGCGTCTTCGTCAACCACCCGGGCCAGGTGTCGTACGAGGTGGGCTCGGAGTCCGTCGGCAAGGTCCAGTTCAGTGTCGAGGACCAGTCGCTGGAGTTCTTCGTCATCCACGGCCCGACCCCGAAGGAGATCCTCACCCGCTACACCGGGCTCACCGGCCGCCCCGCGCTGCCGCCCGCCTGGTCGTTCGGCCTGTGGCTCTCCACGTCCTTCACCACCTCGTACGACGAGGCGACGGTCACCAGCTTCGTGAAGGGCATGGCGGACCGTGAGATCCCGCTGAGCGTCTTCCACTTCGACTGTTTCTGGATGCGCGAGTACCAGTGGAGCGACTTCACCTGGGACCCGGACGTCTTCCCGGATCCGGAGGGCATGCTCGCCCGGCTCAAGGAGCAGGGCCTGCGCATCTGCGTCTGGATCAACCCGTACATCGCCCAGAAGTCGCCGCTGTTCGCCGAGGGCGTGGCGGCGGGCTACCTGGTCAGGAAGCCGAACGGCGACGTCTGGCAGTGGGACCAGTGGCAGGCCGGCATGGGCCTGGTGGACTTCACCAACCCGGCGGCCCGCGAGTGGTACGCGGCGAAGCTGCGGGTGCTGCTCGGCCAGGGTGTGGACTCGTTCAAGACCGACTTCGGCGAGCGCATCCCGCTCGATGTGGAGTGGTTCGACGGCTCCGACCCGGAGCGGATGCACAACTACTACACGCAGTTGTACAACGAGACCGTCTTCGACCTGCTGGGCGAGGAGCGCGGCGAGGGCGAGGCCGTCGTCTTCGCACGCTCCGCGACCGCGGGCGGCCAGCGGCTGCCGGTGCACTGGGGCGGCGACTGCGAGTCGTCCTTCGGCGCGATGGCCGAGTCGCTGCGCGGCGGGCTGTCGCTGGGGCTGTCCGGCTTCGGCTTCTGGAGCCATGACATCGGCGGCTTCGAGGGCACACCGCCGTCCGCGGTCTTCAAGCGCTGGGTGCAGTTCGGCCTGCTGTCGTCGCACAGCAGGCTGCACGGCAGCAAGTCGTACCGTGTGCCGTGGGACTACGGCGACGAGGCGGTCGAGGTCACCCGCTCCTTCACCCGGCTCAAGAACCGGCTCATGCCGTACCTCTACCGGGCGGCGGCGCAGGCCAGGGACGCGGGTACGCCCATGATGCGCGCGATGCTGCTGGAATTCCCCGACGACCCGGCCACCCACTCGCTCGACCGGCAGTACATGCTCGGCGACGATCTGCTGGTGGCACCGGTCTTCAGCGAGGACGGCACGGTCGACTACTACGTGCCCGCCGGCACCTGGACGAACGTCCTGACGGGCGCACAGGTCTCCGGGCCGGGGTGGCAGCGCGAGACCCACGGATTCGACACCCTGCCGCTGCTGGCGCGGCCCGGCGCGGTCGTGCCGTTCGGCGCGGCGGCCGAGGCGCCCGAGTACGACTGGGCGGACGGCGTGACGCTGCGGGTGTACGCCCCGGAGGACGGCGCGCGGACCGTGACGGCCATTCCCGCGGCGGACGGCTCCACCGCTGCGGTGTTCACCACCCGGCGGACGGGCGACGAGATCGTGGTCGAGACCGAGAGCGCTCGGCCGTGGAAGGTGCTGCTCGTGGGCGCCACCGCGACCGGGGACGCCGTCGCGGACCCGCTCGGCGCCCTGTACACCTGCCCGGCCGGCACCTCCCGGCTGGCGGCGCGCCTGGCATAGCCCGTCGTCCGTACAGGCGCCCCGTCCGTTCAGGTCACCTCGTCGAATCGGTTCGATTCGTCGCGCGGGGACCGGCGGGCGGGGCGCCCGCCCGTGGTGCGCCCTCGTCCCGCCGGACGCCTCACGGGCGGTACGGCGGGACGGTGCGTACACCGGCCGGTACATCGAGGAGCCGCGCCGCCAGTTCCTCGATACGGGTGTGCCAGGCGGCCAGCGCGGCGTCCGTGTCGAAGTCCTCGGGGCCCTCCTGCGTGAGAACCAGCCGCGGGCCGTGCCCGGTGCCCGCTCCCAGCTCCCAGCAGACGGCGCCGTCCGGTGCCACCGCGTACGAGAGGGAGTGCGGCGCACGCACCTCGGTCACGGGCCCCGCCGGTGCCGTCGCCGCGGTGAACCCGTCGGGGACGGGCAGCCCCGCCACCGGTTCGACGCCCGCCGACAGCACCTCCCACACCACCTCGGCCGGCCGTACGAGCTGGCGTTCGAAGCGCACGCGTCTGCCGCCGGGGAAGGCTTCGACCACGCCCTGCCCGAGGTCGAACCGCCGTACGTAAGCCTCGTGCAGCTCGCCTTCGTCATGGCCCGCCACGACAGGGCCGCCGTCGAGCAGCGTCCCCAGCATGGTGACGCACAGCTGCCAGCCGGAGGCGAAGCTCGCCGCGCCGAAGTGGTCGCCGAAGGTGTGTTCCAGCGTCAGCAGGGACCCGTCGCCGTGAGGGGCGATGGCCCAGCTCAGGTGCTGGTCCCCCCAGGTGAAGGCGAAGAGGCGGGGCCTGTCGGCGTCCGTGACGATCCCCGTCATGACGGGACCGCTGTCACCGGGGAAGCGGAAGCCCATCGCGCCGCCCGGTTCGAGGGTCAGTTCGACCTCGGAGGGAAACCACCGCGCGAGGGAGACCGGGTCCGTGAGGGCGGCCCAGACCTTCTCCGGAGGATGAGCGAGTTCGCGCTCCATGCGCAGCGTGGTGCGCCCGTCGCCGGTGCTCAGGGTGTCGGGGTGTTCCTGGTGCGGGGTGGTGTTCATGAGGGGTCGTCCTCCATCGCGTCGAGGTGGCGTTCGAGCGCGTCGAGAGCGCCGGACCACAGATGCCGGCAGGGGAGCCGGGCGTCGAGTTCCGCGAGGGGCTCGGACGCAGCTCGTACCAGCGGCGCTGAGCATCCTGCCGCACCGGGACGGGCCGGGCCTCGCGCAGCACGCGCGGATGCCTCGAAGTGCCCGGCTGGCTCAGTCCCGGGCGCTCCGTCAGCTCACCGGACTGGTGGGGCCGGTCGAGGAGCAGGGCCTCCGTCGCCGCTGGGATTCCTCGAGTACGTCGAACGAGCGAGATTGGTTCGAACGCATTTCGCCAGTCATATGACCGCGCAGGTGTGTGCGCGGACACGGCCACCAGCGGCATGGTTATGGGTGGATCATGAACGCCTTGTCCCGGGAAGGGAATTTCAGCCACAGACGGCAGGGAAGCGCCCGGACTCTGGCTGGAACCGAGTCGTGACAGCGCGTCAACTGGGCATAGATAGTTGTAAGTTGGGGCGATCCAAGATCGGCCACCCTGCTCTCCCGGACCTCGCCCCGGCACCGCACACCGTACCTGTAAGGAATGCGGCCGCCGCCGGTCGGCCTCCGCAGAACGGCGCAAGGAGAGCGGCCGTGCATGACGAGTTTCTTTGCCACGTCACCGCGTACGGAGTCTGCGGTGGAGAGCGCGTCGGCGTGCCCCTGGGCACCTATCGCGCCCCTACCCTGGCCCTCGCCCTGTGGTGGCTGCGCGACCGCGCGACCTGGATCGCGGAGCGCCTCGATCCCAGCCCCGACAGCGAGCACTTCCCCGCCGAGGCGCTCGCTCCGGTGGCGGGGCACGTACCGGACGTACCGCAGACGCTCCGGATCTGGCGCGACGACGCGGCGCATCAGGAAATGGTCGCGGAGCATCTGGCGGCGGGGCGTCTCATCCGCGTCGCCACCCGCGACGAGACCACCGAATACGAACTGCTCGCGGAATCGGTGGACGCGCTGCGCATGGACCGGGCGCTTCCGGTTCTTCTCGCCCCGGCCTCGGCGCCGGAGGCGTACCGCGGGGAGCGTCCTCATGCCGCGTACGGCGACACCTTGCAACTGGGCCGATTACACGCGGCGTTCAGAGAGACCGGTACATGACGTGCACCCCGACGTAGCCTTTCGCGGGGTGATGGAACCCTTCGGGCACCGTGCCGATCACGTCGAAGCCGACCGAGCGGTACAGTGCCACCGCGTGCTCGTTGGTCTCCACGACGGCGTTGAACTGCATCCCGCGGAAGCCCGCCGCCCGGGCCCACGCGACGGTGTGCTCGCACAGCGCGCGGCCCACTCCGCGGCCCTCGTACGCGGGATCGACCATATAGCTGGCGCTCGCGACATGCGCGGCGTTGCCCGGCTGATTTCTGTTCATCTTCGCCGTGCCGAGCACCGTGCCCATGTCATCGACGGCGACGACGGTACGGTTCGGCGCCGCAAGCAGCCACCAGTCGCGGGCCTCCGCCATGCCGAGGTCCACGGGGTACGGGAAGGTCTCCCCCGCCGCGACGACGGTGTGGAAGAACGGCCAGATGGCGGGCCAGTCGTCCGCGGTGGCTTCTCTGATCAGCACGGGCACAGCCTGGCGGCCGGCACCGGCCGGCCGCCACCGGTTTTCAGGGGGTGGGCAGCCGCGCACGTCCCCCGGCCTGCCGAAGAGGCTCGCCCGCCTCGTACAGACTCCTGAGAACCTGGCGGTAGGAACCGATCAGGCCGGTCTCCAGATAGCCGACGTTCAGCGCCCGGCAGTAGTCGCGCACGATGGGCTGCGCCTTGCGCAGATGCGGGGTCGGCATGCTCGGGAAGAGGTGGTGCTCGATCTGGTAGTTCAGCCCGCCGAGCGCGAGGTCCGTGAACCAGCCGCCGCGCACATTGCGGGAGGTGAGCACCTGGCGCCGCAGGAAGTCGGGCCGGTCGTCGCCGACCAGCGTGGGCATGCCCTTGTGGTTGGGCGCGAAGATCGAGCCGAGGTAGATGCCGAACAGGCACTGGTGGACGGCGAGGAAAGCGATCGCCTTGCCGGGGGGCAGGACCACGAACAGCGCGCTCAGGTAGAGAGCGAAGTGCGCGAAGAGCAGAAAGCCCTCGTTCCTGCGCTGCTTCAGCGAACGGTCGGCCAGCGCCCGTACGCCCGCGACATGGAGATTGAAACCTTCGAGCGCGAGCAGCGGGAAGAACAGGTAGGCCTGAGCGCCGCCGATGACCCGGGCGACCCCCTTGGCCTTGCGCGCCTGGTTGCTGCTCCAGACGAGGACGTCGGGATTGACGTCCGGGTCGAGCTCCTCGTGGTTCGGGTTGGCGTGGTGGCGTGAGTGCTTGTCCTGCCACCAGCCGTAGCCCATGCCGATACCGAGGTTCCCCGCGATCCGGCCGGTCCACGCACTGGCCCTGCGCAGCCGGAACACCTGACGATGGCCGACGTCATGGGCGACGAGGGCCACTTGGCCGAACACCACGGCGAGGAAGGCCGCGACCGCGAGCGTCCACCAGCTGTCTCCGACGACGGCGAAGGCCGTCCAGGCGAATCCGTACAGCCCGGCGATGAGCGAGATCCGTACCGTGTAGTACCAAGGACGCCGTCGCATCAGACCGGCTGCCATGATCTGCCGGGACAGGCCCGCGAAATCGCTGCCGGCCCCGCGCCGCGGTTCCGCCACCGCGGTCTCGCCAAGGGTGTGAGTGGGCATTCAGCCAGCCTTTCGGTTCGGTCACGACTGCCTTGTGCCGGCTGCGGTGACTGCCCGGCAGGGTGGCTGGTGAGCCATGGGAGGAAAGCGGTTTTGTACTGCGGCAGCGGCTCGTGCGAGAGCTGGAGAGCTTCGGAAAAAGACGCTGCCTGATCACCCTGTTCAAGGCCCTTCCGCCGCTTGTTCGGGGAGCAGCGGGAAGCCGAGGTCGTGGGCGCCTCGTTTTTCAGTGTAACCGGACGGCGGGTGCACCAGGCGTAAGAACATTTAAGTTGCAGGCGCGGGCCAATTACTACGTCACTCCGTCGCTGCGTGCAGGTCGCGAAATATGGGGTACAAGCAGACAGACGGCATCAGAAAACGTTTGACACCACCAAAGAGCGAGAGGCGAATCACCCGTGTTCGAGGCTGACGACATTCGGGAGTGGCGGGACCACGACGTGGTGGACGCCGACAAGAAGAAGATCGGCTCGCTGGAGGCCGTCTACGTCGACACCGCAACGGACGCGCCGGTGTTCGCCACGGTCACCGTGGGGATGCCGACCAGGCGGCGGCTGGTGTTCGTCCCGCTGACCGATGCCACGGTCGGCCCCGGCTATCTGAAGGTTCTCTGGGACAAGAAACTGGCCAGGAACGCTCCGTCGATCGATGTCGACGGAGAATTGCCCGCCGAGGACGAACCGCAAATCTTTTCGCACTACGGACTGGCATACAGCACGGGAGCCGCCGGAGAGCGACGGCTCGCCCGCCGCTGAAGCACAGGGAAACGACACCGCGAGAATCACGAGAACACGAACACGGCGGTGCGATTCTCTCCCCGCACGCCGCGTTTCGCCTTCCCCCGCGAACGGTCGAATTTTCATGCGGCTCGGTCGAATTTTTGGCCGTGCACGTTATTCCCCCTTGATTTCCACCCTTCTCCGGCACATTCCGGTTCACCGGAACATTCCGGCGGGCGACCCGAGCCCGGGAAGAAGACTGGGGCCGGGGAAGGCTGACCGTTCCCCGGGACGGGCCGTCCCGGAGGCCGCCGGCGAGAACGCGGGAGGGCAGCCGGTCAGAGCCAGCCGTTGCGGCGGAAGACCCGGTGGATGCCGAAGCAGGCGACCGCGATGACGCTCAGGACGAAGGGATAGCCGTAGGTCCACCGCAGCTCGGGCATGTGCTCGAAGTTCATTCCGTAGACACCGCAGACCATGGTGGGTACGGCGATGACGGCGGCCCACGCGGTGATCTTGCGCATGTCCTCGTTCTGCGCGACGGTCACCTGCGCGAGATGTGCCTGGAGGATCGAGTCGAGCAGATTGTCGAACCCTGCTATCTGCTCGGTGACCCGCGCCAAGTGGTCCGTCACGTCCCGGAAGTACTTCTGAATCTCGGGACCGAGCAGCCGGCTCGGCTCCGCGGCGAGTTTGCGCAACGGGCGGTCCAGGGGAGACACCGCGCGCTTCAACTCCAGCAGTTCCCGCTTGAGCTGGTATATCCGGCCCGCCTCCGCCCGCCCGGGACGCTCGGAGAACACGGCGGTCTCGACCGCGTCCATGTCGTCCTGAAGGGCGTCGGTGACGCCGAGGTAGTCGTCGACCATGCGGTCGGCGATGGCGTGCAGCACGGCGGCCGGGCCTTTGGCCAGGCTCTCCGGATCCGCCTCCAGGGTCTCGCGCAGCGGGCCGAGCGAGCCGTGACTGCCGTGGCGGACGGTGATCACGAAGTCCCGCCCGGTGAACACCATCAGCTCACCGGTGTCCACCACCTCGCTGGTCGCGGTCAGTTCCGTGTGCTCGACGTAGCTGACGGTCTTGAAGACCGCGAACAGCGTCCCGTCGTACAGCTCCGCCTTCGGCCGCTGATGTGCGGTGACGGCGTCCTCGACGGCCAGCCGGTGCAGGGCGAACAGTTCGGCGACCCCGGCGAACTCCTCCTGGCTCGGCTCGTGCAGCCCGATCCAGACGAAACCGCTGTCCGCCGCCCGCACCCGGCGCAGCGCCTCGTCCGCCGGGCAGTCACCCGACTGCCGCTCGCCGTCCTCGTAGATCACGCAGTTGACCACCGAGCTGCCGAGCGGGGAGCGCGCCGGGTGACTCAGATCCACGGTGCGGCGATAGGCCCTGCGCATGGTTCTGCGGAGATTGCGGATCATGGACACGGCGTCTCCTTCGGCGGGTCGGCGGCCAGTGTGGCACGGCTCCCGCGCAGGCGGTCAGCGGGTCTCACGGGGCGTCAGCCACACTTGCCCGGCGGGCCCTTCAGCGGGTCCGGCGTCCGCTGGGGTAGAAGTCGACCCATGACCCGGAAGCCCGAAACTGCGTCCGAACCCCCACACCTGACACGGCGCCTCTACCGCAGGCTCGAGGGATCTCCCGCGGGGATCATCTGGAGCCGCGGCTCCGAGATGGAGCTGATGCACCGGGCCATGGGCTTCGCCGCGCTCGGCTTCCTGACCCTGGTGCCGCTGCTGATCCTGGTCGCCGCGGCCGACCCGGCGAGCGGGCAGGGCTTCGCCCGCTGGCTGGGCCAGGGGCTCGGGGTGTCGTCGTCCTCGGAGGCGGAGATCCAGGACCTGTTCGGCAGGCCGGGGCAGGCGTTGCAGCGCACGACGGCCTTCGGCCTCGCCGCCCTCGCGGTCTTCGGTCTGTCCTTCGGATCCGCCGTGCAGACCGGCTACGAACGGGTCTGGGAGCTGTCGACCGCCCGCTGGCACACCATGTGGCGGCATGTCGTCTGGCTCGCGGTACTCGTCCTCTACCTCGTCGTCTTCGTGAACACGCCGGTCGCCAACCAGCCCGCGGTCGTCGCCACGTTCGGCGCACTGGGCGATGTGCTCAGCACGTTCCTGTTCTTCTGGTGGTCGCAGCGGATGCTGCTCGGCGGCCGGATCCGCTGGCGGCCGCTGCTGCCGGGCGCTGTCGCGATCACGCTGGGACTGATCGGTCTGCGGGTGTTCTCCCGGCTCGTCTTCTCCCCGCTGATCGCCTCGAACGCCGTCACGTACGGCCCGTTCGGCACGGTCCTGGTCATTCAGTCCTGGCTCGTGGGCGTCGGCTTCGTGGTGTACGGCGGCGCGGTGGTGGGACGCCTGTGGCACGAGCGGCGCACGCATCGGCGGCTGCGCCGTGCGGGCGTTCCCGGGGCCTGACAGCGTGGGACAGCACAGCGAAGGGCGGCGCCGCCGGCCTGTGAGCCGATGACGCCGCCCGCCGCGGATCCGCGGGATCAGCCGCTGTCAGCAGCTGAGGTTGCCGCCCGGGTCGACGCCCAGGATCTGCGCGAAGCTGGTGTAGCTGTCGATACGGCTCTGCACCTGGCCGGGGTTGCCGCCGTTGCATTCGATGCTGCCGTTGATGCTGCGGATGGTCTCACCGAAGCCCGCGCTGTTCACCATGGCGTCGTGCGGGGTCATCGTGCCGGGCCCGCTCTGGGTGTTCCAGTACCAGAGGCCGGTCTTCCAGGCCACGGCCGAATCGGTCTGGACGAGGTCGGGGCTGTTCAGCAGGTCGATGCCCAGCGCGTCGCCCGCGGCCTTGTAATTGAAGTTCCAGCTGAGCTGGATGGGACCGCGCCCGTAGTACTTGTCCGTACCCGCCGGGCAGCCGTAGGACTGGGAGGCGTCGCAATAATTCGGGTAGTTGGCGGTGTTCTGCTCCACGACGTAGACGAGGCCGCCGGTCTCATGACTGACGTTCGCCAGGAACGCCGCGGCCTCCTGCTTGCGCACCGTGTCGCTTCCCGTGCCGCTGAATCCCGGGTACGCGTCGAGCGCGGCCGTCAGGCCGTCGTAGCTGTAGAACGAGTTCCTGCCCGGGAACATCTGGTCGAACTGGGCCTCGCTGACGATGAAGTCGGCCGCGGGCGCCGCCGCGCCGGCCGGCGCGGCGGTCGACGCCGGCGCGAGGGAGAGCGTGAGGAACGCGACGGCTGCGGCCGCCGCGGTGAAGAGTCCGAGGATGCGCTGACGCACGTGGCCACTCCTTGGATCGGGCAGCCGGGAAGGCAGCCGCCCTTCATATGTGGGGGGAGTTCAAGCGTGGGGGAAGTTCGAGCACACCGGCCGGCGCGGGTGAGCCCCTGCGTGGGGGTGGTTCAGGGGCTAACCCGGCGCGCGGACCGATGAAGCAGCGCCAGGCCGCGTCCTGGAGACACGACCTGAGCGCCGTCTCAGCCGATGTTCACGTCGACGCAGGTGTAGAACGCGTTCGCCGTGTCCGCGATATTCCACACCGCCAGGACCTTCTGCTGGCCCCTGAGACCGCCGAAGTCCACCGTGTGGGTGACAGTCGCACCCGGCTTCGCGCCGTTGTCGTTGAATTCGGCGATCTTCTGTCCGCCGACGAAGTACTCCCAGGTGCTGGTGGCATGCTGGGCCGTCAGCGTCCACTGGAAGTCCGTGGTGCTGTTGACGGGCGTCACCGCCCAGCCCTTGGAGTCGTCGTCGAGGTCGGAGAACCGGGCGACGCCCCCACTGCAGCTCGTGAGCCCCTTGGGCCCTTCGACACTCTGCGGTTCGTAGGTGATGTCACCGCAACTGACGGTTCCGGCGGCGCACTGGGCCTGCCGGCTCGGAGGGTTGGAGACATATCCGTGGGCACTCGCCGAACTCGCCGGGAGGCTCAGGGCGAGCACCGGGGCGAGAAGTGCGCCGACGACGGCGGCCGTCTTCCTTTTCGTGTGCATGGGAACTCCTTCACATCAGGTCTTCCTGCGCACAACGGGCCCATGGGGGAACCCGGTTGGGCAGCAGGCCGGCCTCTCGAGTGTGGGGCCAAGAGGCGCGAAGGGCGGCGGCACCGACCACCTGCGGAACCGGCGGAAGCCGCTTGCCGGCAGAGGTCTTTACCACTTGGCCTAGACCATACAGGTCGACGTGTTCGCGTCAAGAGTGTGGAACGAAGGGCATGCCGGACACCGCACGGTCCGGCCACTCCCCCGCGGGGTGCGCGGGCGCGAGCGGGCGCCGGGTGGCGGTCCACCCGGCATCCCGTCCGGCACAGCGAGGTGGACCGAAGACCCGCACGGCCCGGTGCGGGCCCGCGTGCCCGCGGGCCTCGTACTGTGGTGCTCATGATCGATCGCGACAGCCACGGGCTGCGTCTCGGCTATCCGGTGGCGGCGGTGGTCTTCGCCGTCGGCATGCTCGGCACGACGCTGCCGACCCCGCTGTACGGGCTCTACCGGCAGCAGATCGGCTTCTCGGAGCTGATGGTGACCATCGTGTTCGCCGTCTACGCCCTCGGTGTGATCGCCGTACTGCTGCTGGCGGGCAACTTCTCGGACGAGTCCGGCCGCCGTCCCGTGCTGTTGTGCGCGCTGGGCCTGTCCGTGGCCAGCGCGCTGTGCTTCCTCTTCGAGGGCGGTCTGCCGGCGCTGTTCGCCGGCCGGCTGCTGTCGGGGTTCGCGGCCGGTCTCTTCAGCGGCGCCGCCACGGCCACCGTGATGGAGCTGGCCCCTCCGGGCCGCGAGGCACGCGCGGCGTTCGCCGCCACCGCCGCGAACATGGGCGGTCTCGGCTGCGGCCCGCTGCTGTCCGGACTGCTCGCCCAGTACGCGCCCTGGCCGCTCAAGCTGTCGTTCCTGGTGGATCTCACACTGGTGGCGGTGGCCTCCGTGCTCACCTGGTATCTGCCGGAGACCGTCAGGCACCCGCAGCGGCGACCGAAGCTCCACCCGCAGGGTCTGAAGGTGCCGCCACAGGTGCGCGGGGTGTTCGTGCCGGCCGCGCTCGCCGGGTTCGCAGGGTTCGCGCTGCTGGGTCTGTTCACCTCCGTGGCACCGAGCTTCGTGGCCCAGACCCTGCACGTGAGCAATCTCGCGGTGTCCGGCGCGGTGGTCTTCTCGGTCTTCGTGGGCTCCACCGCCGGGCAGGCGCTGATGGGACGTCTGGGCGTACGCAGGGCTCTGCCGGCCGGCTGCCTGGTGCTGGTGGCCGGCCTGCTGCTGGTCGCCGCCTCTCTCGCCTTCGAATCGCTGGCGCTGCTGGTGGTGGGGGCGGTGTGCGGCGGGCTCGGCCAGGGGCTCGCCTTCCGCGCCGCCATCTCCAGCATCGGGGCCGCCGCCCCGCCGGAGCAGCGGGGCGGCACGATCTCCACGTTCTTCGTCGTCGCCTACATCGGCATCTCCGTACCGGTCGTCGGCGTGGGCGCGCTGACACTCGCGCTGGGACTGCGCGGCGCCGGGCTGGTCTTCACCGGATGCGTGGTGATCCTCGCCGTGTGCGCCGGCCTGTATCAGCTGCGCCGGCCTCCGGCGGAGAGCTGACGCCAGGTCGGGGACGCCATCGTGCTACGAACCGGTCCAGCCGCCGTCGGGGCTGCGCGCGGGCCGCGAGGACACGAACACGTCCTGCGTTTCGAGCACGTCGCCGTGGCGGTCGCGTCCGGAGACCGTGATGGCCACGTTCTGGGTCCCCGCCGTGCCGAATCCGGCCACCCGTACGCCGTCGCATCCCGGGATGCCGAACAGCGGAAGCTCCGTGGGCTTCTCCGCACCGAAGGTGACGAGCAGCCGCGCGACGGACGGAGCCGCACGGACCACCAGACCGGTGAAGTCGTCGCTCCTCCCCCAGGACAGGCTGAGCAAACGATTCTCCTCCAGTGCGGGGCCGCCCATCCCGGCACCGAACACCCGCACGCCTTCCCTGGTGACCATGAGGAACGTCATGACTTGGTCCGGCGAGACGGCCAGAGCCGTGATTTCCCACTCCTCCCCGCCGGTGAACGTCCCTCTGCCCACAATCTCCTCACGCCGCATGTGCCCCCCAATGAGAATCCCGGTGATGTCGTCCACGCTCCGCGGCGCCGCCGAGCTTCGTGAGAAGTATGCGCGCCGGGGCCGGAGCGGCGCCGGGCAGGGCCGTGCGCACGGTGGTGGACACCCCGCACCGGCGAGCCCACGATGGAAAGCCCCACATACTGAGGAGTCGTTCACATGCATAGACGGCACCTGCTCGCCGGCGGCGTGGCGCTCGGCGCGAGCGCGACCGTTCTGCCCGCCCCGACCGGGAGCGCGACGGGCGCGCCCCGCAGCGCCGCGTCCGTACCCACCGCACCCTCCTCCGCACTCCCGTCCAGGGACGTGATCATCAGCGTGCTGCGCCGCGTCGCCGACCAGTGGATCGGCGCGCACACGGACCCGGGCGACAACCTGTGGGCCAACGCGACCTTCTTCAGCGGTCTGCTCGCGCTCCAGCGGCTGACCGGCGACACCGGTTACCTCCGCTACGCCCGCGGCTGGGCGGAGAAGCACAACTACGGACTCAGCGGCGGAGTCACCACCCGGCATGCCGACAACCACTGCGCGGGACAGGCCTATCTGGACCTGTACGAGGCGGAGCCCGACGAGCAGAAGCTCACCGCGATCGAGGACTCGCTGCACCGCATGACCTACACCGATCAGCCGGCCAGGAACGACGACTGGTGGTGGGACGACGCACTGCACATGGCGATGCCGCCGTTCGCCCGGATCGGCGCGCTGCGTGAGGACCCCGCGTACTGGGACAAGCTCTACCGTCTCTACACCCACACCAAGCACACGGAGGGCGGTCCCGGCCTGTACGACGCCGGCACCGGCCTCTGGTACCGCGACGCGAACTTCCTGCCCGGCGCGATCGTCTCCCCCGGCGGCAAGCCGGTGTTCTGGTCGCGCGGCAACGGCTGGGTGACTGCGGGGCACACCAAGACGCTCAAGGCGCTGCCCGGCAGCGAGCGGCATGTCGCCGAATACCGGGACACACTGGTCCAGTTGCTGAAGGCCGCGGCAGAGGTGCAGCGGGCGGACGGCTTCTGGAACGTCAACCTCGGCGACGCGGCGCACCTCCCGGGGCCGGAGACCAGCGGAACCGTCTTCTTCACGTACGGCCTCGCGTACGCCATCGGCGCCGGGCTGATCGGCGGCGCGGAGTATCTGCCGGTGGCGGCCCGCGCCTGGAACGGCCTGGTGGCGAGCGCCGTTCATCCCGACGGGGCCCTCGGCTACGTACAGAAGGTCGGTGACCGGCCGGAGTCGAGTCAGCCCGTCACGTACGACAGCACCGCGGACTTCGGCGTGGGCGGCTTCCTGCTCGCGGGAACGGAACTGGCCACACTGGTTTCCTGAGGCATGCCCTCTCCGGGAGCGTGGCCGCTTTCCCCGGGAGCGGGGCCGGCCCAGCGCCACACTCCCGGGGGGAGCCGGCGGGGCTTGACTCGGCGATCATCGTGAGATCTCCTCGTGAAGGCCATCGTCGCAGCCCAGTGACGACGTCTTCAGGTGGAAGGTACCGGTATGTCCACTCCGTTTTCCTCGGCCCTGTCTCATCTGGAGTGTTCCAGGACCGGCGTCGAAAGCGATCCGGACATCGTGCGGGGAACGTCGGACGCGGGCACTCCGCTGCTCGCCCGCTACGACCTCGAACGGGTCAGGGCCACCGTCACCCGTGAGGAGATCGCGAGCCGCGCACCGGACCTCTGGCGCTACCGCGAGCTGCTTCCGGTGCGCGAGGAGCGCCATGTGGTCACCCTCGGCGAGGGCATGACACCGCTGCTCGACCTGCCGCGCCACGGCGCGAGCCTGGGGGTACCCGGGCTGCGGATGAAGGACGAAGGGCTGGTCCCGACCGGTACGTTCAAGGCGCGCGGCGCCGCCGTCGGCGTGTCCCGCGCGGCCGAACTCGGCGTCACCGGCATCGCCATGCCCACCAACGGCAACGCGGGCGCCGCCTGGTCGGTGTACGCCGCACGCGCGGGGATGCGCAGCCTGATCGCCATGCCGGTCGACGCCCCGGAGATCACCCGTACCGAATGTGTGGTGGCGGGAGCCGAGTTGTATCTGGTGGACGGTCTGATCGGGGACGCGGGCAGGCTGATCGCCGCCGCGGTCGCCGAACGGGACGGCTACCAGGAGGTCTCCACACTCAAGGAGCCCTACCGGCTCGAAGGCAAGAAGACGATGGGGTACGAGATCGTCGAACAGCTCGGCTGGCGGGCGCCCGATGTCATCCTGTACCCGACCGGCGGCGGTGTCGGGATCATCGGCATCTACAAGGCACTGCTGGAGATGCGTGAACTGGGCTGGCTCATCGGTGACTTGCCGCGTCTGGTCGCGGTGCAGGCAGCGGGCTGTGCCCCGATCGTGGAGGCGTACGAGCGGGGTGAGCGGGAGAGTGTGCCTTTCCCCGGTTCCCGTACGGTCGCCTTCGGAATCACCGTGCCCAAGGCGCTGGGCGACTTCCTCGTGCTGGACGCCGTACGGGAGACCGGCGGCACCGCGATCACCGTGACCGACGAGGAACTGCTCTCCGCGCAGGAGGCGTTGGCCCGCAGCGAGGGCATGTTCATCTGTCCGGAGGGCGCGGCCTGTTTCGCGGCGGTGGAGCAACTTCGCGGCTCCGGCTGGCTGCGCGGCGACGAGAACGTGGTCGTGCTCAACACCGGCGCCGGACTCAAGTACCCCGAGACGGTGCCCGTCGACGTACCGACCCTGCCGGTGGACGGGCGTATCCCGGCCGCGCCACAGCCGCGGTGAGTGGCCGGGAAACGGACACGCCGACCGGCCGGGGAACACACTCCTCGGCATGATCTTCGTGCGGACGAGCCTGTTCGTGCTTCCGGTGGCGGTGTTGTGGGCAGCCGTCTTCGCGGTGTTCTGCTTCGCCGGCATTCCCTTCGGGCCGGGTGTTCCGACCCGTATCTCCCCGTGAAAATCGTCAGTTGGGCGGCAGGCAGTTGAGCAGTGGAGGCGGGCGGATGGGGCAGCGGCGGGCGGCTGGATCCGGGGCGGAGTCGACGGCGGTCCGCTGGCGGCGTGACATCCACCGGCATCCGGAGACCGGGTTCACCGAGTTCCGCACCGCCAGTTTGACAGCCGGGCGGCTGGCGGACCTCGGCTGGGAGGTGCGTACCGGACGCGACGCGATCTCCCAGGACCACCGGCTCGGCGTACCGGACGCGGCCGAACTCGACGCGGCATACCGGCGTGCCGCCGGCTCGGGCGCGGACGAGCGGTATCTGCCGTCGCTGCGCGGCGGCAACACCGCCGTGGTCGCGACGCTGCACGGCCCGCGCCCCGGCCCCGCCGTCGGTCTGCGGGCCGACATCGACGCGCTGCCGATCGTGGAGTCGCGGGACGGTTCCCACCTCCCGGAGCGTGCGGGCTTCCGCTCGGTCCACGACGGGGTGATGCACGCCTGCGGTCACGACGGCCACATCGGCATGGCGGTCGAACTCGCCGAACGGCTCACCGCCCGGCCGCCGTCGGCGGGTTCGGTGACGCTGTTCTTCCAGCCGGCGGAGGAAGGCGGCCGAGGCGCGCGCGCCATGGTCCCCACCGGTGTGGCAGACGGCATCGACCTGCTCGTGGCCGTCCATCTCGGTCTCGGTCTGCCGACCGGCACCATGGCTTCGTCACTGGACGGTCTGCTGGCCAACTCCAAGCTCAGAGCGGTCTTCCGGGGCGTCTCCTCCCATGCCTCGCTCGCCCCGCACGAGGGCCGCAACGCGCTGCTCGGCGCTGCGGCGGCCACACTCGCGGTGCACGGGCTCCCCCGGATCCCCGGTCACGAGACGCGGGTCGCGGTCGGCAGGATCTCCGGCGGCACGTCGAGCAACATCGTGCCCGATCGCGCCGAAGTCCTGCTGGAGACCCGGGCCGACGAGGGCGCGGTCAACGAGGACCTGGAGGCCAGGGCGCGGACGGCGCTGCGCGGAGCCGCCGAGATGTACGGCCTGACCGTCGACATCGAGCTGATCGGCGGCGTCACCACGGCGCGCGCCGACCGTCCGGCCGTCGAGCTGGTGGAGGCGTCGGCGGCGGCGCTCGGGCTGCGGCCGGTGACGGCGTCGGCGGAGAACGGGGTGGCCAGCGACGACGCCACCGCCTTCATGCGCCGTGTTCAGGAAGGCGGTGGCAGCGCGAGTTATGTGGGGCTCGGGGCCTCGCTCGCGGCGCCGCACCACACACCGCGCTTCGACTTCGACGAGGCGGCGCTGCCGCTCGGTGTGGGGCTGCTCGAAGAGATCGTGCGCGGCGCGGCGCGTTCCCCGGCCGTCCGCGACCGGATCAGGGAGTAAGGGTCCGCAGCGGTGTGCCCGCCCGGTGGGCGGCGATGTTCTCCACCGCCTGGCGGTAGAAGATCCGGTACGTCTCCTCGGTGACGTAACCGATGTGCGGGGTCAGCACCGTGCGCGGCGCCGTACGGAGCGGATCGCCGGCCGGCAGGGGCTCCACGTCATAGACATCGAGTCCCGCGCCGGCGATGCGCTCTTCGCGCAGCGCGTCGACGAGTGCGGCGGTGTCGACGAGCGGGCCGCGCGAGGTGTTGACGAGGTAGGCGGTGGGCTTCATCCAGGACAGTTCCCGGCGGCCGATCAGCCCCGTGCTGCGTTCGCTGAGCTTGTAGTGCACGGTCACGATGTCGGCCTCGCTGAACAGGTCGTGTTTGCTGACCGGTTCGGCCCCGAGTCCCCTGGCGTGCCCGGAGTCGAGGTTGCTGCTCCAGGCGAGTACGCGCATGCCGAAGGCGTTGCCGATCGCGGCGACCCGCGCACCGAGCCGGCCGAGGCCCACGACACCGAGCGTGCGGCCGCCGAGATCGCCGCCGATGGTGTGCTGCCACCGCCCTTCGCGCATCCCGGCCGCCTCGGCGGGGAGGTGCCGTACGAGGGACAGGATGAGCCCCCAGGTCAGTTCGGGCGTCGCGTGAGCCGCCCCGTCCGTGCCGCAGACGGTGACTCCGTGGCGGTGCGCGGCTGCCAGGTCGATCGCGGCGTTGGCCATACCGGTAGTGACCAACAGCCGCAGATCCGGGAGCCGTTCGAACCGCTCGGCGGTGAACGGGGTGCGTTCACGCATCGCCACGATCACGTCATGGCCTCGCAGGGTCTCGGCCAGTGTGTCGGTGTCAGCGATGTGTTCCGGCAGGAACGTGACATCGGCACCGAGCCCCTGCCAGTCGGCGAAGCGGTGGGCGGCCTGCTGGTAATCGTCCAAGACGGCGACGCGCACGAGCGGTCCTTCCTGCGGGATCCATGGCCGTCCGCCCGGCCGCGGACGGCGTCTCGGATCTTAGTGGTTCCTCCGGCAGAGGCCGGTGTTGATCCCGTGCGTGTGAACGGTCCGCCCGGCCCGCGCGTGACCGGGCCGGGCGGCTCTCACCAGGCGGCCGGCTGATGGTAGAAGTTCGGCCGGGCCCGCAGATCCGTGTACGTCCTCCGGTAGACCGGTGTGGTGCAGGCGGACAGCGGTGGTGTGATCCACTCCTTGTCCGCGGACAGCGCGTACCCACTGCTCTGCTCGCGCGCCTCGTGGGTGACGAACTGCCGGGTCACCGTGTGGTGATCGACCAGGTGCACGCCGGCGCGCCGGAAGGAGTGCAGAACGGCCCGGTTCAGCTCGACCAGCGCGCGGTCCTTCCACAGGGTGTCGTCCCGTGAGGTGTCGAGCCGCATACGGGCCGCGACGCGCGGGAGCACGTCGTAGCGGTCGTGGTCGGCCAGGTTGCGCGCCCCGATCTCGTAGCCGACGTACCAGCCGCTGAACGGGCAGGCGGGGTAGTCCACTCCGCCGATCTCCATGCGCATGTCAGAGATCGCGGGGACGGCGTGCCAGCGCAGACACAGCTCCGCGAACCAGTCGAACTCCGGGTGCGTGAGCGGCACTTCGAGGACGGCGTCGGCGGGAAGGTCGAACCAGCGCGGGCGTTCACCGGGCATCCGCACGATCAGCGGCAGTACGTCGAACGCGCCGCCCGGTCCCGGCCATCCCAGCGCCTGGGCGGTTTCGGTCAGTCTGATGTGCAGCGGGTCACCCCTGACCGTGCCGTCCGGCAGGCGGTAACCGGCGTACCGGATCAGCTGGGTGTTCCAGATCCGGATCTCCCCGCCGTCCGGGCGCCGTGGGGCGAAGACGGTGATGACGGGTCTGAGGATCCCGCCGTTCGTCGCCGTGCGCAAATGCTCGACGCACGCCTCGAACACCTCCTCGGCGGTGGTGACTTCACGCCTGTCGATCACGCGCAGCGCTTTCCAGTGCAGCCGGCCCACGCACCGGGCGTGATTGCGCCAGGCCAGCTTTGCGCCCCGCTCCAGCTCCTCGCGGGTGTGGTGGTACGCGCCGGTGGCCCGGATCTCGGATTCCGCCTCGGCGAGACGCGCCGCGCGCTCGCGGTCGGTGAGCCAGTCGGCTCCGAGGAGGAAGGTGCGGGCCTCGGCGGCGTCCACGTACGTCTCAGTCATCCAGGTGGACCCGGAAGCGGACGTGATCGCCGTCCAGCGTGATCTCGGCCTGTCCCCCGGCTCCCTCGTAGACGCCCGTACCGCCCACGACGGCGGACCGGCCCACGTACGGGCCCGGGCCGAACCTGTCGATCATGCCGCTCAGCGCGAGCGTGCCGTCATGGGCGCGCAGCACCCGCTGGCACTGGGTGATCGCGCCCCGGGCCGTGACAGCCACGGCACCGCAGCGGGCGCTGCCGTCGCCGATGACACGGCCCGCCCTGCCGCCGTGGCTCTCGTGCAGTCGCAGGTACGTCACCCACTGGTCGCCCAGCCGGACGTGGTGCGGCTCGGTGTCCGCCTCCTTCTCCGCGACCCACGTCACCACCTTGGTCTCGTCCGTATCCGCGGGCGCGACAGCGCGGGGCAGGACGAAGCCGGCGGCTGCCAGCACGGCTGCGGCGGCAGCGGTGAGACCCGTGACCGGGCGGCGTGAGCGCACAGCGAACACGAAAACCTCCAGGGTTGTGGAGCAGGGGTTGCGGCGAGGACCGCGCATACGAAAGAAACCGGCCTTCCGGTGACGGAACACCCGGAAGGCCTGCGTGCATCACAACTCCTGAATGTCCGCCGGGACAGGCGTTCAGCCTCGGCCTTCACCCGAACGGCCCAGAGAGTCGCCCGCCAGGGGTGGTCCACCGCACGGAGATCCGGCAGGCGGGGACTGCGCGACCGTGAGCTTTTCCCGCCAGAAAGGCAGGAGTTTGTGAAGCTCCGTCAAGAAATTGCACGACGTCATCTTGTCGATGCATTGTCATGTCCCTAGGTTGTCGGGCGAGCGACCGGCCGGGACGCCGGTCGCTCCTCCCACCCGCAGTTCAGCCGATTGCGAGGAACCCCCGTGAGCCTCTCCAGACGGACCGTCATCGCGTCCGCGCTCGCCGGCACAGCCACCGTCGCACTGCCCGGCCTCACCCCGGCGTCCGCCGCACCGGCCGCCCCGCAGCCTTCGTCGGCCGCGCCCACGGCGTCACCGGCCGGTGATGTGGTCGGCAAGGTCACCGTGGGCTATCAGGGCTGGTTCGCCTGCAAGGGCGACGGCGCGCCCATCAACAGCTGGTGGCACTGGAGCCAGAACGCCGGCCAGCCCCCG
>NZ_JBIVLO010000016.1:0-65991 GCF_044751305.1 Streptomyces sp. NPDC088725
GTCCGCCGCGGCCGGCGCTTCTCCCGCGGGGGGCGGGGCGGCGGGGGCGGCGCCCGCCCCCGCGCCCCGGGGGGGGGGGGGGGGCCGCGGGGGGGGGGGGCCCCCCCCCGGGGGGGGGGCCCCCCACGCCGCGCGTGGAGCGGAACCGGTCAGCGCAGGCGGGCGACCTGGGGGTCGTGGTCGCTGGCCTGTTCGGCGAACTCGGCGTTGATGTGGACCACGTCGTAGTCCGGCTTCTTGATGGCCGGGCTGGTCAGGATGTGGTCCAGGGTCTGCGAGTTGCCGTCGTAGACGTAGCTGTACCGCTCGTTCTTCGGCAGGGTGTTCATCAGGTCCTTGAGGACACCACCGTCGGTCAGCGCGGCGAGCGGCGCGGAGAACCCGTAGTCGTTCAGGTCGCCGAGGACGACGACCTTGGCCTTCTTGTCCTTGGCCAGCAGACTCGTGACGAAGGTGTTGACCTCCTTGGCCTGGGCCAGGCGCTGGACCTCGGAGCTGAGGACCGGGGGCTGGAACCGGCCGTAGATCGGCTGGTCGCCGCCCTTGGAGTTGAAGTGGTTGCCGATGACGAAGTACGGCTCACCGTGGAAGGTGAACTCCCCGACGAGCGGCTTCCGGCTGCTCTTCCAGGCGTCCGAGGCCGGGTTGATCCGGCCCGGGGACACGGACAGCGTGACTTCCTTGCCCTTCTTGCTGTTCGTCACGGCCTCGACCGCCGTGGTGGCGTCGCCGCCCGGACGGTCCACGAAGGAGACGCGCTTCGGGTTGAAGAGGAAGACGTTGCGGATGTTGCCGCCCGGCTCACCGCCGTCGAGCTTGTCCTGCGGGTCGATGCCGCGCCACTCGTACGCCGGGCCGCCGGCCGCCTTGATGGCGTCGGTGAACTGCGTGAGGGTCCGGTCGGCCGCGACCGTGCCGTCGTCCTTGGCGCCGTTGTTGTCCTGGATCTCCTCCAGGCTGATGATGTCGGGCGACGCGAGGTTCTTGACGACGGCCTCGGCCAGCTCGTCGAACTTCGACTGCGGGTCGGTCGGGTCGAGGTTCTCGACGTTGTACGTCGCGACGGACAGCTCGTCCTCCTCGGCCTCGCGGGTCACCTCCCGCTCGATGCCGCCGGACTCGACTGTGCCGAGCTTGGTGGTCTGGAGGCTGTAGCCGCCGTAGTTCGCGTAGTCGAGGACACCGGTGCTGTCACCCGTCAGGGTGTCACCGACGTTGGCCTTGACCTGCTCACCGGTCAGCGAGGTGACGAGGAGGCGGCCCTGGTTCACCTGGTCGTACGCGTTGTAGAGCGTGCCGCCGCGCGAGGTCTTGTTCTGGTTGGGCTTGGTGGTGATCCAGGTCTCGCCGTACGAGTTGGACGCGCCCACGACCCGGCTCGTGCCGACCCGTACGAGCATGCCCTCGCGGGACTCCAGCCAGTCGAGTGCGTACTTGGTGGGGCGCAGCGCCAGGTTCTCGATGTTGCCGTCGGCCTGGTTCGGCGTCGGGGAGTAGACGTCCGCGAGCGTCTTGTTGTCGATCAGCTCGGCCGCGGGGAGAGCGTTGCCGGAGGACACGACGGTGGTCGCCGGGCCGCTCAGCTCGGTGACGGACTGCCCGCCGGCGCTCGCGCCGCCCGGGTAGTACTCGGAGATCTTGCCGGTGACGACGACGGAGTCACCCACCTTGACCTGCGGGGTGACCGAGCCGGTGAAGACGAACAGGGCCTCGCTGGTGGAGGGGTCCGAGTCGGGCTTGGTGTCCTGTACCCAGAAGCCGCGCGAGGAACCGGTGGCGCGGATCGCGGTCACGACGCCGGGCACGTTGGTCACGGTCGCCCCGTTGTACGGGGAGAGCCTGGTGGTGCCCTGGATGTCGTGGATACGCAGGTCGCCGGGGGTGGGGTCGGCGGGCGGTGCCGGCGGGGCAGGGTCGCCGCCACCGGTGCCGCCCTCTTCGCCGGCGCTGTTGCGCGGGGACGGGGTGGCGCCGGACAGGTCGGCCGCGTTGTTGTCGGTGTCGGTGAGGGCGGCGTCCCTCGTGACCGAGGTGGTGTTGCCCGCGCCGGTGGCCGGAGAGGTCTCGCGCACGACGGCGGTGCCGAAGCCGACGAGGTCCTTGATGCTGTCGTTCGCCGCGCAGTCGGCCGCGGTGAGGCAGGTCAGCGGGGTGGTGGAGTGGACCAGCGCGACGGTGCCGCTGGTGCCGGACAGGGCCAGGGTGCCGGACGCGTCGGGGGTGGGCAGGGCGGTGTCGCCGCCGGCGCCCTTGGCCTCCGCGACGAGGTAGCTGCCGCCCGCCGGGATGGCTCCGCTGAGCGGGGTGGCCTGCCACTTGGAAGTGCCGGTGGGGGCGCCGCTGAGGTACTGCACGGACCAGCCGGTGAGGTCGAAGGGAGCGCTGCCGGCGTTGCCCAGCTCGACGAAGTCGTTGGTGAGGGTGGCACCGGAGTTCCCGCCGCCGCCGTACACCTCGGCGATCACGGCGTCCGGGGAGGGCGTCGCCTGAGCTACGAGCGGGAACCCGACCAGGGATCCGGCCAGGCCGACGGGGAGGGCGAGGGCAGCCACCTTGGCCCGCCGGCCACGGAAGGCCGCAGGGATGGATGAGGGCACGATGAAACTCTTTCTCTAGCGTGTTCTCAGTTGCGTTCTCCCGCCTGGTCCGCCACCCGCCGGTCTTCGCCAATTCCCGCGCGGGCGACCGCACATGCAGCCGCGCGTGGCATGCGAACGTGGTGAGCGGAGAGGTACGAGAGGGCTCTGGAGTCGGCTCAAGATACGCGCGTAGATACGCGCCCAACAAGGGGCGGACGGCCCAAGATGTAAGTGTTTACCGGCCGTTCGCCGGATTTATGCGAAGTTCTCTGTGTCGGTCGGCTCGTCGGGCTGGTCGTGTGGGGCAGGCGTGCGGGTGATTCGTCCGGTTTCGCTACGGGAGTGAACGCTCCGTCAAGTTGCCGTGCACCACACGTCAATGACAGCGGTGGACCACGCGGCACAGGATGACTGCGTAAGGCGGCGTAAGCGCCGGTGCGGGCTCGGAGGCCGCCGTCCACGGGGGTGACGGCGGCCCTGGTGCCGCGTGTGCGTACGTGCGGAGCAGGTCAAAGAGGGGAGCCGAGGGCCTGGTGGCGGTAGTCGCGGGGCGGGAGGCCGTAGGTGGCGCGGAAGGCGCGGGTGAACGTGGCGTGGCCGGGGAAACCCCAGCGGGCCGCGATCCGGTGCACGGGGACGGTTCGCAACGTGCGGTCGGCGAGGTCGCGGCGGGCGTGTTCGAGGCGCTGGCCGCGTATCCAGGCCGCGACGGTGCTGTCGTGCCCGCGGAAGAGCCGGTGCAGATAGCTGACGGAGATGTTGTGAGCTGCGGCGATGATGGCCGGCGACAGCCCGGGATCGTGCAGATGCCGCTGAACGAACGCCCTGACGCGCAGAAGCAGGGCGCGGTGCCCGCGCCGTCCGGCACGTGCGCGCCGGCGTCGAGGTGATGGGCGAGCACCGCGGTCAGCAGGTCGGGGGCGACCGTCCCCAGCCGGGCGGCGTCGGCGGGCCGGCAGACGCCGGAGCCGGTGGTCAGACCGGTCAGGAACTGCGTGAGCGGTGCCCCCATGCCCGCGCGGCCGGGGAGCGGTACGGCCATCAGCTCCGCACTCCGGTCCGCGGGCAGCGGCAGCAGCGCACGCGGTACATGGGCACGTACGAGCGCGGCCGTCCCCTGGTCGGCGCCGATCTTCAGGTCGAACGGCCGCGAACTGTCGTACAGCGCGAAGTCGAACTGCCCCAACTCCGCCTCGCGGGCGTCCTGGACGACTCCGAGCCGGCCGCGCAGGGCGAAGATGACCGAGTACAGCTCGGGATCGCACTGCCGGATCAGCCGCGGGGTGCGGCGTACGTCCGAGGGCGAGCACGTCAGGTCCACGACGTTCAGCGCCCGCGCCGTGGCGGTGAACCGCTCCGGCTCGCCGCTCTCCACCCGCATCGGGTGCGGGCTGCCGACCTGGAACGCGTCGAAGCGGGCCAGCCGCTCCGCCGGCGGAAGGTCGTCGCCGCGAAAGACGGTCTGCATCATGGTGCCCCTCCCCGGGCGTCACCGTAGTGGCCCGGACGGCGGGCGGACACGAGGACGGCCGTTTCCGGCCACGCGCGTGCCGTCATGCAGGCTGGGGAAAGCGGGTCGTCGCGTCCTCCGTGGGCCGGACGCGTACGGTGTGCGGCCGTTTCCCGGCCTGTTTGGGCCTGTTCCGGGGCCGCACACCGCCGGGTCGGCCGGCCTACGTTCCCTGGGACACGCCTTCCGGTTGCCGCCCGGCGCCCGCGCGTTCGGCCCGGCTCGGCTCGTGCGGCTCGGGTGCCCGGTTCGGTGCTCCACCGGCTCCCGTGTTTCGGGGGCGCAGTGTGAACAGCAGGACGGGCGCGGTCAGCAGCGCGGTGACGGCCCCGATCCACAGGATGACGTGGAAGGCGTCGGTGAAGACCGCGGCGGCTTCGAGCGAGGTCGTGTGCAGCCCGGCGTTGAGCGCGTCGGCGACCGCCCGCGGGTCGGGGACACGGCCGGTCAGGCCGGCGGCGGTCATGCTGATCATCAGGGACCCGCCGACGGCCGCCGCGGCCGTGTCCGCCGTCAGCCGCATCGCGTTGAACATGCCGGACGCCATGCCGGAGCGGGCCAGTTCGACGCTGGACACGGCGGCGCCGTCGAGGACGGCCAGCGTGAGTCCGTATCCGACACCGATGACGATCAGCGGGGCGGCCAGTGTGCCGAGCCCCACATGCGGTGCGATGACGGTCAGCCAGCCCATACCAACGGCCATGATCACCATGGCGGCGGCCAGTTGGACTCGCAGGGAGACCACCTGCGGGAGCCGGGCGGCGAGCATCGAGACGATCACGGCGGGCCCGGTGAACAGCAGCAGGACGGCCCCGCCGCGTACCGCGCTGAAGCCCTCGACGGCGCTGAAGTAGGTCGGCAGCAGGACCAGCAGCGGCAGCAGGCTGAAGGCGAGGACGATCACCGCCACGTTGACACCTACGAAGCCCGGGTAACGCAGCAGTGAGAGGTCGAACATCGGCGCGCTCTGCCGGTGTTCGACGATCACGAAGCCGGTGAGCAGCAGGACGCAGCCGATGAGTGAGCCGATCACGAGACCGGAACCCCAGCCCAGGGCCGGAGCCTGCACGAGGGCGAAGATGAGCAGGAAGAGTCCGCCGGTGAAGGTGACGGTGCCGGCCCGGTCGAGCGGGCGCGCGTCGGGGTTCTTCGACTCCTGGAGCACACGAGAGGTCAGCGCCACGGTCAGGCCGAGCACGGCCGGGATGGCGAAGACGCCGCGCCAGCCCATGACGGAGAGCATCGCGCCGGAGAGCAGGGGGCCGAAGGCGAGGCCCGCGCCGAGCGCCGTGCCGAAGACGGCGAAGGCACGGACCCGTGCCGCGCTCTCGAAGCGGGCGGCCAGCAGCGTCGATCCGCTGGTGAGTGTCGCGGCGGCGCCGACGCCGGCCGCCGCACGCGCGATGTCGAGGAAGACGATCGACGGGGCCAGGGTGCAGAACAGGGCTGCCAGGCCGAACAGTCCGACGCCGGCGCGGAACACGCGGCGGCGGCCGATCCGGTCGGCGAGCGTGCCGAAGGCGAGCATCAGCGAGGCGAACGTGACGTTGTAGCCGTTGATCACCCACTGCAGCGACTGCGCCCCGGGGTGCAGGTCACCGGCGATATCGGGGATCGCCACCGCCGGGCCGGTCAGCGACAGCGGTACGAGGGTGACCGACAGGCTGATGAGCAGCAGCGTGACCCAGGCGGGACGCTGCTCGCCCCGATGGGATGAAGATATCTTCAATGAGTTAGGTTGCTTCACAAGGGCAGGACCATACAGGCAGGCGGAGATCACGGAAGACAGGGGGGTTCCTCGGTGGCTACAGTCACTCGGGATGACTGACGACGCGACGAACGAGACGAGCCGGGAGACGGGGGCCGACGCCGATGCCGGTGCGGTCGGTGAACTCGGCTTCCACCTCAAGGTCGCCGAGCAGGCGATCATGGCGCGCAAGGCGGAACTGCTGCGCGGTCTCGACCTGACCGTGCCTCAGTGCAGGACGCTCGCCGCTCTCATGGGGGGTCTGTCCAAGTCCTGCACGCAGCTCGCCCGGGAGGCGCTGGTCACATCGCAGACGATGACCACCAATGTGAGCAAGCTGGAGACGAAGGGGCTGGTCGAGCGCCGGATGTCACCGGACCACGGGCGGGTCGTCCTCGTCTCCCTCACCTCCTCCGGTGTCGAGCGCGCGCGTGCCGCGCACCGCCTCTCGGCCGCGGTCGAGAGAGATGTGTGGGACGCCTTCTCCGCCGGTGACCGCTCGCTCCTGCTGGCCATGCTGAACAGGGTCGTCGAGGTCGCACCGGCCGCGGGCCCTGAAGCGGGCACGGAGGCCTTCGGCGCCTGACGCTTCAGGCCCGCACGCCGTCATCCATCCGCTTCCGGGGCCCGGACGAGGACCCGTGGCCCAGCCGGCGCGGGGCCCTCCGGTTCCGTGCGCGTCGCGTCCGGGGCGTCCGTCGCCCGGGGGTACCTTTCAGGCGGAAGAAGGCACAACCCCTCCGACCGAGGTGCGATCATGCCGCCACCCTCCTTCGTCTACCTGTTGAGAAGGCTGCTGAGGAGCACGCACGGGCACCGGCTCCACGTCCAGGCGGCCGTCTGGGCGGCCGTGATCACGGTGCTGTTCCTGCTCGGCGGATCCTGGCTGATCGTCCCGGTCGAGGAGTCGGCGCCGCATGCGACGATCACGTCGTTCCCGAAGGCGCTGTGGTGGTCGATCGAGACAGCCACTACCGTCGGATACGGGGATTTCTTCCCCGTCACGGCGGCGGGGCGGGTCATCGCGTCCGTGGTGATGGTGGTCGGGATCGCTTCGTTCAGCATCGTCACCGCCGCGATCGCGACCTGGTTCGTCGGCGGGGCCATGCGGCGTGTACGGCGGGCGGCCGCCGGTTTCGAGCTGGTGGAACGCAAGGGCAGGACGGAGGCGTCCGACGAGATGCGGGTACTGCACGAGCGCTTCGACCGCCTTGAGCGCCTGCTGGAGGATTCCGGGCGGCCCGGAGACAGCTGAACCGGCGTGCTCCCCTGCGCTCCACGGCCTCCGCGTGCTCCCGCGCTTTCCGGAAAAACACTCCCCGAGCAGATCTCCTCCTGGCTGACAAGGAGGACAATTGTTCTCGGGAAGAGTCGTACTGGAGATGACGATGGCACGGAGTCGCTACATTCCCGACCGCGGTCTGACCACGCGCATGGTGGGCACCATGTTCCTCATCGGACTGCTCTACGTGGTGCTGGTCGGCGTGCTGCTGGCCGTGCTGCACGGCGCGTGGCTGATCATCCTGATCGCCGCCGGTGTTCTGTTCGTCGCGCAGTTCTGGTTCAGCGACAAGATCGCGGCCGCGAGCATGGGCGCGCGCCAAGTCACCGCCGAGCAGGCCCCCGAGCTGCACGGAGCGGTCGACCGCATCTGCGCGCTGGCCGATATGCCGAAACCCCGGGTGGCGCTCGCCCAGAGTGACATCCCGAACGCCTTCGCCACCGGACGCAGCGAGCGCACGGCTCTGGTCTGCGCCACGACCGGCCTGCTGCGCAGACTGGAGCCCGAGGAACTGGAAGGCGTCCTGGCGCACGAGATGTCGCATGTCGCCCACCGTGATGTCGCGGTCATGACCATCGCGTCGTTCCTCGGCATACTCGCCGGGCTGATCACCCGTGTCGCGCTGTGGAGCGGGCTCCTGCGCGGAGCCAGAAACGCCGGCCCGGCGGGTCTGGCGATCCTGCTGATCCCGCTGGTCAGCGCGGTGGTCTACGTCATCGGGTTCCTGCTGACCCGGCTGCTCTCCCGCTACCGGGAACTCTCCGCGGACCGGGCGGCCGCCCTGCTCACCGGACGTCCCTCGGCGCTCGCCTCAGCACTCACCAAGGTGAGCGGCCAGATGGCGCGGATTCCGACGCGCGATCTGCGGAAGGCCGAAGCGTTCAACGCGCTCTACTTCATTCCGGCGTTCTCGTCGAAGGAGAGCCTCAGCCACCTGTTCTCCTCCCACCCCACGCTCGAACAGCGCCTTGAGCAGCTTGCCCGCATCTCCGCCGAACTCGCCCGTCCGTGAGCTTGTGCCGGCGAGCCCGTGAGCCCGGCTGCCTGCCGGGCCCGCCCCCAGCAGCCCCGCCCAGCAGCGAGGAGTTTCGTCCGTGGGTCTTCTCGACACCATCCTCGGCCGCAGCAAACCGGTCCGCCCCGATCTGGACCAGTTGTTCGCCCTGCCCTCCGCCGCGCTCACCCTCCAGGCCGGTGCGGGCTTCACCCCCACAGGCACCGGCTCCGTCTGCTTCGCGGGCGTCGAGGGCGGCGGTTTCGCCCGGATCAAGCAGGACGTACAGGACCTGCTCGACGCGGACGTGGCCGAGGACGGCTCACCTGTCCGGTTCACCAGCGACTCGTACGGCTATACGTGGCTGCTCGCCCGGCAGGCCCCCGACAACCTCGCCGCCCTGGTCAACGACTTGCACGCGGTCAACACACTGCTCCAGGACGGCGGCTTCGGGCCCCAGCTCCTCTGCTCGCTGGTCGGATTCCGGGACGCCGGGCAGCGGCCTCTCGCCCTCGTGTACCTCTACAAACGCGGCACGTTCTTCCCTTTCGCGCCCGTGCCCGGTGGCGCGGAGAAACGAGACAGCGAACGCGAACTCCAGGTGAGGGCCGTGCTGGGGGACGATCTGCGGATCGAGCCCGACCTCAGCCGCTGGTTCCCCGTCTGGGGAGCACCGGGCCTTTGACGGCGCCGACAGCCTCGGCCGGGGCGCCACCGGCGGCCGTCAGCGGCGCCACCAGCGCCTTCCCGGTTTCGGCCGGGGCAGCACCGGTACGTCGGGCAGGGGCACGGCGGAATCGGAAGGACCGGCGCCGGATCGGGGATGGAGATCCCCGGCCGAGTAATCGGCCGCCGCGATGCAGTCAACGATCTGCTCTTCCGTGAAGTCCTCGGATCCGGCCACGTGCGGTACGTAACCGATGAGCACGCCGTTACTGAGTACTTCCGCGTCCAGCCCCGCCGCGCCGTCGGTGTCCCACAGCGCCTCCGCGTCCTCATTGATGACCACACGGATACCGAATTCATAGACCCCGACTTCGGCCACATGCGCCATCACCCTGCGGGCGCGTAGCGCGGTCACCAGCCGGTGGGCACGTTCCGAGTTCATGAGCGCCGCTGCCTTTCCGTTCCCATTCCACTGTATTCCTCGGCTCAGACGTGGAAGGGAACCGTGGTCACCACGATTTTCGGCAGAGGCCGAAGCGCCCGGCGCAGCCGTCCGCCGAGCGGGCTGTGCAGGAGGCGGTACCGCCAGGGACGTACGACGATCTCCGGCAGGATGACCGTGATCGTCAGGTCGGTGCGCTGGTGGTGCAGGGCCTCGATGTACGAGACGAGCGGCGCCACGGTCGCGCGATAGGGAGACAGGAGCACCCTGAGCGGGAGATGGTCGCCCCACAGGAGCCAGCTCTCCCGGAACCGCTCCGCGTCCTGCTCGCTCGCGCTGACGTGCACCGCCAGGACGGGCTGGTGCAGGGAGGCCGCGTAGGCGAGCGCCCGCATGCTCGCCTGGTGCAGCGCGTCGATCGCGACGACGGACAGATGAGTGACCTCCTCCGGGGAATCCTCGGACTCCCTGTCGGCGGCGCCCCCGGAGGACGGCATCGGGCGCGCCGGCGGCGGTACGGGCGCGGGCGAGCAGACGCCGGAGCGGGGGGTGTCCGTACGGCCGGGAATCTCGATCGTCTGGGGATGCAGCCGCAGCGCGTCCCGCACCCGTTCGTAGTGACGGCGGATCCGGGTGGTCAGCAGCAGGAACAGGCCGACGGTGAGCAGGGCGAGCCAGGCACCCGCGGTGAACTTGACGATGCCGGCCGTGATGAACACGACGGCGGAGAGGAAGGCGCCGGTGGCGTTGAAGCACAGACTCTTGCGCCAGTGCCGTTCACGGCTGCGCCACCAGTGCACCACCATGCCGCTCTGCGAGAGCGTGAAGGCGAGGAACACCCCGACGGCGTACAGCGGAATCAGCGAGGCGGTCTTGCCGTCGAACGCGACATAGACCACGGCCGCCGCGACGGAGAGCACCATGATCCCGTTGCTGAAGCCGAGCCGGTCGCCGAGCCGCAGGAAGATCCTGGGCGCGTGGCCGTCGCGCGCCAGCAGGAACAGCACCCGGGGGAAGTCGTTGTACGCGGTGTTCGCCGCGAGCAGCAGTACCAGCGCCGTGGCCGCCTGGGTGAAGACGTACATGCCGCCCGACCCGAAACTGCGGTGGGCCAGCTGGGACAGCACGGTCTCCCGTGTCTGCGGGAGCACGCCCTCCAGGCGGACGATGGCGATCGTGCCGGCGAACATCGAGACCAGCAGGACGATCATCCAGGACAGGGTGGTGCGCGCGTTGCGCCAGGACACCGGTTTGAACGCCGGTACCGCGTTGGAGATCGCCTCGATACCGGTCATCGCGGTCGACCCCGACGCGAAGGCCTTCATGATCAGCAGCAGACCGACCCCTTCCACCGCGTGCGTCGGCGGATACGGTACGGCGGCGAAATTCCGCCCCGCCGCGTGATAGATGCCGAAGCCCACCAGCGCGAAGATGGCGATGATGAAGGCGTACGTGGGCGCGGCGAACAGCGCGCCCGCCTGGCGCACTCCCCGCAGGTTCCCCGCCAGCAGGACGGCGATGACCAGTACCCCGATCGGGACGATGTCGCCGGTCAGCCCGGGAATCGCCGATGTGACCGCGGCCATTCCCGAGGACACGGAGACGGCGACGGTCAGGATGTAGTCCGTCATGAGTCCGGCCGCGGCCACCAGTCCGGGCACCCGCCCGAGATTGTCCGTGGCGACGATGTAGGAACCACCGCCGTGCGGGTACGCGCGGATCGTCTGACGGTACGACAGCCCGACGGCCAGCATCAGGAAGACGATCGCCAGGGCCACCGGCACGGAGTACGCCAGCCCCGCGCTGCCGCCGGCCGCGAGCACCAGCACCAGCGCCTCGGGACCGTACGCGACCGACGACAGCGCGTCCGCCGAGAGAACCGGCAGTGCGACGATCTTGCGCATGCGTTCCCGGGCGATCGCGGTGCTCTTCAGCGGCGCTCCCAGCACCGCGCGCCGCAGCCGGGAGCCGAGCCGCCCGGTGCCCGTCTCCTCCGGCTCCGAGGGCTGCTCGTCGCCGAGCGGAGGCACCGGCACGAAGCGTCCGAAGCGGGCCGGCACGATCTGGGAGGGTTCCGGATAGCTGCCGACCTCGGGATCCACCGGCAGCGCGCGGCGCCAGGCCTCGGGAGCCGCGGACACCCGCCCCCACTCCCGCCCCACCAGCCGCAACAGCATGGACTGCTCGGCGGTCAGCTTCGGAACGGACACCAGCGCACTGGAAGGGTCGCCCGCCGCTTGAGCGCCCTGGGAGTCTTCGCCCTTGGTATTCGTCACCCTGCGAGTCTCATGGGCCGACGCCGTCGCCGGTCGCTCCTGACCGGGCGACACACGCGCGAGAAGGCCGACCACCCGTCCGGACGTATGCCGGACTCCGCACGCGAAGGCCCGCGCTCCGTCCTGATAACCGCAAGGACGAAGGCACCGTATGGTGACGTATGTGGCGAATCATCCCGAAGGGCAACAGGATGATTCGGGACGCCCTTCGGCCAGGACGGTGCGCCCGATCTGGTGGGTGGTCTCCGGGGGTCTGCTGGCGGCCGCCGTGGTCATCGCCATTTCCCGGCGCCATGAGCTGCTCAGCGCCGTACACCTGATCACCGATGTGCGTCTGTCCGGACTGCTGCTGGCCGCCGGGTTCGAGGCGGGGTCCCTGGCCGCCCTGGCGGCTCTGCAGCACTGGCTGCTGCGGGCCGGAGGCGTACGGATCCGCTTCCGGGCCGTCGTCGCCATCGTGCTGGCCGCCAACGCGATCGCGGGAGGACTGCCCGGCGGGGCGGCGTTCGCGGCGGCCTGGGGGTTCCGTCAGCTGCGCCGCAGGGGCGCGGGGCAGATGCTGGCGGGCAGCGTACTCGCGGTCTCGGGACTGCTGTCGGGGCTGACACTCTTCGTGCTGCTGATGTCGGGTGTGCTGGCGGACGGTTCCTCGGGGCCCGTCACCGCACTGCGTCCCACCGTCGTGGGGCTCGCGGTCGTCGCGGTCGTGGTGGTGGGCGCGGCGGCCCTGCTGTCACGCTTCCGCCGGGTGCGGCGCCGGGCCTGGCGGGTCTGGCGGCGGATCGGCCTGCGGTCCCGGCGCCTGTGGGACATGGAGCAGTCCCTGTCCCTGCTCGGCCGTCACGTACGCGCCACCAGGCCCGGGGTGCGCCCGTGGCTGTGGCCCACCGCCCTGGCCCTGCTCAACTGGACCCTCGACATGGGGTGTCTCGTCGCCTGCGCGTGGGGTCTGGGGATCGGTGTGCCGTGGCACGGCATCCTCGTCTCGTACACACTGACGCAGTTCGCGGGAAGCCTGCGCCTGACACCGGGCGGGCTGGGCGTGGTCGAGACGAGCCTGACCGCGCTGCTCGTGCTGTACGGACTGACCACCGATCAGGCGATCGCCGTCACGCTCCTGTACCGGGTGCTGAGTTACTGGGCCCTCCAGCCGGTCGGCTGGGCGAGCGGGCTGGCGCTGATCGTGAACCGCAGACGCGGAGCGCGGCGGACGCCGGCCGGCTGAGAGCGGACGCCCCCGGGGAGGTCAGCGGGGACCCGCGTGCGACGCCTTGCGGGCCCGCCAGGTGAGGAAGGAGCCGATGGCCCCGCTGACGACCAGCAGGCCGGCCATGGTCAGTGATCCGTTGCCGGGGAAGACGTACGCCGCCGGGACGGACAGCAGGAAGGCCACCAGGTCGAGCCAGAGTTCGTGCTTCTGCGTCTCGGTTCCGACGTCCGGGGAGGACCGGTGGCGCCCGGCCACGTAGCGGATCATCAGGAGAGACGCGACGGCGCATGCGTTCACCCCGGCGTAGGTGACCAGGGCGAAGCCGGTCTCGCTGCCGTACGAGGCCAGCAGGCCGGTCACGAACGGCATCGCGCAGACGGTCAGCAGCAGGAACAGCGTCCACCGGACGAGAGCCGCGTGACTGACCACGACACTGCGGGTCTCGGTGCGGTGGCGCCGCCAGTAGCTGCCGACCACGTAGAAGCTGAGCAGGAATGCCAGGTAGTGGGACGACTGGTCCCCGAGGGCGTGTCGCAGCTCCTGATCGGTGGTGTGGCCGCCGAGATCAGGCACCCGCAGATCGAGCGCGAGCAGCGTCATCGCGATGGCGAACACGGCGTCGGCGAGGCCGAACATCCGGATGGTGGCGCGTTCCGTGACGACTTCGTCGGTCAGGCCACTGCTGGTGTCCATCGTTGTCTCCGAAAACGGGATGCGGGCTGCGGGGCGCGGCGGTGGCGCCGTGGTCGCCGGGAGCCGCCCGGTGGTTCCTCAGCATGCTGACGGGTCGGTGAGCCGCATACGGGTTACGGCGCGTCAGGACGCGTGGCCGATTCGGCGGCAGGGCGGTCGGAAGCACCCGGAGGTTCGGATTCATGAGGGCCCGGGTCCGCGCAGACGGCGTGGCGGTGCGCTCAGCTACGACACCATGTCCGGGGCGCCGTCGGCAGGCCCACCGGGGCTTTCCCCGGGGTCAGTTGGCGCGGAGCATCGCGGTGCGGGCGTGCGCGCGGCTGGCTCCCGCGTGGAACACCAGGATGATCAACCGGGCGCCCGGGGCGGTCAGCGGCTGCGCCGCGCACATGGTCACCCAGCCCGCGCCGTGCCGGTGATGCAGTATGGGACGTTCGTCGCCGTCGGGGTGGATGGAGGCGCCTCCCGCCTCGTACAGCGGAGCGCCCACGGGATCGGCGTAGATCTCGTTCTCGATCTGCCGCAGTGTCAGATCGTCGGGACGCGAGGCCAGCGCGGAGCGCAACTGCGGCATGACCGGCGGTGCCCAGGCGTTCTCCCAGTCCGTCAGGGTCTTGCGCGCTTCCTCCTCCAGAAGCATCCACCGCATGATGTTGGCGGGGACCTGCCCGGCGGGGAACAGGTCGGCGAACGCTTCGTTGCAGGTGAGCAGGTCCCAGGAGGCGTCGGTGATGTACGCCATGTGCGTGATGCCGTCGACCGCCTCCTGCCAGGCGCCGGGGACCGCCTTGCCCGAGGAGGTGTGGAGCGGGCCAGGCGGGTCCTGTGCGCGGGCGTACCGGCACAGTGACACCCACTCCTGCTCATTGAGGGCGAACAGCTGGGCGACATCGCGCAGCAGGTCGACGGGCGGGTTCGGATAGGTGCCGGCTTCGAGCCGGTGGTACGTGTGGATCGCGCGGTTCAGGAGCTGGTCGACCTGCTGCTGTGAGAGGCCGGGCGCGCGCCGGCCCTGTCCTGTGGGACGGCTCAGACCGTGGGATTCCGGATCAATGAGGGCGCGGCGTTCTCGGAGCAGGGTACGGAGCGCCTTCTTGTGCATGTCCGGTAATCCTCTGGCGATTCAGGGGGAGTTGAGCGTGTGCAGTCTAATTATTCATAGCCGCTTTGGTATGAGAAATTGCCCGAAGAAAACGATCGGCGGATGAGGGATGCTGCTTCACGAGAGGTTGTCGGTCCGCCGAAACCGGTATGGCTCGGAAATGGGCCGAATTGACCGGTGCGGTAACCGTTCCTCGGTCCCGTGGGCTCATTGGCCCGGGACCCACTGGCTGCGGCCGGTGCCGACACTCGCCATTATGCGCGGCCTCGGTACCGGTCGCGTTTGTGTGTGTCCGGCCCTGTGCGCGTCCGGCTCCGGATGTGTTGGGAAGTGAGCGGGCGGGGTTTTGAGCGGGCCGGTTTCGTACGACCGGCTTTACGCGGGCCCGTACATCGGAAAGGCGCGGACGAAGGGCACGGGCCGCACGTGCGAAACGCGCCGGACCCGTGCCCCGGACTGCTGGTCGGGGCTTATGCCTCTGTGCCCCTCTGTGTCCCTGTTCCCTTATTCGGCGGTCACGTGACGTTGACCGCGCTCCAGGCGGCACCGACCGCCGCGTACTCGGTGCTGTCCGCGCCGTACAGGTCCTCCGCCGCGCTCAGCGTCGCGGTGCGCGCGTCCGCGTAGTCGGTGGTGGACGTCATGTACGCGGTGAGCGTCTTGTACCAGATCTGGACGGCCTTGTCCCGGCCGATGCCGGTGACCGTGGAGCCGTCGGAGGTCGGGCTGTCGTAGTCGACTCCGTTGATGGTCTTCGCGCCGCTGCCCTCGGACAGCAGGTAGAAGAAGTGGTTCGCGACACCGGACGAGTAGTGCACGTCGAGGTTGCCCACGGAGGAGGACCAGAAGTCCGCGGAGCCGGAGCCGCCGTGTTCGGCGTCCTTGCTCGGCTTGTCCATGTACCGCAGCGGGGTGCCGTCGCCGTAGAGGTCGACCAGCTCACCGATGTTGTAGTCGCCGGTGTCGGCGGCGGTCCCGGAGTGGAACTCCACGGCGGTGCCGAAGATGTCCGAGGTGGCCTCGTTGAGGCCGCCTGACTCGCCCGAGTAGATCAGGCCGGCCGTGGCCGCGGTGACGCCGTGGCTCATCTCGTGCCCGGCCACGTCCAGTTCGGTGATCGAGCGGGCATTGCCCTCACCGTCCCCGTACGTCATGCAGAAGCAGCTGTCGTCCCAGAAGGCGTTGACGTAGCTGTCGCCGTAGTGGACACGGGAGTAGGCCGCGACACCGTCACCGTTGATACCGGTGCGGCCGAGGACGTCCTTGTAGAAGTCGTACGTCTCCGCCGCGCCGTACTGCGCGTCGACGGCGGCGTTCTGGCGCTCGCTGTCCCAGACGTCGTCGTCATCGGTGAACAGTGTGCCCCTGGCCGAGGACGTGCTCTGGTTCGCGTCGTACGTGCTGTGGCCGCCGCGGTCGGTGTCGGTCAGCTCGAAGGCGCCGGCGCTCCCGGTCGAGCCGATGGTGACGTCGCCGTCCCACGTGCCCGTTCCCGTGCCGGTCTTGACGTCCTCCTGGCGGGACAGCTCCTTGCCGGTGGTGGCGTCGGTGATGACATGCAGCTCGCTCGGCGTGCCGTCGGGCTGGACGCCCCGGACGAGGGTGTCCCAGGCGAGCACGGGTGTGCCGCCGGCCGCCCAGATCACCTTGACCGGGTCGGTGCTCGCCTTCGCTTCCGTGGTCCTCTCGGCCGAAGCGGCCTTCAGCGCCGCGGACCTGGCGGTGGAAGCGGTGACCGCGGCCTCGGTGGTCGCCACCGATATGCGGGCCGCGGTCGCCTTGGTGACCTTGCTCGTGCCGCCGCTCGTCCGGTGGACGACGAGGTCGCCGCCGATGACGCGCAGACCTTCGTAGGTGCGGTCGTAGCGCGTGTGCACCGTGCCGTCGGCGTCCTTGATGACGTCCTTGACAACCAGCTTCTCCTGGGCGCCGAGCCCGAGGGCCTGGGCCTCGCTCGCGGTGTCCGCGCGGGCGGACCGGAGAGCCGCGGCGTGCCGGCCGGGGGAGAGCGCCAGAGCGGCGCCGTTCGCTCCACGGGGCGCCGACTGGGCGCTGGCGCCGGTCTGTACGCCGAGCGCCACCATGGCGGCGGAGGCGACCAGGGCCGCGATGCGGAGGGTGTTCTTGCGAGAGGTGTGCTTCTTGCGAGAGGTGTGCTTGCGGGGGCTGGAAGCTACGTTTCTCACTCGGTCTCCCAAGGGCGTCGGGCCGCCCGGAGGCAGCCCTGTGTGGGGGGTGGGGCCTCACCGCGAGCCGTGGGGACGCGTGGTGAGCTGTCCCGAGAGTGACATTGATCGGTCGGGTTCGGACAGATCCGAAACGGTAATTTGACCTTGTGTTATCAGATGAGCCCCGCATAGAGGCAGCAACCGGACGCTACGCGCGTCCGCCTGCCGTTCCTGGAATGACAGGCGACATGCGTCAGGCACCGGGCAGCGGCCGGCGGGTGGAGTCCGGCGGCCCGGAACTGACGGGCCGCCGGTGCGCGGCCGCGGTTCGTCCGGCGTGTCTCAGAGGTGCACGGTCGCCCGGATGAGCTTTCCGCCGTCCGCGTGCGGCACGACCGCGACCTCGGCCGGCCGGTTCACCAGAGGCCAGCCGTATCCTCCGGGCAGCCAGTCCGCGGTGTGCTCGGTGAAGGTGGGAACGCGCGCGCCCGCGTCCCGCACCGTGATCTCCACCACTCCGTGACCGGCGGCCAGCCGGAAGCCGGTCACCCCTCCCGCGTGGCGTATGGCGTTGGTCACCAGCTCCGAGACGATCAGCAGCACATCGGCCACGGCGGGCTCCGCCGCGAGCGGTACGTGCAGGCCGAGGAAGTCACGTGTCAGCACGCGGGCCTCCGCCGTGTCGGCGGGCCAGGCCTCGATCCACACCGGCGTCCCCGCGACGGCGTTGTCCGCCCCGTCGTCGACTGTCGTCATGCCCCGCACCCCCGTACACGGCTCTCGTCCCTGCCCTGCGGTTTACCACATCAGGGCCCCGGCCGGTTCACCCACCGGCCCGGCGAGATGCTCCTGTTGTCGCATATGCTTCCGGCCGGAACGATGCCATGAACCCGCGTCGTCCGGGTGAGGGGGTGGAGAGAGTGACCGATTTTCCTGTGGGCGTCTCCGCGCGTCCCGTGCAGCGCCGCAGAGGTACCGGGATCGTACCGGCACAGCAGGCCTCCGCGGCCGTGCGCGAGTCCGTCTGGGCCATGGACGCCGTCATGCTGCTGGTCGAGGACGACTCCGGTGACGCGCTGCTCGTCGAGGAAATGCTGATCGACAGCGACCTGGACTCCTCCCTCACCTGGTGCAAGACGCTGGCGGAAGCCCAGCAGTTCCTTCTCACCTGCACCACCCCGGTCTGCGTACTCCTCGACCTCCACCTGCCGGACGCGCACGGTGTCGACGTCGTCACCCGCGTCCTGAGCAGCGCCCCCGACGCCGCCATCGTCGTCCTCACCGGCATGGCGGAGGGCGAGGCCGGGCTCTCCGCCGTGGCGACCGGCGCGCAGGACTACCTCGTCAAGGGGCGCATCGACCCGGAGGGACTGAGCCGCGCGGTCCGCTACTCCCTCCAGCGCAAGCAGGTCGAACGGGCCACCGCCGCCCTCCGGGCCAACGAGCTGATGGCTCAGGAGAACGCCCGCCTCGAACGCGGCCTGCTGCCCGTTCCGCTGCTGCGCGGCGAGGACTTCGAGGCGATCGCCCGGTACGAGCCGGGGCGCGCCCACGGACTGCTGAGCGGTGACTTCTACGACGTCGTACAGACCGCGGACGGCACGGTGCACGCCGTCATAGGTGACGTGTCGGGGCACGGCGCCGCGGAGGCCGCCCTCGGCGTCTGCCTGCGGGTGGCCTGGCGCACCGCCGTGCTGTGCGGAACGCTCCCGCTGGAACAGGTGCGCCTCCTGGAAGAGATCCTGGTCGCCGAGCGCGCGGACCATCATGTCTTCGCCACGGTCACCTCGCTCGTCTTCCCGCCCGACGGCCGCCGCGTCCAGGTGATCCGGGCCGGCCACCCGGGCCTGCTCGTCCGGGACGCGACCGAGGTGCGCTGGGAGGAGCCGCAGGTGGGGATGGCCCTCGGTCTCCTTCCCGGTACGGGCCGCTGGACCGAGACCGAACTGCCGCTGCGGCCTGGAGGACATGTGGTGCTTTTCACGGACGGACTCTTCGAAGGACGTACGGGCCCAGCGGTCAGACTCGGCGAGGAGGGGCTGCTCAGACTCGCCAGAAAGCACGGCGCGCTGCCCGCCCAGTCCTTCGTCGACGCCCTGGTCGACGAGGCGGCCGAGGGCGCCGCCCCGTTCGGCGGGCTCGCCGACGACGTCGCCGTACTCCATCTCGGCTGGGGGGACGGCCGGTGAGCTTCTGGAGCACCACACGCACCAGGCTCTCCGTCCAGGGATGGGTCCAGCTGATCCTCGGGGCGCTGGTCCTGGTCGTGTGCGCCTGCACGGTCGCGGGCGGGGTGCTGCTGGCCCAGACGAACGCCAGAACCAACGAACTCGTGGACCGCATCCAGCCGGCCCGCTCCGGCGCCTTCCAGCTCCAGAGGTCGCTCCTCGACCAGGAGACCGGCGTACGCGGCTTCGCGCTGACCGCCGATCCGGCGTTCCTCGATCCGTACGGCCAGGGCCGCAAGGACGAACAGCGGCTGACCAAGGCCCTCGCCCGCGTCGTGGCGTCGGATCCCGGCTTCACGGCCGACCTCGGCCGCATCACGCGCGCCGCCGAGAAGTGGCGGAGCGAGGCGGCCGAGCCGCTCATCACCTCCGTGCGCACCCGGGGCGCCCAGTCGGCGTCCGGGGAGGACCTGGCGCGGAGCAAGACCACGTTCGACGAGCTGCGCCGGCTGTTCACCGAACAGCAGAACCACCTCAACACCGCCAGGAAGCAGGCGCGCACCGACCTCGACCACAGCCGCTCGCTGCGTGACACCGTCTTCCTCACGGCGCTGATCGTCTTCGTCGTGGTGGTCGTGGGCCTCGCCTTCGTGCTGCAACGCATGGTGGGCCGGCCGCTGAAAGCGCTGCGCGCCGCGTCCGAGGACGTGCGCGCCGGGGCCTTCGACCGGCGCATCGAGGTCCACGGCCCCTCCGACCTGCGCGCCGTGGGCGCCGCGGTCGAGGACATGCGCGCCCGCCTCGCCGACGAACTGGCCGCGTCGCGCGCGCGTGAGAACCTGCTCGGGGAGCAGACCGAGGAACTGCGCCGCTCCAACTCGGAGCTGGAGCAGTTCGCGTACGTCGCCTCGCACGATCTCCAGGAGCCGCTGCGCAAGGTCGCCTCGTTCTGCCAGCTGCTGGAGAAGCGTTACAGCGCGGAGCTGGACGACCGGGCCAGGCAGTACATCGACTTCGCCGTCGACGGCGCCAAGCGGATGCAGGTCCTGATCAACGACCTGCTCACCTTCTCCCGGGTGGGCCGGGTGCACGACGCCTGGCAGACCGTCGCGCTGGAGCAGATACTCGACCGCGCACTGGGCAACCTCGCCATGATCGTCGAGGAGTCCGGGGTGACGGTCGTACGGGAGGACCCGCTGCCGGAGGTGAACGGCGATCCCAATACACTCGTCATGCTCTGGCAGAACCTCGTCGGCAACGCTGTCAAGTTCCGCAGGCCCGACGCCCCGTCCCGGATCACCGTCGGCTGTGTCCGCGAGGGCGACGACTGGCATCTGACGGTCTCGGACAACGGGATCGGCGTCGCACCCGAGTTCGCCGAGAAAGTCTTCATCATCTTCCAGCGCCTGCACGCCAAGGACGAGTACGAGGGAACCGGCATCGGTCTCGCCCTGTGCCGCAAGATCGTAGAGTTCCACGGTGGCAGAATCTGGTTGGAGCCCGTGCCGGAGGGTGGCACACGCATCCACTTCACCATCCCCGCCATCCCCACCATCCCGCCGGGAGACACTCAGTGACCACGCCCCTGCAGTCCATCGAAGTCCTGCTGGTCGAGGACGATCCGGGCGACGAGCTGATGACCCGCGAGGCGTTCGAGGACAACAAGATCCGCAACACCCTCCATGTGGTGCGCGACGGCGAAGAGGCCCTTGACTTCCTCTACCGGCGCGCGCCCCACGAGGAGGCGCCCCGGCCCGACCTCATCCTGCTCGACCTCAACCTGCCGAAGTACGACGGCCGGCAGGTGCTGGAGAAGATCAAGACGGATCCGGAGCTGGCGCTGATCCCGGTCGTCGTGCTGACCACGTCGTCCGCCGAGGAAGACATCCTGCGCAGCTACAAGCTGCATGCCAACGCCTACGTGACCAAGCCGGTCGACCTCGACCAGTTCATCGCGGCGGTACGGCAGATCGACGAGTTCTTCGTCACCGTCGTCCGGCTGCCCGGCCGCAGGTGACACCCTTCACACAACGCAACACAACGGGGCGGGCATACCGTCCACGGACAAAGGGCATAAGGGCCTCGTAGAAGGGGGACCCGGTCGCCCCCACAGGGCGCGGGCAGGGAGCGTATGAACGAGACCACCATCGGCAGGGCCCTCACCCCCGCCCCAGCGGATTCCGTGGACCCGCTGCGCCGTGCGGCGCAGTTCAGCGGGGAGCCGGGCTGTATCGCCGAGGCGCGGCGGCTGGCCGTGCAGTTCCTCCAGCAGCTGGAGGCGGAATGGTTCGCCGCCCTGGGAGACCGCACGCGCGACGACGTACTGCTGGTCGTCAGTGAGCTGGTCACCAACGCGGAGCGGCACAGCCACGGGCCGTACGTCCTGGAGCTGGAAGGCACCGACCGGCGGGTGACGGTCACCGTTCTCGACAGCAGCGCGACCCTGCCGCGCCGCTTCGAGCGGGACCCCACCCGGCTCGGCGGCCACGGCATGGAGATCGTCCACGCGCTGTGCGACCGGCTCACGGCCGAGCGCGTCCCGGTCGGCAAGAGGGTCCGGGCCGACTTCGTTCTGGAGCCGGACGGCGCGACGGGCTGAGGCCCACGCCCCCGGCTCTCCTGCGGCTGACGCGGTCACGGCTCCGGAGGGAATCCCGCCCGGAGCCGCGGCGTGTGCTGAGCCCGGGAGCCGGTAGCCCGCAGCGCCGAAGGGCGAGAACACGCAGCACGCGTCGCTGAGTTCGAGAGCGCCGGAGCCGAGAACCCGGAGCCGGAAGCCCGTGGCCCGGGAGCGCCGGCCCTATGACGTGTGGCATCCGGCTCAGCCGTACCGTCCCGCCCCGGGACGGCTCAGCTCCGCTCTCCTTCGTCCTTCTGTCTGCCGAACCAGTCCAGGCAGAGCACCAGCGCGTCGTCGGTCGACTCGGTCTCCCGGTGGGCCGCCAGCTCACGCAGCACCGCGCGCGGCACCATGGCGGCCGGCAGCAGACTCGTCGCGCTGACCGCACGGGCCAGCGCGCGCTCCGCGTACACCTCGCCGCGCGGCGAGACCGCCGCGTACACCCCGTCGCTGAGGAAGAACAGCCGGTCGCCCGGTTCGACCTGGAAGGTCTGCGCCACGTAGTCCGACTCCTCGAACATGCCGAGCGGCAGCTGCGCGTCGAACTCGACGCGTTCCACCGTCTTGCCCCGCTGCCGCCACAGCTGCGGTGAACCGGCGTCCACCGCCTCCACCCGGCCCGTATCCAGCTCGAACCGCAGCAGCAGGGTCGACACGTAGGCGGCGCCCCGGTGCCGCTCGTACAGCGCCTGGTCGGCCAGCGCCGCCTGGTCGGCGATACCGATGCCGGCCCGGCGCGCGTTGCGCAGCGCGTTGACGGCGAGATTGGTGAGCAGGGACGCCTCGATGCCCTCGCCCATGCCATTGGTCACCGCGAGCGTCAGCTCATCGGCGTCCGACGCCCAGTCGAAGTTGTCGCCGTGGATGGCGTACGCGGGCTCCAGCTGGGCCCCGATCGCGTACTCCCGCGCCGTACACGCCCGCGCGGGCAGCAGCTCCCACTGCATCTCGGCGGCCAGAGTCAGCCGGTTCACGCGCCGGGCCCGCTGGTAGAGGTCGGTGTCACGATCGGCCACCAGGATCTCGTGCCCGAGCAGCTCCGCGATTCGCGTCAGCTCCTCGACAGTGTCCGCGGTGGAGCGGTCGGCCGGGAGCTGGACCGTGAGGATGCCGAGGCGTTCCCCGCGTACCGTCACCGGCAGATGGTGGTCCACCGCCTCTCCGTGCCTGACCTGCCGCTCGCGCGCCTCCTGGCTGCCGAAGGCCCGGCCCTGGGCACTGTTGTTCAGCGACAGCGCCCCCTCCGGGTGGGTGACGAAGTCGACCGGCTGGAGCACCGTGAGTCCGTAGTCGGCGAGGTACAGCTGTACGGATGTCACGCCGTACGCCGCGACGAGCGCGCCGCGCACGGCTTCCACCAGGGCATGCGGCTCCGCTGCCCGGACCGCTCTTTCCACATCCGCGAGTACAGTCACTGTCGTTCAGGCCTTCTTCTTCCAGGGGCGAGTCGGGTCGGGTCGGTCGGTCCGTCCGGGCCTGCGCCGGGCTGACAAAGGCCCGTGCCGGATGAAAGGGTGGATCGATGTCGCGCTTCACCGGTCAGCCACGCCCGCGCGCGCAGGTCGCCGAGGCAGCCTGCGCCGCTTCGGAGCTGCTTGAGGTGCTGTGGGGACGTGGCCAGGAGGCGGCGCCCTCCGGACCGGTCTCGCCTTCCCAGCTACGGGCCCTTCTCGTCATCGAATCGCATGAGGGCGCGAATCTCCGGACGCTGGGCGAAGTTCTCGGTTCGCGTCCCTCCTCGCTGAGCAGGCTGTGCGACCGGATGGAGGCCATGGGCCTCGTGCACCGCTCGCCCAGCCCGACGAGCCGGCGGGAGGTCGAGCTGCGGCTGAGCAGGCGGGGCCACCAGGTCCTCGACGAGCACCGGGCGTTCCGTACCCGGGAGGTCGCCGTGGTGCTCGCGGAAATGGATCCCGCGGAGATCATCGCGCTCGCCGAGGGGCTGGCCGCGTTCCGCGCGGCCGCGACAAGGCGTCTCGGCACCGCCGGCGGCGGGTCCGCCGCATGCGGGCAGGACGGCGTGGCGGACACCGCGTAGCTTCATTGGGTCCCACTTCCTGGCCTCTGCACGTTACCTTCCGCACGCTTCGCACCTTCCGTACTCTCCGCGTGAAGACGGGCTGCGGAAGCAGTGAACAGATTGTTGCCCACCAGAGAATGTTGTCAAATGGCAACTATCGCTTCTATCGTGGTGGACGCACAGTCAGCTGTTCGTCCAGACCCCGAAGGATCGTCGTGCCCCCTCCCCACAGCGCGGGCCCCGTCATGGGACTGACCGCGCGGCAGGACGGCGACGCGTTCGTTCTCGCCGTCAGCGGTGATCTCGACCTCGAGAACACCGGACCGCTCACCACCGCCGTGACCGAGGCGGGCGAGAGCGCGCGTGGCCCTGTCGTCCTCGACCTGTCCGGCGTCACCTTCGCCGACTCCACCACCGTGAACGTGCTTCTCCAGGCGTACCGGGCGCTCGGCGGGCGGTTGCGGCTCGCCGCTCCCTCCGCCTTCGTGAAGCGCCTGTTCGACGTCATCGGGCTGTGGGAGGCACTGCCCGTGCACGACAGCGTCGAGAGCGCGCTCGCGGCCCCCGTCCCCGCGGACACGGCGGAGGGATCAGCCCCGGCCGTCTCTGACAGCGGCGAGTGACGCGGCGAAGGAACGCAGCCCGGTGAGCAGATCGCCGAGGTCACTCGCCGGCATCCGGCGTATGACCTCGGCGATCTGCCCCGCCCGCCTGTCCTGGTAATCCGTCAGCAGCGCGGCGCCCCGCGGGGCGAGCGCCAGCTCGATCTCCCGGCGGTCCGTGGTCACGGGACGGCGCTCCAGCAGCCCCGCCGCCTCCATCGCGCTGCACACCCGGCTGGCGCGGGAGAGCGTCAGCCCCATCGATTCGGCCAGACCGGTCAGATTGACCCCCGGCCGCCGCTGGATGACGGAGAGCAGCCGGAGCCGGTGCGGCGGGAGCCGCGGATCCAGCGCGGCTGCCGCGGAGGCCGAGATCTCCGTCACGGCCTCCGCGGAGACCGCCAGTTCCTCCGCGGCCTCGCGCGGGGTGTTCCCGGGCTGTTCGGGGCCAAGCCCTTCCATGTGCGCATCCGTTCCGCCAGTCCACCATCGCCGGGGTCTGAGGATGCCCTGCCCGCTGTGCTCTGTTTCACACGGGGTACCGGTCCGACCCGTCCGGCGTCACAGGAACCGCCGGATGGGCGCGATCGCCGCCTCCTGGGCACGCCGGGCGGCGGAACGCCGCTTCCAGCGGCCCGGCTCGATCTTGTTGCTCGCGGCGAGATCGGCGTCGAAATCCGCGTCCAGGACGGCGGTGAAGTCCTCGTCGAGAGCGGCGAGCATGACCTCTTCGTCATGGTCGAGCGAGCGCCGGTTGATATTGGTGGATCCGATGAGCGAGGCGACGCCGTCCACGGTGATCACCTTGGCGTGCATCATCGTCGGCTGGTACTCCCAGATGCGCACACCGCAGGCCAGCAGTTCCTCGTAGTGGTTCTGCCCGGCCAGCCGGCAGACCCGCTTGTCGGTGTGCGGGCCCGGCAGCAGGATCTCCACGGACACACCGCGCCGCGCCGCACGGCACAGCAGATCCACGAAGTACGGGTCGGGCGCGAAGTAGGCGGTCGCCATCCGCAGCCGCTCCTCGGCGGACTCGATCATCACCCGCAGCAGGGTCTGCATGTCCTGCCATCCGAAGCTCGCCGAGCCCCGTACGACCTGCACCACCGCGTCGCCCGGCTGGTTGTGCTCGACGAAGCGGTCGCGCTCGTCGAAGAGTTCTTCGTGGCACTCCGCCCAGTTCTGCGCGAACGCCGCGGCGATTCCGTCGACGGCGGGGCCGCGCACCTGGACGTGGGTGTCCCGCCACTCGTTCTCGTTCCTGGCGTCGCCGCACCACTCCTCGGCTATGCCGACGCCGCCGGTGTACGCCGTCGACTCGTCCACCACGAGCACCTTGCGGTGGCAGCGGTGGTTCTGCTTCATCGGCGAGAGGCGGTGGGGCCTGCGGAACCAGGCCACCTGAACTCCCGCCTCCGTCATGGACGTCAGCAGCTCGTGTTCGATGAGCCGGCTGCCGAAGCCGTCGAGCAGGAGCCGGACGCGTATCCCGGCCCTGGCGCGCTCGGCGAGCGCGTCGGCGAACTCCGCCGCTATCGCACCGCGCCAGTAGACGAAGGTCATCATGTCGACGGTGTGCTCGGCCTCGCGGATGCCGCGCAGCATGGCCGCGAAGATCTCGTCGCCGTTGCGGAGCCTGACGAGCGCGTTGCCTTCGGTCGCCGCGATGCCGATGAGCCGTTCCAGCCGGCGGCGGAGCGCCTGTCTGCGTTCCGCCGTCACGCGGTCAGCGCCACGGTGTCTTCCGCGGTGCGCGATGCGCCCGCGCCGGTGGTGGGTGCGGCGGCCAGCCGGCTCCCGGCGCGGGCGAGCGCGTCCTCGATCGCCCGGGTGCCGGTCAGCACGCAGAGTGTGTAGGCGAGATCTTCCCGTCTTCTGCGGATCTCGGAGCTGTCCCGCTCGGAACGTGGGGCCTGGACGGCTTCGTACCGCGAGAGAACGTCGTGGAGTACGTCGGGGTGCGCCATGAGCACGGGCATGCCTTCCTTCGTGGCCGGTCGGATTGTCGTTTTGCGTGTGCCCGGCCCGGGGCGGACCATGTGGCCCTATGCCGGCCCACCCGCTCGTCCCGCTCTCCCGGCGTGGTCGGCCTTCGCGCTTGTCCGGCTCCCTCGGCGCGGTCGGCCTGCGGGCTCGTCCCGCTCTCTCCGGGCGCCCTGAGAACCGCCGGATCGCGTTCGGCACTGTTGGCTTCCGATCTCGGGGGTAAACGGCCAGGGACCAGGCCGACAACGCGCTTCAACCTCCGGGGTGAGCCACATGCACCACCCGTACACACGCGAAGACCGTAACCAGTCCCTCGCGGAGTGGGACTGCCGCCCACGGCTGGCCGCCGAGGCCCGTGACGCCACGTACGGCTTTCTCGCCGGGCTGTACCCGACACCGTCCCCGCACACGTCGCAGGATCTGGTGCTGGTGGTCTCCGAGTTGGTGACCAACGCTCTGCGCCACGCGGGACAGGTGACTGCTCTGCACCTGCGCGCGGACCGGCGGAGTCTGCAGATCGTGGTGGACGACCCGAGCTCCGCACACCCACTGGACCGTACGCCCGATCTCACCGGGCACACGGGCGGGTTCGGGTGGCCGATGGTGCGACGACTGGCCGAGAAGGTCACCGTCCATTCCCGTCCGGGCGGCGGAAAGTCGGTCCGGGCGGTTCTCGCCCGGTAGCGCGTCTTTTCACGGAGACGTCCGGACAGCGGTGCGGGCCCGGCTTTCGGCCGGGCCCGCACTCGTGTCCCGAGGAGTGTGCCCTGTGCGGTTTAGCCGGTGTACGCCTCGAACTCGGAGACCTGGCCGGCCGGCCAGCCTGTGTTGGCGGTGATGTTGAGCCGCAGGTAACGGGTCGGCGTACCGGGCAGGCTGATGGTCACGGTGTTACCGCTCGACGGGTTGAAGGTGTAGCCCGCCGAAGCCTTGAGCGTGCTGAACGACGCGTTGTCGGTGGATCCCAGCACACTCAGGGTCTGCGTGCGGGTCGCCCACGACGTCGCCGGGGGGAGCTTGAGGACCACGCGTTTGACGGCCTTCGACGCGCCGAGGTCCACAGTGATGGTCTGCGGGAAGGCGTTGTTCTTGCTCTCCCAGTAGGTGTCCGCGTTGCCGTCGACCGCGTTGCCCGCGCCGTACACATCGGCGTGGCCGGACTCGGCGACCGGACGGTTCTTGGCGAGGTTGCCCGTGTCGGCCGGCGGCGTCGTCGGCGGGTCGGTCGGCGGCGTGGTGGGCGGGTCGGTCGGCGGGTTGCCGGTGGAGGGGACACCACCGTTGGTCCACACCGGGGCCGGCCAGTTGCCGCAGAAGGTCTGATCGGTGAACCAGCCGGAGTTGCCGGTGCCCTGCGCGATGGTGAACGCGTCGCCCTGGCAGCTGTAGATCGTCTTCGCCTGGGCGATGTTCTTGGCCTTGACGTTGGTGAAGTTGCCGGCGCCGCCCGCCTGGAGCTGGAGCGCGAAGGTGCCGGCGCCGTCGATGTTGATGTTGTTGAAGTTGAGCGTCCTGACCGGGCCCTCGATCGTCTGGATCGCCTCGTAAGAACTGTCGAGGATGTCCGAGTCGCTGACGTTGATCGTGGCGTTGACGGCTTCGTTGAGGCCGTCGAACCACATCGCGCCGACGCCGAACTGCCAGTTGAAGTCGCTGTTGCCGGCCCGGATCAGGGTGTTTCTCGCCGCCGTGATGGTGCCGGAAACAGCCGTTCCGCTACCGGAGTTGACCCCCGGGTACCGGTTGGCGACGTGCAGGCCGCCACCGTTGGAGACGGTGTCCGACATGACGTTGTCGGAGAGGGTGATGTTCTTGCCGCCGTACGTGACGATGTTGTTCGCCAGGACGGGCGCCACGACCGTGTTGTGCGTGAACGAGTCGCTCACGTTCGGTACGGACTCCGCCCACATCGCCAGACCGTCGTCACCGGTGTTGCGCACGAAGGTGTTGGTGACGGTCGAATTGGTCACGCCCATGTGGAAGTTGACGCCGTCGGCCGTCTGGTCCAGGATCCGGCTGTTCTTGATGGTGAAATTGTCCATCGGGCCGTCCATCCACGCCCCGACCTTGGTGTGCTGGATCCACAGGTTGTCGACGGTGGTGTTGGACATGGCGCCGCCGAGGCCGTTGACCTGGTCGTTGTCGACCCGCTCGCGGATGTCGCCCAGAATGGCGAAGTTCTTGAGGGTGACGTTGCTGCTCCCGCCCTGGTTGGCGTACTTGCCGTACACACCGACGGCCTTGGAGCGGTCGGACGGGTCACGCCCCGTCAGCACGCTGTACCAGGGACCCGCACCGGCCAGTGTCACCTTGTCGACGACGATGTGGTCGCGCACCTGGAAGGTGCCCTGCGGGATGTAGACGGTCTTGCCCTGCGCCGCGCCCGCGGTCACGGCCGCCTGGATCTTGGCCGTCGAGTCCGCGGCCCCGGTCGGGTCGGCGCCGTAGTCGGTCACGACGTTCAGCGAGCCGGAAGGCTGCGCGATCGGTGCGGCGACCTGCTCGAAGTCCGCGAGGTCGATGGTGAACGACGGCGACTGCGAGGTCGAGGACACCTGGAGACGGACCTTCGTGCCGGCTGGCAGCGTGGAGCCGAACAGGGCACGGGTCTCGTCGAAGAAGTGGTGCGGGTTTGTGTCGCCGGGGTTGTTGTTGAAGGGGTAACCGCCGTAGTACCAGCTGTACTTGGAGGTCACCGGCACACTCTTGAGCTGGTTGCCGTTGGCCTTCAGGTCGATGGTCGCGTCGCGTCCCGCACCGTCCGAGGTGTCGGGCAGCGAGTAGCGGAACGTCACCGCGTTCGCCGGGGCGGTGAGAGTGAACTCCACGTACTCACCGGCCGCGTCGAGCGTGACGGCCTGCCGCCCCGACGCCTCCGAGGGGAGGTGGCCGTAGAGGCGGTCGGGGCCGATGAACGTGCCGTTGGTGGCGGCGTATTCGGCCTCCTGCTCCTGGAACGGCACGGTGGCGCCGCGTCCGGAGATCCCCACGGGCGACGGGGCGGGAACCCCCGCCGCCTGAGCGGCGGGAGCGGTGGACAGGACCACCGCGGCGGCCGTCCCGGCCGCGGCGAGGGCGAGAGAGACCGATGCGGATATGCCGCGGCGGAGCAGGCGGCGTCTTGGGTTCGGGGGAGGTGTCACAGACATACGTCCTTGCGGCTCGTGGGGACTCTGCGGACGCGAAAATGCTAGGAGGGGTGCCGCAGGAAGTCTATGAATCCGCGCAAATTTCGAAGGCAGTTGTAAAAATCTTCGACCCAAGTGCCCATATGGAGAGGGGCATACCGGATGGGAGGGACCAACTCGCCCTGGAGAATTGGGGGTTATGCGTGATCGGGGCGACTGCGTGAGGGTCGCAAGAAATATGCCAAGGGAGGAAAGGAGGGAGCGGGGGCCGGAGTCGGTCGTCGCGCGCGGCGCGCCGACGGCTTTCCCTCCTCCAACTCCCGTCTCGTGCGTACCTCTTGTAGTGGGTTCGCGATGGCCCATACCATGCGGAGAGGGAAATTATGAAACGTTTCAATTACGCGCGGGGAAGGATTCCGATGGGCATGGGCTGGACACGCAGGGGTCTTCTGCACACCTCCGTGGTGGGTGCGGGGGCCGGCCTCGCCGGGCTTGCCCCAGGGCCGGCCTCGGCCGCCCAGGAAGCGGGTGGCGCGCGCCGGCCGGGAGCGCTGGGCGAAAGCGCGGGGGCCGGCCGGCTCCGTATCGTCGCCACCACGGTCGAGAACGCGGCACATCTCCTCGGTACCGACAGCGGCACGCCCTCGCTCTCCTGGGAGTTGACCGCCGGGGGAAACTCCGCACGGCAGAGCGCGTACCAGATCAGAGCCGCCCGGGAGCCCGGTGATCTCACCGCCGGGCGAAGACTGCTCTGGGACACCGGCCGTACGGTCTCGGACCGCAGCGTCGCCGTCCCCTACGCGGGGTCCGCTCTGCCGCCCCGCACCCGCTGCCACTGGCAGGTCAGGGTCTGGGACACGGAAGGACACGCCTCGGCCTGGAGCGAGCCGGGCTGGTGGGAGACCGCGCTCGGCGACGAGAAATGGCAGGCGCGGTGGATCGGAGCCGACCAGCCGGCCGCGCCGCCCGGCTTCGACGGCGCCTCCTGGATCTGGTCCGAAGGGGCGACGACCGGCAACGCCCCCGTAGGACCACGGTGGTTCCGCGGCGTCCTCAATCTGCCCGAGGGCGCGGTGGCCGAACGCGCCACGGTCGTCGCCACGGCCGACGACGACTTCACGCTCCACCTCGACGGCGGCCGGATCCTGGAGGCGCCCGTGCGGGAAGACGGCTGGCGCACCGGCCTCACCGCCGATGTCACCGAGGAGGTGAAGGCCGCGGGCGGCCGGATCGTCCTTGCCGCACTCGCCACCAACCGGGGCGACGTGTCCGTCAACCCCGGTGGGCTGCTTGTGCGGCTGACCGTCGAGACCACCGGCGGAGAGAGCCGTGAACTCGTCACCGGGGCGCACTGGTGCGGCTCCGACACCGAGCAACAGGGCTGGGAAAAGCCGGAGTTCGACGACACCGGCTGGCCGGCCGCCGCCGTGCTCGCCCCGTACGGCCAGGGGCCGTGGGGCGACGGCGTCACCGTCGCCGTTCCCGAGGCGCCCGCGCCCCTGCTGCGCCGCGAATTCACCGTACGCAAACCGGTCTCCCGTGCCCGGCTCTACCTCAGCGGACTCGCCTACTACGTCGCCGAACTCAACGGGAAGCGCGTCGGCAGCCAGGTCCTCGACCCGGCCTTCACCGACTACGACGAGACCGTGATGTACGCCGTCCACGATGTCACCGCGCTGCTGCGCGCCGGGAACAACGCGATCGGTGTGACGCTCGGCCGCGGTTTCTACGGCATGACCACCCCCAACGTGTGGAACTGGCACCGCCCGCCGTGGCACGGCGAACCCCGGCTGCTGTGCCGGCTGGAGGCGGAACACCCCGACGGCTCCCGCACCACCGTCGTCTCCGACACCGACTGGCGCCTCACCGAAGGCCCCACTCTCTCCAACTCCCTCTACGCGGGCGAGACATACGACGCCCGGCTCGCCCCGGCCGGCTGGACGAGCCCCGGCTTCGACGACAGCGCCTGGCGAAGCCCGCATGCCCAGGAAGCACCGAAGGGCACACTGCGCGCCCAGCCGCACGATCCCATCGAGATCATCGAGACCCTGACACCCACCGGCATCACCGAGCAGCGCCCCGGTGTGTACGTCGTGGACATGGGCCGTACGACGGCGGGCTGGAGCCGGCTGACCGTACGCGCCCCGGCGGGCACCACCGTCCGGCTGGTCCACGGCGAGAAGCTGAACGCGGACGGCAGCGTCCAGGCGGAGAACGGGAACGTGCCGGGACGCTGCCAGCGCGACGAGTACATTTGTGCGGGCGGTGGCACCGAGGTGTGGGAGCCCTCGTTCTCGTACAAAGGCTTCCGGTACGTCGAGGTCAGCGGCCTGCCGACCCGCCCGCGTCCCGCCGACGTGCTGGGCAGGGTGGTCCACACGAAAGTCGCCGAAGTCAGCGACTTCAGCTGCTCGGAGCCGTTCTACGAGCAGCTGGACCGTGCGATGCGCCGTACCCTGCTGAACAATCTGCACGGCATTCCCACCGACACACCCATGTACGAGAAGAACGGCTGGACGGGTGACGCGCAGCTCGGCACGCCCGTCATGGCGTACGCCTTCGGTGTGCACCGCTTCCTCGGCAAGTGGCTGGGCGATCTGGCGGACAGCCAGCACGCCGACGGTCAGCTGCCGGTGATCGTGCCCAGCGGCGGCTGGGGGCTCGGCGATCCCGGTTCACCCGAGTGGACGACGGTCTACCCGTTCGTGCTGCGCGAGATGTACCGGATCTACGGCGACGACCGGCCGGCCCGCGCCCACTGGCCTGCCGTGACCCGCTATCTGGACTGGGAGTTGAGCCGGCTGCGGGACGGTCTCGCCGTCACCGCGCTCGGTGACTACCTGCCGCCCGGCTACGGCGGCAATCCGCCCGAGGACACCCGGCTGACAGCCACCGCATATCTGCACCGCGCCCTGACGGAGACCGCCGAACTGGGTGAACTGCTGGGCCACGACGATGTCGCCACCCGCTACCGCACGGCGGCGAACGGCCTCAAGGACGCGCTCAACGCGGCCTTCCTCGACGAGTCCGGCCACTACCGCACCGCGAAGGACCCCGACTACCGGCAGACCTCCAACGCCCTCCCGCTCGCGTTCGGCCTGGTGCCGGGCGGGGCCAGGGCATCGGTCGTCGACAGCCTCGTGGCCGACATCGCCGCACGCGGCAACCACCTCAACACCGGAGCCCTCGGCACCAGTGTGCTGCTGCGCGTCCTGTGCGCACACGGCCACCCCGACGTCGCGCACGCCATCGTCACCCAGCGCGGCTATCCCGGCTGGGGCTACTGGTTCGACAACGGCGCCGACACGATGTGGGAGATGTGGCCGCTCGACTCGCGCTCACGCGACCACTACTTCCAGGGCACCGTCGCGCAGTGGCTGTACGAGAACGTCGCGGGACTGCGGCCCGGGGACGCGGGCTACCGCACCTTCACCGTACGGCCAGACGCGCGCACCGGGGTCAGCTGGGCACGTACCTCGATCCGTACGGTACGCGGCACCGCGGCGGTGGCCTGGTCGCAGGTCGGCCCGGACCTGCGGCTCACCGTGGAGGTGCCGGTCGGCGCGAGCGCCGAGGTGCAGATACCGGCGACGCGCCGTGACCAGGTCCGGGCCCCCGGATCCGCCGCGTACCTGCGCACCGAGCCCGGCTTCGTGGTCTACCGCGTGGATCAGGGGACCTGGGACTTCGTCGGACGCGGCTGACGCGTGGCACACATCGGGGCGAGTGGAACATTCATCGGAGGTCTCATGGGCTATCCCACAGGGCGGAGGTCTTACGCGCCCGCCCGCGCGCGGCATATGCTCCGCCCATGCGCGCCGCTCTCTTCGTCACCTGCGTCAATGACGCCGTGTATCCGTCCACCGGGATCGCGACTGTGCGTCTCCTCGAACGACTGGGCGTCGAGGTCGACTTCCCCGAAGCGCAGAGCTGCTGCGGGCAGCCCCAGTACAACACCGGATACCGCAAGGAGACCGAGCCGCTGGTACGCCGGATGGTGCGGGCCTTCGAGGGGTACGACCATGTGGTGACGCCCTCGGGGTCGTGTGCGGCGATGGTCAGGCAGCACTACCCGAAGATCGGCGGCGCGGCCGCGGCCTCACTGGCCGCCCGCACCTACGAACTGACCGAATTCCTGGTCGACGTGGTCGGGGTGACGGATGTCGGGGCGTACTTCCCGCACACCGTCACCTACCATCCGTCCTGCCACGGACTGCGCCTTCTCGGCCTCGGCGAGAGGCCGAGAAAGCTGCTCCAGGCGGTGAAGGGCCTCGAACTGCGGGAACTGCCCGGCGCCGAGGAGTGCTGCGGATTCGGCGGCACGTTCGCCGTCAAGAACTCCGATGTTTCGGTGGCCATGGGACAGGACAAAGTGAACAACGCGCTCGGGACCGGCGCCGGTGTGCTGTGCGGCGCCGACAACTCCTGCCTGATGCACATCGGGGGCATCCTCAGCCGCGAGGACGCTCCGATGCGCGCCCTGCATCTCGCGGAAATCCTGGCGTCGACGGAAGAGGAGCCCTGGGCATGAGCGGTACGTATCTGGGGATGCCGGCCTTCCCCGCGGCGGCGAAGGAGGCGCTGGGCAACGAGACGCTGCGGGGAAATCTGCGGCACGCCACGCACACGATCCGGGACAAACGGGCCGTGGCGGTGGGCGAGTTGGCGGACTGGTCACTCCTGAGGGAGGCCGGAAAGCAGATCAAGGACCACACACTGCGCCATCTGGACCGTTATCTGGTGCAGTTGGAGGAGTCGGTCACGGCGGCCGGCGGGGTGGTGCACTGGGCGTCCGACGCGGCAGAGGCGAACCGGATCGTCGTGGAGCTGGTCAGGGCGACCGGCGAGAGCGAGGTCGTGAAGGTCAAGTCGATGGCCACGCAGGAGATCGGCCTCAACGAGGCGCTGGAGGCCGAAGGCATCTCCGCGTACGAGACCGACCTGGCGGAGCTGATCGTACAGCTCGGTCACGACAGGCCCTCGCACATCCTGGTACCTGCCATTCACCGCAACCGCGGCGAGATCCGCGACATCTTCCGCGAGCAGATGGGCCATTGGGGCCGGGCGGCGCCCGAGGGCCTGTCCGACAGCCCCGCCGAACTCGCCGAAGCGGCACGGCTGCACCTTCGTGAGAAGTTCCTGCGGGCCAAAGTCGGCATCTCCGGCGCGAACTTCATGGTCGCCGAGACAGGCACCCTGGCCGTGTTCGAGTCCGAGGGCAACGGCCGGATGTGCCTGACCCTCCCCGAGACACTGATCTCGGTGGTGGGCATCGAGAAAGTCGTGCCGACCTGGCGGGACTTGGAGGTCTTCCTCCAGACACTGCCGCGCTCCTCGACGGCCGAGCGGATGAACCCGTACACGAGCATGTGGACCGGAACCCACGACACCGACGGGCCCCGCACCTTCCACCTGGTGCTGCTGGACAACGGACGTACGGACACACTGGCCGACGAAGTGGGCCGCCAGGCGCTGCGCTGCATCCGCTGCTCGGCATGCCTGAACGTGTGCCCGGTGTACGAAAGGGCCGGCGGCCACGCGTACGGCTCGGTCTACCCCGGCCCGATCGGAGCGATCCTCAGCCCCCAACTCAGGGGCACCGAGAGCGATATCGACAAGTCACTGCCGTACGCCTCCTCACTGTGCGGCGCCTGCTACGACGTCTGCCCGGTGGCCATCGACATCCCCGAGGTCCTGGTCCATCTGCGCGAACGCGTGGCGGACGAGGGCGGGAAGGGCCACCGGCTGGAGAAGGCCGCCATCAAGGCGGCGGGCTGGGTCTTCGACCATCCGCGCGTCCTGGCGGCGGGGGAGCGGGCCGCGTCCAGGACCCGCGGGCTGCACCCGAGGAAACCACCGGGCGCGGGCGCCTGGACCGACAGCCGTGACCTGCCAGAACTGCCACCCGAATCGTTCCGCGACTGGTGGAAGAAGAACCGGAAGGACGACCCCAGACCATGAGTACCGCTTCTGGTTCGCGGGAACGGATCCTCGCCCGCATCCGCGGCGCCGTCGCCGACGCGCCCGACGCGCCCGAGGCGACCCGCGACTATCTCGACACGCACACCCCCGACAGCCGGACCGTCGATCTCCTCGCCGAGAACCTCGCCGACTACCGGGCGCTCGTCCACCGTACGGACGAGGCAGGACTGCCGGCGCTCATCGCCCGGCTGCTCACCGAACGGGGCGCCCGCACCGTGGCCGTACCGCCGCGCCTGCCCGAGTCCTGGCTCAGCGTCACCGACGTCACGCAGGTCCAGGACCAACCGGACTCCAGCGCAGCGGAGTTGGACGCGGTGGACAGTGTGGTCACGGGCTGCGCGCTCGCCGTCGCCGAAACCGGCACGCTCGTCCTCGACGCGAGCCCCGACCAGGGCCGCCGCCGCATCACTCTCGTCCCCGACCACCACATCTGCGTCGTACGGACCCCCGGCCAGGTCGTCGCCTCCGTCCCGCAGGCGATGCCGCGCCTGGACCCCACGCGCCCGCTGACCTGGATCTCGGGCCCGTCGGCCACGAGCGACATCGAACTCGACCGGGTCGAGGGCGTCCACGGGCCGCGCACGCTCGAAGTGATCCTGGTGGCGGCCGGCGAACGGTGAGGGCCGACGCGCGGCGTCCGGTGGCGGCCGGCGTGCGCTGCCCGGCGAACAGTGACGGTCGGCGTGCGGCGCCCGGTAACGGCCGACGCACCGTGCCCCGAGAGCCGGTCAGCCCGCTGAGGCCGGCCTCGGCCTCACCCTCGCAGCCGGGGCGCGGAGGCGGCGGCGTCCACCGGCTGGCCGCCGGCCGCGACCCGCTCCGCCAGCTCCCGTGCCCATACGGTCAGACCGGGCACATCGAGGCCGTGCGGCCGCAGCGGACCGTACGCCTCGACGGAACCGGCGCCACGCAGCAGCAGACGCGCGCCGCCCGTCGTATTGCCCCGCGCGGCGTGCGTCAGCCCCACGGCGAGCTGGGCGAGCCCGCGCCACAGCTCACGCTCGTCCTCGGGCCCGGACTTCCAGGCGTCCTCGAACACCTCATGCGCGTGGAACGGCTTTCCGGCGTCAAGCAGCCGCTGCGCCTTCCCGACGGTCTCCTCCGGCGTACGCACCACCCCCTCCGGCTGCCGCTCCACCCCGGAAGCCCCATACGGCAACGGCCGCCCAAGCCCGTCCCGCGGCCGCGCACTGCGCGCCCGGCCCTCGTCGTCACGGTCCCGCTGGTTTTCCTTCATGCTCCGATTGTCACCTGGACAGGGTGCGTCTTCCCGCCGCACAGAGTGAGGTAAAGTTTCCCACGCACGGCAACCTTCACCTTCCGGTGGGGCGCTGAGCATCGGGACGTGGCGCAGCTTGGTAGCGCACTTGACTGGGGGTCAAGGGGTCGCAGGTTCAAATCCTGTCGTCCCGACCAGCGTTTACGCAGGTCGCAGGCGGTATCGGAGAAATCCGGTACCGCCTTTCCGCGTTTCTTGGGGACCAGTTGGGGCCAATCGGTCCAGCGGTCTCGTCCGGGGGCGGCTTGGGCGGCGAGGGCGGCGGGGGAGCGGACGGAGGGCAGGCGGGCGCTGAGGGCATTCTCGGCATTGGTGATCTGGGTCACGACGGTGGAGGCGGTGCCGGAGCGGCGTGCACGCCCGGGCCGGCCAGGGCGGCCCGGCTCAGACGTCCCGCGGGCTCAGACGTCTTCCTCGTCGCCCGCCACGATCAGTCCCGGCAACTGCTCGTTGATCTCCTCGCGGGCCCGCGCGGGCAGCCCCCCGTCCGTCACCAGTGTGTCGATCTGACCCAGCGTCGCGAACGAACTCAGCCCCACCGTCCCCCACTTGGTGTGGTCGGCGACGACCACCACCCGGCGGGCGGAGTGCACGAACCGCCGGTTCGTCTCCGCCTCCGCCAGATTCGGTGTGGACAGACCGGCCTCGACCGAGATGCCGTGCACGCCGAGGAAGAGCACGTCGAAATGGAGTGAGCGGATCGCCTGGTCGGCGACCGGTCCCACCAGTGAGTCCGACGGGGTCCTCACGCCGCCGGTGAGGACCACCGTGGCCGCTCCCGGGCGCTGGCCGCCCGCGCCACCGGCCGGCTGCGCGGCGTAGAACACCTCGGCCACCCGCACCGAGTTGGTCACCACCGTCAGATCCGGTACGTCGAGCAGATGCCGCGCCAGCGCGTACGTCGTGGTTCCGCCGGACAGCGCGATGGCGGTGCCGGGGACGGCCATGGCCGCGGCCGCCCGCGCGATGTCCTCCTTCGCGCTCAGCTCCAGCGCCGACTTCGCCTCGAACCCCGGCTCGTGCGTGCTCCCGTCGACCACGGGCACCGCGCCGCCGTGCACCTTCTCGATGACACCCTGGCGGGCGAGCGCGTCCAGATCCCGCCGGACGGTCATGTCGGAGACCTTGAGCTTGCGGGTGAGTTCATTGACGCGGACCCCGCCGTGCCTGCGCACCTCGTCGAGGATCAGCGCACGGCGCTGCTCCGCGAGCAGATTCTGATGGTCGCTCACCGCCAAGGCCCGTTCCTCCCCTTCGTCAACGGTTTCCCATCCTCCCACGGGACCCGGTCGCACGCCCCGGAGGTCGGCGGGGTGATGAATCGAGGAGATTCCGTGCAGACCGGACATCGGGCGGTACGGATCCGGGAACGTGGGGGCTGTGGCGCGTTTCGTACCGCGCCGTCGCCCTCACCTGCCGCCCCCACATCGAGAGCGAGTCACGGACATGTCCTCCGAAACCGATGTGCCGCCCGAAACACCTGTGTCCACCGAAGCGGAAGCGGACGCGTCGCCCGGGACTCCGGCGCCGGGTGACGCCGGACCCGCCCTCGAACTGCTCGTCCACGGCGTCGGCGGGACCACCCCGCAGGACATGCTCGACGACGCCCGTACGGTCAGAATCGCCGGTGACGAGACCGCGGCCGTGTACCGCCGCGCCACCGACGCCGACGCCGAACAGCACCCCGAGCGCTACCGGGACCGGCCGATCCCCGAGGCGTACAGCTGGGCCAACCTCACGTCGGGCAACGCCTCGCGGGCGCTGTGGCTGATCCTGCTGCCCTTCATGGTCGTCAACCTCGCGCACTGGATGCGCCCCGCCACCCAGGGCCTCGCCCGGGCCCAGCGGCTGTACGGCGTGTGGGTACGGCTGATCGCGCTCACCCTGACCGTGCTGCTGACCGCGGCCGCCTGCGAGGTCGCGCTCGATCTCACGGCGTGGCAGTGCGCGGGCTCCGCCGCCTGCGCGGACGACCATTCCTGGCTCGGCTTCCTGGCGCCCGCGCGGCACGGCTGGTGGAGCATGCCGGGCCGGCGGCTCGCCCTGGCCTCGCTGGTGCCCACGGCCCTGGTCGTCCTGCTGTGGTACCTCTCCAACCGCACCTGGACCGCGTACGAGGCCCAGCGCCCGCCCGCCCATGAACAGCCCGGCACAGCGGCGTCCGGCAGCGGAAGCGGCGCGGGAGACGCCGGAGACGGCCCGCCCGGGATCCGGCCCGCCCTCGGCCGCCCCGGGTTCTGGTACGGCCGCAGGCTCGTCGCCCGGCTGCGCGCCGCGCACACCGCCGCGGGCTTCCTCACGGTCGCCGCCCTGCTCACCGCTCCCGCCGTACGTCACGACCGCGCGGCCGCAGGCGCAGCGGCGCCCTTCGCCGGCACACTCCTCCAGGCGGCGCTCGGCGTCTGCGCGGTGGTGGCCGTGTACGTCGTGTGCCGCAGGGGCCGCAGCGAGCGCACCCGCGACGCCGTACTCGACCGGACGCTCATCACCTGGCTGCCGGGATCCGCCCTCACCCTGCTCGGCCTGTCCCTGGTGTACACCGCCTGGTCGCGGCCCGGATGGGCCTCCTCCGGCGCGCTTCCCGGCGACGGCGCGTTCTGGGTGACCGCGCTGGCCCAGGGCGTCCTGGTCGCCCTTCTCGCCGTCACGGCCCACGCCCTGTACCGCCGCGCGCCCCACCCCCGGATCGTGCTGCGCGGCCTCGGCGGCCCCACGGTCGCGATGCTCGCCTGCGCCCTGGGCGATGTGATGACCGGCGGGATCGCCCAGCGCGTGGCCGACTGGCTCGACGGAGACGCCACACCCGGGATGGGCGGAGGCACGATCGCCGGGCCTCCCGTGCTGCTCAGCTGGCAGGCCGCGGTCATCCCCGTCCTGCTCGTCCTGCTGCTGATCCCGGTCGCGGCCCTCGCCGTCCGTACCGTACGCGCCTCCCGCAGGCTGGGCCCGGCTGTCGAGGCGGAGTATCCGGACGCGACCGCGGACTCCGTCCGCACCCGGCAGATCGCGGCCGTCCGTGCCAGGGCCGCCCTGACCGAGGCCACCTCCTGGCTCGTGGGGCTCCTCTCCGGCACCGCGCTGCTGCTCGGCGCCGGAGCGGTCGTGGGCTCGTGGCTGACCGGCGAGGTGCCCGGCAGGGCGGCGGAGGGCGCGGCCCCGTTCGTCCGGTCGGCCGCCGACACGGCACAGGCGCTGGGATCGTGGCTGATCGGCCTCGGCTTCATACTGTTCGTCACCTGGGGCCGCCGCGCCTACCGGCAGGCCTCCGCCCGGCGCACCGTCGGTATCCTGTGGGACGTGGGTACGTTCTGGCCGCGCGCCGCGCACCCCTTCGCGCCGCCCTGCTATGCCGAGCGCGCCGTTCCCGACCTGGCCTGGCGGATCGCCACCTGGACCGGGAGCACGGGCGGCAGGCTCGTCCTGTCGGGGCACTCCCAGGGCAGTGTGCTCGCCGCCGCCGCCGTCTGGCAGCTCCGGGACACCACACGGCACCGGGTGGCGCTCCTGACGTACGGCTCGCCCCTGGAGCGGCTGTACGGCCGCTGGTTCCCCGCGTACTTCGGCGCGGGTCAGCTCAGCGGGCTGAACCGGGAGCTGCACTGCTGGCGCAACCTGTGGCGCGCCACCGACCCCATCGGCGGTCCCGTCCGGGTCAGTGCCGACGACGAGCGGCCCGGGGTCGACCGCGGACCGCTCAAGGACCCGCTCGCCTACGGGCGTTCGGCGCGCCACCCGCTGCCCGCGCCGATCCTCGGCCACGCCGACTACCAGGCCGATCCGGTGTTCGCCGAGGAGCGCGCGGCGCTGCTCGCCCGGCTGCCGTCCGCGCTGCCGGGACAGCGCTCAGAGCTGCCCGCACCGGCTCCGGGGGGACCGGCTCCGGCCGGACCTGCCGCGAACTCCGCTCGTCCTCAGGGAAGTTCGGGCAGATCGTCGGCGTAGAGCAGGGTCAGGTCGTCCGTGCTGCTCTCCGGCAACTGGGCGACCCGGCCCGCGTGCCGCTCCACCATCGCCTCGAACGTCTGCCGCGCGGTACGGCCGTTGCCGAACGCGGGGCCCTTCGGCAACGCGGTGAAGTACTTCAACAGCGCCTCCGGCGTGCCGCTGCCGAGCCGGTACTCCTGCTCGTCGGACTGCTGCTCCACGATCCGCAGCAGTTCGTCGGGCTCGTAGTCGCTGAAGGTGATGGTGCGTGAGAAACGTGACGCCACACCGGGGTTGACGGTCAGGAACCGCTCCATCTCGGCGGTGTAACCGGCGACGATCACCACCACGGCCTCGCGGTGGTCCTCCATCAGCTTCACCAGGGTGTCGATCGCTTCCTTGCCGAAGTCACGCCCGGAGTCCTCCGGCGACAGCGCGTACGCCTCGTCGATGAACAGCACACCGCCGCGCGCCCGGTCGAACGCCTCCTGCGTGCGGATCGCGGTGGAACCGATGTGCTCGCCGACGAGATCCACCCGTGACACCTCCACGAGATGGCCCCGTTCGAGCACCCCGAGGGAGGCCAGGATCTCCCCGTACAGCCGGGCCACGGTCGTCTTGCCGGTACCGGGGGAGCCGGTGAAGACCAGATGGCGGCGGACCGAGGCGGCCTTGAGGCCCGCCTCCTTGCGGCGGCGGCCCACCTCGATCATGTCGGTGAGCGCCCGGACCTCGCTCTTGACGCTGTCGAGGCCGACCAGCGCGTCGAGTTCCCCGAGGACGTCCTCCGAGCTGCGAGGCGGCTCCGCGGGTGCGGCTGTGTCCGGGGACGCCGTGGCGGGCGCGGTGGCGGGTGCGGGCGGGAGCGCGCCGAGCACGCTCGGCGTCTGCGTCGCGGTCAGCACGGCCGGCGGCGGCTCGTACGCGGGCGTCGCGATCGCGCTCTCGTCGCTGGAGCAGTCCTCGGCGTTCGGCCCGTTCTCCCCGAACTCGTAACCACCGCGCGCACAGCGCTCCGTACGGCAGCGGGTGAGAGTCGTACGGCAGCCGTCCATCACATGGAAGCCGTAGCCGCCGCTGCCCGTCACCTTGCAGTGGTGGAAGGTGCCGCGGCCCTCGGCGGATACGTAGAAACCCGCCTCGGCGGGGGAGGCGACCGTGCACCGCTCGATGGTGGGGTCGGCGCCCTTGGTGACGATGACACCGGTCTGAACGGCGTCCATCGTGCAGGAGTTGAGCGTCCCGCCACTGCCGTGGTCGCGGAACCATGCCCCCGTCGAGGCCTCCCTGATCCGGCAGTCGTCGAGCTGGGCGGTCGCGCCGTCGCTCACCGACACCGCGGTGTTGCGCACCTGCGAGAGGTCGCTGTCGACGACGTCCGCGCGCGAACCGCGGTCGAGGACGAAGAGCGCGTCCGGGACGTCGTGCACCCGGCAGGAGTCGAGGACGACGGTCGCGCCGTCGCTGACCCAGACGGCCGGGTAGTCGCCCGTACTGTCATGTATCTCGCACTGGTTGGCGTCGACCCGGGTGCCTGGGTCCCAGACCGAGAGACCGTTGCGGCCGAAGCGCCGTACCGTCGAGCGGGTCAGCGTCAGCACGGAACGCGACCGCAGGTCGACGGCGTTCTCCGGGATGTCGTGGATGTCGCAGTCGGAGAGGGTGAGGACGGCGTCGGTGTCGAGTGTGATCCCGTCGGCCGACGTGCGGTGCACGGAGGAGTCGGTGAGATGGGCCGAGGCGCGGGAGGCGATCTGCACGCCGGTGCCCTTGATCTCGTACACCTCGCAGCCGACGGCCTCGAGCGCGCTGCCCTCGCCCGTGACCATCAGGCCCGCACCCGACGCGTGATGGACCCGGCAGCGCTCCAGCCGCGGACGCCCGCCGCCGCGTACCGAGACGCCCGACTGCCCGGCGGCGACGATCTCGCACTCCTCGAAGAGCCCGCCCGCGCCCTCTATGACGCCGATCCCCACTCCCGCCGGATTGTCGACGGTGCAGCGCCGTACGTTGGGCCTGGCGTTGCCCCGTACCTCTATACCGGCGGCGGAACGGGTCACGATCCGCAGGTCGAGCAGTTCGGGTGTGCTGTCCTCCACGAGCAGCGCGGGAGCCGCCGAGTCCTGGCCCTCGACATGGAGGTCCTGGATCGTGGCGGCGGCGCGCACGGTCAGCGGGACGCCGTCCGTCGGCGCGATGCGAACGGAACCCAGCGAGCCTTCGGGGCCGCGCAGTGTGACGGCCCGTGAGACGGTGAGATTCTCCCGGTACGTGCCGGGGGCGACGGTGAGGACATCGCCGTCGCCGGCGGCCTCCAGGGCAGCGGCGAGAGAGGCGTACTCGCCTGTGCGGCGCCGCCATCGCGATGTTCCGGTGTGCGTCACCTGGACCGTGCCCTGTGCCATGGCGCTGTTGTGCCCCCACCTCGTGCGTGTGCGCGTGCCGTGCCGTCCGGAGCGCCGCGCGCCCAGGATCCCCGGCCGCAACGAGTGGACCGGGCGGCACCACCGTAGCGCGCGCGGCGCAGGTGAGTTGACCTGAGTGGCCGGTCTCAGCTGTCGGCGCCCGCGCGTCCCCAGTCGGGACCGGCCTCGGCCCAGGCGCGGTCGAGCCGCCTGTACCGCCGTTGTACCAGCCGCCATACGAACAGCCGCCTGCCGCACTCCACCAGGACCGCGGCCAGTGCGGCCGCACCGACCCCGGCCAGGACGGCCCGGATCCGGGCCGCACCGCCGCTCACCGGTCCGTTCGCGGGCTCACCCCGCGTGTCGGTCCAGAAGTGGAACGTGGTTCCCGCACGGGCGTCACGCCCCGGCGCCGACAGCGTGCCGGTGTGCGTACTGCCGTCCATGGCACGCCACTTGGCGACCACCCGGGTGCTCACGTCGTGCGGCCCGCGCCGCCGGTCCGGCGTCAGGCGCAGCACCGTGCCCGTGGCCAGGTGCCGCTGCTCGTGCTGGGCACGTACGGTCTTCTGAAGCGCCGAGTCGGCCAGGATCCCGCAGATCACACCGGCGGCCGGAGCCGCCAGGACGAGCAGCAGCGCCGCGGTCAGCGCCGCCCACGCCTCCGCGAGGTCGGTGGTCCTGCACAAGGGGTTGTGCCGCCAGCGCCGGAGCCCCGTGATGACATTCACCTGTTCCGCACCCCATTTCCGTGTCCGCGCACGGCCGTTCGTGGCCTGGGGGCGGCACGGGGCATATGCCCGGACGCGAGACGCACAGACTCGAGACGCACAGACGCAGACGCACTCGGCGTGACCGCCGCCGGGTCGTGTTCCCGGGGCGGGCGGCTTCACACCGCGATGGGCGGCGCGGGCCGGGAAGCGTCAGCGGAGCACCGTCACGGGGTCGCCGACCCGGAGCGTGCCGGTGGTCTCCGGCACGAGGTTCTGTCCGAAGATCAGGCCGTCCTCGAAGCGCCGGTACCTGCCGAGTGTGTGCAACGGCTCCCTGCCGCGCTCGGTGGTGCGCTGGTCCGTCGTGGTGACGACACACCGGGAGCAGGGCTTCGCGACCCGGAAGACGACCCCGCCCACCGCGATGCGCCGCCAGTCGTCCTCCGCCCACGGCTCGGTGTCCGCCACCACGAGATTCGGCCGGAACCGGTCCATCGGGAGCGGGCCCTCATCCGCGTGATCCCCTTGGGCGATGAGCGAGTTGAGCGCGTCGAGCGAGGCGAGCGTGGTGACCAGCAGAGGAAAGCCGTCCGCGAAGCTGACCGTCTCGCCCGGCCGTGCGAAGTCCGGGTCGACGGGCCTGCGTTCGGCCGGCCGGTCGAGATGGACGAGCCGGACCTCCACCCCCAGGTACGTACTGAACCAGCGGTGCGCCTCGGACCCCGCCGGCACCGACTCGATCCTGGTGCCGAAGATCACGGTCACGACGGTCTCGCCCGCCGTCCCTCCGTCGGGCGGCACACCGACGGTCAGCGGCTCAAGACCGGGCGCGTACAGCCGGATTCCCCCGCCCGGCTCCAACTCGGCACGAGACAGCGCCAGCAGTGGCTGCCGGCGCTGTGTGACCACGTTCCCCATGCCGTCGATCAGTGCCCAACGCCGGTCTCCCGCGAGGCCCCAGGGCTCGACCTCCGCCGTCTGCGGCGTGGTACCACCGAGTGACTTGACCGGATGCACCCGCAGGGCTCGCAGGACCGGATGAGGGTGCGGCGTGGGCATGCGGGCATCCTGTCAGGCCTCCCTGACCTCCCGGAGGTCAGTACCCCCGATTCTGGTAGGGGCGGTTGTACGGGTCCTCGTACTGGTTCTGCGGCGGGGGCACCGGCCGCGTGGCCGCGGGGCGCATCGCCTCGTACCCCGTGCCGGGCGCGGGGCGCTGCGGCTGCTGCTGCGGCTGCTGCTGGTACGGCTGGTACTGCTGCGGAGCGCCCTGCCCGGGATAGCCGCGGGGCGGTGCCTGCTGCGGGATGTACGGCGCGGGGGCGTGCTGGAGCGGCTGCTGCTGCTGCGGCATGGGCTGCTGCTGGTAGCCGCCGTACGCGGGAGCGGGCTGCGAAGGCGCGGCCGGCAGGGCGGGCAGAGCCGACGGCAGCGCCGGCAGATAGCTGTTGGCCGAGTAGCCGCTGCTCGGTTCGTAGGCGGGAGACACTCGGATCGGGGCGATCTGAGGGGTGCCCCGCTCCGCGACCAGGGAGTCGTAGATCGGGGTGTCCGGGAACGACGGTGCGGTGTAGTAACTGCCGCCATAGCTGGCACGGGGGGAGGTCATAGAAATAAGTTAAGCCCACGATGTGCCGGTTGGGGAGCCCCAGTCTCGGGGGCATCCGTTTTATGCTCGTTCTACCGGGCTGACTTGCCCAAACGCCGTTAAAACTTCCGTAACAGAGGGAGCTTATCGTTGGAGGATCCCGTGGCGAACAAGAGGCGGCGGATGGGCTGTGCGCGCATGGCGCTCGCCTGGGCTCCGGACGCCCGACCCCGGGTGTCCGGAGAAGGGTGCCGGACTCAGGGCAAGGATGCGCGCACCTTTCCGGACCGGCTCCATCCGACCTGCTGGTGCTCCGCCCAGGGACCGGAAGCGGATCGGAAGCGGAACGGAAGATGCGCTGCGCTATCGGTCCAATGCTCCCGACGATCAAAGATCAACGTCACGGCCTTCGGATAGACTGATCTTCAGGCCGCTCGCTTCAAGCAGGGCCGTCACTGTGCCCGTGGATACGGCCCGGCGAAAGCAGGGGGTCAGCGGCGGGACGCCGCAGGCCCCATCCGTTCAGTTGCGTAACTCGCTTCGCTGAGAGGATCTTTCGCCCGATGGGGACCCCGCGCGAACAGGCGTGGGCGGCGAACACGCGGTCCGGATGAGCCGGAGTATCGGCCACCGCATTGCGCGCCGCACACTTCGGAGAGAGTTCTCCGTGTGCCGGCCGCGGTAGCTCCCGGTGTTCGGCGGATCAGCGCCGTCGACGTCACGCGGTTCGACCCGCCACCCGGCCCGGTTCTGCGGACGGATCCGCTCCTCCGCCTTTGCCTGGCCGGGCATCATCCCGGATCGGTCGAGGCGGACGCGCGCGCCGGTGGACGGCGCGGTCGGCAAAGGCGAACGGTCCTTCCTGCTGCCGTACTTCATGAAGACATTGCCGGCGCGGCGGACAGTCGGCGCGCCGGGGCTTCTTCGCTACGGGGAATTCACGGCCGCACAGGGCGAATACGACCGTGCGGGCGCTCCGCTGTCAGGCGCCGGTGCGGAAGCGCCGGAGGCAGTCATGCGAGTACAGCGCCTGCCGCTCCTCATCGGTGGCGCGGCCGCCGGGTCCGCGTTGTTCGGGACGCGTCCCGAACGCCGCTCGCCGCTTCCCTGACCTCATCCCGCGGCCCTCGCCGAATTCATTGACAGCGGACTGACCCCCTGCCACTGTCTCGTCTGGCAGCGGCAGTTCTCGGAGAGAGCCCCAAAGGGACCGCCGCTCGATTCTCCCCCCCACCCGCGTCTCCCCCGCGGCTGAGTCACCGCCGTTGTGGGAGCGCTCCCAGAGAGGGCTGCACTGATGAGAAAGATGATGCGTACGCTCGTCGCGTCCGCATTCGCGTGCCTGCTCCTGCCTCTCGGCACCGGGCAGGCCGACGCCGACGCCCTGGCCGATCCGATCGGCATGACCAGCGGGTTCTACGTGGACCCGAACTCGGGTCCGGCCGCATGGGTCGCGTCGAACCCCGGCGACGGACGGGCGCCGGCGATCCAGGACAACATCGCCTCGCGCCCCATGGCCCGGTGGTTCGGTTCCTGGAGCGGTGACATCGGGGCCGCGGTGGGCTCCTACGTGGGAGCCGCGGACGCCGCAGACAAGCTTCCCGTCCTGGTCGCCTACAACATCCCCGGCCGCGACGCCTGCGGCGGCTACTCCGGCGGCGGGGCGGGTTCTCCGGCGGAGTACCGCACCTGGATCTCCGCCTTCGCCTCGGCCATCGGCGGGCGACCGGCGCTGGTGATGATCGAGCCCGACTCGCTCGGCGATTACAACTGCATGTCCCAGCAGCAGATCGATGAGCGCAACGCCATGCTCAGGGACGCGCTGGCGCAGTTCTCCGCGCAGGCGCCCAACACGTGGACGTACCTGGATGCCGGAAACCCCGGCTGGATAGACGCGGGCACCATGGCCCAGCATCTCGACGGCGCCGGGCTCCAGCAGGCGCACGGCTTCGCGTTGAACATCTCGAACTACTACGGTAACGACCGGAACATCAGCTACGGCAACGCCATCAACTCGGCGCTGTCGGGCTACGGTTACACGAAGCCTTTCGTCATCGACACCAGCCGCAACGGCAACGATGCCAACGGCGAGTGGTGCAACCCCGCCGGACGGAGGACCGGGGCCGTCAGCCAGACGGGCGGCGGAGCCGAGATGCTGCTGTGGCTGAAGACCCCCGGCGAGTCCGACGGCGACTGCGGAGTCGGCGCCGGCTCCGCTGCCGGTCAGTTCCTCCCGGAAGTCGCGTACAAGATGATCTTCGGATACTGAGACTCCCTGATCTCGTCACTGTGGGCTGCTTCCTCCCGGTTGCAGCCCACAGTTGGCATGCCCGTCCCGCGCTCAGCCGCCGCGGCCCGGTGCGGCTGCTTCAGCACGCACACCACGTACGCGTCCCGGGCCACCGTGCCCTGCGGGGCCGGCATACGCCGGCCTGCGCCACGCGGGCGGCACCATCGTGCCGTCCACCTCGCGCGGGAGCAGCGGCTTGACGCCCACCTTCCGCCGCGCCAGTGCCGGAAGGCCGCGGACCCCGGCCGGGACCCGTTGGCCGGCGCCGCCGCGTCCAGCGCCTTCGGCTCGCCCGGCAGCGACAGGAACGGGCGCCCGCGCAGCGTGGCGTACCCGGTCGTGAGCGCGGCCCGCGGGGCGGTCTCCGCCGTGGGCCCCGACCCGCGGCCTCTGGCCTCCGCACGGGAACCTTCTGCCGAAGGCCCCCGTTGGGAGCCGGTCCGAGGGTCATTCGGGAGCCGCGGGCGGCTCGGGATCCCCAACGCGAGCGAACGTGCCAAAAAGGTCGCCCCTCCAATGTCCGGATTGTGTAAGGAGGGAGCTGAAGACACGTTGGCGGCGGGTCACGGGGGGCTTGATCGATGATGGTGCGATTAGCTTGTCAGGACGTAAAATTTCAGTCACCCCGACTCGCGATGGGGGCGAGCATGTCCATGCTTAAAGGGGCCAATGTTCCGGTACAGGCTTCGGCTGTACGCGTGGAATTGGGATGGCGAACAGGGCCGGGGGTGCCCGACGTCGACGCCTCGGCGCTGGTGCTGGTGTCGGGAAAAGTGCGCTCGGACGCGGACTTCGTCTTCTACAACCAGCCGGAGCACGCCTCCGGTGCCGTACGGCACGACGGCAAGGGAACCGGCGCTGACGGTGCCACGGACACGCTGACCGTCGACCTCGCGCGTGTCGAGCCGGCCGTCGAGCGGATCGTCCTCGCCGCCTCGGCCGACGGCGGCACTTTCGGGCAGGTGCCCGGTCTGCGCGTACGGGTGGCGGACGCCGCGTCGGGCGCCGAGATCGCGCGGTACGAGAGCCAGGACGCGACCGTCGAGACGGCCTATGTGCTCGGCGAGCTGTACCGGCGGCAGGGAAGCTGGAAGTTCCGGGCGGTGGGACAGGGGTACGACAGCGGACTCGCCGGTCTGGCAACGGACTTCGGCATCTCGGTCGACGAACCCCAGCGGCCGCCGGGGCAGGACCCGCACACCCTCGCTCCGCCGCCGGTGGCCGCGCACGCACCGGCGCCCGCGGCTCCGCCCGTGCCACCGGCCCCGGCCGGCCCGCCCCCCACGCCCGTACGCCTGAGCAAGGTCACCCTGACGAAGGAGGCCCCGTCGGTCTCCCTCGCCAAGCAGGGCGGCGGCTCCGGCGCCATGCGCGTCAATCTGACGTGGCAGATGCGGACCCGGGAGACGAAGGGCTGGGGCGCGAAATTGGGCAGGGCCGCCGGCATGCGACCCGCTCTCGATCTCGATCTGTGCGCCCTCTATGAACTGACCGACGGACGTAAAGGCGTTGTCCAGGCGCTGGGGAACGCGTTCGGCTCGCTCACCGGGCCGCCGTACATCCAACTCGACGGTGACGACCGCACCGGCGGCTCCACCGGCGAGAACCTCACCATCAACCTCGACCACAAAGACCGGCTCCGGCGCGTGGTCATCTTCGTCACCATCTATGAAGGCGCGAGCAGTTTCGCCGACCTGGACGCGACGGTCACGCTCCAGCCGCAGCACGGCGCACCCATCGACTTCTCGCTCGGTGAATCCACGGCGCCCTCGACGGTGTGCGCTCTCGCGCTCATCACCAATACCGGTTCGGACCTCGTCGTGCAGCGGGAAGCGCGTTTCCTGGTACCGGAACGCCGGGTCAGTCCGCAGCGCACCATCGACCAGGCCTATGGCTGGGGCATGAACTGGACGCCCGGCCGGAAGTGATCCGGCGCCCGGTCTCAGGCGTCAGAGCGTCAGAGGATCAGGCATCAGGCATCAGGCACTCCGGCGCTCAGGGCGCGGTCTCGGGCCGGGCGTACGTACGCCCCTTCCAGGCCGCGCCACGGCCCCGGTAGTGCTGCACCGCCGAATCGACCGTCATCAGCAGATAGAGCAGCGCCGTGAACGGAAGCAGCGGAGCCGTCCACAGCGACTGCCGGTAGTAGCGCAGCATCGGGACGTACGTCCCCGTCATCACCGCCCAGCCGGCGAGCCCCAGCCATCCCGCGGCCGGATCCCCGCCGAACAGCCCGGTGAGCACGGCGACGGGCGGTGCCAGATAGATGACCGCGAGCCCCACCACCGTGCCCGCGAGCACCAGCGGATGGTGCCTCAGCTGTGCGTACGCGCTGCGCGAGACCATCCGCCACAGATCCCCGAGCCCCGGATAGGGCCGCACGCTGTCCACCCGGTCGGCGAGCCCCAGCCAGATCCGGCCCCCGCTGCCGCGCACCGCCCGTGCCAGCGCCACATCGTCGATCACCGCCTGCCGGATCGACTCGGGCACCCGCGCCCGCTCCGCCGCGTCCGCGCGCAGCAGTACGCAGCCGCCCGCCGCCGCGGCCGTCCGCGCGCGGGGACTGTTCACCCAGCGGAACGGATAGAGCTGCGAGAAGAAGTACACGAACGCAGGCACGACCAGCTTTTCCCAGGTGCTCGCGACCCGCAGCCGCGCCATCTGGGAGACCATGTCGAGCCCGTTCGACCGGGCGGCCGCGACCAGCTCCCGCAGGCTGTCCGGCGCATGCGCGATGTCGGCGTCCGTCAGGAGCAGATATTCGGGGTCGCGGGCCCGTGCCAGCGCCAGACCGTGCCGTACGGCCCACAGCTTCCCGGTCCAGCCGGGCTCGGGCTCGCCGGGCGTGGCCACGGTCAGCGGCAGGCCGCCGTACCGCGCCGACAGTTCGCGCGCCAGCGCGCCCGTACCGTCCTGGCTGCCGTCGTCGACGAGAAAGATCTCGGCCCGCCCCGGATAGGCCTGCGCCAGCAGCGAAGGCAGGCTGTCCGGCAGGACGGCGGCCTCGTCCCGCGCCGGTACGACGATGGCGACGGACGGCCAGCCGGCGGGATTCTCCGGGGTGTCGCGTACGACGGGATCCTCACGCGCGGGCAGACGCTGATCCGTCCGCCAGAAGAAACCCTGACCCAGCGACAGCCAGCCCCACGCGGCCAGCGAACCTACGGCGATCCAGGCAACGGCGCTCATCCGCCGAGTCTGCCCCACATCGCCCGGGGCGCAAGCACGGTCGACTATGGTGACCGGGTGAAAATCGCGCTCATGGACTCCGGCATCGGTCTGCTCGCGGCAGCCGCGGCGGTGCGCCGGCTGCGCCCCGACGCCGCTCTCGTACTCTCCTCCGACCCCGACGGAATGCCCTGGGGCCCCCGCGCCCCGCAGGACATCGTCGAACACGCCCTCGCCGTCGCACGGGCCGCCGCCGCGCACCGCCCCGACGCGCTGATCGTCGCGTGCAACACCGCCTCGGTCCACGCGCTGCCCGCGCTCCGCGCCGAGCTGGAGCCGGGGCTGCCCGTCATCGGTACGGTCCCGGCCATCAAGCCCGCCGCTGCCGGCGGCGGACCGGTCGCTATCTGGGCCACCCCCGCCACCACGGGCAGCCCGTACCAGCGCGGTCTCATCCGGGATTTCGCCGCCTCTGCCGATGTCACGGAAGTGCCGTGCCCCGGGCTCGCGGACGCGGTGCAGGAGGCGGACCAGGCCGCGATCGACCGCGCGGTGGCCGCTGCGGCGGCTCTCACACCACGGGATGTAAGGACCGTCGTCCTGGGCTGCACCCATTACGAACTGGTCTCGGAGCGCATCCGCGCAGCCGTCTCCGCGCGCCGCGGCGACCTGCCGCCCGTCATCCTGCACGGCTCGGCCGGAGCGGTCGCGGCGCAGGCGCTGCGCCGTGTGGGTGAGCAGCCCGCGCCCGCCGCGGAGCCCGGTACGGACCTGACCGTGCTGCTCAGCGGGCGCGAGTCCGCGCTGCCGGAACCGGCCCTCAGCTATGCGGAGGGACAGCTCCTGATCGCGGTCGGCGAGCTGCGCCGACCGCTCCGCGGGACGTCCGTCCGAGCGGAACCTGGGTAGTCTGCTGGGCATGAGGGAGCAACCCCGGCACAAGGGCCACTCCGCTGAGCCCCTGCCCGAGATCTGGTCGGGCCGCGCCACCAACCACGTGCAGTGGCTGCTCGCGGCCGCGGGCGCCGCGTGCATCGGACTCGGTGTGAAGCTCGCCGTCGACTCCACCTGGACCACGGGATTCGTGGCTCTCCTTATGTCGGTGATCGGGTGCTTCGCCGCGGGACTGCTGATGCTCTTCGGCACCCTCGCCTTCGTCCATGTGTCGGTCCGGGTCGACGGTGACTGCATGGAGGTGCGCTGCGGGCACATGGGCCTGCCACGCCGCCGCATCATGCTCGCCCAGGTCGTGGACGCGGATGTCGCGCCCCGGGTCACTCCGCGCCAGTGGGGCGGCTGGGGCTACCGCTGGCGCCCCGAGAAGGGCTCGGCGGTGGTGGTGCGCTGCGGCGAGGCGCTGGTCCTCAAGATGGGCGACGGCCGGGTCTTCACCGTGACGGTGGACGACGCGGAGGCAGCCGCCCACATCATCCGCGACCGCTGCGGCGGCTCCCGGAAGACGCGCGGCCGGGCGCTCGGCAGGGCGAACCCCGACCGGAAACACCTCGGACAGGCGAGATCCGACCAGGCCGGACCCGACCAGGCCGCCCCCGCCCCGGGGTCCGGCGACCTCTGAGCCCGCCCGGCCCTCCGTGGCGCGCTACGGACCCGTGCGTACGGCCGACCCGTGTGTACGGCCCGATCCGTGCGTATGACCTGACCGTGCCTACGGTGCCCGACCCGTGAGCGCGCCCCGTGCGCAACGGGCCGCGCCGCCGGTCACGTCACTCGGGTCATGCCCATAACGCCCGTCACACTCCTCACACAGCTCCCGGCCGTAGACTCCGCCAGGTGAGCGCCACCATGACCTCAGTAGACGCCCCTCAGCCGTCTCCCGTTCCGGCCCCCCGCGGCAGGCGCCTGCTCCGGGGGCTCGTCAGGCCCGGGACAGCGGTGCTTTCCGGCGTACTGCTCTACCTCAGTTTTCCGCCGCGCACCGTGTGGTGGCTGGCCCTGCCGGGCTTCGCGCTGCTCGCCTGGACGCTGTACGGCCGCCGGCTGCGCGCCGGGTTCGGTCTCGGCTATCTCGCGGGTCTCGGGTTTCTGCTGCCGCTGCTGTTCTGGACGGGCGCGGAGGTCGGCGCCTTCCCCTGGGTCGCTCTGGTGGCGGCCGAAACGGTCTTCGTCGGATGCGCCGGCCTGGGGATCGCCGCCGTCTCGCGGCTGCCCGGATGGCCGCTCTGGGCGGCCGCCGTATGGATCGCGGGTGAGGCGGCCCGGGCCCGCGTGCCGTTCGGCGGGTTCCCCTGGGGCAAGATCGCCTTCGGCCAGGCCGACGGCCTCTTCCTGCCGCTCGCCGCGGTGGGTGGCACACCGGTGCTCGGCTTCGGCGTCGTCCTGTGCGGCTTCGGCCTGTACGAGGCGTTCCGCCAGGTCCTCGCGTACCGGCGGACCCGCCGGGTGCCGCGCGCGGCTGTGACCGCCGCCGCTCTCAGCGTCCTGGCGCCGGTCGCCGGGGCGTTCGCCGCGCTGCCGCTCGTGAGCGACACCGCGCAGCACGGCACGGCGACCGTCGCCGCGGTGCAGGGCAACGTGCCGCGCGCGGGCCTCGACTTCAACTCCCAGCGCCGCGCGGTCCTGGACAACCACGTACGCAGGACCGAGCAGCTGGCCGCCGATGTGAAGGCGGGCAAGGTGCCGCAACCCGATTTCGTGCTGTGGCCCGAGAACTCCTCCGACCTCGATCCCTACCGCAACGGCGACGCCCGGCTGGTGATCGACGAGGCGGTGCGGGCGATCGGTGTGCCGACCGTGGTCGGCGCTGTCGTGACACCCGACACGGGCAAACTGCGTAACACCCTGATCCAGTGGGACCCCGCGCGCGGCCCGGTGGCCACGTACGACAAGCGGCACGTCCAGCCGTTCGGCGAGTACATCCCGATGCGGTCCTTCGTCCGGATCTTCAACTCCGACGTGGACCGGGTCAGCCGGGACTTCGGCCCCGGCACCAAGGTCGGCCTCTTCGACCTGGCGGGCACCCGGGTGGGCCTGGTCACCTGCTTCGAGGCGGCCTTCGACGGTGCCGTACGCGACCCGGTCGAGGCCGGCGCCGAACTCATCGCCGTACCCAGCAACAACGCGACCTTCGACCGCAGCGAGATGACCTACCAGCAGCTGGCCATGTCGCGGGTGCGTGCCGTCGAGCACAGCAGGGCGGTGATCGTTCCGGCGACCAGCGGGGTCAGTGCGGTCATCAGGCCGGATGGCACGGTCGTCCGGCAGACGAAGATGTTCACGGCGGACGCGCTGGTCGAACGGGTCCCGCTGCGTACCTCGATCACCCCCGCCACCCGGCTCGGCACCCTGCCCGAGGCGCTGTTGGTGGCGGTGGCCGCGGGCGGACTCGGATGGGTGATCGTGCGTTCGGTACGGATCCGGCGGGCGGGAAGCAGGGCCTAAGGTCGACGCATGGGAACACCGGACTTCATCCGCGAGATCCGCGCCACCGCAGGCCACCAGCTTCTGCTGCTGCCCGGCGTCAGCGTCGTCGTCTTCGACGACCAGGGACGCGTACTGCTGGGGCGGCGCGCGGACACGGGCGGCTGGTCGGTCATCGGCGGGATTCCGGAACCGGGGGAGCAGCCCGCGGACACGGCCGTGCGCGAGGTGTACGAGGAGACCGCCGTGCGGTGCGAGGCGGAGCGGATCGTGCTCGTCCAGGCGATGCGGAAGCCGGTCACGTATCCCAACGGGGACGTCTGCCAGTTCATGGACATCACCATCCGCTGCCGCGCCGTCGGGGGCACGGCGCGGGTCAACGACGAGGAGTCGCTGGAGGTGGGGTGGTTCTCGGTGGACGCGCTGCCCGAGCTGGAGGAGTACGCGGTCTTCCGGATCAAGCAGGCGCTGGGCGACGAGCCGACCTGGTTCGAGCCCGTCACCTCGCTGTGAAGCGGGCGGGCTGTCCCTCATGACGGGGGAGCGCGGCCGGGCCCGGGAAAAGGACGTGGACATGCGTGCGGAGCGGGAGCGGGCCGGCTCCGGCCGGCCACGCAGCCGGAGAGGCCAGGGCGAGCTGCTGCGGCGCGACATCCTGGACGCGGTCAACCGGCTGCTGGTCGAGTGGGGCGGCGCGGACAAGCTGACCATCCGGGCGGTGGCGCAGGAGGTCGGCGTGGCCGCGCCCAGCATCTACCTGCACTTCTCGGACAAGGCCGAGCTGGTCTGGACGGCGCTGACGGACAAATACGCCCAGCTCGCCGAGCTGATGCGCGCGGCGGACGAGGGGGCGGCGGACGGCGATCCGCTGGCGCGGCTGCGCGCCCAGGTGCACGCGTACTGCCGGTTCGGGCTGCACAATCCCGGACACTACCGGCTGATGTTCGAGACCCGTCAGCCGGCCGTCGACGCGTCCCGCATCGGCCGCCACCCCGCGAAGCTGGTGTCGGGGTCCCTCCGTCACGCGGTCACCCGGTCGGCGGAGGCCGGCTGTGTGCTGTCGCTGCCCGCCGAACAGCTGGCGACCACGCTGTGGGCCGGGCTCCACGGCACCGTCTCCCTCTCGCACAGCATCTTCTCCGACGACCTGACCGAGCAGTTGGTGCTCGACCTGGCGGACGGACTGCTCGGCTCCCTGATCGCTCTCCCGGGAGACACGACGGCTCCGCGGCCCGGCGCCGAGGGCGCGGTGGACACGCTGGCCATGCGGCGCATCCGCGACCTTCTCGGCACCGCGGACGACAGCCCCCAGTCGTAGTCAATACGCCTCAACTCCGCACCCCGCATTGCCTTTCCGCCGTCGTGGCCGGATGGCTGCCGGTGCGTCCGGCGCCGACTGGACGGCACGGCGTTGGAGGTCTAACGTCCGTAACTGAACTTAGTTAGGTGACTGGGGCAACTGTCCTGGCCGCCCATTCCGTGCCACCCCACTCCGGGCACGATGGAGGCTTTCGTGAAAATTTCCCTTGATCTGGACAAGTGCTGCGCCGCGGGCCAGTGCGTCCTGGTGGCTCCCGAGGTGTTCGACCAGCGCGACGAGGACGGCCTCGTGGTGCTCCTCGACGCGGACCCGCCGAAGGAGCAGTACGAGAACGTCCGGCAGGCCGCCGCCGTATGCCCGGCCGCCGCCATCGAGGTGCAGGAGTGAGTACGCCCCCAGGGGCCGGCACGCCGCCGTCGCACGTCGTGGTCGTCGGCGCCTCGGCCGCCGGGCTCAGCGTCTGCGAGGGGTTGCGCCGGCTGGACTACCGCGGCCGGCTGACCCTGATCGGTGACGAACCGCACGTACCGTACGACCGGCCTCCGCTGTCCAAGCAACTGCTCGCAGGGGCCTGGGAACCGGAGCGGCTGCATCTGCGCGACCAGCGGATTCTGGACGAGCTGGACCTCGACCTGCGGCTGGGCGCCAGGGCCACCGGCCTGGACACCACCGGCCGTCAGGTCGAACTGGCCGACGGTGAACGGGTGGGCTACGACCAGCTGGTCATCGCCACCGGGACCCGCGCCCGGCGCCTGCCGGGCACCGAGGGGATCAGCGGCGTGCACGTCCTGCGCACGCTGGATGACGCGCTCGCCCTGCGCGACAACCTGCGGGGCAAGCCCCGTCTGGTCGTGGTCGGCGGCGGATTCGTCGGCGCGGAAGCGGCCGCCGTGGCCCGCGAACTGGGCTGCGACGTCACCCTCGTCACCGACACCGCCATGCCACTGGCCGACGTCCTCGGACCGGAACTCGGCGCCATGCTCACGGCCGTGCACACCGAACACGGCGTGCGGGTCCAGGCGGGCGTCCGGGTGGACCGGATCACCTCCGAGGACGGCCGGGTCACCGGCGTACGGCTCGCCGACGGCCGCACGCTGACCGCCGACGCGGTACTGGTCGGCATCGGAGCCGTTCCCAACACCGAGTGGCTGGCGGGCAGCGGCGTACCCGTGGACAACGGGGTGCTGTGCGACACGACGCTCAGCGCGGGCGACGGAGTCTGGGCGGCCGGCGACATCGCCTCCTGGCCCGCGCCCGACGGACAGCGGTGGCGGATCGAACACCGCACCAACGCGGCGGAGCAGGGCCTGCTGGTGGCGCGCAACATCCTCGCCGGCCCCGGGGCCGCCTCGGCGTTCACGACGGTCCCGTACGTCTGGTCCGACCAGTACGACCTGAAGATCCAGATCTACGGGCGGCCACGCGGCGCCGACCACATACGCCTGGTGGAAGGCGACGTGGCCGGACGCAAGCTCGTGGCCCTGTACGGCAAGGACGGCGCGGTCTGCGCGGCCGTGGGCGTGAACATGATCCGCGCCGCGCGCACCCACCGCGCCCAGGTCGCGGCGGCGGCTCCGTGGGAGCCGGGGACCGAGGCGGCGCGCGAATCGCTGGTGACGACGGGAGGCGCACGGTGACATCCGGAACACGACAGGACACCGCGGATCGGGAACTCAGAGCGGGAGTGGTGGGTCTTGGCATGATCGGCGGCGGGGTCGCCGTCAGCCTGGCCCGCAGCGGACGTGCTCCCGCCGTCCACGACATCCGCCCGGACGCGGCCGAGGGCCTCGACGGCGTGCCGGACGTGCTCGCCTCGCCCGCCGAAGTGGCCCGTGCCGCCGACGTGGTGATGGTCGCCGTCGTCAACGCGGAGCAGGCCCGTGCCGCGATCACCGGCGACGACGGCCTGCTCACGGCAGCCCACCCCGGGCTGACCGTGGTCCTGCTCAGCACCGTGGCGCTGCCCGTGGTGCACGAGCTGGCCGCCGCCTGCACCGAGGCGGGCGCCGGGTTCCTCGACTGCGGGGTGACACCCGGCGACAAGGCCGCCGAGCACGGCATGGTCGCGATCCTCGGCGGCGACAGCGCGACGGTGGAATACGCCACGCCCGTTCTCGCGGACTGGGCGAAGCAGGTCGTGCACTGCGGCCCTTCGGGTGCGGGCATGGCGACCAAAATCGCCCGCAACGTGATCACGTACGGCAGTTGGCGTACGGCGGCGGAGGCCGCCGCGCTGGCCCGTGCCGCGGGCGTCGATCCGGCCACCCTGACCACGGTCATCGACGCCGCGGACCCGGGGGGCACCACACTGCTGCAACTGCTGCGCATGCAGGGCGACGGCAGCCTCACCGACGCGCTGCGGCAGCAGATCGACACCCTGATGACGAAGGACCTCGACGCGGCCCTCGACCTGGCCGCCGCGCTCGGGGTCGACGCACCGCTCGTCGGTGTCGCCAGGGAGCGGGCCGCCGACACCCTCGGCGGTGGGTCCGAGGACACGTCACCGTCCGGCTCTCCCTTGCCGAACTTGCCGCCGTTGCCGTCGGATCAGCGGGAACGCGGCCTGGAGATGATGGACCGCGTCTACGGGCCCGGCCTGAAGGCCAGTGCCGGCACCGCGGACACTCCGTTCCTCGCCCAGACCGTGGACCACCTCTTCGCCGACGTCTGGTCCCGCCCGGACCTGTCGGTGCGCGACCGCAGGCTGCTCACGCTCGGCGTGGCCGCCTCCGCCGGACGCGCCGACCTGATCCGTATCCAGGCGGGCGGCGCCCTGACCAACGGCGAGTTCACCCCCGCCCAGCTCAACGAGGCCGTACTCCACCTCGCCCACTACGTCGGCTGGTGCAACGCCACCGCCACCCACCAGGGCATCACCGAGGCCCTGGCAGATCACGCACGCGCACACGACGCTTCGCCGGAGGAATTGTGACCGAGACCCTGCCCGCCATGCCCGTCGAGCGCGCCACCCCGCTCGACCCGCCCACCGAGTACTACCAGCTGCGCGAGGAGCAGCCCGTCACCCGCGTCCGCTTCCCCAACGGATCGACCGGCTGGCTGGTGACGCGCTTCGAGGAGGGCAGCGCGGTCTTCGCCGACCCCCGGCTGAGCGCACGCCGTCCCCGGCACGACACCCCGGAGGGTGAGGTCACCGAAGGCGGCGAGGAAGAGGCGCCGTTCAACCCTACGTTCGTCATGATGGACGAGCCCGACCACAGCCTCTACCGCCGGCTGATCTCCGGCCGCTTCACCCCCAAGTCGGTCCAGCAGAAGCTTCAGCCCTACATCGACCGCATCGTCGAAGAGCACCTGGACGCCATCGAGGCGGGCCCCGAGACCTTCGACTTCGTCGAGGCGATGGCGCTGCCCATCCCGTGCCTGGTCATCTGTGAACTGCTGGGCGTGCCCTACGAGGACAGGGACGGCTTCCATCACGCCACCGAGGTGATGATGGACATGTCCCACACCCGCGCCGAGCGTGACGCCGGTGCCCAGTGGCTCATCGACTACATCACCCGGCTCGTCGCCACCAAGCGGGAGACCGGCGCCACCGACGGTCTGCTCGCGGACCTGATCGCCATCGCCGACGAAGAGGGCTCCTTCCTCACTGACGACGAACTGATCGGCATGGGCGTGCTGTTGCTCTTCGCCGGCCATGACACCACGGCCGCCATGATGGGGCTCTCCACCCTCACCCTGCTCACCCACCCCGAGCAGCGGCAGAACCTGGCCGAGCACCCGGAGAAGACCGGCCCGGCGATCGAGGAGCTGCTGCGCTACCTGACCATCGTGCAGTTCGGTCTCGGCCGTGTGGCCAAGGAAGACCTCGAACTGGCCGGTCAGCAGATCAAGAAGGGGGAGCTGGTGGTCGTCGCGATGCCCGCCACCAACCGCGACCCGCGCGTCTTCGACAACCCCGACACCCCTGACTTCGACCGCAAGATGACCCGTCACCTCGCCTTCGGCTACGGCGTCCACCAGTGCCTGGGCCAGAACATCGCCCGCGCCGAACTCAAGACCGTCCTGCCGCGCCTCTTCGCCCGGTTCCCCGACCTCAGGCTCGCGGTTCCGCTGGACGAGGTCCCGATGGACACCTACGGCACCAACTACGCCGTGAAGAAGCTCATGGTCACCCGCTGACCCGGGCGCACGCGCTGAACAGCCGTGGTGTGTCCGCCTCCGGGAGGCGGACACACCACGGTGTCGTTCTCAGTCCCGCGTCCGGCCGCGCGCCTCGGCCAGCGCGCTCGTCCACCACGCGAGGTCGTCGGAGAGCAGCGTGAGCTTGGCCTCCAGGGTGTTGAACACGCCGGGGTCGAAGGGGTCGGCCTGCATGGCGGGACGCATCAGGTCGGGCAGGATGTGCACGGCGTGACGCAGCGGCGCCATCTCGAACTCGACGCACACTTCCCGCAGTTGTTCGATGGCGCGGGCGCCGCCGACATTGCCCCAGCCGACGAACGCGACAGGCTTGCGGCGCCACTCGATGAAGGTGTGGTCCATCGCGTTCTTGAGGACAGCGGTGTAACCGTGGTTGTACTCGGCGGTGAGGATGACATACCCGTCCGCGGCGTCGAGCTTGCCGCCGAGGCGGCCGACGGCTTCGGTCGGGTAGTCACGCAGGGTGTAGGCCGGGGGCGGCTGGTCGAAGAAGGGCAGTGGGTGGTCCCGCAGATCGAGCAGGTCGACGGTGAAGTCGGCACGGGCTTCGAGGTGTTCGACCACCCACTGCGCGACCTTCTCGCTGAAGCGGCCCTCGCGGGTGGAGCTGGTGATGACCTGGATACGGGACAACGCGGATTCTCCTCGGGATCAGGAACGCCGGCCCGGAGCCGGCCGGATCCAGTATCCGGGAGCGCTGTCCCGTATCCCGTCACTCAGAGCAGCTTCCAGAGGTGGTCGTCGGTGCCGCTGTCCGCGAACTGGACGACCTGCGCGCTGTCGGCGGTCGACATGCCGTCGACGCCCAGCACCTTGCCGCTGTTCTTGTTGCGCACGCGGTACCAGCCGTCGCCGTTGTCCAGCAGCTGCCAGAGGTGGTCGTCGGTGCCGTTGTCCGCGAACTGGACGACCAGGGCGCTGTCGGCGGTCGACATGCCGTCGACCCCCAGCACCTTGCCGCTGTTGCCGTTCCTGATCAGGTACCAGCCGCCGCCCGCATCACGCAGCTGCCAGGCGTGGTCGGCCGAGCCCACGTTGGCGTACTGCACCACGCGTGCGCTGTCGGAGAGGGACATGCCGTCCACCGCGAGGACCTTCGAGCTGTGCTTGTTCTGGATACGGCGGAAGGGCGGTTCGGGCGTCCAGGGCCGGCCGTCCGGGGACGCGGTCGGGAAGGTGGTGATACGCAGGCGGGCGGCGCCCATCGGGATCAGTGTCACCTGTTCTTCCGCGGCGGTGCTCAGGGCCGGGCTGTCCTGGAGCGGAGCGACGACCTGCTGGTCGTCGGCCACCCATTCGGCGATGCGGCGCGCGGGCGCGGTGATCCGGACCGGGGTCCCTCCGGCGGTGAACGGGTCGCCGGACAGCGGGCCTCCGTCGGCGGAGAACCGGAGCCCGGGCAGCGGATCGGGAGCGAGACCGTAGTTCCAGGGGCCGGTGGCATGGACGGCCTGTTCCGGGAAGGTGTCGGTGCCCGCGTAGCGTTCGTACCGCTCTCCGACGCGCAGGGAGTACGTCAGCGGCCCGTGAGTGACGCTCACGGCGCCGTGGTTGTCGTCCCACGTCCGCACGGTGGTGCGCTGCGGGAGCCGCAGGGTCACCTGGTCGCCGTCGTTCCAGACGCGGTCCGCCTTGGCGAACGCGGGACCGGCCGGAGCGTTCAACCGCTGGCCGCCGACGAGGATTTCGGGATCCGCGCACCAGCCGGGGATGCGCAGATAGAGCGGGAAGCGCACGCTCTTCGGTGTGCTGATGGTGAGGGTGACCGTCTCCTTGAAGGGGTAGTCGGTGTCCTCGGTGATGGTGATCTCCGTACCGTCCGCCACCTTGGCCCGTACCTCACTCGCGGCGAACATCGCCGCCGCGAGACCGAGATCGGGGGTCGCGAGCCACAACTCCCCGGTGAAGTAGGGCCAACCCATGCCGTAGTTGTGCGGGCAGCAGCGGTACTGGTCGACGCCCGGCTGGAACGACTGCATCGCGAAGCCGTTCTGGAACTGGCCCTGATTCTTGGTGACGTTGTCGAGATCGACGCTGTTGGCGGCGGTGATGTAGTGGATGCCCCGGCCCTCGGGGTCGGTGGCCGCCGGGAGCAGGTTGAACGCCAGCTCCTCGCAGCGGTCGGCCCACACCGGATCGCCGGTGACACGGGTCAGCAGCTCATGGCTTGCCATGAACTCGACGATGCCGCAGGTCTCGAAGCCCTGCCGCGGATCGCCGAAGCCCTCGCGCGCGTTTTCGTCGCCCGCGAAGCCGCCGCCGGGGAACTGGCCGTAGCGGCCCATGATGGCGGCGTAGTCCCGGTAGGTGGCCTGCGTGAGATCGGCGGAGCCCGAGCGCAGCGCGTACTGCGCGGGTTCGCGGAAGCCCTGGGCGATGTTGACGTTGTGCATGTCCGGGAAGTGGTCGACCCAGTTCGCGCCCTTGGTGTGCATCGTGTCGGCGAGTGTGAGCAGGAACGCCTCGCCGGTGCGGTTGTAGACCCAGAAGACGATGTCGAGGCCGTCGCCCCAGCGCTTCGACACCCAGCTGGAGTCGAACGCCCCCGGACCCTGTTCGTTCATGAAGCGGAGGAAGGACAGGACGAAGGGCAGCACCCGGTCGTCCCCGCTGAACTCCTCGTGCGAGCGCAGTGCTTGGAGCAGGGGCAGATAGGGCCAGAAGTCGGGGCCGCCGTTCAGCGCCGTACGCAGCCGGGTGGGGCCGAAGAAGCCGTCGGGCTGCTGCGTGGTGAGGATCGCGTCGATCCAGCGGCCGGCGGCGGCCAGCGCGTCCGGGTCCCCGGTGAGGACCGCGAGATCGACGTATCCGCGCAGCCAGTACGGCACCTCCTCCCACCCGTCCTTCTCCGGGTGGACCCAGCCGGAGTCGTCGAATCTCAGGAAGTGCGAGATCTCGGCGTACCGTCCGAAGAGCCCGTCGAGGAGCAGGCGCAGTTGCCCGGAGAGCCAGCCGCGCGCCGTGACACTGCCGAGGGGCAGCTTCTGGAAGGCGGCGGGGGCCAGCGGCGCCGCGTTCGCGCCGTACCAGCCGCCGGTGGCCCGCGCGGTTGCGGATTGCGCCGCGGAGGCCGGCGGCACGAGATGCCCGAGAAGGCCCGCGCTGCCGAGTGCGAGGACGCCGGTGTGCAGAAAACGTCGTCGGTCGAGCATGGTTGTTGACTCCCGTCGCTCGGTGCCGTACCAGATGTACAACGTTGAAAAAAACTCCGATCGGCATGACAGCACACCCTCACCAGCGTGTACAGGTCCATGACAAGCGAGGATGGCGTGCGCCTGCCGTACGTGGGCGTTTCCTGCCCGTTTAGTCTGGTGGGCGTGATCGATGCAAACGACGTCCGGCGTATCGCGCTGTCCCTCCCCGAAACCGTGGAGAAGGAGGCGTGGTCCATGCCCACCTTCCGTGTCGCGGGGAAGATGTTCATCACGGTCCCGGACGACGAGACGTCGTTCGCCGTGCGGTGTCCCCGGCACGAGCGGACGGAGCTGATCGCGGCCGAGCCGGAGAAGTTCTGGGTACCGGCGCACGAGGCGAGTTCCGCGTGGGTACGGGTCAGGCTCGCGGCGCTGGAGGATCTGGCCGAGCTGCGGGACATCCTCGTCGACTCGTGGCAGCAGGCCGCCCCCGACCGCCTGTCCGAGGGCTTCGGCGGCGCGGAGGCGGCGGACGCGTAGCACCGCGAAGACCTCGTGGGCGCGCCCGGGACGGCGGCGGGCCCGTGTCCCGGCCGCCCTCGTCCGGCGGGGCCGCCCGGACCGTACCGCGACGGCCGGACTCCGCCCGCACGTACGGAGGTTCGGCGACCCGTCGTGCACGTGCCGTGCGCGCCTGATTCAAGCCGCCGCATCGGTATAAGACTTGCCAAGTCGGCTCCGCACAGCGTCTGATCCTTCGCAACACGTTCAAGTGCGGGAAACGCGGAGGCAATTGGTGGCACGTACGTCCTCGTCCGGAGGCGGCAAGGCAGGGCGGCCGGTCACACTGGCACTGGTCGCCCAGCGGGCGGGGGTCTCCACGCAGACGGTGTCCAACGCGCTCAACTCCCCAGAACTGCTCGCTCCGGGGACCCTCGCCCGCGTACAGGAGGCGATCGCCGAGCTGGACTACCGGCCGCACCGGGCGGCCCGCTCGCTGCGCACCCGCTCCAGCCTGCTGATCGGCTACGGAGTGCAGCCGGCCTCCAGCGGCAGGTCCACGCCCGTACTCGACGGTTTCCTGCACGCGCTGTCGGACTCGGCCGACCGGGCCGGTTACCGGATCCTGCTGTTCGCCGAGCCCGCCGCGGAAGGCGCGGGACCGTCCGCCACCGGGGGCACGGGCGACTACGACGAACTGCTGCGGGAGCAGTCGGTCGACGCGTTCGTGCTGAGCGGCACCCACCGGGGCGACCCCAGACCCGGCCTGCTGCACAAGCGCGGCGTTCCCTTCGTCGCGTTCGGCCGCTCGTGGTCGGCCCGTGACACCGGTGACTGGGTCGACGTGGACGGCGCGTACGGCACCGCGGCGGCCGTCGACCACCTCGTGGCCGCCGGACACCGGCGGATCGCCTTTCTCGGCTGGCCGCGCGGCTCCGGCAGCGGCGACGACCGCGCGCGCGGCTGGCGCGAGGCTATGCGCCGGCACCGGCTGTCCGTACGCGATCTGCGGCTGTCCTCGGTCGACGACGTGGACGCCGCGCGGGACACGATGCGCCGGGCGCTGCCGGGCGTCACCGCCGTCGTGACAGCCAGCGACACCCTGGCACTCGGCTGCTACCGCGCGCTGTGGGACGCCGGTCTCAGTCCGGGCGAGGACGTCGCGGTGACCGGCTTCGACGACTCTCCCGCCGCCGCCCTCCTCTCCCCGAGCCTCAGCAGCGTCCACCAGCCGCTGGAAGAGGTCGGCAGAGCCTGTATCCGCCTGCTCGTGTCCCGTATCCGGAACCCCGGAGCCGCCCCGGAGCAGATCCTGCTCGAACCCTCCCTGGTCGTGCGGGACAGCTCCGCTGTCCGTTCAGCAGGCGGACCGGCGCCGGGACCGCAAAGATGAACAGTGACAGGCGGCGGTTCTGGGGCAGGTGAGGGACGACCGCGCAGGCCTGAGAAGGGACGGACACCGTGGCACGACCCAGGATTCTCGTGGTGGGCGCCGGCTTCGCCGGGGTCGAGTGCGTACAGCGCCTGGAGCGCAGGCTCTCGCCGGGGGAGGCGGACATCGCGCTGGTCACCCCGACCTCCTACCAGCTCTACCTGCCCCTGCTGCCACAGGTGGCCTCCGGTGTGCTCACTCCGCAGTCGGTCGCCGTCTCCCTGCGCCGCAGCAAGAAGTACCGCACCAGGATCATCCCCGGCGGCGCCATCGGGGTGGACACCAAGGCGAAGATCTGCGTCATCCGCAAGATCACCGGCGAGATCGTGAACGAGCCCTACGACCGGATCGTGCTGTCTCCCGGCAGTATCACCCGTACGTTCGACATCCCCGGCCTGGTCGACAACGCACGCGGGATGAAAACGCTCGCCGAGGCCGCCTACATCCGCGACCATGTGATCGCGCAGCTCGACCTGGCCGACGCCAGCGAGGACGAGGACGAACGGATCTCCCGGCTCCAGTTCGTGGTGGTCGGCGGCGGATACGCGGGTACCGAGACCGCGGCCTGCCTGCAGCGGCTCACCTCGCACGCGCTCAAACACTATCCGCGGCTCGACCCGAAGCTGATCAAGTGGCATCTGATCGACATCGCACCCAAGCTGATGCCCGAACTCGGCGACGAACTCGGCCTCAGCGCGCTGGAGATCCTGCGGCGGCGCGGGATCGAGGTGTCGCTCGGAGTGTCGATCGCCGAGGCGGGCCCCGACTCGGTGACCTTCACCGACGGCCGGGTGCTGCCGTGCCGCACACTGATCTGGACGGCGGGCGTCGTCGCCAGCCCGCTGATCACCACACTCGACGCGGAGACGGTACGCGGCCGCCTCGTGGTGGACCCCGAGATGACGGTGCCCGGGCTCGACGGTGTCTTCGCGCTCGGTGACGCGGGCGCTGTGCCCGACCTGGCCAAGGGCGGCGACGCGATCTGCCCGCCCACCGCCCAGCACTCCATGCGCCAGGGCAAGAAGATGGCCGGCAACATCATCGCGTCCCTGCGCGGCCGGCCGTTGCAGCCCTACGTGCACAAGGACCTGGGGCTCGTCGTGGACCTCGGCGGCCGGGACGCCGTGTCCAAGCCGCTCGGCATCGAGCTGCGCGGGCTCCCGGCGCAGGCCGTGGCGCGCGGTTACCACTGGTCGGCGCTGCGGACCAACGTCGCCAAGACCCGGGTGTTCACCAACTGGACGCTCAACGCCCTCGCGGGCGACGACTTCGTACGTACAGGCTTCCAGGCGGAGCGGCGCACCTCACTGCGCGACTCCGAATATGCGGACGTTTACCTCACTCCGGAGCAGGTACGCGAACACACTGCGTCGATCACCGCTCGCGGCTGAGCCCCTTTCACACTGATTCCGGGTGTCGGGGGGGGGGGGGGGGGCCCCCCCCCCCCCCCCCCAAACGGGGGATACCCCCCGCGGCCCCCGCCGGGGGGGCACACACCCGCGGAGGGCGGGGGGTTGGGTGG
>NZ_JBIVLO010000016.1:66001-100248 GCF_044751305.1 Streptomyces sp. NPDC088725
TCCCCTCCCTCCGCCCCATCCCCCCCACCCCCGCGCGTCCCCCCCCCCGGGGGCCCCCCCCCCAATCAACCTCCGGGGGGGGGGGGGGGTTCTCCCCGCCCCCCCCCCCGACACCCGGAATCAGTGACAGTCCCTCCGGCGCTACCGGAGTCTGTCCCACAACGCGTGAACAGCGGTGTGTGACGAAGGGGCTGGACATATGAGACGGACCCGCCTTCCGGCGGCGGTATCGATGGTTCTGCTGCTGACAGCGGGTGCCGTGGCGCCCGTGTCGGCCGCGCCATCGGCCCGGGGCCCGGCTGTGGGCACGTCAGGGGCAGTGGACCCCGGTGCCACGGTACGGCTGATCACCGGCGACCGGGTGACCGTCGCCGCGGGCGCCGACGGAAAGCGGGCGGCCACGGTGCGGCCCGGCCCCGGCAGGCAGGGTGTGCTCTTCAAGACCGTGGAGCAGGACGGCGATCTGACGGTCCTGCCGTCCGACGCCCTGGACCTGATCTCGGCGGGAACACTGGACCGGCAGCTGTTCGATGTGTCCGCGCTCATCGCGCAGGGCTACGACGAGGCGCACACCGACGCGCTGCCGCTCATCGTGTCCCAGGAGTCCGGCGCCACGGCCGCGCGGCGGGACACCCTGTCCGCGCTCTCCGCGCTGAACGACGACTCCGCGCCCTCACTCACGCTGGAGAGCATCAACGCCCGCTCGCTGCGCGTCGCCGGGGACGACCTCGGCCGGTTCTGGAAGGAACTCGCCCCGGCGGCAGGCGGATCGGCGTCCGCGCGGATCGCCGCCACCCCGAAGATCTGGCTCGACGGCAAGGTCTCGGCGGACCTGGACCGCAGCACCGGACAGATCAACGCCCCCGCCGCCTGGGACGCCGGCTACCAGGGCAAGGGCGTCAAGGTCGCCGTCCTCGACACCGGTGTCGACCAGACCCACCCCGACCTGGCGGGCCGGGTTCTGGAGACGAAGGACTTCTCCGGCAGCGGCAACACCAACGACATCTTCGGCCACGGCACCCACGTCGCGTCCATCGTCGGCGGCACCGGCGCCGCGTCCGGCGGAACCCGCAAGGGAGTCGCCTCGCAGGCCGAGCTGATGGTCGGCAAGGTGCTCGGCGACGACGGCTACGGCAGCCAGTCCCAGATCATCGAGGGCATGGAGTGGGCCGCGGCCGAGGGGGCCAGGGTCGTCAACATGAGTCTGGGCTCCGAGACCCCGACCGACGGCACCGACCCGATGAGCGCCGCCGTCGACGAACTCACCGCGAGCACCGGCACACTGTTCGTCGTCGCAGCCGGCAACAGCGGTGAGTCGGGAGCGCAGTCCATCGGCACGCCGGGCGCCGCCGACGCGGCGCTCACCGTCGGCGCCGTCGACCGCGACGACTCGCTCGCCCCCTTCTCCAGCCGCGGACCGCGCGTGGGTGACAAGGCGGTGAAGCCCGATGTCACCGCTCCCGGTGTCGACATCGTGGCCGCCAAGGCCGCCGGAACGCTCATGGGCGAGCCCGTCGACGAGTACTACGTCGCCGCCTCCGGCACCTCGATGGCCACCCCGCACGTGGCGGGCGCCGCCGCGCTGCTCGCCCAGGAACACCCGGACTGGCAGGCCCAGCAGCTCAAGGACGCCCTGATCAGCACCGCGCGTACGGTGCCCGGCCGGCTGCCGACCGAGCAGGGCGGAGGCCGGATCGATCTGGCGGCCGCCGCGCTCGGCTCCCTCACCGCGACCGGCACGGTCGCCCTCGGCCCGCTCCAGACCGGCGGCACGGGGAGCAAGGCCAACGGCCCCGCCGGCGCCACTATCCGCTACACCAACGCCTCGAAGACCGCCGTCTCGCTGCGCCTGACGGCCCGGCTCGCCACCACCGACGGACAGAAACCCAGGGACGGCGCGGTCACGCTCGGCGCCTCCTCCGTCCAGGTCGCCCCCGGCGCCACCGCCGACGTGCCACTGACCGCCGACGCCTCGCTCGTCGAGCGCGGCGACTACTACGGCTACGTCACCGCCACCTCCGCCGACGGCGCCGTGGTCCTGCACACCACCGTGAGCCTCGTGGTGAAGCGCCCGACACACCGGCTCACCGTCACCACCCTCGACCACAACGGCAAGCGGGTCGACGCGCTGCCGGCGCTCTGGGGTTCCGCCGGATTCGTGGACTACGAGAGCTTCAGCCCCGCCGTCGCGGAGGTCGAGGAGGGCACGTACCAGCTCAGCTACACGGAGCTGGACGACGCGTCCGACGGCCAGGAGCTGCGGGAGGTCGTGCTGCCCGAGGTGAAGATCACCAAGGACGCGTCCGTCACCCTGGACGCGCGTACGACCACGCAGGTGGAGATCCGTACGCCCAAGCCCGCCGAGCAGCGCGGCGCCCTCACCTACCAGACCTACCGTCAGATTGACGGAAAGGGCCTGATCCAGGGCACGATGTTCTACGATGTGGCCAAGCGTCTCTACGTCAGCCCGACCGCCCGCGTGATCGAGGGCACGTTCGAGTTCGCCTCACGCTGGCAGCTCGTCGCCCCCATGCTCGACACCGAGGTACGGGGCGCGAAGATCGAACTCGACCCCTACTACATGCCGAACTCGCCGTTGTTCAGTGCCAAGGGCGAGCGGCTGACCGCGGTGGACGCGGGCGCCGGTGACGCGCCGGACCTGCGCGCCGCGCGCGTACGGGGCAAGCTCGTGGTCGTACGGGACGACGGAGTCAACTCCCAGGCGCTCACCGCGGCCGCGGCCAAGGCCGGGGCCAAGGGTGTCGTGATGATCGTCCCCTCCGACATGTACCCCTGGACCCGCTGGCGTCCTGACGGCGAGCGCTACGCCCTGCCGGCCGTACGGGTGAGCGCGGCGGGCGGCGACGCACTGCTGCAGCGCGTCAAGAAGCAGACCACCGAGATCGCGATCTCCGGCACGGCCGCGAGCCCGTACCTGTACGACGTCATGCAGATCTCCGCCGGACAGATCCCGCAGCACGTGGTGCACACGGTCTCGGACAGCAACAGCGCCCAGGTCCGCACCACATACGCCGACAACGGCCCGCTGCCGTGGACCAGTGAGCAGCGGTTCGGCTGGCGTCCGTACCAGGACACCGCCTGGAACCAGTACAGCCGTTACGCGCAGACCGGCACCGAGCGCACGGAGTACATCACCTCCGGCGACACACTGTGGCAGCACTTCGCGATCCACACTCCCGCCTCCGACCCGGACACACCGCTCACGTCCGGCATGCAGGACACCACGCGCACCTACCGGGCGGGCGCCCGGACCGGCGAGCGGTGGTTCGGAGCCGTCGTGCGCCCGTCGATCCCGGCCGGCACGGCGACACCGTCCACCCGCTCCGGTGACCTCCTGGCCCTGCACATAGCCGAGTTCACCGACTCCACGGCGGGACACTGGTCGCGCCCGGCCACGGGCGGCGACGGCGGCATCGGCACCTCGGGAGCCGGAGCCGCGAGGACGACGACGGACGACACCGTGTCGGTCTCGCTGTACCGCGACGGCGCAAAGGTGGGTACGGCCGACAACGCCGGGACGGACTTCACCGTCGCCCCGGGCAAGGCCGGCTACCGGCTCGACGTGTCCACCGCCAGGGTCTCCGACGCGTGGGAGTTCGGCACCGAGACGGCGACGTCGTGGTCGTTCCGCTCCGACACCACGTCGAAGGAAGCGCCGCTGCCCCTGCTCCAGCTCGACTACGACGTGAGCGCCGACGGGCACAACGAGGTACGCCAGCTGCTCTCGCACGACATCGGCGTGACGGTCCGCAACCAGCCCGGCCTCGACACACCGCGCGGAGTGCGCGTACAGGTCGAGGAGTCGTACGACGACGGCAGGACCTGGACCAAGGCGGCGCTGGTCAAGGACCGCGGCCAGGGCACGTTCAACGCCACGTTCCTGCGGTCGTTGCGGGTGTGGGGCGACACGCACGTGTCCCTGCGCGTCACCGCCACCGACGCGGCGGGCAACAGCGTCAAGCAGACCGTGGAGCGCGCGTACCTGCTCAAGGGATAGCGCGGAAAGCGGCCCCTCCGGGGACCGGCCCGGGCGCGGCGGGTGCCGAAGGCGGAAGAACGCCTTCGGCACCCGCCGCTTTCTGCCGCCGTCGGAACCCGCCTGACCAGGGCGTATAGTGCCATTTCTGCGGACAGGGGCGGGAGAGACACGATGCTGGAGGCAGCCGGCCTGACGAGCGCCGAGGAAACCGTCTACCGGCTTCTCGTGACGATGTCCACGGCGTCGGCGGACGAGATCGCGGAACACACCGAGCTGACCCCGGGCGAGACGGAACGCGTCCTGGCCGCCCTCATCGCCAAGGGACTGGCCAGCGGGACGGAGCGCGCGCCGCGCACTTTCGCCGCGACCCCTCCGGACGTCGCCCTGCTGCCGCAGCTGCAACGCAAGTCCGACGCGCTGGACCAGGCGCGCGCCGAGGTCACCGGCCTGCTGGAGACCTACCGGCGCACCAGGCGGCGCAGCGACCCCGACCAGCTCATCGAAGTGATCACCGGAGCCGAGGCACTGCGCCAGCACCTGCGGCAGATCCAGGACAGCACCCGCCACGAGATGCTGTGGTTCTGCAAGGCGCAGTACGTGGCGATGCCCTCGGGCAGCAACCGCGCCGAGTACGACGCGCTCGCGCGTGGGGTGCGCTACCGCGTCCTGTACGAGCAGGCGTTCTTCGACGACCCCGGCGCGGTCGCCAATGTGACGGATGGGGTGCGCGCGGGGGAGATCGCCCGCGCGGTTCCCCATCTGCCACTGCGGCTCGCCGTGTCCGACCGGGCCATCGCGATCTGCCCGCTGGTGCCGGGCGGCCCTTCGGGCAGCTCCGAGGAGCCCACCACGGCGCTGGTCCGTGACAGCAGCCTGCTGGAGGCGCTGATCGCGCTGTTCGAGCGCTACTGGGAGGACGCGGTACCGCTGCACGTAGGGGCGTCCGGAGCGGTCAGCGCCGACGAACCGGCCCGCGGACAGGTACTGCCCGCGCTGGACCGGCAGTTGCTCTCGCTGCTGGTGGCGGGCGTCGCCGACAAGGCGATAGCCAGCCAACTGGGCCTGAGCAGAAGGACCGTACAGCGGCGCATCCAGGCGATGATGGCCCTCGCGGGCGCCACGACCCGCATGCAGCTGGCGTGGCAGGCCGCGCGCCGGGGCTGGATGTAACACCCTCACGGAGCCGTCGGACGCGAAGCGTCACGGAGCGGTCCGCAGCGCGCCCTCCGCCCGCGCGAGCGTCGCCGGGTGCCCGAAGAGTCCGGGCAGTCCGCCCGAGTGGAGAAACACCGTGCGCCGCCCGGGAACGATCTCGCCCTCCTCGACGGCCGCGATCAGCCCCGCCATCGCACGACCGGTGTAGACCGGATCGAGCACGATGCCCTCGGTACCGGCCGCGAGGGTCAGCGCGGCCATCACGGGCTCGGTCAACTCCCCGTAACCGGCGCCGACCTGGTCGAGCCGCACACTCAGCTCCTCCGGCGCGCAGCGTGTCCCCGTCAGGCCGGAGACCAGCTCGGCCACCGTCCCGGCCGGATCGCCGACAGCGCCGCAGTGGACGCCCCTGACCCTGGCGGGACCCAGGGCCCCGACGAGCCCGGCCATGGTGCCGCCGGAGCCGACCGCGACGACGACGGACTCCAGATCCGGTGCCTGCGCGAGGAGTTCACGCCCGCACTCCGCGTAGCCGTGCGCCCCGGTCACGCTGGACCCGCCGAAGGGGATCAGCGCGGGGACTGCGCCCTCCCGCCGCAGCCGCTCGGCCGTCCGCTCCGCGGCGACGCCGAGCGCCGCTTCCCCCGCGTCGCCCGCCCATACGACCGTGGCACCGAAGAGACCGTCGAGCGCGAGGTTGCCGGACGCCGAAGAACCGGGCGCGCCCGCCAGTACGAGAACGACGTCCAGCCCCAGCCGGGCGCCGGCGGCGGCCGTCAGGCGCGCGTGGTTGCTCTGCGGCGCGCCGGTGGTCACCAGGACCGTGGCGCCGTCGGCCAGCGCGGCACCACACGTCCACTCCAGCTTGCGCACCTTGTTCCCACCGCCGCCCAGGCCGATGAGATCGTCGCGCTTGACCCACAGATCGTCCGCGCCGAGTCCGAGCGCGCGGCCCAGCCTCGGTGCGGCTTCGAGTGGCGTCGGCCAACTGCCGAGTGCCGCCTTCCGCCGGGTACGGCTGTCCGGAGTCATCGCCCACCACCTTCGTCCACGGTCCATGACGGCGCCGGCCGGTGTGTGCTGCCCGCCGACCGCTGCCCGCCGGTCATCATGCCAGCCGGGCCCCGGGGGCCAGTTCACAGAGGCGCCGTACGCGAGCGCCCGGGAGCGGCCCCTGAGCAGCCCGAACGGTCGTGCGATGCTGGGGTGTACCCGATCGGTCGAGGAGTGTACGACAGCACCATGGCAGCATCACGGCGGGCAGCGATACGACGGGCGAGGACCAGCACCTGGGACCGCTTCGCGGCTTCCGATCCGGGGCTGCTGCGGCTGATGGCCGGGCTGCGTACGGTCGGGGCGATCGCGCTCGCGCTGGCGGTCCTCTCGCTGCTCGGCATTCCGGTCACCGAGCTGGTCGCGGGAGCCATGGCTGCCATGGTCGCGACCTTCGCCATCAAGGAGCAGCGCATACGCGGCCAGGCGGCCACCCTCGCCCTCGGACTGCTCGTCGCGCTCGCCGCGATGTCGCTGGGCGCGCTGCTCAACAGCCGCGTCGTCATCGGCGATCTGTTCTTCCTCGTGCTCATCTTCGGCGCGGTGTACGCCCGCAGGTTCGGCGACCGGGGCACCACGCTCGGACTGATCGGCTTCCAGGTCTACTTCATCTCGCTGTTCGTACACGCGGACGGCCCGGTACTGCCCCGGCTGTACCTGACCCTGGCGGTCGCCTTCGCGTGCAGCGCCGTCGTACGGTTCGCCGTCGTACCGGAGACACCGGAGCGCGTCCTCAACCGGCTGCGCCGGGCCTTCCGGGCGCGGCTCGCCCAACTGGCCTCCACCCAGGCCGAATTGCTCGACGCCGATCCCGAGCGGCTGGACAAGGTCCTCGGTGACCTGCGCAGGCACACCGCCCGGCTGCACGAAGCCGCGCTCATGATCCAGGGCAGGCTGGAGGACGGCACCCGGGACGCGGCGGCCGCGACGCTGCTCCAACGCCGCGTCGCCGACGCCGAGATCACCGCGGAACGGCTCGGTGTGCTGCTGCTGAACGCCCGCAGCGCCGAGCGCGCCGACACCCTCACCCTGCACCTGCCGAACGCGCCGGTCCCCGCCTCGGCGGACCGCGCGCGGACCGGGGACGCGACTGTGACGCTGCGCCGCGACCTCAAGGCGCTGCACCTGCTGACCGTCCGCCTCGCGCCGAAGGACCGCGGCACCGGTCTCGCCCAGGTGCGCAACCGGCTGCTCGGCTACCGTGAGGAGGAGAACCTGCCGCCTGCCTCACCCGCCGTCCAGGACGTCTTCCGCGGACTCGGTGAGGCCGCGCGCGCCGTCCTCGGTCTGCGCCTGGCGCTGGTCGGTCCCGAGGACGAGGCCGACGACACCCCCGAGATGACCCGCTCACGCGAGGAGTTCGAGGCCGAGGACATCGCGATCAGCGGTCCCGAGGAGACCGAGGAGGACAGGACCGGGCTGCGCAGGCGCACCACCCGGGCCGCCTTCCAGGTCTGCGTGGGCTCGGCCCTGGCCATCGTCGGCGGTGAACTGCTGTCCTCGGAGCGCTGGTACTGGGCGGTGCTCGCCTGCTGGGTGGTCTTCCTCAACACGTCGTCCACCGGCGAGATCCTGGTCAAGGGCTACCGCAGGCTGATCGGCACGGTCTTCGGTGTGATCGCCGGAGTGGCGCTGGCCGGTCTGGTCGGCAATCACACCTGGACCGCGTTCGGCCTGGTCCTGCTCTTCGTGTTCGGGATGTTCTTCAGCGCGCCGCTGTCGTACGCGCTGATGTCGTTCTTCGTCACCGCGATGCTCGGCCTGCTCTACACACTGCTCAACACCTACAGCGTCGATGTGCTCGTGCTGCGCATCGAGGAGACCGCGCTCGGCGCGGCCTGCGGCATCGTCGCCGCCGTGCTGGTCCTGCCCGTCCAGACCGATCAGCGCACCGACGAGCAGTTGCGCACGGTGCTCGGCAGGCTGCGGGACGTCTCCGAGGCGGCGGTGGAACAGCTGAGCGGCGGACCTGCCGTCGACCTGCTGGACATGGCAAGGGACTTGGACACCGCGCTCGATGAACTGCGCAGTTCCACCAGGCCGTTGACGCACCCGATCACCCCGCTGCGGGCGCGGCGGCGGACCGCCGGTTACCTGGTGGCGCTGCTGGAGACCTGCGCGTACCACGCCCGTTCGCTGGCGGCGACGGCCGAGTTGGTGCCGTACAGCAAGAGCATCGCCGCCGACCCGCGCCTCGCGCGGGCCGGTCTGCGCATCACCCGCAACCTCGACGTGCTCATCGCGCATGTGCTGGACGAGAACGCCGAGGGCGAGGTCACCACCGGAGCCAGCATCGCCTCGATGCTGGAGAGCGGGGGCTCCGGGGCGCTGCGCTCGGGCACGGTCACCTTCCGGGTGCTGCGCCACCTCCAGCGCCTGGACGAGGGGGTCGCCGGCCTGGCCCGCCCGCTCGACGTACCGGTCGCGGGACGCGAGGAACGCGAGACGCGCAGGCAGGCCAGGGCCGCCTGAGCGGCAGCGTCTTCAGCTCCGGCGGGTCAGTGCGGCTCAGCGGAGGAAGCCGGCCAGGCCCTCCAGCAGCCGGTCGACGTCCTCGGCACACGTGTACGGTGCGAGGCCGGCCCGCAGTCCGCCGGTGTCTCCGAGACCGAGCCTGCGGGAGGCCTCCTGGGCGTAGAAGGAACCGGAGGGCGCGGCCACTCCACGTTCCGCCAGGTGGCGGTAGGCGTCGGCGGTGTCACGTCCGTCGAGGGTGAGCAGCAGCGTCGGCGTGCGGTGCTCCGCCCGCGAGTGCAGTGTGACGGGACCGAGCCCCGCGAGGCCTTCCTCAAGCCGCAGTCGCAGCACATTCTCATGCTCCTCCAGCGCGGCGAACGCGTGGGCCAGCCGCTCCCGGCGGGTACCGGGACAGGGGCCGCCCAGTTCCGCGAGGAAGTCCACGGCGGCGCGCGCCCCGGCGAGCAATTCGTAAGGCAGCGTGCCGAGTTCGAAACGGACAGGCACCGCGTTCGAGGACGGCGCCAGCTTGTCGGGCAGCAGGGTCTCCAGCAGTTCGGGCCGCGCGGCGAGCACACCCAGATGGGGACCGAGGAATTTGTAGGGGGAGCAGACGTAGAAGTCCGCGCCCAGCGCCTCCACATCGACGAAGGCGTGAGCGGTGTGGTGCACACCGTCGGCGTACAGAAGGGCGCCCGCGGTGTGCACCCGCCGGGAGATCTCCGCGAGGTCGGGGCGGGTGCCGATGAGGTTCGAGGCCGCGGTGACCGCCACCAGCCGGGTGCGCTCCGAGAGGACCGCGCTCACCTGCTCCGGCGCCAGCTCGCCGGTTGCCGGGTCGAAATCGGCCCAGCGCACGGTGGCTCCGGCGGCGGCCGCGGCCTGGACCCACGGCCGGATGTTCGCGTCGTGGTCGAGCCGCGTCACGACCACCTCGTCCCCCGGTGCCCACGTCTTCGCGAGCGTCCGCGCGAAGTCGTACGTCAGCTGGGTGGCGCTGCGGCCGAAGACGATGCCCGAGGGGTCCGCGCCTAGGAGATCCGCCAGCGCCTGCCGGGCTCCGGTGACGAGCTGATCGGCGTGCCGTTCTCCGGGGGAGGCCGAACCGCGGTTGGACAGCGGACGGGCCAGGGCACCGCTGATGGCGTCGATCACCGGCTGGGGCGTCTGCGTACCGCCGGGCCCGTCGAAGTGGGCGATGCCGGCTTCGAGGGCCGGGACGCGGGAGCGGACCGCGTCGATGTCGTAGCTCAAGAAGGATCTCCTCCGCACGGCCCGGCCCACACGCGGGCCCGGCGAGGACATGAGCGTACCGATGATGAGATTAACGTTCGATTATGTGGCAGTCACATGATGGATCGCACACGGATCGCGCCGGAATTATGCGACAGAGAGGTGAATTGACACGCCGACAGCACCCTTGACACCCCTTATGGGCGGCTCATAGTCTCCTCGCCACGGAATTATCGTGGGAATTTCACACTCGCGGCTGATCATCTTCACGTCGGCGGAGTGAAGGGGAAGGACGTCCTCGTGCCCGGTTCTCCGAAAGTGGACGCGCGGGCTCTGCGGCCGTACGCCCTGCGGTGCGACCACCGCACCACCCCGCTCGGTACCGACGAGCCCGCGCCGCTGCTCTCCTGGCGCCTCGCGTCGGACCGCAGGGGTGACGACCCCACCGCCTACCGGGTCAGGGTCGCCGAGCGGCCCGAGGACCTGGCGGAGGACGGCCGGCCGCTCTGGGACACGGGCCGGGTCGAGGACCCGGGCGCGATCGGCGTCCTCTACGCGGGCCCCGCCCTCCGTCCCCGTACGCGCTACCACTGGCGCGTCGCCGTATGGCCGCGCGGTACGCGGCAGCCGGCCGAGGCCACGTCCTGGTTCGAGACCGCGCTCTCCGTGGCGCCGCCGGGCGCCGACTGGAGCGCGTACTGGATCACCCACGACCCGAGCCCGATCGCCGTCATGGACGCGCCCACCGAGGGCGAACACGCCCTGGACGATCACGGACTCGCGCCCTGCCCGCTGCTGCGCCGTGCCTTCACCGCCACCGCCGTCACGCGGGCCCGCCTCTATGTGAGCGCACGCGGCCTGTACGAGGTCCGCCTCAACGGCACCCGGATCGGCGACGCCGAACTGGCCCCCGGCTGGACCGACTACACCCGGCGCGTCCAGTACCAGACCTACGACGTCACCGAGTTGGTCCGCACCGGCGAGAACGTGCTCGCGGCAACCGTCGCCGACGGCTGGTGGAGCGGATTCGTCGGCTTCGAGCCGCGCAGGGCCGGAGCCCACTACGGCACGGTGCCGCAATTCCTCGCCGAACTCCACCTCACCGACGCCGAAGGGCGCACCACCACCGTCGTCACCGACGACACCTGGCTCACCCGCACCGGAGCGGTCCGTCACGCGGACCTGCTCATGGGCGAGTGCCACGACCTCCGGCGCGAGCCCACGGGCTGGGAGTCACCGGGCTACGACGCCACCGACTGGCAGCGCGCCCTGATCACGGACGCCGACCACAGCCTGCTCGTGGCCTCCGTCGACGAGCCCGTACGGGCCATGGCCGAACTGCGCCCGCTCTCCGTCACCCGCGTCCACGACGACGTCCACATCGTCGACTTCGGCCAGAACCTGGCGGGACGCGTACGGCTGCGCGTCGCCGGACTCGCCGCGGGCGCACGGGTCGTCGTCCGGCACGCCGAAGTACTGGACGAGAAACAGCGCCTGTACACGGCCAACCTGCGCACCGCCGCCGCCACCGACGTCCTGATCGGAGACGGACGCGAACACACCGTGTTCGAACCGCACTTCACCTACCACGGCTTCCGCTACGCCGAGATCAGCGGACTGCCCAGACTGCACGACACGGACGTGGTCGCCGTCGCCCTGCACAGCGACACCCCCTGGGCGGGGGAGTTCGACTGCTCCGACCCCGGCCTCACCCGGCTCCACGACTGCGTCGCCTGGGGGCAGCGCTCCAACTTCGTGAGCGTTCCCACGGACTGCCCGCAGCGCGACGAACGGCTCGGCTGGCTCGCCGACGCGCAGGTCTTCCTGCCCACGGCCGCCCTCAACGCCGATGTCGCCGCGTTCTTCACCAAGTGGCTGCGCGACGTCGAGGACGCCCGTACGCCCGACGGCGGCTTCAGCAACGTCGCCCCCCGCCTCGCGGGCGTCGCCGACGAAGGCGCGCCCGGCTGGGGCGACGCGGGCGTGATCATCCCGTGGCACCTGTACCGCACCTACGACGACCCGCGCTTCCTTTCCCGCTCCCTGGACGCCATGCGCGCCTGGACCGGCCTGATCCAGCGGCACAACCCCGACCTGATCTGGCGCCACCACGTCGGGCCGCACTTCTCCGACTGGCTGGCCCCCGGCACCCCCACACCGCGCGACGTCGTCGCCACCGCCTACTTCGCCCACAGCACCCACCTCACCGCGCGGGCCGCCGCGGTCCTCGGCCACCAGGACCTGGCCCGCGAACACCACCGCCTGGCCGCCGACATCCGCGCCGCGTTCGTCGCGCGCTTCGTCACCACCGACGCGGCGGGCGGCCTGCGCGTCGAAGGCGACACCCAGACCGGCTACCTCCTCGCGCTCGCCTTCGGCCTGCTGCCCGGGGAACACACCGAGGCCGCCGCACGCCGGCTCGCCGAACTCGTCGAGACGGCGGGCCCCGCCCTCCAGACCGGCTTCCTCGGCGTCGCACTCGCCGCGCCCGTCCTCGACGCCTACGGACGCACCGACCTCGCGCACGCCCTGCTGCGCCGTACCGACGCGCCCTCCTGGCTGTTCCCGCTGCGCCACGGCGCGACCACCATCTGGGAGCGCTGGGACGGCTGGACACCCGAATCGGGCTTCCGCGCACCGTCGATGAACTCCTTCAACCACTACGCGCTCGGCTCGATCGGCGAATGGCTCTACCGGGGCGTCGCGGGACTCGACCAGGACCCTGGCTCCACCGGATACCGGCACCTGCGCGTCAGCCCGAAGCCCGGAGACCTCACCCACGCGAGCGCCCGCCACGAATCGGCACGCGGCACCGTCACCGTGCGCTGGGAGCGGCAGGGCGACACCTTCGACCTGCGCGTACGGGTGCCACCCGGCGCCACAGCCGAGGTGTGCGTGCCCACCACGGACCCCGGCTCGGTCCGGGAGTCCTGCGGGGTGCCGACGGACAGCGAGCACATCACCCTCGTCACGCCGGACCCGCGGGACGTGGCCGCCGCAGGCGGTCCGGCCGCCACCGGCCGGGCCGTCTACCGCGTGGCCTCCGGGATCTACCGCTTCACCGCGGCCTTCTCCCCGGCGAGCGGCCACACCGAGCCGGCGTCACCGGCGTTCGCCGTCACCGACGAGGAGGACACAGCATGACCGCGGGTTCCCACGGCCTCTCCGGCCGCGGTCCCGTCCCCGCCGGTCCTCTCAGCGGGTGAGCGCGCGCCGCCGTGCCCGGGAGCTCTCGACCCGTGACAGGTAGTCGGCGTAGGCCTGTTCGTAGAACGCGACGCTCACGGGATCCGGGTCCACCACCGCGTCGGGAGCGGTCCAGGCGGCGACGTCCAGCGTGCCCCCGAGGTCCCGGCCGCGCGCCGCGAACGCGGCCAGCACGGCGCCGCGCGCGCCGGGTTCCGGCCCCCGGGCGACCCGTAACGGACGGCCTAGCACATCGGCGAACAGCCGCAGCCACGCGAGACTCCGGGCGCCCCCGCCGCACACCGCCAACTCGCCGGTGAGGCCTGCGGCTTCCAGGCAGTGCCGGGCCGCGAAGGCGATCGACTCGCACATCGCGCGCACCAGGTCCGCACGCGACGCCCGCAGATCCAGGCCGGTGAACTCGCCGCGCGCGGCGGGGTCCACGAAGGGGGCGCGCTCGCCCGACGGCGAGAGGTACGGCAGCGCCGCGACCCCGCGCGCGCCGCGCGGGCTCTCCTCCAGCATGCCGGTGACCTGGTCGTGGGAGCCGCCCACGACCCCGAGCACCCAGTCGAGCGCCACCGTGCCCGTCATCGCGGGCAGCGCCCTCATATGGCGGTCGGGACGGGCCGTCGCGAGGTGGAACCCGACCGGGTCCGCTTCGAACGCGACGCGCTCCACGACGACTTGGCACGCCAGCGTGGTCCCGACGATCAGCAGGCCGTCCCCGGGCTCGGTCACTCCCGCGCCGATGGCGGAGGCGGGCAGATCGTAGGGCCCCGAGGTCACCGGCGTCCCGTCGGGCAGACCCGGGACATCCCCGCGCGCCTGCCCGTACGGCAGGGTCTCCGCGATGGGCGGCAGCAGCTCCGCGCGGTGCACGAGGCCGAGCGCCGCGAGCGCGTCGGGGGAGTAGGTGCGGGTGCGCGGGTCCAGGAAGGGGACCGAGGCGTCGGAGAGGTCGGTGCCGCGCTCGCCGGTGAGCCGCAGATGGATGATGTCCTTGCAGCACGCGGCGGTCGCCGCCGCGTCCAGCGACTCGGGCTCGTTCCGGTCCAGCCAGGCCAGCAGCGGCCCGGGAGAGCCGGGGAACAGCACGTTCCCGGTACGGCGGTACAACCGCTTCGCGGTGCCGTCGGCCATCCGCTCCGCGACGAGCGCGCCGGCCCGGCCGTCCATCCACGACAGCGCCGGGCGTACGGGCCGGCCCTCGGCGTCCACCAGCCACAGGCCGTCGCCCTGCCCGGTGACGGCCACCAGCGCGGGCGCCCGCCCGCCGGTCACCGCCGCGAGGACGTCCGTGGCGGCCTCCACCACCTCTTCCACGTCCTGTTCGACGCACTCGCCCCGGCCGCCGAGCGAGATCGGCGTGGATTCCACCCGCAGCGCGGAGCCGTCCTCCGCGAAGGCCGCGGCCTTGACGACCGAGGTTCCCATGTCCAGTCCGACGAACATTGTTTCTCCTCTTGCCGATGGGCTGCGAGCTGTCCCGTTCGTGAACCTTTGTATGGTGGCCCGTCAGACGACCCGGTGGGCCAGCGGCTCGCCGCGCAGGAACCGGCCCACCTCCGCGGCGGCGACCCGGGCCGCGTTGTGCGCGACCGAGGTGTTCGCGCCCGCCAGATGAGGCGTCATGACCAGCCGGGGTGCCGTCCGCAGGCGCGACCCGGGCGGCGGGGGCTCCACGGCGAACACGTCGAGCCCGGCCGCGGCGAGCCGCCCCGACTCCAGTCCGTCGCACAGCGCGTCCTCGTCCAGGAGCGCGCCGCGCGCGCAGTTGACCACGACCGCGCCCGCCGGCAGCAGAGCCAGCTCGCGGGCGCCGAGCAGGCCGCGCGTCCCGGGGGTCAGCCGCGCGTGCAGCGACACGATGTCGGAGGCGCGCAGGAGATCGTCCAGCTCCGCGACGGGCGTGCCCACCTGGCGCAGGACGTCCGGATCGGCGTACGGGTCGTACACATGGACCCGCGCGCCGAGCGCGGTGAGCGCGCGCGCCACGCGGCTGCCGACCGCTCCGCAGCCGATGAGCCCGACGTACGCGCCGTCCACGCCGGGGCCGCAGTTGTCGTACGTGTAGAACTCGCCGGCCCACCGGCCCGCCGCGAGCGCCGCGGAGGTCTCCGGGATCCTGCGCATCGTCGTCAGGAGCAGCCCGACCGTGTACTCGGCGGTGGCGGCCGCGTTGCGGCCCGGGGTGTTGCACACCTGGACGCCGTGCTCCGCCGCCGCGTCGAGGTTGACGTTGACGGGACCGCCCCTGCCGACGACGACGAGCCGCAGATCCGGTGAGCCCTCGATGACCTTCGCGGTCAGCGGGCCCATCTGCGTGACACATACCCCCGCCCCCTGGAGCGCGACCAGCATGTCCTCCTCGTCGCCCGATGCCTCGTCCACCTCGGAGACGGGCCCGAAGGGCGTCAGCGGCCAGGGGAGGAGCAGCTGTCCGATCGAGTGCCCGGCGCCGATCTCGGCCGTCAGTTCCCGGGTGAACAGGTCAGGGGCGACGAAGTGGTCGCCCGCGGCGAGGATTCTCATACGCGGGTTCTCCCTTGGCGGTGGATCGCGGGTGTGGTGGCCGGGACAGCGCTCAGGTCGGGGCCACGTCGTAACGGACGCCGCTCTCGTCGAGCGAGCGCAGGTCGTCCGGCGGGGTGCGGTCGTCGATCAGCACGGTGTCGAAGGCGGTGAGGGGAGCGAGCCGGTGCAGGGCCGTCCTGCCGAGTTTGGAGTGGTCGATCATCAGGACATTGCGTTCCGCGGCCTTGAGCATCGCGCGCTTGACGGCGACTATGCGCTGTTCCTGATGGAAGGCGAAGTCGCCGTGGACGGACGACGTGGACACGAAGCACAGGTCGACCCGCAGCGCCTCGATGGCCTCCACGCACGGCACCCCGAGGAACGAGTCGTGCAGCCGGTCGTAGTCGCCGCCCAGCGCCATCAGACGCAGACCGCGCTCCTCGGCGAGCAGGTTCAGTACTTCGCGGAAGTTGGTGACAACGGTCAGCTGTTCGATGCGCGGGAGCAGCCTGGCCAGTTCCAGCGCGGTGGTCGAGTCGTCGAGCATCACCGACATGCCGGGCTCGATCAGCGTCGCCGCTCTGGCGGCTATCGCCTCCTTCTCCGCGCGCATGGCCTTCTTGCGGTAGGCCACATTGCTCTCGAACACCCCGGACGGCTGGGCGGTGACCCCGCCGCGTGACTTGCGCAGGACTCCCTCGCGTTCGAGTTCGCCGATGTCGCGGTAGATCGTCATCACACTCACACCGAACCGCTCGGCCAGCTCCGAGGCGGACACCGATCCCTCGGTCAGCACATGACCGGAGATCTCCCGGCGCCGCTCCAACGGGCCGCGCCCGCTCCTGTTCTGTGACATTTTCTGGTCCTGTCCCGATCTGACGGCCCGACAATAACACTCAGCTCTGTGGATATAACATAGATTGGTGAGGTAATCGCCGGTGCTCTCACCCGGTCATCACCGGCCCCAGGGGAAGGCGGGACCTCATGACCGACGCACGCCACCAGGACGTCTGGATGGGGGTCGACCTGGGAACGCAGAGCGTGCGCGCCGTGGCCGTCACCGGCGGAGGACAGGTACTCGGCAGCGGTTCGGCCCCGCTCACCGGTCGCCGCGACGGCGACCGCCACGAACAGCTTCCCGCCGACTGGTGGAGCGGCACGGCCGCCGCCGTCCGCGCGTCGCTGCGCACCGTCCCCGCCACGCGCGTACGGGGACTCGCGGTGTGCAGCACCTCGGGCACCGTGCTGCTGACCGACGCGAAAGGGGCGCCCCTCAGCCCCGCGCTCATGTACGACGACAGCAGGGCCAAGGACGAGGCCCGGCAGGCCCAGGAGGCCGGCGCCGGGGTATGGGCCTCGCTCGGCCACCGCATCCAGCCGAGCTGGGCCCTCGCCAAACTCCTGTGGCTCACCCGGCACGCCCGGGACGACGGCGCGCCCGCGCTCCACGGCGCCCGGGTCTGCCACCAGGCGGACTTCATCACCTCCCGGCTCGTCGGACGGCCCGTGGCGACCGACTCCAGCCACGCCCTCAAGACCGGCTACGACCTGTACAACCGCGCCTGGCCCACCGCCGTCCACGACCTCCTCGGCCTCTCCGGGCTCGCCTTTCCCGACGTGGTCGCGCCCGGCACCCCGCTCGGTACGGTGTCCCACGAGGCGGCGGAGGCCACCGGGCTCGCCGGGTCGACCCCGGTATTCGCGGGCATGACCGACGGATGCGCCGCCCAACTCGGCTCCGGGGCTTGGGACATCGGGCAGTGGAACACCGTCCTCGGGACCACACTCGTTCTCAAGGGCGTCACGGAAGAACCGCTCCACGACCCCGCCGGAGTGCTCTACAGCCACCGCTCCCCGGACGGACACTGGCTCCCCGGCGGTGCGTCCAGCGTCGGAGCCGGCGTACTGACCCGGGCGTTCCCCGGCGCCGACCTCGGGCACCTCGACCGGCTCGCGGCGCACCGCGAACCCGCGGGCGCCGTCGCGTACCCCCTCGTCTCGCGGGGCGAACGCTTCCCGTTCCTGGCCCCCGACGCCGAGGCCTTCGTCCTCGGCACGCCCGCCGACGACGCCGACCACCACGCGGCGCTGCTCCAGGGCGTCGCGCTCATCGAGCGGCTGTGCCTCGCCTACGTCCGGCTGCTGGGCGCCGAGGTCGATGGCCCCCTCACCTTCACCGGCGGCGCCACCCGCAGTACGTACTGGAACCAACTGCGCGCGGACGTGCTCGGGCGGACCGCCAGGATCCCCCGGCAGGCCGACTCAGCCCTCGGCATGGCGGTTCTGGCCGCCCACGGCGGGGCCGCGGGCGAGGGATCCGTACGCGCGCCGCTGTCGGACCTCCGTCCCATGGTCCGCTTCCGTACGGTGGTGGAACCGCGGCCACAGGTCAGCCGCCGCTTCGCCGAGCCCTTCGTCACCCTTGTCGACGCACTGGAAGAGCGGGGCTGGCTGCCCCAGGAGACGGCCGCTTACGCACGGGAGCACGGATGACCGCCGCACCACCCACGACCCTCTTCCTGACCAGGCACGGTGAGACCGTCTGGCACGCGGAGAACCGCTACACCGGGGTCAGCGACATCGACCTGACACCCCGCGGCTGCGAACAGGCCGAAGACCTCGGGGCCTGGGCCTCCGGCGCCGGTCTGGACGCGATCGTGACCTCACCGCTGTACCGCGCCCGCCGCACCGCCGAGCCCGCCGTACGTGCGACGGGTCTGCGGGCCGTGGCCGAACCCGACCTGGCCGAGATCGACTTCGGGGTCGCCGAGGGCCGCACGCTCGCCGAACTCGAAGGGGAGTATCCGCGTGAGGTCGCCGAGTTCCTGCGCGATCCGGCCGGCCGGCCGCTGCCCGAGGGGGAGGACCCGAAGGCGGCGGCGGGACGCGGCGCGGCGGCCCTGCTGCGCCTCGCCGACACGTACCGGGGGAGCAGGGTGCTGGCCGTCGCGCACAACACCCTGTACCGGCTCGTCCTGTGCCGCCTGCTGGGCATCGCGGAGAGCGAGTACCGGCGGGTCTTCCCCGCGCTGGGCAACTGCGCGATCACCGAGCTGCGGGTGTCGGCGGGGCGGGCGTCCCTGATGTCGTACAACGTGCCGACGCGGTGACGCGGTGACGTGGTGACCGCGGGGACACAGGGACACGGCGACGTGGTGACGCCGTGACTCGGCGATGCCGGGACGCCGGCGTCCCGTGGACCGGGCCGCTCAGGGGGCTCTCCGTCCCCTGATGTTCAATGGGCCGGGGGCAGCTTCCGACCCCGGGGGAGCCCTGTCCAGCGCACCCGAAGTGAGGCCCAGCAGGTGAGTTCGTCCCGCCCCGTGTCCCTCCGGAGCCTCATACCCGCCGTCTTCCTGCCGGCCCTGATCTTCGAGACGGGGATGGGCGCGCTCGCCCCGGTGCTCGCGCTCAGCGGCAGAGCGCTCGGCGCCTCCGTCGGCGCGGCGGGGCTCGTACTCGCCCTGATCGGGGTGGGGCAGATCCTCGGCGACGTACCGGCCGGGGCGCTGGCCGCGCGGCTCGGCGACCGCAAGGCGATGCTCGTGGCCGCGGGGGTCGCCGTCGTGACCCTGTGCTGCTGCGCGCTGGCCACCACCCTCTGGCAGCTGGCGCTCGCCGTGACGGCCACGGGCGCGACCAACGCGGTGTTCGTCCTGGCCAGACAGTCCTATCTGACCGAGGTCGTGCCCACGGGACTGCGCGCGCGGGCGCTGTCCACGCTCGGCGGCATGTCACGGGTCGGGGCGTTCGCCGGTCCGTTCATCGGCGCCGCCGTGCTGAGCGTGCGCCCGGTGCACGACATCTACTGGCTGGCGCTCCTGTGCACGCTCGCGACCGCCGTGGTGGTCCTCGCCGTGCCCGATGTCGCCGATCCGGCCGGGGTGAGGACCACCGGCAAGGCACCGGTCCCGGTGCGCTCGGTGGTACGCGATCACCGCAAGGTCTTCCTGACGCTCGGCCTCGCCGTCCTCCTCGTGGGCTCGGTCCGCGCCACCCGGCAGACGGTCCTGCCGCTGTGGGCCGAACACCTGGGCCAGAGCCCGTCGTCCACCAGTGTGATCTTCGGGATCGCCGGCCTGGTCGACACACTGACCTTCTACCCCTCGGGCCGGCTCATGGACCGGGCGGGCCGGCTGTGGATCGCCGTGCCCTCGATGCTGGTGCTGGGACTGGCGATGGCCGCGCTGCCGCTCACCCACGGCCTGGTCTCGCTGACCGTCGTCGCGATGCTCATGGGCTTCGGCAACGGCATCGGCAGCGGCATCCTGATGACGCTCGGCGCGGACGTCGCGCCGCCGGCGACCCGCTCGCAATTCCTCGGGGTGTGGCGCCTGTGCGCCGACTCCGGCAGCGCGGGCGGCCCTCTCGTCGTATCGGCGGCCGCCGCGCTGGGCAGCCTGGCGACCGGGATCGCGGTGATGGGCGCCATGGGCGTCGTCGCGGCAGGGGCCCTGCTGCGGTGGGTGCCGCGCTACTCGGCCTTCGCCACCACCGGTACCCACTCCAGGAAACGCGCCCCCGTGGTCACCGGCGCGGCGGCGGCCCCGTCGGGCGAGGAAGCGTGAAGGGTGCCCTGCCCGGCGGGGCCTGTCCGGTCGCCGCGGTCCACCCGGCGCGGTGACCGTCGCGGTGACGCGAGGTCGGTCCCGTCGAACAGGAGTGGCCGCTGTCCACCTCGTAGAAGCCATCAGGAGATTGCTCAGCAATGGTCTTGCCCGCACCGGTCGGGCCGACGATGGCCACCGTGCTGCCGGGCCCGACGCTGAGTGAGACCTCCTCGATCAGCGGGGTTTCCGGGGCGCAGCGGAACGACACGCGGTGGAACCGCACATGGCCCCTGGGCCGTTCCGGCCTCACCGGGTCGGGGGCCTGCTCCTTCTCGTCCAGCAGCGAGAAGACCCGGGCGGCGGAGGCCATACGCGCGGAGAAGTCCAGCACGCGGCGGAAGACCACGGAGCGGATGTCGCGGCCCATCGCCATCGCGTCGCGTGAGCCCGGTGAGACGGCCCCGAGGGCGGCGGCGATCTGCACCGGCGCCACGACGATCATGACGGTCACGGTCCGGGTGATGGAGCCGTTGTCCCCGTCGACCACACCGTTGCCGATCAGCGCGGCGCCGGGGGCCGGCAGCGGCAACGTACCGCGAATCTGGATGAGTTGCAGGAATACCAGCAGGCCGAGGCACGGCGGCACGGCCGCGCATGGGTACGCAGGAGTCCGAACAGCACGGAAGGACACTCCGGTTGACAGAGCCGGCCCGGGCGCCGACGGACTCAGTGCACCTCATGTCAGGCCGGAAAATTACTAGACGAGTCATTCCCCCGGGTCCCGTCCGGTGGCCTCGTCCTCCCGCGGAGTGGGCCTGTGGGTGTGATCGCAGGCCGCCGGGGGCCCTTTTGGCGGAGCTACCAGGGCATTTCGCGGACGCAACGGGCGAGAGCTCCGGGCTGTCGGGACTTCACGTGACGCCTCCCGCGCCGCCCGCCCGCGCCGGCGGGAGCCAGAAAACCCCTAGTATGCCGGGGATTTCTTGACACCGTGGTCGGCGGCTTGCGAACGTGCCGATGTCTATCGTCCGGACACAAGCGTATTCGATGCCAGGTTGTCGGCCGAGTTCTGCGTTTGGGCGGTCTCTCTGTGGTCGAGAAGAGGATGGAATGGCCAAACGAGCGCTGATTACTGGAATTACCGGTCAGGATGGTTCGTATCTGGCGGAGCACCTGCTGTCGCAGGGCTACCAGGTCTGGGGGCTGATACGCGGCCAGGCGAACCCCCGCAAGTCACGAGTGAGCCGGCTCGTCTCCGAGCTCAATTTTGTCGACGGCGACCTCATGGACCAGGGCAGCCTGGTCTCCGCCGTCGACACGGTGCAGCCCGACGAGGTCTACAACCTCGGCGCGATCTCGTTCGTGCCGATGTCGTGGCAGCAGGCCGAGCTGGTCACCGAGGTCAACGGAATGGGTGTGCTCCGGGTCCTGGAAGCGATCCGCATGGTGAGCGGCCTGAACGGCAACTCCCGCAGCACGCCGCACCACGGTCAGATTCGCTTCTACCAGGCGTCGTCCTCGGAGATGTTCGGCAAGGCCGCCGAGACTCCGCAGCGCGAGACGACGCTCTTCCACCCGCGCAGCCCGTACGGCGCCGCCAAGGCGTACGGGCACTTCATCACCCGCAACTACCGCGAGTCCTTCGGGATGTACGCGGTCTCCGGAATGCTCTTCAACCACGAATCCCCGCGCCGCGGCACGGAGTTCGTGACCAGGAAGATCTCCATGGCGGTCGCCAGGATCAAGCTCGGGCTCCAGGACAAGCTGCACCTGGGTAACCTCGACGCGGTCCGCGACTGGGGCTTCGCCGGGGACTACGTGCGTGCCATGCAGCTGATGCTCCAGCAGGACGAGCCCGACGACTACGTGATCGGCACCGGCAGCATGCACTCCGTCCGCGACGCGGTACGGATCGCCTTCGAGCACGTGGACCTCAACTGGGAGGACTACGTGGTCATCGACCCCGAGCTGGTCCGCCCGGCCGAGGTCGAGATCCTGTGCGCCGACAGCAAGCACGCTCAGACAAAGCTGGGCTGGAAGCCGGACGTCGACTTCCCCGAGCTGATGCACATGATGGTCGACGCCGACCTCAATCAGGTCTCCCGCGAAGAGCAATACGGGGACCTTCTGCTGGCTTCCAACTGGTAGCCGGCCACCTGGCCCGGGAAAACTAGGGAATTCCCGACGCGGTCAGGACGAGAATCGCCACATGGCTTCCCCTGAATCAGTCACGAAGCCATGTGGCTTTCTATTTGTGGAACGACGAGCGCGAGATGTCCGGCGTGATTCATGTTCGGCCGCTGGCTGTCGAGATGGGTTGAGTTGAGATGGACAACGAACAGAAGCTCCGGGACTACCTCAAGCTTGCGACCGTAGATCTCCGACGGACACGGCAGCGGGTGAACGAACTCGAGGCCGCGGCCCAGGAGCCCATCGCCATTGTCGGCATGACCTGCCGCTACCCCGGGGGGATCAGCAGCCCGGAAGACCTGTGGCGCATGGTCGTCGCGGGTGAGAACGGTATCTCCGGGTTCCCCACCGACCGTGGCTGGGACGCCGAGGCGCTCGCCTCGTCCACCACCACCGCCTCCGGCGGATTCCTGCACGACGCCCCCGACTTCGACGCGGACTTCTTCGGCATCTCGCCGCGCGAAGCCGTCGCGATGGACCCGCAGCAGCGCGTGGTGCTCGAAGCGGCCTGGGAGGCGTTCGAGCGCGCGGGCATCGACCCGACCTCCGTCAAGGGCAGCCAGACCGGCGTGTTCATGGGTGCGATGGCCCAGGACTACCGGGTCGGCCCCGCGGACGGCGCCGAGGGCTTCCAGCTCACCGGCAACACCGGCAGCGTCCTGTCCGGACGTATCTCCTACACCTTCGGCACCGTGGGCCCCGCCGTCACGGTGGACACCGCCTGCTCGTCCTCGCTGGTGGCCGTGCACCTCGCCACCCAGGCGCTGCGCAGCGGCGAGTGCTCCCTCGCCCTGGCCGGCGGCGTCACCATCATGTCCGGCCCCGGCACCTTCATCGAGATGGGCCGCCAGGGCGGGCTGTCCTCCGACGGCCGCTGCCGCTCCTTCGGCGACACCGCCGACGGCACGGGTTGGGCCGAGGGCGTGGGCGTCCTGGTGCTCGAGCGCCTCTCCGACGCCCAGCGCAACGGTCACGAGATCCTCGCCGTCGTGCGCGGCAGCGCGGTCAACCAGGACGGCGCGTCGAACGGCCTGACCGCGCCGAACGGCCCCTCGCAGCAGGAAGTCATCCAGCAGGCCCTGATCAGCTCCCGGCTGTCGGCCGACCAGATCGACGTCGTCGAGGCACACGGCACGGGAACCACGCTCGGCGACCCGGTCGAGGCGCAGGCACTGCTCGCGACCTACGGCCAGGACCGCGACGAGGCCCGTCCGCTGCTGCTCGGCTCGGTGAAGTCCAACATCAGCCACACCCAGGCCGCGGCCGGTGTCGCCGGTGTCATCAAGATGGTCATGTCGATGCGGCACGGAGTGCTGCCCATGACCCTGCTGGCCGAAGAGCCCTCGTCGCACGTCGACTGGGAACAGGGCGCGGTCAGGATCCTCACCGAGAACGCCTCGTGGCCCGAGACGGGAGAGCCCAGGAGGGCCGCCGTCTCCTCCTTCGGCATCAGCGGCACCAACGCGCACACCATCATCGAGCAGGCCCCCGAGCCGGCCGCCCCCGAGGCGCCGGACACCGCAGACGTCGAGCCGGGAGCCGTCCCGGTCCTCGTGTCGGGACGCACCCGCGAGGCGCTGCGCGCCCAGGCCGCGAGTCTGCTCGCGGCCGTGGAGAGCGCGCCCGACGCGCGGGTCCTCGACACCGCCTACTCGCTGGCGACCACCCGGGCCGGCTTCGAGCACCGCGCGGTCCTGGTGGCGGCCGACCGCGAAGCCGTACTCGCCGGGCTGACCGCCCTCACCGAGGACACCGAGGCGGCCGACTCCGTCCAGGGCTCCGTCCAGGGCGACCGGAAGCTGGCGTTCCTCTTCACCGGCCAGGGCTCTCAGCGCCTCGGCATGGGCCGTGAACTCCACGCGCGCTTCCCGGTGTTCGCGCAGGCCCTGGACGCGATGCTGGCCGAGATCGACCAGCACCTCGACCGCCCGCTGCGGGACGTGCTGTGGGGCGACGACGAAGAGGCCCTGAACCGCACCGAATACGCCCAGCCCGCGCTGTTCGCGATCGAGGTGGCCCTCTTCCGCCTGGTCGAGTCGTGGGGCGTCAAGCCCGACTACCTCACCGGCCACTCCATCGGTGAGATCGCCGCCGCGCATGTGGCGGGCGTGCTCTCAGCGGCCGACGCGGCCCGGCTCGTCACCGCCAGGGGCCGACTGATGCAGGCCCTGCCCTCCGGCGGCGCGATGATCGCCGTCCAGGCCACCGAGGACGAGATCACCCCCCTGCTGGCAGGACACGAGGACCAGGTGTCGCTCGCCGCGGTCAACGGCCCCTCGGCCGTCGTGCTCGCCGGCGCCGAGGACGCGGTCACCGAGATCGCCGCCCAGCTGGAGAGCCAGGGACGCAAGACCAAGCAGCTGCGGGTCTCGCACGCCTTCCACTCGCCCCTGATGGCCCCGATGCTCGACGAGTTCCGCGCCGTGGTCGCCGGGCTCACGCTCCAGGCGCCGCTGGTGCCGTTCGTCTCCAACGTCACCGGCGAGCCCGCGACGGTCGCCCAGGTGACCTCCGCCGACTACTGGGTGGACCATGTCCGCCTGCCCGTCAGGTACGCCGACGGCGCGGACTGGCTGCTCGGCCACGGCGTCACCACCTTCCTCGAACTCGGCCCCGACGGCGTCCTGTCCGCGATGACGCAGGACTGCGCCGAGGCGGCGGGAGCCGAAGGCAGGATCACCCTTCCCGTGCTCCGCGCGGGCCGCCCGGAGAGCCGTACCCTCACCACCGCTCTCGCCGGTCTGCACGTCAACGGCGTTCCGGTCCGCTGGGACGAGTACTTCGCCGGCACCGGCGCCCGCCGTGTCAGCCTGCCGACCTACGCCTTCCAGCGCCGCAGGTACTGGCCCAAGGGCGCCCAGGGCCACACCGCCGACCTCCGGGCGGCCGGCCTCGGCGCCGCCCACCACCCGCTGCTCTCCGCCGCGACCTCACTCGCCGACTCCGACGGCGCCCTGCTCACCGGCAGGCTGTCGCTGCACTCCCACCCGTGGCTGGCCGACCACGCCGTACGCGGCACCACCCTGCTCCCGGGGACCGCCTTCCTCGAACTGGCCATCCGCGCCGGTGACGAGGTCGGCTGCGACCAGGTCGAGGAACTGACCCTGGCCGCGCCGCTGATCCTGCCCGAGCAGGGCGGCATCCAGGTCCAGCTGTGGATCGGCAACCCGGACGAATCCGGCCGCCGTACCGTCAACATCTACTCGCGCCCCGAGGCGGGCGACGACGCGCCCTGGACCGCGCACGCCACCGGTGTGCTCGCCCTCGGCGAGCACCGCGCGGAGCTGGACGCCGCCGTGTGGCCCCCGGCCGGCGCCGAGCCGCTGCCGGTCGAGGGCATCTACGGCCGGCTGGCCGGCGAAGGCTTCGGCTACGGCCCGGTGTTCCAGGGCCTGCGGGCCGCCTGGCGGCGGGACGAAGAGGTGTACGCCGAGGTCGTACTGCCCGAGGGCGGTCAGGCCGACGCGGGCTCGTTCGGCCTGCACCCCGCGCTGCTCGACGCCGCGCTGCACGCCGCGTCCTTCGTCGAACTCGGCGAGGAGAGCCGCGGCGGCCTGCCCTTCGCCTGGGAGGGCGTGTCGCTGCACGCGACCGGCGCCACCGCGCTGCGCGTACGGCTGTCCCCGGCCGCCGACAACGCCGTCGCGATCGCCGTGGCCGACGCCGAGGGCGAACCGGTCGTCTCCATCGACTCCCTGGTGCTGCGCGCCGTCGCGGCCCAGCAGCTCGACGCCGCCGCCTCGACCGTCAGGGACGCGCTGTTCCGTCTCGACTGGGTGCCGGTCAGAACCGGCACCGCCGTCCCCGACGCGGTGGCCCTCGTGGGTCCCGACGCCTTCGGACTCGTCGAGAGCACCGGACTGTCCGGGATCACCGAGGCCCACGAAGACCTGACGTCGCTGGCCGCGGGCGAGTCCCCGGTACCCGGCGTCGTCATGATCATGGTGGACGGCACACCGGACGCGGACGCGGCGCGGTCCGCCCACGCGGTCGCGGCCGACGCGCTGGCGGCCGCGCAGACGTGGCTGTCGCACGAGGAGCGGTTCACCGGCTCACGCCTGGTGTTCGTGACCCGGGGCGCGGTCGGCGGCCGTGATGTCGCCGCCGCCGCCCTGTGGGGGCTGGTGCGCTCCGCGCAGGCGGAGAACCCCGGACTGTTCTCCCTGGTGGACCTGGACCCGGACGAGGAACCGGCCACCGTCCCGCTGTGGGCCCTGAGCGCGGACGAGCCGCAGATCGTGGTCCGGCGCGGCGAGGTCAGGGCCGGGCGCCTGGTGCGCAGGCCGGCCGTGGACGGAACCGGCTCGGCGCCCGACTGGGCCGTCGGCGGCAGTGTGCTCATCACCGGTGGCACCGGTGGTCTCGGCGCGCTCACCGCCCGGCACCTGGTGACCGAGCAGGGCGTACGGAATCTGCTCCTGGTCAGCCGTCGCGGCCCCGCGGCCGAGGGCGTCGAGGACCTGGTGGCCGAACTGGAGGTGCACGGCGCCGAGGTGACCGTCGCGGCCTGCGACATCACCGACCGGGACGCGCTGGCGGCCCTGCTGGCCGAGCACTCGGTGTCCTCCGTGGTGCACTCGGCCGGCGTGCTGGACGACGGCATGACCGCCTCGATGACCCAGGAGCGTCTGGACGCCGTCCTGCGGCCGAAGGTGGACGCCGCCTGGAACCTGCACGAGCTGACCCTCGATCTCGAACTCACCGCGTTCGTGGTGTTCTCCTCGGTGGCCGGCGTCTTCGGCAGCCGGGGACAGGGCAACTACGCGGCGGGCAACACGTTCCTCGACGCGCTGATGGAGTCCAGGCGGGCGCACGGCCGGCCCGGTGTCTCGCTGGCCTGGGGCCCGTGGGAGCAGACCGGCGGTATGACCGGCGGCGTGAGCGAGGCGGACATGCGGCGCATGGCCCGCTCCGGCACGCCCGCGCTCTCCGCCGAACAGGGCGTGGCGCTCTTCGACGCGGCGCTGGCCGCGGGCGACGCCGTGGTGGCCCCCGTACGCCTCGACCTTCCCGTACTGCGCGCGCAGGGCGAAGTTCCCCCGCTGCTCAGGTCGTTGATCCGCACCCGGACCCGCAGGACCGCGGTCGCCGGCTCCGGCACGGCCGGCGGACTCGTCCAGCGGCTGAACCGGCTGGACGAGACCGAGCGCCACGAGACGCTGCTCGACCTGGTACGCGGTCAGGTCGCGCTCGTCCTCGGACACGCGGACGGCTCCGACATCGACGCGGGCCGCGCGTTCCGTGAGCTGGGCTTCGACTCGCTGACGGCGGTGGAGCTGCGCAACCGGCTGAACACCGTCACCGGCCTGCGGCTGCCCGCCACCCTGGTCTTCGACTACCCGACCGTGCGGAACCTCGCCGCGTACATCCTCGACGAACTGCTCGGCGCCGACGTCGCGCTGCCCGCCGCCAAGCGGGCCTCCGCGGTCGCCGACGACCCGATCGTGATCGTGGGCATGTCCTGCCGCTACCCCGGCGGGGTCGAGTCGCCGGAGGACCTGTGGCGACTGGTCACCGAGGGCGCCGACGCGGTCTCGGGATTCCCCACCAACCGTGGCTGGGACATCGAGTCCCTCTACCACCCGGACCCGGACCACCCGGGCACCGCCTACACCCGCTCGGGTGGATTCCTGCACGACGCGGGCGAGTTCGACCCGGCGTTCTTCGGGATGAGCCCCCGCGAGGCCCTGGCCACGGACTCCCAGCAGCGGCTGCTGCTCGAAGCGTCCTGGGAAGCGGTCGAGCGGGCCGGTATCGACCCCCTCTCGCTGCGCGGCAGCGCCACCGGTGTGTTCGCCGGTGTGATGTACAGCGACTACAGCGCCGTGCTGGCGAGCCCCGAGTTCGAGGGCTTCCACGGCAGCGGCACATCCCCGAGCCTGGCCTCGGGCCGCGTGTCGTACACCATGGGCCTGGAAGGCCCCGCGGTGACGGTGGACACCGCGTGCTCGTCCTCGCTCGTGGCGATGCACTGGGCGATGCAGGCACTGCGCAGCGGCGAGTGCTCGATGGCGCTGGCCGGCGGTGTGACCGTGATGTCCACCCCCTCGGTGTTCGTCGACTTCGCACGGCAGCGCGGACTGTCCCCCGACGGCCGCTGCAAGGCGTTCTCCGACGCGGCCGACGGCGTCGGCTGGTCCGAGGGTGTCGGCATGCTGGTGCTGGAGCGTCAGTCCGACGCCCGCCGCAACGGCCACGAGATCCTCGCCGTGGTCCGCGGCTCCGCCGTCAACCAGGACGGCGCCTCCAACGGCCTGACCGCGCCGAACGGCCCCTCGCAGCAGCGCGTCATCCGTCAGGCGCTGGCCGCCGCCGGACTGTCCACCGACGACGTGGACGTGGTCGAGGCGCACGGTACGGGCACCTCGCTCGGTGACCCGATCGAGGCGCAGGCGCTCCTCGCGACGTACGGACGCGACCGCGACCCCGAGCGCCCGCTGCTGCTCGGCTCGGTGAAGTCCAACATCGGCCACACCCAGGCCGCGGCCGGTGTCGCCGGTGTGATCAAGATGATCATGGCGATGCGGCACGGTGTGGTGCCGAGGACGCTGCACGCGGACGAGCCCTCGACCCACGTGGACTGGTCGGCGGGAGCCGTCGAACTGCTCACGGGACAGGTCGCCTGGCCCGACTCCGACCGCCCCCGCCGAGCCGGTATCTCGTCGTTCGGGATCAGCGGCACCAACGTCCACACCGTCATCGAGCAGCCCCCGCTGCCCGTCACCCCGGCGGCCAAGACCCCGCGCCGCGAGCCGGGAGCCGTGCCGTGGGTGATCTCGGGCCGCACCCGTGACGCCGTGCGCGGCCAGGCCGCCCGACTGCTGGCCTACGTCCAGGAGCGGCCGGAACTCGACCTCGTCGACGCCGCCTACTCCCTTGCCACCACGCGCTCGCAGTTCGACCAGCGCGCCGCCGTGGTGGCCGAGGACCGCACCGCGCTGCTGAGGTCGCTCACCGCACTGTCCACCGCCGCCCCCGACGCCGGAGTGACCGAGGGCGAGACGGCGCGGCGCGGCCGGATCGCGATGCTCTTCACCGGCCAGGGCAGCCAGCGTGCCGCCATGGGACGCGGACTGTACGAGCGGTTCCCGGCCTTCGCCGAGGCGCTCGACGCGGTCCTCGACGCCTTCGGCCCGCTGCTCGACCGCCCGCTGCGCGAGGTGCTGTTCGCCGCCGAGGGCACCGACGAGGCGGCGCTGCTGGACGAGACCGGCTGGACGCAGCCCGCGCTGTTCGCGGTCGAGGTCGCGCTGTTCCGCCTCGTACGCTCCTGGGGTGTCAAGCCGGACTTCGTGGCGGGCCACTCCATCGGCGAGATAGCCGCTGCCCATGTCGCCGGCGTGCTGTCGCTGGAGGACGCGGCCGCCCTGGTCGCGGCGCGCGCCAGGCTGATGCAGGCACTCCCCTCCGGTGGCGCCATGGTCGCCGTGCAGGCCGCCGAGGACGAGGTGCTGCCGCTGCTGACCGACGGCGTGTCCATCGCCGCCGTCAACGGCCCGGCCTCCGTCGTCGTCTCCGGCGAGGAGGCCCCGGTCCTGGAGATCGCCGCCTCGTTCGGCGCCCAGGGGCGCAAGACCAAGCGTCTGCGGGTGAGCCATGCCTTCCACTCGCCGCTCATGGCCGGGATGCTCGACGAGTTCCGCTCCGTCGCGGAAGGCCTGACCTTCACCGCGCCGCAGATCCCGGTCGTCTCCAACCTCACCGGCGAACTCGCCACCGAGGACCGGCTGTGCTCCGCCGAGTACTGGGTCGACCATGTCCGCGAAGCCGTCCGCTTCGCCGACTGCGTCCGCACCCTGCGCGACGCGGGCGCCACCACCTTCCTGGAAATCGGCCCCGACGCACCGCTGTCCGCGATGGCCCAGGACACCCTCGGTGACACCTACGACGCCGAACTGGTCCCGCTGCTGCGCGCCGACCGCGCCGAGGACGTCGCCGCCGCCACGGCGCTGGCCCGCCTGCACGTCCACGGCGTCACCGTGGACTGGAAGGCGTACTTCGCGGGCGCCGGAGCCCGCCGCGTCGACCTGCCGACCTACGCCTTCCAGCACGAGTTCTACTGGCCGCAGCTGCCCGCCCTCGCCACCGCCGTCGGCGCCGACCCCGCCGACCAGCGTCTGTGGGCCGCCGTGGAGCGCGGCGACGCCGAAGAACTCGCCTCGATCCTCGGGCTCGGCGAGCGCGAACTGCCCTCCCTCGGCTCCCTGCTGCCCGCCCTCACCTCGTGGCGGCGCGGCAAGCAGGAGAGGACCCGGCTCGACGCGCTGCGCTACCAGGTCGAGTGGACCAGGCTGCGCAAGCCCACCGCCCCCGTTCTCGACGGCACCTGGCTGCTCGTCAGCAGCGAGGGCACGGACGGGGCGCAGGACACCCTCCGCGACGAACTGACGGACGCGCTCAGCGCGCACGGTGCCCGCGTCCGCCGTCTCGTGCTCGACGCCTCGTGCGCCGACAGGACCGTACTGGCCGGCCGCCTCACCGAGTTCGCGGAAGCCGAGGAGATCGGCAGCGCGGCGAACGTGCTGTCCCTGCTCCCGCTGGACGAGCGCCCGAGCGACACCTGCGCGCCGCTCACCGACGGGCTCACCCTGACGGTCGCGCTGGTCCAGGCGCTCGCCGACACCGGATGCGAAGGCCGGCTCTGGACCGCCACCAGGGGAGCGGTCTCGACCGGCCCCGCCGACCCGGTCACCAACCCCGTACAGGCGGTGGCCTGGGGGCTCGGCAGGACCGTCGCTCTCGAACACCCCAGGCTCTGGGGCGGCCTGGTCGACCTTCCCGAGGTCTTCGACCAGCAGTCCGCACAGCGGCTCGCCGGTGTGCTCGCCACCAAGGACGTCGCGGACGGCGAGGACCAGGTGGCGCTCCGCGCCTCCGGGGTCTCGGGACGCCGCCTCGTCCGGCGCGCCGTCGAAGAACTCCCGGCCGCCGACGCGTTCACCGCTTCCGGAACCGTCCTGGTCACCGGTGGCACCGGCGGCCTCGGCGCCGAGGTCGGCCGCTGGCTGGCCGCCGCCGGCGCCGAGCACCTGGTCCTGACCAGCCGGCGCGGCTCCGACGCCCCCGGCGCGGCCGAACTCCGCGCCGAGCTGGAAGCGGCGGGCGCCCGCGTCACCATCGCGGCCTGTGATGTCGCGGACCGCGACGCGCTCGCCGCCGTACTGGCCGGGATCCCGGAGGAACTGCCGCTCACCGGCGTCGTGCACACCGCGGGCGTCGGCCACTTCGGGCAGCTCGAAAGCCTGGACCTCGCCGAATTCGCCCAGCTGACCTCGGCCAAGCTGGCGGGCGCGGCCCACCTCGACGCCCTGCTCGGCGACCGCGAACTCGACCTCTTCGTCCTCTTCGGCTCCGTCGCCGGTGTCTGGGGCAGCGGAGGCCAGAGCGCCTACGGCGCCGCCAACGCCTACCTGGACGCCCTGGCGCTGCACCGGCGCGCCCGCGGCCTCGCCGCGACCTCGGTGGCCTGGGGCCCCTGGGCGGAAGCGGGCATGGCGGCCGACGACGCCGTCTCCGAGGGCCTGCGCCGTCAGGGCCTCGGACTCCTGGAGCCCGGCCTCGCCATGACCGAGCTGCGCAGGGCCGTCGTACGCCAGGACGTGACCGTCACCCTGGCCGACGTCGACTGGGACCGCTACGCCCCCCTCTTCACCTCGGCGCGCCCGAGCGCGCTGCTCTCCGACCTTCCCGAGATCCAGGCCCTGACGGCCGGTCCCGACCAGGAAGGCCCTTCGGACGCCTCGGAGTTCGTCACCCGGGTACGCACCCTGGCCGAGACCGAGCGCACCCGGCTCCTCGCCGACCTGGTCCGCAGCGAGGCGGCGGCGGTACTGGGCCACAGCTCCGCCGACGGCGTGCCCGAGGGCCGCGCCTTCCGTGAAATCGGCTTCGACTCGCTCACCGCGGTCGAACTGCGCAAGCGCCTGACCACCGTCACCGGGCTCAGCCTGCCGAGCACCATGGTGTTCGACTACCCGACCCCCCTGGAGCTCGCGCAGTACCTCCAGGCGGAGATCCTGGGCGCGGTACTCGACGTGGCGGGACCGGTCGCCACCGGCGCGGCCGACGACGAGCCCATCGCCATCATCGGCATGAGCTGCCGCTTCCCCGGCGGAGTCAGCTCCCCCGAGCAGCTGTGGGACCTCGTGACCTCCGGTACGGACGCGGTGTCGGAATTCCCCGACAACCGCGGCTGGAACGCCAACGCTCTCTTCGACCCGGACCCGGACCAGTCCGGCACCACGTACTCCACCCGCGGCGGATTCCTGCACGAGGCCGACGAGTTCGACCCGGCGTTCTTCGGAATCTCCCCGCGCGAGGCGCTGGTGATGGACCCCCAGCAGCGGCTGCTGCTGGAGACCACGTGGGAGACCTTCGAGCGCGCCGGCATCAACCCCGCCACGGCGCGGGGCAGCCTGACCGGCACCTTCATCGGCTCCAGCTACCAGGAGTACGGAGCGGGCGCGGGCGAGGGCGCCGAGGGCCACCGGGTCACCGGCAGCAGCCCGAGCGTGCTCTCGGGGCGGCTGTCGTACGTGTTCGGCCTGGAGGGCCCCGCCGTCACCGTCGACACGGCGTGCTCCTCCTCTCTCGTCGCGCTGCACCTGGCCTGCCAGTCGCTGCGCAACGGCGAGAGCTCTCTCGCCGTCGCGGGTGGCGCCACGATCATGACCACCCCCGCGCCGTTCGTCGCGTTCAGCAGGCAGCGCGCGCTGTCCCAGGACGGCCGGTGCAAGGCGTTCTCCGACGAGGCGGACGGCATGACGCTCGCCGAGGGCGTCGGCATCCTGCTGGTCGAACGGCTCTCGGACGCCCAGCGCAACGGTCACCCGGTGCTCGCGGTGATCCGCGGCTCGGCGATCAACCAGGACGGTGCGTCCAACGGTCTGACCGCCCCCAACGGCCCCTCGCAGCAGCGGGTCATCCGGCAGGCGCTGGCCAACGCGCGGCTCGACCTCTCCGACATCGACGCGCTGGAGGCCCACGGCACCGGCACCCCGCTCGGTGACCCGATCGAGGCGCAGGCGCTCATGGCGACCTACGGCAGGGACCGCGATCCGGAGCGTTCGCTGCTGCTCGGCTCGGTCAAGTCCAACATCGGTCACACCCAGTCGGCCGCCGGTGTGGCGGGTGTGATCAAGATGGTGATGGCGCTGCGGCACGGGGTGCTTCCGCAGACCCTGCACGCGGAGTCCGCTTCGACCCACGTCGACTGGTCCAGTGGTTCCGTGCGGCTGCTGACGGAGGCGGTGGCATGGCCGGAGACGGGCCGCCCGCGTCGCGCGGCGGTGTCGTCGTTCGGTATCAGCGGTACCAACGCCCACACGCTGCTGGAACAGGCGCCGGACGTCGAGGAGCCCGAGCCCGCGGCCGAGCCAGCCCCTGTGCTGCCCGTCGCGGCCGGTGTGACGCCGTGGGTGGTGTCGGGCCGCAGCGCCTCCGCGGTACGCGAGCAGGCGGCGCGGCTGCTGTCCTGGCTGGAGACGGAACCGCAGACCCGGCCGCTCGACGTGGGCCACTCGCTGGTCTCCTCGCGCGCGGTCTTCGAGCAGCGGGCGGTAGTGGTCCCCGCCGCGGGCGACGACCCGCTGGAGGCCCTGCGGGCGGTCGCGGACGACGGACCGTCGTCCGTGGTGGCCCGAGGTGTGGCCGATGTGGAGGGGAAGACGGTGTTCGTCTTTCCCGGGCAGGGTTCGCAGTGGGTGGGTATGGGTGCCCGTTTGCTGGAGGAGTCCGGGGTTTTCGCTGAGCGGGTCGGTGAGTGTGCGGCCGCGTTGAGTGGGTTTGTGGACTGGTCGTTGGTGGATGTGTTGCGGGGTGCTGAGGGGGCGCCTTCGTTGGAGCGGGTGGATGTGGTGCAGCCCGCGTCGTTCGCGGTGATGGTGTCGTTGGCTGCGTTGTGGCGT
>NZ_JBIVLO010000017.1:0-92421 GCF_044751305.1 Streptomyces sp. NPDC088725
ACGATGCACAATCGCAGCCACCGTCACCCGCAACGTCTCCTCAGTACCCATCAACACAAACACACCCTACCCCAATAAAATGCGAATAACGCATACCAGATGCGGTATAGCTTAACTTTTCGAGCACAGGGCACGTGAGAGCGGGTCGTGAGGCCGTCCCGCGTGGTGCGGCCGCTGGAGCGGTCTGCGCTTCCCGGGTGTCCTGTGACAACGAAGTTTCACCGTTTGCCATCGAAGTTTGACCACCGGCCTGCTTGCATCGGGATGCCTGTGCCGGCCCGTCCGAGTCAGGCCGGAGATTGAGGCTCTCGGTCCGGTCGTCGCACTGCCGTGCAGGCCAGGACCGTCTCGGATGCGGGAGTAAGGAACAGAATGAAGACCCAGGGGCCCTCGGGGTCTTGGATTCGGCTGAGCTGAATCGATCGGGAGGTCTCCGGCCGCTTCGAGGATCCCGACGGTCTTGTCGAGGGCGAGGGTCTCCTGACCGCGTCGCTCAGACAGTCGAAGTCGCCGCCGATATGTGGCAGCAGGGTGCCGGGCAGGGGCAGAGCCCTCCCCGATCACAAAGTGACCTCCCGCCAACAGGGCGGCTTGAACTGGCGGGCAGGCCGCTGCCTGTTGGCCGAACATATGTGCGAGGACGTCGCGTTTCACCTGTAGTTGGCCCCGGGATGATCTGCAGTTGCGTGGTCGGCGTCAGAATGAGCGGAAGATCCTGGTGGGATCTTCCTGTGCGGCTGCGGCGTACTCCTCGAAGCCTAGGTTGGCGACACTCAGGTTCGCGTGAATGTCGTGGACTCCCGCGGGTTCAGTGCGGAACCACCGGCCGAACTCGGTCAGCTCTTCGCATTCCTCGGCGTCCTCGCACTCCTCCCGGCTGACCGTGGTGAGGGCCGGAAGCGCGTGTGGCTCTGCCTGTTGAGTGAGCTCGTCTGCGAGAAAGGCGACGCTCAGGTTGTCGTCGAAGCAGACGACAGCCAGCACCTCGTCGACCGTGGCTTCGGCCCAGACCGGATCGTCGACGATGTGGACCAGTGCCTCGAACTCCCCTGTTCCCCAGGGTTGTTCCAGCGCCGTCACCACAGCCTGCCATGCGTGCTGATCCCTGTAGTCGGTCCTGATGATGAGTGCGCTGAACTCATTGCGGCTGGTCACGGGAGGCAACACCTTCACTGGGTCCTGCTCTCGTTCGGAGGGGTTGTCGGCCTGCACGGGAGGGCGTTCTCGGTATGCCCTCTGGCGGCAGGCAGCCGAGCACCACTGCCAGGTGCGCCCGCGCGGGGCATTGACCAGCGGTGTTCCGCAGATCCCGCAGCGCCGCCCCCGGTCCTCGGCCAGTACCGTGTCCCGGCAGGTGTCCGAGCACCATCGGATTCGGCGGAGCCGTTGAAAGCGGGTCTGACACCTTTCGCAGGTGAAGGTGACCCACCGTCGCCATCGCTGGGACGTTTGTGGGCCCTTCGGATGGCGCTTGCGGAAGGCGGCCCGGCGACAGCGCTGGGAGCAGCGCAGCAACCGACGGCCAATGACCGAGGAAAAGGGAAGCATCCCATCGCACTCAGGGCAGGGCTTCCTCCCCAGAACGTCCTATAGGGAGCCCGCGCTCCGGCCGGTCAAGCGTCGGCCAAGCGCTTCCAACCGATAGTGTTCGTTCGATCACGGAACCCGCAAAGGCAGTTCCACAGGAAGCGGGCTTCGAGGCGATTGGTGAAAGCCAGGCGGCCGATGAATAAACGCAAGCCCCCGCCAGCCAGAGATCGGGGTGAGGCTCGCTGGATACGGAGAGCGAGCCGGGCGGCGGTTGCCCGGCTGTCGATGTACTCGTCTCTGATCGTGTGGAGGTCGTGAGTTCGAGCTCTGACCAGGTAGACGGTCGGCTTGGTGACGCCCCGAGGCCGCCTCGCGGGTTTGAGCCCGGTGCCGCGACTGACGAACCTGGCGAAGAGTCGTCTCCTACCGGCTCGAGGCGCGGCCAACCGCCCCCGCTACGTCCTACTTCTCCTCCGGCTCCCAGGCGCGGAGGAGGTCGAGCAGCCCTGCGTCTCCGTCAACGTGCAAGGAGGCGGCCGGGATACGGTCGTACAAGTAGAGGACCAACTCACTGGCCGTGCCACGGATGGAGGCGCCAGCTGCGTCCGAGTCCTCGCCGGTCGCGGCAGTGTGCGCGGGAAGGCGGGTGGAGCGTGCGCCGTCGCCGTCGACCGTGAGGCGCCAGGAGCGGCCCTCGGCGGCGTGGAAGTCGAAGGCCGTGGGCTTGTGCGGCCAGGCACTCGGCGTTGCGCAGACGGTGAACAGGAACTCCTCCACACCGTCGAGTGCCACCTCGACCGGCAGCGGCTGCGGGGCGCCCCCGGTGAGCTGGGCGTCGCACGTGTGCACCGCGGTTTCCTGGGCCCGGTGCCGGGCGATACCGCCGGAGGTTTGCGGTGACTGCGACGCAGGCCACCACGTCCAGCTACCGCTCTCCGGTCCTGCCTCGCGCAGGGCGCTCAGCAGAAGCTGCGTCGACGCGGCCAGCCAGGCCAGCAGGGCCTCACGCTCCCGCGGCACTTCCAGAGCGGCGCGCGCAGCGGTGGCCTCGGCCGGGGGAGCGTCGGCAGGCCCCGCGCCGACGATGGCGGCCCAGAAACGGTCTCCCCCACCCAGGTGCTTCACCAGATCGAACAGTGTCCATCCGGGGCAGGTCGGCACCTGCACATCGAGGCTGGGAGCGGCGGCGACCGCGGCGCGGAAGGCGGCCGACCGTTCGTCGATGAGTCGCAGCAGGTCAGGGAAGCCCAGAGTGTTTCGCACACCGGATGTCTATCACCGTGCTCCAGGCGACCGCACGCGGATTTTCACAGCCGACGCGGCGGGTGCGCGGCACGGGCCGCGCACCCTCGGATGGCGCGGTGCCCTGTTCTCGTGCGCAGCATCGGTCGAAGTCGCCCGATCGGGGATTCCCGTTCGACCAACACCCCTCGACATCGGAACGACAACACCCACTGATCTCTGAGACAACCCCCAGGCGCGGCAAAGGCCAGTTCGCGGCAGGCCAAGCCATCCAGGCCTTGCCTGCAACGAGGCCGAGGCGCTGCCACGGCCTGTCGGCGGGCGGCCCGCGGAAAACGAGTTGTTCGCGGGCCGCGGCCTCGCTCATGATCGCCTGCATGGACCTGTAACGGCTGCCACGTAGCAAAGCCAACCTGTCGCGCGGTTGACCCGGAGCCTGACGACTCGGCCCCGAGGCGATGACTCGCGCCCTCGTGTGCATCCGTCATATCCCAGGAGCCGCAGCCTCGCCTGCGAGAGCTCCTGGTCAGTCCTGAAAGCAACCACATCCATGAATACTGACCGCAAGGCCCTGTGGGCCGTGCGTGAGTCCGCGCTGCCCACCGTCGTACGCCTCTGCCCGGGCTGCTCCGGCAGCCGGCATCGTCCCTCGGGCAAGATCCGTGTCAACGCGAGCGGCAAACTCCTCGATGTCTGGCTTCTCCTGAGCTGTGCAGGGTGCGACCGGACCTCGAAGGTGCCCGTCCACGAGCGCGTCCACGTCTCGTCGCTGGAGCCCGCTCGCCTGGTGGCGTACGAGAACAATGACCCAGCCGTGGTACGGGAGCTGACGATGAGTGCGTCGCTGGCCGCGAAGAGCGGATACCGCCTCGACTGGACCGGTACGTGGGGGGTGGAGACCTGCACGCCCCTCTGCGCACTCGACAATCCGTGCACCGCTCAAGGTCCTGGTCGGCTTCGAGCTGCCCGCGCCGGTCAGGGTCGAACGACTGCTCATGCTCGGGCTCGGTCTCAGCCGCAGTGGGGTACGACGCATGGTCGGGGACGGGCGTATTCACCTGCCGCTGGCCCTGGACGCCAAGGTGCATCGTGACTTCGAGCTCACCATCCACGATCTCGGTTCCGTCGATGCCGCGAAGCACTCGAAGCTCCTTGGTGCTCCGACCGACGTGCGTACCGACCTGAGCCGCGTCGGGTTGCACGGCACGCCGCAGCACGTGTCGCGATCGGCGGCGGGAGCGTAAGAGCGGGGCAGCAGGGCCTTCTGGACAGCCTGTTGGCGTAGACAACCTTCGAGCCGCCAGGAGGCCCTGCTCCGTGCGGCACCAGCCACAGTCACCCGATCGAGACTCCCGTTCGACCAACACCCCACAGGATCGGAACGGCAACACCCGCTCAAGATTCGCTGTCGCAGGTCTTGCCTGATCGCAGCTCTGGCACTCGCTGTCCGCTCAGCTGATCGCAAGCGCCAAGGGATCGAGGCCCAGCTTGCTTCGGCGTGGATCGACGGCCCGCATGACCCAGGCGGTCACGGCGCCGTGATCTGCCGCGATCGCGTGAAGCTCACGAGTCCTCTCCTGGGCTTCGACTATCCAAGGCGCCAACGCGTCCTCTCGTAGGACTCGCTTGAAGTGATCGCGGGCCATGTCAGGGTCCCCAATGAGGGCGGCTGCGATCCCGGCGTCGAAGCTGGCCCAGAGGAATCCCCGCCGCACCGGCCTGGAGGTCAGGTACAGGGCGACGTTCGGCAGATCCGGGAACTTCTCCCTCAGCGCGGTCACGTTCGCAGCCGCCTGTCGGCCGAGGTCGAGTGCCAGCGGTGTGAGCTGGTCCTCGGTGCGGAACAGCTCGGGGCCGGTGCGGAGTGCGTCCACGTGGAAGGCCAGGTGATCCACGTCGTGCCACAGCCACATCGCACCGACGTACAGACCGCTGCCGACCGTCCGCGGCGGGGTGAACTCCACAACCCCGAGCCACCACCCGTGATCATCAATCCACAACCGCGACCGCCCGCGTTGGGCCAGTCCGGGCGGCTCCAGGGGGTCCCGCCCACCGACACCACCATCGGTCGTGGTGGCACACCATGCACAGAACTGTTCAGCAACACTGAGCGTCACCGCTCCACGGAAGTTGGACCAGAAACCCGAGCGGAAGGTGTCAGCCAGAGGCTGACCCGTTCCGCCGGTTCATCAACGGCACCGTCGCCCCGCACGCCGCCGCCCATCCGAACGGCATGTGGGTGCGTCACATCGTCGCCCAGCACAACTCCATCGAATCCGCCTTCAGCCTCATCGCCTCAGACTGACCCATCGACCCGGCGGGGGCCGGGGGACGCTGTTGCCATGAGCCACCGCCGCTGTGTCATGGACCACCGGCTGAAAGTGGCGGGCCCTGCCCGTCGATATCCCGCCCTGGCGTACGGTCTTGAGGTACATGGCCCGCTGGGCGGCAGTTCGGCATCGTCAACCAGGCCTGTGATCACCTCGCCTCACGCATCCGCCGCTGGCTGAGGAAACGGTGCCAGCAGCATCGAACGCCTCCCCGTCACACCGCTGCGAACCCTCCGGAAGTGTGACCGAGATACGCCTCAAAGAAGTAATGAGCGATGAACGCGCCGGTACGAGGCTGCCTCGCTCTTCGCGGCAAGCCGGATTCGCGAAGGAGTCCCCCGCGAACCTCGCGCGGATGAGGCCGCCGAAGCGGCTGGCATCGCCGGCGCTGCCAGCTTCCTCAACGGTGCCTGGAATAAAGGCCGTTGAGAAAACGTCACTGACACCAGCCGCCGACACGAAACCGGCGCATCGTACCCGCATACCGGGCCCCCGGGCCCGTCGCCGGACAGCGCAACGCCGTGGTACCCGAACCGAGTTCGGTTCGGGTACCACGGCGTCCAGGTGACATGCGCGGCAGCGGGCAAGGTCCGGTCAGTGACGGCTCAGGCCGTCACTCCGCGACCGCTGCCCGCCGGGGTCGCCGAGCACGCGCGGAGGTACCACGACCCCCCGATGTCAGTTCCACGGGTCGAACGGGATCCCGGCGGGCTTGGAGGCGTTGAGGAGATTCCGGAAGCGGTCGTCCTTGTCCGTGGTCTTGATGGTCGCCGACCCGAAGTCCGCGTTCATCAACCGGTCCCGCAGCTCGATGCTGGGCCAGCCGTTCCAGTCCACGATGGGAGGCTGACGCCAGTCGTGGTAGTGGTTCTCCGGAGGCTCGTCGTTGTTGTTGGCGAGGCGGAAGAAGTGCGTGCCCAGACCGTCCTTGTGGTAGACGACCTTGGGGTGTGAACCGTCGAACAGTACCTCGGAACGCGCGTACGTCTTCTGGCCGGAGTGCTGCGTGGTCGTCACGTACTCCACCTGGTTGGACGCCTGGTCGATCCAGGAGATGACGTGCTCGAAGTCGTGACGGTGTCCGCCCAGACCGCTGCCGGCCACCGCCTGGTCCTTCTCGAAGTAGCTGGCATACACGACGGCACACCATCCGTTGTTGCATGCCGAGCGGGCGTAGGTCTGCGTCCGGTCGAGGTCCGACTGGTCACGGCAGTTGCCGTTGACGTCACCCGTGGTGTTCAGACCGGGATTCAGCGTCCCGTCGGAAGCAATGGCAGCGACGGGGTAACAGCCGTCGCCGTCATAGTCGTACGCGGGCGAGAACGACGTCTCGTAACCCCCCGCGTTCTGGGGCAGATTCGGCAGGTTGTCCGCCCGCGCCACCGCCGAGGGAAGCGTGACCGCAAGGACGGTGGCACCGAAGAGCACCCCGAACCGGGACGCCTTCCGCTTCAGGTGTCCGGGAGCCGACTGACGCACTCCGGATGATGACAGGTTTCTCAATTTTTCCGCCCTCTCGAAGAACTCGGTAACCGTCCGCTGCGCGTCGCATCACAGCAAGATCACCCTTGCTCCCATACGACGCGATCCCTCTGTCCCACAGATGAGCAATCTGTAGTGCACAGGACAAACTTTCAAGAGCATTGAGAAACAAAGGCTTCACGACAGGCTCTTTTTTCCGCGCAGCCGGGGGACCCGCCTCCTGCGCCGCCCGGGGCCCAACCCTCGTACGACGGAGGGAAGTTCGCGGAGCCGCACGACAGGCCCGCGGACCGGACACTCCCGCCCAGGCATGGGAGACCCTCGCCCCCGGGCCCGCCTGCCGGCCGGGAAAGCCCATCGACAGGCGGCACGAGCCGCCCAGTAAACGATGCTTCGGCACACACACCATCACCGCCACCACACGGCGCGGGTGTCAGGCACACATCCCACACCCACGACACCGGCCAGGCAGCATCCCCTGCCACGCCCAGAGGACAAAGTTCCAGAGAGCCCTTCACCCAGCCGGCGAGACTCAGACAGAAGCGCCGGCGCCCAAAGCCCGGGACAACCAGCTCGGTCACCGCCCCGATCAGATGGAAGGGCATGCCGCCGAACCTCACCGACATCCGCTGGGCGCTCAGCGCGCAGGAGGGACGGTGCGCGCTCAGTACGCGGCATGCGTACAGCCAACTCCTCCCCGAGTCGCCACACTTGACGGGCCCGACCGCCAGCCAACCGCCCGCCGCCTCGCGCAGTGCCCATCCTGCGGGATCCGGATGCTGCTGCTCACGCACCAGGGGCCGCACCAGAGTCCCGTCCATCTTGAAACGGCCCGTCCCCGTTCAACCATCGACGGCACACTGCCGAGACCCCGGCTCAGTCGCCTAACCGACCAGGCGGCGGAGCCACTTCAGGGGCGTGACGGTGATGGCCCGGCTGGGGTCGGCGTTGCCGTCCGTGTGGAGGCCGGCCGCCTCCAGTGCGGCCGTGACCTCCTGGCCGATGGCCGCGGTGGTCTCGGACGAACCGTCGAAGCCTCCGTAGAGCAGAGTCAGTCCGTCTCCGGCTGCGGCGGAGTACGTGGACCGGGAATGGAAAAAGACGAAGCCGCGGGCGTCGGGGCCGCCCGCGCCGCCTATCTCGGACCGGCCGCAGGCGCGGCAGCAGGTGAAGTGCTCGCAGGCGGTGATGCCGGCTTCCTGAAGGATGGTGAACGCGCGGGTGAGCCGCTCGGGGTCCGTCTCGCCCTGCCAGTCGGCCTGTTCCGCGACGCGCTCCAGCCACATCCGGTCCGCCAGTGCCTGTGTCTGCTCTCGGGACACGGGGCGGTGGTCCGCGGTGACCAGGAATTCCTCGGCGGCCTCGGCCAGTTCAGCACGGGAGGCGTAGCCGCCGAGCAGCACCTCGCGGACGTGCTTCACCAACTCCTCACGCTCGTCTTCGTCCAGGTCGAGCGGCGGCACCTCGCGAGCGGGTCCGGTGTCCAGCGGCGACCAGTCCAGTCCCGTGTCCCAACCGGGCTTCCGGCGGGCTCAGCCGGTCATCGCCGCGATCACGCCCTCGGAGCCGTCGACCATCGCCTGGAAGTGCCGGCCGGCGGAGCCGTCACGGTGCTCCAGCGTGTAGTTCTCGCCGGCCTCGTGCCAGACCTGGGCGAAGATGTCGGGCAGGTCGGGTATGCGCTGGGCCACCAGGAACCGGTCACCGGCACCGCCGATTCGCCGGACCAGGCCGGCCAGCTCCTGGGCGGACACTGACATGCCGTTCCGCGTTCTCCGTCTCCACCACGATCTCGAGCATGCGCAGACTCTGGCACACGCCACTGACAACGGCCCTCCGGGGAGCCGGGATCCGGCCCTCCGGGGATCCGGCAGTGTGTACGACCGGGCGCGGCAGCGGAAGAACCACGGCCGTCAGACGTCGCGGATCCTGGCGGCCAGCGCCGGGGAGTGATAGCCCGTTCCCTCGCCCGCGATCCAGGTGTCGAGGTCCGGGGGCTCCGGCCGGGCACCACCCAGAACGAAGAGGCCGACGAGGAAAAGCCCGCCGAGGACGGTCACTCCCAGGGTGATCACCACGGCCAGGTGGAATCCGTGCACCAGGCTTTGCGGTGTCATCGCGATGCGCAGAAGAACGGGTCCGATGAGGAACGCCGCCTCGGAACGCAGCAGTTCGACCAGAGCGAAGGTCGCGCCGATCTGCCAGACGGGGACCGAGAAGCCGGCCAGGAAGAGTCCTGGCGCCACACCCGCGCCGGCGCCGAATCCCAGGAACAGCGCGGCGACGGGGACGATCGCGGAGGCGTTGGACGCGGTCGCGGACAGCAGTACGGCGCCGCCCACGGCGACGCTGACGAGGCCAGACAATGCCAGGTACGGCACCCACTGTGTGGCCACGAGCTTCCGGAACACCACGGCCGCGACAAACACACCGACAATCTGGGGCGTGACGAGCAGGCCCACGCGTACGGGCGCGTAGTGCGGGATCCGCAGGAGGTAGACCTCGGACAGTTCGAGCAGGGTGGTGAAGGCGGCGCCGGTGAGCATCGCGTTGGCCGTTCCGGTGACCGGCAGTGTGTTGCTGATCGGCCGTACCGGCATCAGCGGGTGGGTCTTGCGGTACTGGCTCACCACCAGAACCACACCGAGGAGGATTCCGACGATGACCGGTACGAGGAACGCGGCGTCGGTGAAGTCGCCACGGGTCAGCCACGACACACCGAAGAACGGCAGCACGGTGGCACCGAGGGCGAGCGGAATCGCGAACCAGTCGAAGGCCGTACCCCGGCCGGGAGGCTCGTTGCTCTCGAAGGTGAGGGCACCGACGGTCAGCCCGGTCGCCGCGAGCACGGCGAGTCCGGCGAAGAGTTCCCGCCAGCCGTTGAAACTGCCGACCAGTCCGCCCACCAGCGGGCCGAGCGTCACCATCCCGAACAGCCCCAGGCTGATGACCGCGGCGGTGGTCGGCAGCCGGTCGATGCCGTGTCCGGTGATCAGCGGCGGCAGGGCCACGACCAGCAGCATTCCGGTGAACAGCCCCTGAAGGATGACGCCCGCCATGAACAGGCCGATCCCCGGGGCACTCAGCGTCAGCACCCCGCTCACCACGAAGCCGCCTTCGCAGATGAGGTAGAGCGTGCGCCGGGGCGCCCGCTGGACCAGGTCCGCCGACGCCACCGCCCCGAACGCGTAACAGGCGTTGGACAGTCCGCCGGTCAGCTGTAACTCGAAACGGCTCGCGTCGAGTTCCCTCATGAGGACGGGCCCCATGAGGGACAGGGCTGTGGTGAGCACCAGGTACGGGCAGAGCGCCAGCAGGGCCAGAATCACGGCGGCCGCGTAGTTTCCGGCAAGCGGAACCCTGGTGAAGAGGCGCGCAGGACTGGACCGCATGGTCGTCTCCGGGATCGTCGTGGGGGAAGGCGGAGCACCCGGTCGCGCGTCCAGAACCGACGTCTTTGAGGTCCTGGTTGTGGACACCCGCACTGTGCCGGGCCGCCGCTCAGCCTACGGTCCGGCACGGCGCGCACACCGCTGACACGCCCGGCTCAGCGGCGCACGCGGTTGCGGATACGGGTGGTTTCCGGGGTGTCGGTCGCCCGGGCGATCCTGGGCTCGATCCGCGACGGCAGGACGCCGAAGAGCCGGCGGTCGCTGCGGCACATCAGGGGAGGGGCGGCCACGTACGGCGTTTGGGGAGCGGTGTGGCGTAGCTTCCCGTACGGCTCGTGGTGAGGTCCAGCGCGACGAGGGACTCGGCGAGTTTGACGGCGGCGGCCACGCCGTCGACGACGGGCATGCCCAGCCGGTCCCCCAGGGTGCGCTGGAGACCGGTCATGCCGGCGCAGCCGAGGACCAGCACCTCGGCTCCCGCGCGTACGGCTCGTTCGGCGGCGGCCAGGAACGCCTCGGTGGTGCGGTGTTCGTCGGTGAGGTCGAGGACGCCGAGGCCGGTGCCCTCGACGGCGGCGCAGTGCTGGGCGATGCCTGCCGTGTGCAGGCTGTCCTCGATCTGGCCGCGGGTCCGGTCCAGGGTGGTGACGACGCCGTAGCGCCGTCCGAGGAGGCAGGCCAGGTGGGCGGCGGCCTCCGTGATGTCGACGACGGGGACGCCGAGGAGTTCGCGGGCGCCTTCGCGTCCGTGCTCGCCGAACCCGGCCATGACCACGGCGTCGTACGGCTCCTCGTATCGGCGCAGTGTGTCGAGGACCGCCGCGGCGGACAGGTAGCTGTCGAGCCAGCCCTCCGCGGACTCGGGTCCCCAGGCGGGGGTGAGTCCGGTGATGGTCGTGCCCGGGCCCGCCGCGGCCCGGGCGCCGCGTACGATCTCGTCGGTCATCGCCCGGGTGGTGTTGCAGTTGGTGACGACGATCCGCATGGGGTTCAGGCCTCCGAGGGGGCGGGGGTGAGGGCGCGGGTACGTTCCGTCCGGTTCAGCGCCGCGTAGAGGACGGCGGCGACGGCCGTGCCGATGAACCAGGAGTACGCGGCCACGTCGCCGAAGTACGGGACGAGCGCGAGCACGGCGGCGAGTCCGGCGGACGGCAGGAAGGTCCAGAGCGCCTTGGGGTTGACTCCCTTGCGGTAGTAGTAACGCGCGTCTTCACTCCCGTCGAAGAGCGCTTCGACGTCGACGCGACCGCGCTTGACCCAGTAGTAGTCGATCATGATCACACCGAACAGCGGGCCGAGGAAGGCGCCGAGGCCGCCGAGGAAGTAGTTGACGACGTCGGGGTTGGAGTAGAGGTTCCAGGGGGTGACCAGCAGGGCGGCGACCGTACTGATCATTCCGCCGACCTTGAAGGTGATCTTCTGCGGCCAGACGTTGGCGAGGTCGTAGGCGGGCGAGACGAAGTTCGCGACGATGTTGACGCCCATCGTGGCGATGGCGAAGGTCAGCGCGCCCAGCACCAGGACCCAGGTGTTGCCGACCTTCGCGACCAGCAGGGCGGGGTCGGTGATCGCCTCGCCGAAGACCTCGATGGACCCGGCCGTCACGATGACGGAGAGGATGACGAAAGCGGTCGAGTTGACCGGCAGGCCCCAGAAGTTGCCGCGCCTGACGGTGCGCTGGTCGGGGGCGAAGCGCGAGAAGTCGCAGAAGTTCAGCATGAGCGTCCCGTAGGTCGCCAGAATCAGGCCGATCGCGCCGAACCACTGGCTCACCTGTTTGCCGGTGGAGACCGGGTTCGGGGTGGACGTGAGAGAGATCGTCCAGCCGGCCTTGGCGAGGACCCACACGGCGAGCGCGATCATCACGAGCCAGATCGCCGGGCCGCAGAAGTCCTGGAACTTGCGGACCGATTCCATGCCGCGGCCGATGATCAGCGCCTGGAGGACCCAGAGGGTGAGGAAGGAGGTCCAGCCGAGCGCGTCGAGCCCGAGGAAGGAGTGTTCCGTCCAGGAGTCGAGTTCCGGTATCGCCGCGAGCAGCATCACGTTCACCGCGACCGAGGCCAGGTACGTCTGGATGCCGTACCACATGATGGCGATCACGGCGCGGATCAGGGCCGGGATGTTGGCGCCCCAGACGCCGAAGCTGATGCGGCTGACGACGGGGAACGGGACGCCGTGCCGCTGGCCGATACGGCCCATCAGGTTCATGCCGAGGTAGATGAGGACGAATCCGGCCAGCAGCGAGGTGAAGACCTGCCAGACGTTCATGCCGAGCACCAGCAGCCCTGCGGCAAAGGTGTAGTTGCCGAGGTTGTGGACGTCGGACATCCACAGCGCGAAGAGGTCGAAGACCTTCCAGGTGCGTGCGGATGCGGGGGCCAGGTCTTCGTTGGTGAGGCGGGGGTCGGGAACGAAGGCGGTGCTGCCGGTGGCTGCGGCACGGTCGGCGAGGGACACGGGGCCTCCTGGTGGAGGGGACGATGGACAGTGAATTTGGTATACCAAACGCATTGTCATGCTCCCGGCGATGACCGCCGCCGGGCATGTCCCGGCGGTTACGGCTCCGTAAAACACCGCGTGAGTCGGGGAGTATGGGACGTATGACCACCGCCGAGCCCCTGGGAGCCGTGCGCGAGCGGGTACTGACCGCGCTGCGCCGCGACATCATCGCCGGACGGCTGCGCCCCGGCGACCGGCTCGTCGAACGCGAACTCGCCGACCGCTTCGGCGTCTCGCGCGTTCCCGTCCGCGAGGCCGTCCGCGCGCTGGTGGCCGAGAGGTTCGTCCTGTTCGAGACTCCCCGGCGTTCCGTGGTGCGCCGGCTCACTCCCACCGATGTCGACGAACTCTTCGAACTCCGCGAGGCACTGGAGGTCCACGCCGCCGCTCTGGCGGCGAGCCGCGCGGACGCGGACGGTCTCGCCGCGCTCGCGGAGCTTCTGGAGCACGCCGCGTCCGCGACCCGCGCCCTGGACGCCGAGCGGATCACGGACATCAACACCCGTTTCCACGAGCGTGTTCTGGCCATGGCGGGGAACAGCCTGCTCATCTCTGTGATGGAACCGGTCGACGGACGGCTGCGCCTGCTCACCCGCCACAACGAGCAGTGGCCCCAACTGCTGGCGGAGCACCGGGAGCTGTACGAGGCCATCGCGTCCGGTGTCCCCGAGCGGGCGCGGGCGAGCGCGCTCGCGCATGTGAAGGCCAGTCACCGGGCCACGGCCCGGAAGCTGTTCGGTGAGGGCGCGCCGGAGCGACAGGGTTCGCAGGGATCCGCCGGGGCGGCGCCCTAAGGCGTAGCGGCCAGGCGTGTGTTGCGGCGGACCGAGGACCAGAACGACCAGCCGATCAGCACGACCCCGATCAGGCCGGTGATGAGTTCACTGATCTCGTACCGGATGGTGATGAGCAGGATCAGGGCGAGTGCGCCGATGGCGTAGTGCGCCCCGTGCTCCAGGTAGACGTAGTCGTCCAGCGTCCCTTTGCGGACCAGGTAGACGGTGAGTGACCTGACGTATATGGCGCCGATCCCGAGACCGAGGGCCATCAGCACGATGTCGTTGGTGATGGCGAAGGCGCCGATCACACCGTCGAAGGAGAACGACGCGTCGAGGACTTCCAGGTAGAGGAACATGAAGAACGCGGCCCTGCCGGTGAGGGCGGCGGCGGAGCCGGCGCTGCCGCGCTTCTCGGCGGCTTCCCCGGCCCGTCGCTCCTCGGTCCGTTCCTCTTCGCGCTCTTCGTCCTCTTCGAGGCGGTTCTCGAAGAAGCCGGAGAGACCTCCGACGATCAGATACGTGATGAGCCCGGCCACACCGGCGGTGAGGACCGTCGCGGACTTGTCCGCGTGCGCGCCGCCGTGCTGATGCGCGTGCGTCGCGACGGTCGCGGAGGCGATGAGCAGCAGGATCAGCGCGACGCAGACCGCGAGCATGTCGACCCTGCCCAGCTTGGCCAGCGGCCGCTCCAGCCAGGTCTGCCACGTGATGTCCCGTTCCTCGAAGATGAAGCCGAGGAAGATCATCAGCAGGAACATGCCACCGAACGCGGCGATCGACGGGTGCGCGTCCGTCACCAGCTGCTGGTAGCGGTCCTTGTCGTCGACCGCCAGCCGGACCGCCTGTACGGGGCTGATCCTGGCTGTGACGGCGACGATCACGATGGGGAAGGCGAGGCGCATGCCGAAGACCGCGATGAGCACGCCGATCGTGAGGAAGATCTTCTGCCAGAAGGCGCTCATCTTCTTCAGGATTCCGGCGTTGATCACCGCGTTGTCGAAGGAGAGCGACACCTCGAGGACCGCCAGGATGGCGACGACCCCCAGGGCGGCCCACCCGTCGTAGAGGATGCCGGCGGCGAGCCCGAGCACGGTGACCACGAACGCCCAGCGGAAGGTCTTCAGAATCACGGGCTGTCCAGCCTTCTGTCACGGCGTCCGCGGAGTGCTGCGCGGGGCTACGGAGATTTCGCACACCGTAGGCGATCGCCGGGCCCGGCCGCCCGGCGAATCACCGCTCGCCGCTCACCGCACCCGCTCAGGGGGTGGGGTTGAACACGTCCGGGTCCGGGCCCGTACGCTCGTTCCTGTTCAGCGCCGTGATCTCGGCCATGTCTCCCTCGCTCAGTTCGAAGTCGAAGAGCGCGAAGTTCTCCGTGACACGCTCGCGGGTGACCGACTTCGGGAAGACGATGTCACCGCGCTGGATGTGCCAGCGCAGCGTGACCTGGGCGGGTGTCCGCCCGAGCCGTTCGGCGATGCCGGTGATGGCGGGGTCGGAGAGTACCTTGCCCTGCGCGATCGGCGACCACGCCTCCGTGGCGATGCCGTGCTCGGTGTCGAAGGCGCGCAGTTCGTCCTGGGTGAGGTAGGGGTGCACCTCGATCTGGTTGACGGCGGGAACGACCACGCCGCTGTCGAAGATCCGGCGCAGATGATTCTGCTGGAAGTTGGAGACGCCGATCGCCTTGGCGCGGCCCGACCGGTACATCTCCTCCATCGCCTGCCAGGTCTCCGTGAAGTCCCCGACGGCGGGCAGCGGCCAGTGGATGAGGTAGAGGTCCACGTAGTCGAGGCCCAGGGCGTCCATGGTCTGGTCGAACGCGCGCAGCGCGTCGTCGGGTGCGTGCGCTCCGTTACCGAGCTTGCTCGTCACGAAGATCTCGCTCCGGTCGATGCCGGAGTCGCGGACCGCCTGGCCCACTTCCTTCTCGTTGCGGTACAGCTGCGCGGTGTCGATGTGCCGGTATCCGGTCTCCAGGGCGGCCAGGGTGGCGTCCCTGGTCTCCTCCGGGGGGATCTGGAAGGTGCCGAATCCGAGCTGCGGGATCTCGACGCCGTTGTTGAGGGTGATGCTGGGAACTGCGGACATGCTCTGTTCCTCCCATGTCCCCGCGGTGGGGACTGTCGATTTCCGCTCTGAAGATCGCCTCCCCTTCTTCTGCGTCTGAAAACGTACGAATGGTGTGAAGGCATCGCCCGACCCGGTCGTGTCCGCCTGAGCCGGTGGACCGGGTGGTGGGTGAGGCGCGCCGCGACGGCGAGGCCCGGCACTGTTGTCCGCCCGCTGCCCGGTGGGCCTCCGCTCATCGCGGAGGCCCCTGTCCCGAATTCGTCCTCAGTGGCAGGCCTCGCCGTCGCGGCGCGCCCCGGCGTACAGCCCGGCCGGGGCGACCGCGTCCGTGCGGCTCTCAGGACCGCCAGGAGCGGAACTCCCGCATCAGTTCCGGTGTGGTCACCGTCTCCATCCGCTCGGCGTCCTGGTCACCGCCGCCGAGGGCCGCGAGCAGTCGGCGGACCGGGACGTTGCGCGGGGTGCGCTGCGCGGTGAAACGGACTTTCGCGCAGCCCAGTTCTTCGGCGCGGCCGGCGAGCCAGGCCAGGAGGCGTTCCTCCACGCCCCGGCCGAGCGCCCGGCAGCTCAGCATCCAGGCGAGGACGTCGAGCCGGCCGCCGTCGGCGCGGATCGCGAGCAGTCCGATCTGACCGTAGTCGCCGTACCGGTCACGGGCGGCGGCCGTCCACACTTCGCCCTGGTCCCGCCAGCGCTCCAGGTCGCGGCCGTCGGCCGAGCGGGCCCGCAGAGTGAACTGATTGGTGCGGCGCACCAGTTGGGCCGCACGCGGGGCGTCCTCGTCGGTGACGGGCCGGATCTCCACCTCCAGTTCGAGGCTCGCGAGGAATTCCTCGAACCCGGCCTGGGCGCGGACGGCGTCCCGCTCGCGCTCCTGCTCGTAGAAGCGGGCGCGCAGCCGGTCCTCGGTGGTCGCCGCCGCCGGGACGAGCGGCCACAACCGGCCCAGGAAAGCGGACAGTTCACCGGCGGGCGGGCATTGCACCGAGTCGGCCTGCGGCAGCGCCGCACGCATCTTGGCGATCTCGGCGGGGTTGTCGTCCAGGAACAGGAAGCTGTCGACGCCCAGGTTCAGTTGCCGCGCCGCCGCCTCGAGCCGTTCGGGCTTCGGCCCCCAGGCGGCCGACAGCACACTGAAGTGCTCCGCTCCGAGCAGACTGTCAGGGCGGTCCAGGACCGCGCGGACGGTCGCCTCGTCGTTGTTGCTGACCAGCGCCAGCAGCGCGCCCGCGTCCCGCCATTGGAGCAGTCTGCGCGCCAACTCGGCCCTGGGTCCGTCCAGTTCCACCGACTCAGGTCCTGACTCACCCGCGACTCCGCCCCACAGGGTCTCGTCGCCGTCGACCACGATGACCTTCGGCGCGGGCCGCCGTACGGCCTGGACGACCTCCGCCAGGGTCAGGGCCACGGCCGCCTGGAATTCGGGGGTGAAGGGCAGGTGGGCGAGCTCTTCGGTGCCGGCGTCGAAGGGGTCGCCGACCTGGTGTTCCCGGGTCCAGTCCGCCGGGCGCAGGACCGCCACGCCGGGGGTTGCGTCGAGTGCGGCGGCCATCTCGTTCTCCCAGCGCAGCAGCCGGTCGTCGGCATCGGCGGTGGGGGCGAAGCCGACGATCAGCGGAGTGCGGGTCCGTTCCGCCAGCGCCCGTACCGTCGCCGGGTACGCGGTGCCCAGCTCGGCAAGGAGTGTGTCGTCGACCGGGCCGAATCGTTCCAGGTCGGCGGCGCGCAGCAGAATCACGCCGAGGTCCGTGTCCGGGGCGCTCAGGACTCCGGAGGGGTCCTTGAGGGCGGCCAGAACCTGGTGGTAGGGGGCCTCGGTGACCGTCACGGTGTCGTCGAGGGCCGCTTCGCAGAGCGGCGGGAGGTCGCCGAGGGCGAAGGTCGCGGCGAGGGCGAGGACCGGGAGCCGCTGTTCGGGCCGGTCCGCTGCCCTTTCCTGTTCCGATGCGGTTTCCTGCTCCGGTGTCGTTCCCTGCTCCGGTGCGGTTTCTTGCTCCGGTACCGATTCCTGCTCCGGACGCACCGGTGTCCCCGGCCGTTGTGCCGCCTCCGCCAGCAGTTCCAGGAACTCCTCCCCGAGTCCGGCCACCGTCTTGTCGTCGAGGATGTCCGCGTTGTAGTCCAGCCGTGTCCGGCCGGCGTCCGGTGTGAAAGTGATCATCAGGTCGAGGTCGGAGTAGCCGGTCCCGGCGGGCAGGACCTCCACGCCGCCGGCCGGGGGCGCGCTGCGCACATAGTTGAAGTACACCTCCACCAGCGGGGCGTTGGCCCGGTGCAGCCCCTGCGCGGCGAGTTCGGCGAGGGTGTCGGAGAACATGGCGCCCTTCTCCAGGACCTTCTCCAGCCGGCTGTCGGTGCGGCGCAGCACGTCCTCGACGCGTTCGGCCGGGTGTGCCTCGGCCGGGAACGGCACCGGGACGCCGAAGAATCCGAGGGCGCCGGGCGCGTCGACGTGGATGCGGGTGTCGACCGGCACGGCCAGCACGAAGCGCTCGCGCTCCCGGCGCCGGGCCAGCAGTACGGTGAGTGTGCCCAGGCAGAACGCGGCCGGGGTGATCGCGAGGGCACTCGCCCGTGCCGTCACCCGGTCCATCAGGCCGGCGGGCATGGACAGGGTGACGCTGCCCGCCCGGTACGAGCGCCGCTCCGGGCGCGGCGCCGCGAGGGTGAGGTCGAGGCGTCGCACTCCGTCGAAGGCGGCGCTCCAGTCGGCGTCGGCGGGCTCTCTGCCCGCTTCCTGGGAGCGCAGCAGCAGGGCGGCGTCCCGGTTGGTGACCTCGGCGGGCAGCCGGGTGCCGGAGAGTTCGGCGTCCAGTTCGCCGGTCACCAGCAGCAGGGACTGGAGGTCGCTGACCACGTGGTGGGCGCCGAAGACCAGGATCTGGCCGTCGGGGCCGTAGTCGAGGAGTTCGAACCGCCACAGTGAGGGGGCGGTCAGGTCGAACCGCGGTTCCAGCAGTGCCCGCAGCCGGTCGGCGGCCTCCGCCTCGGGGTCGGCCGCCCGGGCCGGCGTCCAGCGCAGCAGTGGTCCGGGCAGCTCGCGGTCCACGCGCAGGGCGCGGTCCTCGGTGACGACGGCCGTGCGCAGGGCCGCGTGGCGGGCGGCGAGCCGGTCGACGATGCCGGTGAGCCGTTCGCGGGTGGCGGGCTCGGGCAGCCGTAGTGCGAGCCCGATGGCGTGCGCCGGGTCGGGCACGCCCTGCTGGGCGGTGCGCAGGAGGCGTACGACGTCCCGGGTGGCCGGGAACAGCTCGCAGGCCGGAACCTCGCCTTCCGGGTGCTCGTCGGCCGGGGCGGCGAGGGGCACGCCGTCCGCGAGCGCGGTCCGCAGGTCGCGCGCCAGGTCACGGATGTCGGCCGCCGCGAACACGGCCGAGGTGGGCAGGTCGACGGAGAGGTCTCGGCTGAAGGCGTTGCGCAGCTGGACGATCATCAGGGAGTCGAGGCCGAGTTCCTTGAGGGAGGTGATCGACACGAGGTCGGTGACCCGGCCTCCGGTGACCTCGGCGACCTTGGTGCGCACGTACGACTCCAGCGTTTCCTCGTCCGGGGTGGCCAGGATCCGGGCGACCAGGTCCGTGGGCGCGCTGTCCGGGGTCGTGACCAGGTCCGCCAGGAGCGGCAGGGCGCGGGCGGTCTCCGGGCGCAGGGCGAGGGAGGGCCAGTCCAGGGCGGCCGGGACGAGCTGGCGTACGCCGCTGGTCAGGGCGCGGTCGAAGAGGGCGCCGCCTTCCTGGGGGGTGAGGCCGACGAGCGCGCGCCGGGCCGCGGACGCGGTGCGCTCGCCGGTCGCGGCGGCCATGCCGGCGTTGTCCCACGCACCCCAGTCCAGGCTGAGCGCCGGGCGCTCGGCGTGGTGGGACCAGGCGTCGAGGAAGGCGCCCGCGGCCGTGTAGGGGGCCTGTCCGGCGGAGCCGAAGAGCCCGGCGACCGAGGAGAAGAGCACGAAGCTCCTTGCCTCCGGGACGAGTTCGCCCAGCAGTGCCGTGCCGAGCACTTTGGGTGCCAGTACCCGCCGTATCCGCTCCTCGGTGAGGTTCGCGAGGGTCGCGTCGTCGAGGACACCGGCCGCGTGCACAACTCCTGCGATCTGGCTGTTGAGTTGCGTTCGTACGGTGTCCAGGGCGGCCGTGAGACCGGCGCGGTCGGTGACGTCGGCGCGGGCCAGGGTGATCTCTACGCCCTGTTCGCGCAGGCCGTCGGCCCAGCGGACCGCGTCCGGGGCCGGGGCGCCGCGGCCGAGGAGGGCGAGTTTGCGGACGCCTCGGGCCGCGAGCCGTTCGGCGACGACGCGGCCGAGACCGCCGAGACCGCCGGTGATCAGATGGACCCCGCCGGGGGCGAACTCGGCACTGTCGGTGACCTGGGCACGGGCCAGCCTCGGCACCAGACGGCCCGAATCCCGCAGGGCGACGAGGAGTTCGGCGTCGGCGTGGCGCAGCTGGGCCGCCAGGGCGCCGGTGCCGCCTTGGGCCGGGAGGTCGACCAGGGTGGTCGTCAGTTCCGGGTGTTCCTGGGCGACGGTGAGGCCGAAGCCCCAGGCGAGCGCCTGAGCCGGGTGCGCGACGCCGGTCCCGTCGGCGGCCTGGGAGGCGCGGGTGACAAGAAACAGGCGGGGCGCCTTGCCCTTCCGGGGCCGTTCGGTGAGCGTCCGGACCAGGTGCAGAGTGCTCAGGCAGGCCAGGCGTGCGGCCTCGTCCGCCGTCTCGGCGGAGTTGATCACGGGGGCGTCGAGGGCCGTCATTTGTACTACGGACGTGGGCAGTTCAGTGGGGAACGCCTCGTCGAGGAGGCGGGACAGGTGGGTCGGGTCGGCCGGGTCCAGGGTGTAGCGTCCCGGGGCGTCCGCGGTGAACTCCTTGCCGCTGCGGGCGATCACGTGTGGCGTGGAGCCCAGTTGTGCGGCGAGGTCGTCGGCGGTTCCCGTGTCGTCCGCGAGGATCAGCCAGGTTCCCTCGCGCGGGGGTTCCTGGGGTACCGGGCGGGGGTGCCAGCGGACTTCCATGAGGGAACGGTCCTGGGCGGAGAGGGCGGCGAGTTCGAAGCCCTCGATCTCCAGGACCGGTTCGCCCTCCTCGTCGAGGAGCCTGATGTCCAGCGTCAGCCGGTCGTCCTCGATGGCGCGCAGCCGGCAGGCCGTCCACGTCGGCGTCGTACGGCGGCCGGTGAAGCGGAGGGCGCCGACGGAGGCGGGGACGTACGGGCGTCCGGAGGGCGTCTCGTCCGGGAGAGCCGCCACGTGGAAGGCCGCGTCGAGGACGGCCGGGTGGATCAGGTGGCCCGCGCGCGGTTGACCGGTCAGACGGCCGAGGGCTGCCCTGTTCCCCGCCCAGCCTTCGGCCAGGCCTCGGAAGGCGGGACCGTAGTCGAGGCCGGATGCGGTGAAGTCGGCGTACACGGAGGGTGCTTCGGTGGTGCACTCCGCGCGGAGTCCGGTGAGCGTGAGGTCGTCCACGCTCAGCGGACTGTCCGTGAGGTGTCCGGTGGCGTGGACCGTCCATGCCTGCCCCGGCACTCGGGAGGCGATGCTGAAGCCCGCCGGCCGAAGCGTCAACTGCACTTCCACCGGGATTGTTTCGTCCAGCCGGAGGGGCTGGACGAAACGTACGTCGGCGAGCCGCAGCTCGCCCTTGTGGATACGCTCCGCCGATTCGAGCGCCATCTCCAGGAAGGCCGCGCCGGGGAGCCAGATCTCGCCGGAGACGCGGTGGTCGGCGAGGTAGGCGAAGCGGGGGTCGCGCAGGTCGATCCGGGTCTGGAAGACGTGCCGGCCGGGTTCGTCGCTCGGCTCGACATGCGTGTCCACGAAGGGAGTCGTGCCCGCCCTGGCAGCGGGGGCCGCCGCCGTCCAGTGGCGTTCACGGGCGAAGGGGTAGGTGGGGAGCGCCGTACGGCGGCCGCTCGGGAACAGGACCGGCCAGTCAGGGTCGTATCCGGCGGTGTACAACGTGGCCACGGAGGTGAGGAGTTCGCCCTGCTCACGGCGGAGCGAGCCGGCGGTCACGACCTGTACGCCCTGTTCGGCGGCGACGGCCTCGATGGACGCGGCCAGCGAGGGGTGCGGGCTGAGTTCGACAAACCAGCGGTAGCCGTCGTCCAGCAGTCGCCGTACGGCGTCGGCGAAGCGCACCGGCTCGGCCAGGTTGGCGTACCAGTAGGCGGAGTCGAGGGTCTCACCGGGGAGCGCCGAGGCGGTCACCGCCGAGTAGAACGGGAGTGTCTCCGGCGTCGCCGTCAGTCCGTCGAGGCCAGCCAGGAACGTCTCGCGGACGGCTTCCATCAGCGGGGTGTGCGAGGCGAACGGCGTCGACAGCTCGCGGGTGCGGATGTCGCGTGCGTCCAGCTCGCGTCGGAGTCGGGCGAGGTCCGCCGATGTGCCCGACACCACCGTCGAGTCGGCGCTGTTGACGGCCGCGACGAACAGGCGACCTTCGTACGGGGTGAGCAGTTCGGCCACTTCGGTGTGGTTCAACTCGACGGCTAGCATGCCGCCTTGGTGCTCCACAGGGATGACGGAGCGGGCCCGCCGGGTCACGACGGTGACAGCGGCGTCGAGCGTCAGCGCGCCGCAGACGTACGCGGCGGCGATCTCGCCGAGGCTGTGCCCCAGCACCGCGTCGGGGTGTACGCCCAGCTCGCGCCAGGCCGCGGCGAGGGCCGCGTTCAGGGCGAACAGCACCGGCTGGAGGATCTCGGTGCGGCCGAACTCCGCACCGCTCAGAGCGTCGAGCACCGACCAGCCCGCGATCCGCCGCACGGCCTCGTCGATGCGGTCCAGCTCCTCGCGGAACGCGTCCGAGTTCGCCGCCGGCTCCAGGCCCATGCCGGGCCATTGGCCGCCGTGCCCGGGGAAGACGAACGCCACCTTGCCCGCCGGCGCCCCACCCGGGACCAGCGGTGTGTCGCCGGTCGCCAGCGCCGACAGGGAAGCGAGGAGTTGGTCGCGGTCCTGGGCCACCACGGCCGCACGCCGGTCGAAGTGGGTACGGTGCCGGGCCAGGCTGTAGGCGAGATCCGGGAGTTCAGCGCCCTCGGCTACCGCCCCGGCCAGCCGGGCGGCCAGACCACGGACGGCGTCGGGGGTGCGGCCGGAAAGAGTGAACAGCCCCGGGGTGGAAGGGGTTTCGGCGACGGGTTCGGCCGCCGGTGCCTCTTCGACGACCGCGTGGACGTTCGTCCCGCTGATCCCGAACGAGCTGATCCCGGCCCGCCGTACCCGCTCGGGGGACGCGGGCCACGGCAGGTGCTCCTGGAGCAGCGCGAGCCCGCTGCCCTCCCACTCGACGTGCCGGCTCGGCTCGGCGGCGTGCAACGTGCGCGGCAGAGTGCTGTGCCGCAGCGACTGCACGACCTTGATGAGGCCCGCGATACCCGAAACAGCTTGCGCGTGGCCGATGTTGGACTTCAGCGAGCCGAGCCTCAGGGGCCGCCCGCCGGGACGGCTGCCGCCGAAGACCGCCGCCAGCGCGTTCGCCTCGATGGGGTCGCCGAGCGTCGTGCCGGTGCCGTGCGCCTCGACGGCGTCGATGTCCGCCGGGGTGAGGCCGGAGCGCGCGAGGGCACGCCGGACCACCTCTTCCTGCGCGGGCCCGTTGGGGGCGCTCAGGCCCTGGCTGCGGCCGTCCTGGTTGACCGCGGTACCGCGTACGACGGCCAGGACCTCGTCGCCGTCGCGCCGGGCGTCGCTCAGCCGTTTGAGGACGACCACGCCGACGCCCTCGGCCCAGATCGCGCCGTCGGCGTCGTCGGAGAAGGACCGGCAGCGGCCGGTCGCGGACACTCCGCGCAACCTGCTGAACTCGACGAACATGCGGGGCGTCACCATGAGCGTGACACCACCGGTCAGAGCGAGGTCGCACTCGCCCGCGCGCAGCGCCTGCGCCGCGAGATGCAGGGCGACGAGCGACGACGAGCACGCCGTGTCGACCGACATGGCCGGGCCGTTCAGGCCGAGCGCGTAGGCGAGCCGTCCGGAGGCCACGCTGACCGCCGAGCCGGTGGTGACGTAGCCGTCCATCCGGTCCAGGCCGGCCTCGTTGTGGTAGCCGCTGTCGAAGAGGCCCAGGTACACGCCGGTCGTACTGCCCGCCAGGTCGGCCGGGACGATGCCCGCCCGCTCCAGCGCCTCCCACGTGGTCTCCAGGAGCAGCCGCTGCTGCGGGTCCATCGCCGCCGCTTCCTTGGGGGCGATCCCGAAGAACCCTGCGTCGAAGGAGCCGATGTCGCTCAGGAAGCCGCCTTCGCGGGCGTACGACGTGCCCGTCGCCTCCGGGTCCGGGTCGTAGAGGGCCTCGACGTCCCAGCGGTCGGCCGGGAAGGGTCCCACGGCGTCGCGGCCGTCCATGACGAGCTGCCACAGGTCCTCGGGGGAGGTGACTCCTCCGGGGAGTCGGCAGGCCATGGAGACGATGGCTATCGGTTCATCAGCTGCCTTGCTCAGTGAGGCAGTTGTCCGGCCCTCGGGTGCACCGAGCACCGTGGTCAGCAGATGTGCCGTGAGCCGCTGCGGTGTGGGGTGGTCGAAGAGCAGGGTCGCCGGGAGCTTCGCGCCGACGCGGGTGCTGATGCGGTTGCGGAGTTCGACGGCCAGCAGGGAGTCGAGGCCGTGTTCGCGCAGGGGCCGGTCGGGCTCCACGGCGTCCGGGGCGGCGAGGCCGAGGGCACGCGCGCTCTCCTCACGGACCAGGGTGAGGACTTCGGCTCTCCGGTCGGCCTCGGGCAGCGCGGCGAGCCGGTCCGCGAGCCCGGTTCCGGTCACGGCGGAGCTGACGGCGGGCCGGCGGGCCGATGTGCGGACGAGGGAGCGCAGCAGGGGCGGGACCGGTGCGGTGAGGCGCACGGTGTCCAGCTTGGCCGGGACGACCGCCGCGATGCCGGTGCCGAGCGCCGCGTCGAGCAGCGCGAGCCCTTCGGTGTCGGTCATCGGCAGCGCGCCGCCACTCGCGAGGCGTGCCTTCCCGGCGGCGCCGAGGTGCCCGGTCATGCCGCTGGCCTGCTCCCACAGGCCCCAGGCGAGGGAGACCGCCGGGAGCCCGGACCGGGTCCGCCGCTCGGCGAGGGCGTCCAACGCGGCGTTGGCGGCGGCGTAGTTGGCCTGGCCCGCGTTGCCGACGACGCCGGCGACGGAGGAGAACAGCACGAAGTGCGTGAGGTCGTGGTCGAGCGTCAGCTCGTGAAGTGCCTGCGCCGCGTGCAGCTTGGGGCGCAGGACCTTCTCCAGTCTTTCGGGGGTGAGGTGTTGGACGACGCCGTCATCGAGGACGCCCGCCGCGTGCACGACGGCCGACAGGCGGTGCTCGGCGAGGAGCCGGGCGAGGGCCGCCCGGTCGGCCACGTCACAGGCGGCCACGGTGACCTCTTCGGCGCCCAGTTCCTCCAGCTCCGTCTTGAGTCCGGGCATGCCCGCGGCGGCGAGGCCGCGCCGGCCGACGAGCAGCAGCCGTCGTACGCCGTGCTCGGTCACCAGATGCCGGGCGACCAGGCCGCCCAGGGTGCCGGTGGCGCCCGTGATCAGGAGGGTGCCGCCGGGGTTCATCGGGCGGGGCACGGTAAGGACGACCTTGCCGGTGTGGCGGGCCTGGCTGACGTACCGCAGGGCTTCGGGGGCGCGGCGGACGTCCCACGTCGTGATCGGCGGCAGGGTGCAGGCACCTGTCTCGAAGAGCCGCAGCACCTCGGTGAGCATCTCCCGGGTCCGCTCGGGACCGGCCTCGCGCAGGTCGAAGGCGTTGTAGGCCACTCCGGGGTGCGCTGCGGCGACCTCTCCGGCGTCACGGATATCGGTCTTGCCCATCTCCACGAACCGGCCACCGTCACCCAGCAGCCGCAGAGAAGCATCGACGAACTCCCCCGCCAACGAGTCCAGTACGACATCCACACGCGGGAACCGCGACCCGAACTCCAGATCACGCGAGTTCCCGATGTGCGCGTCGTCCAGACCCAGCCCACGCAGCGCGTCCCACTTACCAGGACTCGCCGTCCCGTACACCTCCGCACCCAGATACCGGGCGATCTGCACGGCCGCCATCCCCACACCACCCGCGGCAGCATGGATCAGCACCCTCTCCCCCGCCTTCAGCCCGGCCAGGTCGACCAGGCCGTAGTAGGCGGTGAGGTAGGCGACCGGGATCGACGCGCCGTCGACGTACGACCAGTCGCCGGGGAGGCGGGCCAGGTGGTGCTGGTCGGTCACCGTCACCGGCCCGTAGCCGTCACCGGCCACCAGGCCCGTCACGCGGTCGCCGACAGCGAGCCCGGTGACCCCGGGGCCGGTCTCCAGGACGTCGCCGGCGGCCTCGTAGCCGAGCCCGGCGCCCTTCTCGACCATGCCGAGGGCGATGAGGACGTCACGGAAGTTGATGCCCGTCGCCCGGATGCCGACGCGGACCTCACCTGGGGCGAGGGGGTGCAGGGCGGGCTCGTGCGGGGTGAACGCCAGGCCGTCCAGGGTGCCGCCGCCGGTCGCCGTGAGCTTCCAGGCGGGGGTGGACGGCGGTCGCAGCGCAGGGGTGGCCGGGGTCAGCCGGGGAGCGTACGACTTTCCCGCGCGGTGAGCGAGTTGCTCTTCGCCCGAGGTCAACGCGACAGCGATGGCGCTGTCGTCGTCGGTGTCGACCAGCACGAACCGGTCCGGCTGCTCCGACTGGGCGGAGCGGATCAGGCCCCAGATCGCGGCCTGTTCGGGGTCGGGAGCCGCATCGGCGGGGCCGGTGGCGACAGCGCCGCGGGTGACGATCGCGATGCGGGTGTCGTCGCTCCGCACGGCGGCGAGAGCCTGCGTCACGGTGGCGCAGTGTATGACCGTCGCGGCGGGTGCCGTTTCCGACGGGCCTGCCCCGACCGGCGTCCAGGTCACCTCGTAGAGATGCTCGACGGGCGTCACGGGCGCCGCCCCGGTCGCCTCGCGGAGCGTGAGCGTGTCGACGGTGACGACCGGAGCGCCGGTCGTGTCGGCCGCGAGGAGGCACACCTGTCCCGAGTCGCCGCGGCGGAGGCGGACCCGTAGCCGCGTCGCGCCGGTCGCGTGCAGGCGGACACCGGACCAGTGGAAGGGGAGGAGCGGGGCGGCGCCGGCGAACCAGCCGCCGGCACGCAGGGTGTGCAGGGCCGCGTCGAGGAGGGCCGGGTGGAGGCCGAAATCCCCGGTGCTGCCGGTGTGTTCGCCGGGGAGGGCGACGTCGGCGTACAGGTCGTCGCCGGACCGCCAGGCGGCGCGCAGGCCCCGGAAGGCGGGGCCGTAGCCGTAGCCCGCTTCGGCCAGGGTCTCGTACAGGCCCTCGACGGGGAGTGCGTCGGCGGCCGGGGGCGGCCAGGGGGTGAGGGTGTCGGGGGCGGGGGCAGAGGTGGGGGTGAGGGTGCCGGAGGCATGGCGGGTCCAGGTGGTGCCGCCGTCGGGCGCGGACGAGATGGTCAGGGCCCGGCGGCCGTCGTCGCCGGGTGTCCCGACCCAGACCTGGAGGCGGATCGCCTCGCCCCCGGCGAGGGCGAGCGGGGCATGCAGGGTGAGGTCGTCGATGGCCGGGCTGCCCGCCATGTCCCCTGCGGTGAAAGCGAGTTCGGTGAACGCTGTGCCGGGCAGCAGGACCCGCCCCCCGACGGCGTGGTCGGCGAGCCAAGGGTGGGTGCGCAGCGAGAGGCGGCCGGTCAGCAGCCACTGCCCGGTGTCCGCGATGGGGGCCGCCGCGCCGAGCAGGGCATGTCCTGTGCCCTCCAGCCCGGAGGCGGTCACGTGGGCCTGGGTGCCTGAGGGCGCGCGGTCGAGCCAGTACCGGGTGCGCCGGAAGGCGTACGTCGGCAGCGGGATGCGGCGGCCTGTGGGGTGCAGGGCGGGCCAGTCGACGGGGACGCCCTGCACCCAGGCCTCGGCGAAGGCGGTGAGCATCCGGTCCCAGCCTCCCTGATCCCGGCGGAGGGTGCTCGCGACGGCGGCCCCGGAGTCCTCGACGGTCTGGGTGACGCCGACGGTGACCACGGGGTGCGGGCTGACCTCGACGAACGCGTCGTGCCCGGCGGCGAGCGCGGCGCGCAGCGCGGCCTCGAAGCGGACGGGACGGCGCAGGTTGCGATACCAGTACGCGCCGTCGGTCACGGTGACCGTCGTGTCCTCGCCGGTGACGGACGAGTAGAGCGGGATGTGACCCTTCTGTGGCGTCAACCCGGCCAGCAGTTCGGCGAGTTCGGTCTGGATGCGCTCGACGTGCTGGGAGTGCGAGGCGTAGTCGACGGGGATGCGGCGGGCGTCCGGGCGGGCGGCGAGTAGTTCTTCGACGGCTTCGGCGTCGCCGCTGACGACTGTCAGGGCGGGCCCGTTGACCGCGGCGACCTCGATCCGGCCCGTCCAGGGGGCCAGCAGCCCGGCGGTGTCCGCCGGGGGCAGCGGAACGGAGACCATACCGCCCTGACCCGCGAGCGCGGTGATCGCCCGGGAACGCGCCGCGACCACGCGGGCGGCCTGGTCGAGCGGGAGGATCCCCGCGATGTGCGCGGCGGCGATCTCGCCCTGGGAGTGACCCACGACGGCGGTCGGCGTCACCCCGGCCGACTCCCACAGCCGGGCCAGCGCGACCATGACGGCGAAGGACACGGGCTGTACGACGTCCACCCGCTCCAGCCATCCGGCCTCGGGGCCGGCCCGCAGCACCTCGGTCAGCGACCAGTCGGCGTATGGCGCCAGCGCGGCCTCGCAGTCGGCGATGGCCGCAGCGAACACCGGTGAGGTGTCGATGAGTTCGACCCCCATGCCGGCCCACTGGGCGCCCTGCCCGGGGAAGACGAACACGGGCCGTCGCCGGGTCGCGGGCGCGTGGCCCCGTACGACACCGGCGGCGTCGTCCCCGGCGGCGACGGCGCCGGTGAGCACACGGGCGGTGCCCGCGTCGGGGGCGACGACGACGGCCCGCTGCTCGAAGGCGGCGCGGGCGGCCAGGGAGACGGCGACGTCGGTGCCGTCCGCACCGGTGACGGCCTCGCGCAGGCGGGCGGCCTGGGAGGCGAGCGCGTCGTCGCCCTTGCCGGAGAGGGGCCAGGCGAGGGCGGGGAAAGGCTCCCGGGTCCGTTCCTCCGCCGAGACGGCCTCTACTGCCTCTACTGCCTCCAGGATCACATGCGCGTTGGTCCCGCTGATCCCGAAGGACGACACCCCGGCCCGCCGGGGCCGCCCGCTCTCCGGCCAGGGGACCGCCTCGCCCTGGGGGACGACTCCCCCGCCGCTCCAGTCGACGTGCGGGGTCGCCTCGTCGAGGTGCAGGCTCGCCGGGAAGAGGCCGTGCCGCATCGCCATGACCATCTTGATGACTCCGGCGATGCCCGCGGCGGCCTGCGTGTGGCCGATGTTCGACTTGAGCGAGCCGAGCAGCAACGGCCTTTCCTCCGGGCGCCCCTGGCCGTACGTCGCGATCAGCGCCGAGGCCTCCAGGGGGTCGCCGAGGACCGTGCCGGTGCCGTGCGCCTCGACCGCGTCGACGCCGTCGGCGGAGAGCCCGGCGGCAGCCAGCGCCTGCCGGATGACCTTCTCCTGCGCGGGGCCGTTGGGCGCGGTGAGACCGTGGCTGGTGCCGTCCTGGTTGACGGCGCTGCCGCGTACGACGGCCAGGACCTGATGGCCGAGGCGGCGGGCGTCGGAGAGCCGTTCGACGACGAGCATGCCGGCGCCCTCGCCCCAGCCGGTGCCGTCGGCGGAGGCGGCGAACGACTTGCAGCGGCCGTCGTGGGAGAGCCCGCCCTGGAGGCTGAACTGCACGAACGTACCGGGCCCCGACATGAAGGTGACGCCGCCGGCGAGGGCCAGCGAGCACTCGCCGCGCCGCAGCGCCTCCACCGCGAGGTGCAGCGCGACCAGGGAGGAGGAGCAGGCGGTGTCGACGGAGAGGGCGGGGCCGTGGAAGCCGAAGGTGTAGGAGATCCGGCCGGAGGCGACGCTGGCCTGGTTGCCGGTGGCGACATGACCGCCGGCCTCGCCGGGCTCGTCCATGCGCGGGCCGTACTCGTCGTTCATGACGCCCAGGTAGACCCCGGTGTCGGAGCCGCGCAGCCCGGCCGGGTCGAGGCCCGCCCGCTCCAGCGCCTCCCAGGCGGTCTCCAGCGCGATTCGCTGCGCGGGGCCCATGCCGAGGGCTTCCCGGGGGCTGATCCCGAAGAACGCCCCGTCGAACCGGTCGGCGTCGTACACGAATCCGCCGCGCCGTACGTAGCTGGTGGCGGGGCCCTCGGGGGCGAACAGGGCGTCGAGGTCCCAGCCCCGGTCGGTGGGGAAGTCTCCGGTGGCGTCCACGCCGTCAGCGACGAGCCGCCACAGCTCTTCGGGGGAGGCGACGCCGCCGGGGTAGCGGCAGGCCATGCCGACGATCGCGACGGGTTCGTCGGCGCGTTCCTGGAGGGCCGCCAGCTTGCGGCGGGTGCGCGCGAGGTCGGTCGTCGCGCGCTTGAGGTAGTCGCGCAGCGTGTCTTCGGTGGCTGCCATGGGGTGTGTCCTCGGCTCTTCTCGTCAGGGGGACCCGGCGCGCGGGGCATACGAGGGCGCGCGACCTCAGGCGGATGAGGGGTCCGGCGTCAGATCTGCTGGTCCAGGAAGGCGAACATGTCCTCGTCGGAGTCGAACTCCGGCTCCCCGGTGGCCTCGTCGGGTTCGGCGGGACCGGTGCGGGCGACGGCGGCCAGGTCGAGGCCGGCGAGCGTCTGCCGCAGGACACGCAGGAGTCCGTCGCGTACGGCGTCGTCCTCGCCGGCCCGGCCCGCCGCGCCGCGCAGTGCCCTCTCCAGCTCGTCGAGGGACATCTCGCCCGTCGGCCGCGCGGGCGCCTGGGCGGCGAGTCGGTCGTAGAGGTGGGCGGAGAGCCGGTCCGGGGCCGGGAAGTCGAAGACGACCGTGGTGGACAGCCGCAGGCCGGTCAGGGCGGCGACGCGGTTGCGCAGTTCGACGGAGGTCAGTGAGTCGAAGCCCAGCTCGGTGAAGGGACGTTCCAGGGCTACGGCGGCGCCGTCACCGTAGCCGAGAGTCCCGGCGACGAGTCCGCGTACGGCGTCGGTGACCCGCTGGCGCGCCGCGTCCTCGTCGAGCCCTGCGAGGGTGTCGGCGAAGCCCGGGCCGCCGGCCGCGGTGAGCGCGGCTTCGGCGGCGCGGCGGCGGACGCGGACGAGTCCGCGCAGCGGGGCGGGCAGTTCGTCGCCCCGGTTGGCGCGGGCGCGCAGTGCGCCCAGGTCCCACGGGGAGGCGACCACGGCCGGTTCCGGCCCGGCCATCGCCGCGTCGAGCAGCGCGAGCCCCTCCTCGGTGGCAAGCGCGAGGGCGCCCGCACCGGCCAGCCGGGCCTTCTCGGCCGTGCCGAGGTGCCCGGTCATGCCGCTCTCCTGGTCCCACAGCCCCCATGCGATCGAGGTCGCGGCGAGGCCGGCGCGCGCCCGGCGCTCGGCGAGGGCGTCCAACGCGGCGTTGGCGGCGGCGTAGTTGGCCTGGCCGGCGTTGCCGATGAGGCCGGCGATGGAGGAGAACAGTACGAAGTGGGTGAGGTCGTGACCGGCCGTCAGCTCGTGCAGCGCCCGTGCGGCCTCCGCCTTGGGCCGCAGCACCTTTTCCAGCCGTTCGGGCGTGAGCTGGGCGAGCACCCCGTCGTCGATGACACCGGCCGCGTGGATGACGGCCGTCAGGGGGTGCTCGGCCGGTACGGAGGCGAGCAGCTTGGCCAGCGCGTCCCGGTCGGCGACATCACAGGCGGCCACCGTCACCTCGGCCCCCGACTCCTCCAGTTCGGACTGGAGTTGGGACATGCCCTCGGCGGCGAGGCCGCGACGGCCGACGAGCAGCAGGTGTCGTACGCGGTGCTCGGTCACCAGGTGCCGGGCGACCAGGCCGCCCAGGGTGCCGGTGGCGCCCGTGATCAGTACGGTCCCGCCCGGCTCCGGGCCACGCGGCAGGGTGAGGACGACCTTGCCGGTGTGCCGGGCCTGGCTCAGGTACCGCAGGGCATCGGGGGCACGCCGGACGTCCCAGGTGGTGACCGGCGACGGCACGAGCACGCCCTCCGCGAAGAGCCGCAGCACCTCCGCGAGCATCCCGCCCCGGTGCGGCGCCTCCAACTCCCTCAGGTCGAAGGCGTTGTAGGCCACTCCGGGGTGCGCTGCGGCGACCTCTCCGGCGTCACGGATATCGGTCTTGCCCATCTCCACGAACCGGCCACCGTCACCCAGCAGCCGCAGAGAAGCATCGACGAACTCCCCCGCCAACGAGTCCAGTACGACATCCACACGCGGGAACCGCGACCCGAACTCCAGATCACGCGAGTTCCCGATGTGCGCGTCGTCCAGACCCAGCCCACGCAGCGCGTCCCACTTACCAGGACTGGCCGTCCCGTACACCTCCGCACCCAGATACCGGGCGATCTGCACGGCCGCCATCCCCACACCACCCGCGGCAGCATGGATCAGCACCCTCTCCCCCGCCTTCAGCCCGGCCAGGTCGACCAGGCCGTAGTACGCCGTCACCCACGCCAGGGGTACCGCGGCGGCCTGGACGAAGGACCAGCCCTCGGGGATGCGGGCCAGGTCGCGGCCGTCCGTGACCGACACCGGCGCGAAGCCGCTGCCGTCGACGGTGACGCCCGCGACACGATCGCCGACGGCGAGGTGCGTGATGCGGGAGCCGATGCCGGTGACGACACCGGCGGCCTCCCAGCCGAGCCCGGCCGTGTACTCCATCCGCCCGAGGGTGATCATGACGTCGCGGAAGTTCAGCCCGGCGGCACGGACCTCGAACCGGACCTCGTACTCATCGAGCGGCCGGTCCGTCTCGGCGCACGGCAGCAACGCGACGGCGTCCAGCGAACCGCCGCCCTCGGGTGCTTCGAGCCGCCACAGCGGGGAGCCGGGCAGGGCGAGCGCCGTGCTTTCCCTGGTGAGGCGGGGCACGTACGGCTCCCCGCCGCGCACCGCGACCTGTGGTTCTCCGGTGGCGAGGGCCACCGCCAACGCGGCTTCCTCGTACGGCGTGTCGAGGTCGACCAGTGTGAACCGGCCGGGGCTCTCGGACTGCGCGGTGCGCACCAGACCCCAGACGGCGGCCTGTTCGGGGTCGACCGGTCGCGACTCGAGCCCGGTGGCCGCGGCGTCACGGGTCACGATCGTCAACGGCAGGCCTTCGTAGACCTCTTCGGTGAGCCAGCGGCGTACGACCGCCAGGACGTCCTGGAGCGATTCGGCAGGAAGGATCACCCGGTCCGGGCGAGTACCAGGGGTCAGGGCGTCGAAGGTGACCCAACCGGCTCCGGGCGTACCGGCCGTGGGCAGCTTCTCCCAGGTGACGCGGTGGAGGCTGTTCACCGGGCCCGCGCCGGCCGCCGGGACCGCGCGGACGCGGAGGCGTTCGGCGGCGAGGACCGGGGTTCCGGCGGTGTCGGCGGCCTGGACGGTGAGGGTGTCGGGGCCGTCGGGGGTGAGGCGGACACGCAGCGCGGTGGCGCCGGTCGCGGCGAGGTGCACGCCCTGGAAGGCGAAGGGCAGCCGGAGTCCGGCGTCCGGGTCGGCGCCGACGTAGGGGTGGAGGGCCGCGTCCAGGAGGACGGGGTGGAGGCCGAAGCCGTCGGCGGTGAGTCCTTCGGTCAGGGCGACCTCGGCGAACGTCTCCTCACCGCGCCGCCAGACCTGTCGTACGGCCTGGAAGGCGGGCCCGTACTCGTAGCCGGCCTCGGCGAGGCGGTCGTAGGAGAAGTCGGCCGGGATCGCGCCGGCCGGGGGCCAGGTGGCGGTCCAGTCGAAGGGGGCCGGGGCGGCGGCGGCCGTGACGGTCGCGGAAGCGTTGCGGACCCAGTCGGCGGCGGTGTCGGCGCGGGAGTACACGTGGACCGCGTCGTCCCGGGCGACGACCTGGAGGTGCAGGGCGCCGTCCTCGGGCAGGATCAGCGGGGCCTCGAACATCAGCTCCTCGACGCGGGTGAGGCCGAGTTGTTCGGCGGCGTCCAGGGCGAGGTCGAGGACGGCGGTGCCGGGGACGATGAGCCGGCCGCCCATGCGATGGTCGGCGAGCCAGGGCAGGTCGGCGAGGGCGAGCCGCCCGGTGGCGACCGTGCCGGTTCCGTCGGCGTGCGCCAGCCGGGCGCGCAGCATGGGGTGTTCGGCGGCGGCGAGCCCCGGGCTGACATCGGCGGTGTGGTCCTCGGCGATCCAGGCTCGCCGTTTGCCGAAGGCGTACGTCGGCAGGTCGATCCGGCGTCCGCCGGGGGCGAGGGCCGCGAGGTCGACGGGGACGCCCGCGCAGTGGGCTTCGGCCAGCGCGGTGCGCAGCGCTTCGGTCTCCTCCAGGTCGCGGCGGTGCAGCGCGGTGACGGTGGCCGGCGCGCTCAGGGACTCCTGGGCCATCGCGGCGAGCACGGCGCGGGGGCCGATCTCGATGTAGGCGGTGGTCCGGCGCTCCTCCAGTTCGGCGACGACCGAGCGGAACATCACTGTCTGGCGCACCTGTTCGAGCCAGTACGCGGGCTCGTGCCAGCCGGCGTCGACCGTGCCGATCAGATCGGGGACGTACGACAACTCCGGCTCGTGGAAGGTGAGCTCGTCGAGGACCGCGGCGAACTCCTCGACCATGGGCTCCATCAGAGGCGAGTGGAAGGCGTGTGAGACGGTCAGCCGCTTGACGCGCCGGCCGCGCTCGCGCCACTGCTCGGCGAGGGCCAGGGCAGCGGTCTCGTCGCCGGAGATGACGACGCCGGACGGACCGTTGACGGCGCCGACGCCCAGCAGACGCTCCTGGCCTGCGAGACTGTCGAGGACCTCCTCGTACGGCGCGGCGATCGCGACCATGGCGCCGGGTGCCGTGAGGTCCTGCATGAGGCGGCCCCGGGCGGTGATGAGCCGGGCGGCGTCGGCGAGGCTCCACACACCGGCGACGTGCGCGGCGGCGATCGCGCCCACCGAGTGGCCCGCGACCTCGTCGGGGCGTACCCCGAGGGACTCCAGCAGGCGGAACGCGGCGACCTGGTAGGCGAAGAGAGCGGGCTGGGTATAGGCCGTCTCGTCGAGCAGCGCGGCGGCCTCGGTGCCGGGCTCGGCCCACATGATCTGTCTCAGCGGGCAGGCGAGGTGGGCGTCGAGCGCGGTGAGCGTCTCGTCGAGGGCAGCGGCGAACACCGGGTAGGCGGCGTGCAGTTCGCGGCCCATGCCGGGGCGCTGGCCGCCCTGCCCGGTGAAGAGGAACGCGCTCTGGGTACCGGCGCGGGCGGTGCCGGTGACGGCGTTCGCCTCCGTGCCCCGGTCACGCAGGTCGGCCAGGCCGGTGAGCAGGTCTTCCCGGGTGCGGCCGAGGAGGACCGCGCGGTGGTCGAGGCGGGCGCGGGTCGTGGCGAGGGAGTGTGCGACGTCCAGCGGGCGCAGGTCAGGGTCGGCGGCGATCCGGTCGTGCAGGCGGGCGGCCTGGGCGCACAGGGAGGTCCCGGTGGCGGCGCTGAGCGGCCAGGCCAGCGGGATGTCCGCGACAGGGCCGGCCGGGAACCCGGGCTCGGCCGGGGGCTGTTCGATGATGATGTGGGCGTTGGTGCCGCTGATGCCGAAGGAGGAGATCGCCGCGCGGCGCGGACGGTCCACGGCGGGCCAGTCGCGGGCCTCGGCGAGCGGCGTGACCGTGCCCGCGCTCCAGTCGACGTGCGGGCTGGGTTCGGTGAAGTGCACGATGCCGGGCAGGCGGCCATGCCGCATCGCGTGGATCATCTTGATGATGCCGGCGGCGCCCGAAGCGGCCTGTGTGTGGCCGATGTTGGACTTCACCGACCCGATGAGCAGCGGCCGGTCCGCCGGGCGCCCCTGGCCGTAGGTCGCGATGAGTGCTTCCGCCTCGACCGGGTCGCCGAGCGAGGTGCCGGTGCCGTGGGCCTCGACGGCGTCGACATCGGCGGGGCCGAGTCCGGCGACGGCGAGGGCGCGGCGTACGACCTGTTCCTGGGCGGGTCCGTTGGGGGCGGTGAGTCCGTTGCTGGCGCCGTCCTGGTTGACGGCGCTGCCGCGTACGACGGCCAGGATCTGGTGGCCGAGGCGGCGGGCGTCGGAGAGCCGTTCGACGACGAGCATACCGGCGCCCTCCGCGAAGGCGGTGCCGTCGGCGCCGGCCGAGAACGGCTTGCAGCGGCCGTCGGGCGAGAGGCCCTTCTGCCGGCTGAACTCGACGAGTATGCCCGGCCGGGACATCACGGTGACGCCGCCCGCGAGGGCGAGTGAGCACTCGCCGCGCTTGAGGGCCTCGACGGCGAGGTGCAGGGCGACGGCGGAGGACGAGCAGGCGGTGTCGACGGACATCGCGGGTCCGCTGAAGCCGAAGGTGTAGGCGACCCGTCCGGAGGCGAGGCTCATCTGTGAGCCGGTCAGCAGATGGCCGTCGGTGCCGGGCGCGGGCCGGTCCAGGCGCGGGCCGTAGTCGCTCGCCATCACACCGGCGAAGACGCCCGTGTCGGAGCCGCGCAGGGTGGCCGGGTCGATGCCCGCCCGCTCCAGAGCCTCCCAGGAGGTCTCCAGGAGCAGCCGTTGCTGCGGGTCCATCGCGAGGGCTTCGCGCGGGCTGATGCCGAAGAACGGGGCGTCGAACTCGTCGGCGTCGTGCAGGAATCCGCCGCGCCGGACGTAGCTGGTGCCGGGTCCGTCACCGGAGGCCAGCGCCTCCAGGTCCCAGCCCCGGTTCGTGGGGAAGTCGCTGGTGCAGTCGGTGTGTTCGGTGACCACCCGCCACAGGTCCTCGGGCGTCCCGACGCCGCCGGGGTAACGGCAGGCCATGCCGACGATCACGACCGGGTCGTCTTCCGTGCCCCGTACCCGGGGCGCGGGCGCGGGCGGGGTGCGCGGGGCGTCGTCCAGCCGGGCGCGCAGTTCCTCCGCGAGGCGGCGGGGCGTGGGGAAGTCGAACGTCAGCGACGCGGACAGCGCGAGTCCGGTCGCGGCGGCGAGCCTGCGGCGCAGTTCCAGCGCGCCCAGGGAGTCCAGGCCGAGTTCCTTGAACGGCAGCCCGGGGTCGGTGACTTCGTCGCCGCTGACCCCGCCGACGGTGTCGGTGATCAGCCGCAGCAGCTCACGGGTGGGACGGCGGGAGGTGCGCTGCGCGGTCTGCGGCACGACGGGTTCGGCGCCCAGCCAGTGGCGCTCGCGCTGGAAGGCGTACGTCGGCAGCGGGACCGAGCGGGTACCGGGGGCGAGAGCCGCGCGGTCGACGGGGACGCCGTGGACGTACGCTTCCGCGAGCGCGCGGGTGAAGCGGGCGGTACCGCCCTCACCGCGGCGGAGCGTTCCGATGCCCACGGCGGTGCGGCCGGTCGCCTCGGCGGTCTGCTCGACGGCGTCCAGGAGGACGGGGTGGGTGCCGCACTCGACGAACACCCCGCTGCCCCGGCCGAGGGCTGTGTCGAGGGCGTGGGTCAGCTCGACGGTCTCGCGCAGGTTGGCGTACCAGTAGCCGGCGTCCAGGCCGGTGGTGTCGAGGAGTTCGCCGGTGACCGTGGAGACGAAGGGGATCGTGGTCGCGCGCGGGCGGATCGGGGCCAGCGCGCTCAGCAGTTCCTCGCGCACCTCCTCGACGGCCGGGGAGTGGGAGGCGAAGTCGATCGGCAGGAGCCGGGTGCGGTGGCCGTCGCCCTCCAGCGTTTCCGCGAGCAGGGTGAGCTGGGTGACCGGTCCGGCGAGGACGGTGGCGCGGGGACCGTTGACGACGGCGACGGCGACGCCCTCGGGCAGCCGCAGTTCCTCACGGGGCGCGGCGACCGACAGCATGCCGCTGCCCCGGCCGGCGAGCCGGGTGACGATACGGGCGCGCAGGGCGACGACCCGGGCGCCGTCCTCCAGACTGAGCGCGCCGGTGACGGTGGCGGCGGCGATCTCGCCCTGGGAGTGGCCGATCACGAGGTCGGGGGTGACGCCGTAGGACTCCCAGAGGGCGGCGAGGGAGACCATGACGGCCCAGAGGGCGGGCTGGACGATGTCCAGGCGGTCGAGTCCGGACGTCTGGTCCTTCAGGACGGCGAGGATGTCTTCTTCGAGGTGCGGCGCGAGGGCCGCGCGGCATTCCTGGAGGCGAGCCGCGAACACCGGTGCCGTTTCGAGGAGTTCGCGGGCCATCTCCGGCCATTCGGTGCCCTGGCCGGGGAAGAGGAAGGCAGTGCGGGCGGGGGCGGCGGTGCCGGTGACGAGATTGTCGTGCGGCTCGCCCTGGGCAAGGGCGTCCAGGGCGGCCGGGTCGGCGTCGAGGAGCACCGCGCGGTGCTCGAACTCGGCGCGGGTACGGACCAGGGAGGCCGCGATTCCAGCCGGGGACGTTTCTTGATTGGTCGTCAAATGATTTTTCAGGGAGGTGGCTTGCCCCTGGAGGGCGGCGGTGGTGCGGGCGGTGAGGATCCACGGCGCGCGAGTCGCCGGCTCCTCCGCGGTGCCGGTCTCCTCCGCAGTGCCGGTCTCCTCCGCGGTGCCGGTCTCCTCCTCCACTGCCGGCGGCTCCGCCAGCACCAGGTGGCAGTTCGTGCCGCCCATCCCGAACGAGCTGACCCCCGCGACCAGTCGGCGCTCCTGCGCGGGCCACTCCCGGATGTGGTCCGCGACCGTCAACCCGAGTTCAGCCAGGGGAATTTCGGGGTGCGGGACGGTGTGGTGCAGGGTCGGGGCGATCCGGCGGTGGTGGATGCTGAGGACCACCTTGAGCAGGCCCGCGACCCCGGCGGCGCCTTCCAGGTGACCGATGTTGGTCTTCGCCGACCCGACCAGCAGCCGGTCCGCCGCGTCGCGCCCGGCGCCGAGTGCGGCGCCGAGGGCGGCGGCCTCGACCGGGTCGCCGACCGGGGTTCCGGTGCCGTGGAGTTCGACGTACTGGACGTCGTCCGGGGCGACCCCGGCGCGGGCGCAGGCGGTGCGGATGACGTCCCGCTGGCCCTCCGTGTCCGGCACGGTGAGCCCGGTGCCGCCGCCGTCGTTGTTGACGGCGCCGCCGAGGATGACACTGAGTACCTGGTCACCGTCGGCGAGCGCGGCGGACAGCGGCTTGAGGACGACGACCGCGCCACCCTCGCCACGCACGTACCCGTTGGCGCGGGCGTCGAAGACATGGCAGCGCCCGTCCGGCGAGAGCGCCCCGAACCGGCCGATGGTGTCGGTGGTCTCCGGCAGCAGCGCCAGGCTGACGCCGCCCGCGAGCGCCACCCCGGTCTCGCCCCGGCGCAGGCTCTCGCAGGCCGCGTGCACGGCGACCAGCGAGGAGGACTGCCCGGTGTCCACGGTCATGCTCGCCCCGCGCAGCCCCAGCGCGTAGGAGACCCGGCCCGCGATGATGCCGCGCTGGGTGCCGGTGAGTTCGTACGCGGAACCGGTGGCGTGCCGGTCGTGCAGAAGGGCGTAGTCGTCGCCGATCGCCCCGATGAACACACCGGTCGCCGAGGACCGCAGCCGGTCGGGGACGATCCGCGCGTCCTCCAGCGCCTGCCAGGCGAGTTCGAGGACCAGCCGCTGCTGCGGGTCCATCGCGGTCGCTTCGTACGGCGGGATGTCGAAGAACCCGGCGTCGAACCCGGCCACGTCCCCGATCAGCCCGGCCCTGCGGTACCCGGCGGCCGTTCCGGCGGGCCACCGCTCCTCGGGCACGTCCACGACGGCGTCCCGGCCCTCGCTCAGCAACGCCCAGTAGGCGTCAGGGTCCTGGGCGCCGGGCAGGCGGCAGGAGAGGCCGATGACAGCGATGGGTTCGTACGGTGTGGGGGAAGTGTCCGCCGGCCGTATGGCTCTGTTCATGGTGGGGCCTTCGTCAGAGGGAGGAAGGGACAGCGGCGGAGCGGTCGGCTCTAACGCAGCTCGTCGAGGAAGTTCACGATGTGCCCGAACACGTCGAAGGCGGCGCCGCGTCCGATGAACGGGTCGACATGGCCGTACCCGGCGATCTCGGTGTACCGGACGTCGAGGTGGGGGTACCGGGTGGTCAGGACCTCGTGGCAGACCTTGTTGGAGTCGGCCCACAGTCTGTTCTCGTTGCCGGAGATCAGCAGGACGGGGCAGTCGATGCGGCCCGCCGCGGCGACGGCGTTCTCCGGGAGGGCCGCGTAGCGCCGGTCGCGCTGGTGCCAGCGGCCGACCGTGTGTGCGAGGTCCATCTGGCGCAGGTGGGCGGTGGTGGACAGCGGGGCGGAGCCGAAGAGTTCAGCGAGCCGGTCGTGCGTGCGCGGGTGCAGGTTGTCGTGGACGTAGAGCGAAGCGCCCATGCCCCAGGCGGAGTTGTGCAGGATCTGACAGGTGGGGTCGGTGCATTCGGCGCCGCGTGCGGCCAGGGCGAAGGCGAGGGTCTGGGTGGAGAAGAGTCCGGCCTTGCGGATGTCGACGGCCTGGTAGGACTGGCGTCCGCGCAGCAGTTCGGGACCGATCATCATCGGCAGCCGGGACTTGCCGTACAGCTTGGGGGTGAGGAAGACGCCCTGGGCGACGACGCCGGACAGACCGGGGACGAGGCCTGCGGTCATGCTCAGGGACAGGGTGAGGGCGCCGATGCAGTGGGCGACGGCGAAGAGCTTGGCGTCGGCTCCGATCCGGCGGCGGATGTGGGTGACGGCCTCGGGGATGTCGTGGAGGGCGACGTCGTCGTAGCTGTAGCGCGGGCCGCGCTCGTTGTAGGGGAGGCGGCAGCTGCCCCGCCAGTCCAGGAGCCAGGGTTCGTAGCCCGCGTCGAGGAGAGCCGCCGTGAGGTTGCGGGTCTCGGGGAGGGTGAACATGTCGGCGGACGCGGTGTGTCCGTGCAGCAGCAGGACGGCGGGCCGCTCGCGGTCGTCGCCGCGGTGGACCCGGCAGAGGGCCAGCTGGGTGCCGTCGGCGACGCGCAGCGGGATGTGTTCGAGGAGGGCGCCGTCGAGACCGTCGGCGACGAGGGGGCGCGGGGTGACCCGGACCCCGTCGAGGCCCGGGCGCAGCGGGGAGGGGGCGGTGCGGGCGGCGATCTGCCCGGCGCGCCTCAGGGAGCGCAGGATCATCGGGTCAGTTCCTTGCGGTCGGTCGGGCGGGGGGCGGTGTCGGCGCGCAGGTCGAGGAGTTCGGCGCCGGCGCGCAGCATGGGTTCCATCAGCCCCTGTCCGATCTGGGAGCCGAACCAGGCCATCCAGGTGAGCTTGGCGAGGCGGCGTTCCTTCGCGGACAGCGTGGACCTGACCTTGATGCCGTCGACCTGTTCGGGGAGATAGCTCTTGCGGGGGACCTTGAGGGCACCCTTGACGGTGGCCTCCTCGCCCTCGCGGCCGATCTCGACGGCGAGGGTGAAGCACTGCGCGAGCAGGTCGCGGCGGGCGCGGGCGGTTTTCTGACCCTCCAGCCACCACAGTCCGCCGTCGGCGTCGCGCAGCCGCAGCCGGTAGCGCAGCAGCGGGTGGCGGATGCCCGGGCCGCGCGGGACGCCGTACTGGGGGCGTACCCACACGTCGCCGCCGGTGACGGTGAGGGGTTCGGCGTGCAGGCGGGCACAGCGCAGGGCGCCGCCCTCACGGACGTCGACGCGGCGGTGCTTGACCAGCTGATACATGCCGGCGACGGAGAGGGTGAGCTTCAGGTGGGCGAACGTGTCGGGCTGCCCGTCTGCCGGGCTGAGCCGGCCGCGCATGGTCTCCCCGAAGGACACGTACGGCTCGTCGTCACGGTGTGGGAGGCGGGCGACGCCGCTGGCGGCCATCCGCTCGAAGGACGCGGTCTGCGCCTCGGCGTCGTACACCTTCGCGGGTGGCAGGTTGTGCCGGGCGACGAAGGCGTCGGTGCGGTCGCTGGTGGCGGGCGGGGAGTTGAGGAACGCCTCGCACAGTTTTTGCGCGGTGTAGTTCTCCATCATCCGGACCAGGAAGTCGAGTTGGGGCAGCGGCTCGGCCTTGGCCCAGGCGAGGAAGTCCTCGCGCCACTCCTCCCAGCCGACGACCTCGACGTTCATTCCGCTGAGCTGCATCTCACGGACCATGCCGTCGAGGTGTCCGGGGCGACCGGTGAGGTTGTACGTCTGTCCCCAGGCATCGGGGTCGCAGACGATCGCGGCGACGACACGGCTGATCCAGTCGACAGGGGCGACATTCATGCTGCGGAACGCGGGCAGTGTGCGCATCCGGGTGAAGGCGCCCAGCAGTCCGGTGCTGAGGTCGAGCGGGTTGTGGGCGCCGGTGACGGTGTGTCCGGCGATGCCGCCGGGGCGCATCAGTGTGACGCGCAGTCCGTGTTCGCGGGCCCTGCGCAGGGCGACCTCGGCGGCCCACTTGGACTGGTTGTAGCCGCCGATCATGCGGTCGACCCGGCCCAGCGGTGAGTCCTCGTCCATCGCGGCGATGCCGAGTTCGTTGTAGACGGCCGTCGAGGAGATCTGGTGCAGCGGCTTGGGGCGTCCGGTGGCCGCGAGTTCGGCGAGGGTGAGCGGGCCGAGGACGTTGGTGCGGCGCAGGGACGCGTAGCCGCGCAGGAAGTCGACGGCGGCGGCGACGCTGACCACGGAGTCGATGTCGTCGGCGAGCGCCCGCCAGACCGTGTCGTCCAGGCCGAGGCGGGGTTTGCCGATGTCGCCGGGGAGCACGGTGATACGGCGGCGCAGTTCGCCGGACCAGGGCAGGAGGTAGCCGGTGAGGGCGTCGGCCAGTTTACGCTCGGCAGCCTCCGCGTCGGCGGCGCGGACCAGACAGACGACGTGCGCGTCGCTGCGGCGCAGCAGGTCGAACAGGAGGTGGGCGCCGAGGAATCCGGTGGCGCCGGTGAGGAGGATGCGGCGGGGCGGGACCGGGTCGGGGGCGGGGACGAAGGGGAGGGCGTCGGCGCGGGACAGGTCGCCGAGGATGAGCGGGAGGTCGGCGTGGGGGGCGGCCGGGGCCTCGGCGGTGTCGTCCGCCGCGGCGTCTGCGGGGACTTCGGGGGCTTCGGGGGCTGTGACGGGTCCGGGGGCTGTGACGGGTCCGGTGCTTTCGACGCCCAGCCAGCGTTCCGCGAGCCTGCGGGGCCGGGCGTCGGCGAAGACGTCGTCGAGGCTGATCCGGACGTCGTACTCGCGGCGGAGTGCGGCGACGAACTCGACGGCGATGACGGAGGACGCGCCCGCGTCGAAGAGGTCGGTCTCGGGGTCGACGTCCGCCGAGCCGAGGAGCAGGGAGGCCGTGGCCGCGATACGGAAGGCGAGTGCGTCGACGTCCTTCAGGGCCTCACCGTCGACGTCCTTCGGGGTCTCATCCCGCGGCGGCGACTGGCTGGAACCGGCGGTCGGTGCCGGAGGGTTGCCGGGGGCTGTCTCCGCCTCGGTCCCGGCGGCGGGGGTCCGCCGCCGGACACGGCTCAGCAGGCCGGCCACCGCATCGGGGGCCTGGTGGTGACGGTCGTCGCCGCCCCTTGTCTCGCTCATGCTGTTTCCTCAACGCTTCTTGCTCTCACCGCAGTTACGAAAGATCAGTCACGAAGTACCGGGCCAGGGTTCAGTCCCAGCCGGTACTGTCCCACACAACATTTGCCTTCCGGAGTCGATGATCACGCCGCTTTGGAGCACCACCACACAGAGGGCCCGGCGTCAACGAGATGGACCGTTCCAGGTCTGGTGGAGACTCTAGATATTTGCGGTGTCCCGGGGTTTCTTGCCGGTCAACGGTCGTTGGCTTCGCACTCTCCGGGCGGGGACGTGGCCAATCTCACCGCGCGGGCGCCGGTGGTTGTACCCGTCGGCCCATTCGGTCCACGCGGGCCGGCGGCGCCATGACCATCGAGGCCGGCGTCGTCACCGGCGACCTCACCGACACACCACCGGTGACGGCAGCCGGGCCGACGTCACCGTCCAGTACACCGTCGCAGACGAGGCGTATCACCTCCGAGGCCCGAACACGCTGGACCATGCGCCGGAAACACACTCAACGGCTTCTGCATCACCATGGACGGCCGTCTCCCGGCAGCCCGTCACTGGCCCCGCCTGCGCGAGTCATCGCGGGACCGTCAACGGGATTCCGTACAGGTGGCGCACGCCATGGCCGACGCCGCCGCCTTCGCCGCCGCCTCCACGAGCGAGACGCCGGAGTCCATGGCGGGGTTGTCCTTCGACACGACCGCCAGCAGGTAGCCCTGCCCGGCCACCGTCACGAGTCCGATGCTGTTGATGTCCCACAGGCCGGTCGTGGTCCGGGGAAGCCAGCCGTTCTTCAGCCCGGACGTCTCTCCGGCCGCCGACACTCCCCAGGCCTGATCCGGCGCTATCTGTCCCATCAGCTTCCGCACGTATCGCCGCGATGACGCGTTCAGCTCCGACTCGTCGCCGAACACGGCGGACAGCAGGACGAGTTGATCGGCCGCTGTTGTCTGGGTCAGCCCCCACCGGCCGCCGGCGCCCGCTGTGGTCCCCGTCAGCCCGAGCCGGTGGTTCGCCGCGTCGAGCCCCCGCGCCCCGCCGATCACCTTCCAGAGGACGTCCGCCGAGGCGTTGTCACTGACCTCGATCATCGCGGTGGCGCATCGCTTCTCCTGCGCCGTGAGGTCGCGGTGCCCGTCCTGGGCCTGAAGCAGCAGGGTGACCAGTATGTCGACCTTGACGATGCTCGCCGTGTCGTACGTCGCGCCCTCGCGCGTCCCGTACTGGGCCTGGCGGCCGTCCGCCAGGTCGCGCACGGCCACCGAGAGCGACGCCCCGCTGTCCTTGGTGATCGGGGCGAGCTTCTTGGCCAGTACCTCGTCCGGACGCACTCCGGGCTCCTTGATCGGCTCGGGTTTCCGCGGGGTGGCCACCGGTGTCGCGACCGGTGGCGTCGCGACCGGCCGGGACACGACCGGCGGGGGCAGCAGGGCGGACAGGGACGGTGCCGGTCCGGTCAGGGGCGACGAGGCAGCCGTGAGCGAGGTGGCCGGGGCGGGGCCGCGCGCCCGCTCGTCCCCGCCGTTCGCCGCCGCCCATCCCAGGGTGAGAAACGCGGCGGCGGAGGCGAGAACGGGCACGGGGAACGCGCGGCGAGGCATGCCGAGAAGATAGAAAGTCAATCTGAAGACCGCATTGGCCAGATGTTAAAAACCCGTGACGAACAGGCCGTGCGCCCAGTGCCCCGTCGCCCGCGCCGGTCAGTGGCCGCCGGGGAAGAAGCGTTCCAGCAGGTCGTTGCGGAAGGTGCCCCGCGGATCGAGCTTCGCGGTGAGCGCCGTGAAGTCGTCGTAGCGGGGATACAGCTCGCGCAGCCGCTCCGCCGGGGTGGTGAACAGCTTGCCCCAGTGCGGCCTGACGTCGAACGGGGCCAGCGCCTCTTCCATCGCGGTCAGCACCGGCGTCACGGCCTCGGTGTCGGGGAACCAGGTGAAGTGGAAGGCCACCGAATCGCGTCCCTGCGTCGGGCTCATCCACAGCTCGTCACCCGCGATGGCGCGGATCTCGCCGATCTGGAGGACCGGAGCGATCAGGTCGCTGATCGCGGCCAGGGCCTCGTACGCCGCGAGGCCGTCCTCCCGCGCGACGAAGTACTCGCTCTGCAGTTCGTCGCCGTTGCTCGGGACGAATTCGGGCCGGAAATGCGGGAGCCGCTTGTGCCACGGTCCCGGAACACCGCCCTGCTCGGTGCAGGTCTGCGGATCCATGCCGGGTACGGGGTGCCGCGCGCCGTCCGCGAGCATCGCGCCGAACCACTCGTGCGGCGCGGGCGGCTCGGTGTCGTCGCCGGCCCGCTGCTTCAGCCAGATCTTGTCCAGGTCGCCGGTCCGCCAGCGGGTGAAGACACTGACGCTGTAGGCGGCGGAGAGGATGTCGTCGAAGTGCTCGCGCAGCCGGGCGTGCGCGAGGCCTTCGTACACCCACTGCCTGATGTCGTAGGCCGGGACCAGGTCGAGGGTCATGCGGGTGACGATCCCGGCCGCGCCGAGGGCGACGACCGCACCTTCGAAGTCCGCGTCGCCGCGCTCCAGGGACAGGAGGGTGCCGTCCGCCGTGACGAGTTCCAGCGCGCGCACGGCGGAGGCCAGGGAGCCGTTGCCGACTCCCGAGCCGTGGGTCCCGGTGGCGCAGGCTCCGGCGACCGAGATGTGCGGGAGCGAGCCGAGGTTGTGCAGGGCCAGACCCGCCGCGTGCACGGCGTCGGTGAACTCGGCGAAGCGCAGGCCTCCGGCGACCGTGACCGTGGAGGCGGCGGTGTCGATGTCGACGGTCTTGGGCAGCGCCGCCACGGAGATCAGGTCGCCCCGGGTGTCGGCGAGGGCGTTGAAGGAGTGACCACTGCCCAGCGCGCGCACGGACGAGCTGCCGGCGACGATCTCCCGCAGTTCCTCCACGGACGAGGGGGCGTGCACCTGAGCGGCCTGGAAGATGATGTTGCCGGCCCAGTTCGTCACGGCCTCGCCGTTCGGTGTGCCGGGCCGTTCAGGCGTGGGACGCACAGTTCTCTCCTTCGCTGCGTACGGGATGGACGCGCAGATCTGTCGTAGCACTCTGGCATGCCCGGACATGGCCGCTTCGCCGGGGCTCCCCACCGGTGATCACTTCCGGTGCGACACTGCACCGACCGCTACGGAAGAGGTGTCCAGGTGGCCGAGGAACTTCCCGTCGCACGGCGCTGGGCCGTGGGCGCGCTGCTGACCATGACCTTCGCCACCGGCCTGGTGGACGCGTTGAGTTATCTGCGGCTGGGACGCGTCTTTGTGGCCAACATGACCGGCAATGTCGTGTTCCTCGGCTTCTCGGTGGCGCAGAAGTACGGGCTGCCGGTGGTGGCCCCGATCGTGTCCATGGCGTCCTTCGTGCTGGGCTCGCTGATCGGCGGGCAGCTCAGCAGGGTGCTGGGCGGCTCTCCGAGGCGGTGGATCGCGGGGGCGTTCGCGGGCCAGGCCGCTGTACTGGCGGGGACGGCTGTGCTGATCGGTACGGGAGTCCTCGACACCCGGCACGGCCACGCCCTGGTGCTCATCGCGATTCTCGGCACCTGCTGCGGTCTGCAGAACGCGACGGTGCGGCTGATGGCGCCCCGGGATCTCACCACGACGGTGCTCACGCAGACCGTCACCGGGCTCGCGGCGGAGAGCGCGCTCGGCGCCGGTACGGGGGCGAAGCCGCATCGCAGGCTGGGGTCCGTGCTGGCCATGCTCGGCGGGGCCGTCGTCGGCGGGCTGCTGCTGGAGGTGACGGTGGCGGGCCTGGTGGGCATCGTCGCCGTGCTGGTCGCGGGCACCGCCGGGGTCTTCGCGCTGGCGCCGCCGCCGGAAGCCTGAGCGGCCGGTGGCGGCGGCGACGGCGACGACTGAGACGACGGGCGACGGGCGACAGCTGAGACGACGGACAGCCGGGGCGACGGCGCGCGGGTCCGCCGTGCCCGGCGGCACGCCCCGCGGGGGGCGCGGCGGGCGCGCGGCGGACCACCGGTACCGGCTCAGGCGCGTGGCGGCGTCGTGAGCAGCCGCTCGGCACGGGTCAGCAGTTCGCGCACGTTCGCCTCGGACGCCAGTTCCCGGGCCCCGGCCGGGCTCAGCCAGCGCAGTGGCGCTGCGGGGTTCTCCGGGCGGGCCGCGCCGGGGTCGGCTGTCGAGAGTACGAAGCGCAGGTCGGCGTGTTCGTGGGCGGGCTCCTCCCCCTTGGCGGGGACCGGCACGATCGCCACGTGGACAGGTGAGTGATCAGGCCACGGCGCCAGGTCCGTGAGCCCTGTCTCCTCCAGGCCCTCCCGCAGTGCGACTGTCAGGGGCTCGGTCTCTCCCGGATCGCCGTGGCCGCCGACGTGGAGCCAGGACCGCTGGCGCGCATGCCGGCGCAGCAGTACGCGTCCGCTGTCGGGGTGGACGATCAGCGCCGAAGCCGTCACATGCAGGGGGAGGGAGCGCAGCCAGGGGTCGTCCGTGCTCCGGGCGAGCGCGCGCACCCGCCGTACGTCGTCGGCCTCCGCCGGATCACATGCGTCGTACTGGGCGAGCAGGGCCAGGACGGGGCGGCTTTTCGCGTTCATCGCCGGACCAATCGGGAGAGGGCGGGAGGGCGGAAGCCAGAGGTTACGGTTGCGCCGGACCTGTGTCTGCCGGTTTCGCGGCTGAACGGACCTGCGGAGAAGGCCCGTTCACCGGTGCCCGGCCTCTTGACGCCCATCTGCCTCGCGAGTTGACTCAAGCCCTGAATTAACCCTGGAACAGGGCCTGTTGGGCGAACGTCGCGCGCTGCCGCCGTGCTCGCGGACGCCCGGCCCGCCCGCCTTCGCACCTTCCCTCCCCCACATCTGGAAGGCCCCCCACATGAGTTCAGACGCACGTCATGGTGCCGCGTCGGAGAAGCGCCGTCTGCTGCGCGGGGCCGCCGTCACGGCCGCGGCGGCCGTCGTCGCCTCCGGCGCCGGCATGGCGGTGAGCGCGTACGCGGCCACCGATTCCGTGCGGCCCGCGGCTGCTCCGCGGGCCGTCGCGCCGTACCTGTACAACGGCTGGGGCAATCCGCCGGACCCGACCGAGGTCATGGACGCGACCGGCGTGCGCTGGTTCACGATGGCGTTCGTCCTCGACAGCGGCGGCTGCGACCCTCGGTGGGACGGCGACCGTCCGCTGACCGGCGGTGTCGACCAGGAGACCGTCGACGCGGTACGCGGTGCCGGTGGTGACATCGTGCCGTCCTTCGGCGGGGCGAGCGGCGGCAAGCTGGAGCAGTCGTGCGCGGACGCGGACGCGCTGGCCGGTGCGTACCAGAAGGTCGTCGACGCCTATGGCCTGAAGGCGATCGACATCGACATCGAGGGCGACGCCTACAACGACGGGGCGACGCGGCAGAAGACGATCGACGCGCTGAAGCAGGTCAAGGCCGACAACGCGGGCCTGATCACCTACGTGACCTTCCCCAGCGACCAGTCGGGTCCCGACGACCGGATGATCCAGGGCGCCGCGGACTCCGGGCTGGAGGTCGACGGCTGGACGATCATGCCATTCGACTTCGGCGGCGGCGGCCGGAACATGGCGAACCTCACCGAACAGGCCGCCGAAGGGCTCAAGAACACCGTGAAGGGCGCGTACGGCTACAGCGACGCGCAGGCGTACGCGCACAGCGGGATCTCCTCGATGAACGGCATCACCGATGACGGTGAGACCGTGACGACGGACGACGCGACCGCCATCACGGCCTATGCCCAGGAACACCACCTGGCGCGCCTCTCCTTCTGGTCGGTCAACCGCGACCGGCCGTGCCCCGGCGCCTACCCGAACGACGACACCTGCTCGGGAGTGGACCAGGATCCCTGGCAGTTCAGCCGCATCATCGCCGGGTTCACGGGCTGAGACGGGAAGGCCGAGTAGCCCGCGACGCTTGACGCGGGGAATCCGGCGCCTTTCCGCGCGCGGTGCGGCGATATGGCGGTACGGGCGGGAAGGCTCCCGGGGTTCGTCCCGGTGTTCAGTACTGGCTGTTCATGGCGGTGCGCACCTCGGCGAGCGTGGCCTCCGCCACGGCCGTGGCGCGCTCGCCCCCTTCGCGGAGCGTCCGGCGTACGAAGGCACGGTCCTGCGCGTACGCGGTCCTGCGCGCCCTGATCGGGGCGAGGTACTCGTTGACCGACTCGGTCACGGTCTTCTTCAGCGCGGCGGAGCCCGCCGAGCCGATGTCCTCGGCCACCTGCCCGGGGGTCCGTTTCTGGCAGAGTGCCGCCAGCAGGAGGAGGGAGGATACCTCGGGTCGCGTGGCCGGGTCGTAGAAGATGTGCCGTTCGGAGTCGGTCCTGGCGCCCTTGAGCAGTCGGGCGGTCTCGTCGGCGTCTGCCGCCAGGGGGACGGCGTTGCCCCGGCTCTTGCTCATCTTCCGACCGTCCGTGCCGAGCAGGAGCGGCGCGCTCGACAGCAGCGCGTCGGGCTGCGGGAACACGGCGGCGCCGTTCCCGTAACGGTCGTTGAAGCGGCGGGCGACGGTCCGGGTGACTTCGAGGTGCGGGAGCTGGTCCTGGCCGACGGGGACCAGATCGGCCTTGCAGAAGAGGATGTCGGCCGCCTGGTGGACGGGGTAGGTGAACATCAGGCCGCTGACGGCGGACTGCCGCGAGTGGGTGATCTCGTCCTTGACCGTGGGATTGCGGTTGAGTTCGGCGACGGAGACGAGGCTCAGGAAGGGCAGCATCAGCTGGTTGAGCGCGGGGACGGCACTGTGCGTGAAGATCGTGCTGCGCGCCGGGTCCACGCCGACGGCGAGGTAGTCCAGCACCAGATCCTCGACGTGCCCGGCGAGGTTGTCCGCCACATCACGGTCGGTCAGGACCTGGTAGTCCGCGACGACCACGAACATCTCCACACCGAGGTCCTGCAGACGTACACGGTTGTGCAGCGTTCCGAAGTAGTGCCCCAGGTGCAGACGGCCGGTCGGGCGGTCGCCCGTCAGCACACGGAATGATCCGGGATCCCCGAGGATCCGCTCTTCCAGCGCCGCGCTGCGGGCCCGCGCGGCAGACAGGCCGAGCGTGTCGGCGGAGGGTCTTGGGGCGGAGGAAGCCGGGGCGGAGTAATCGGGTTCTGTGGTCGGGAAGTTGGCGTTCACAGGGTCTCCTGGTGTGTCGGTCTCGCCGTCAGGAAGGCACGAGCCCCGCTCCAGGGGAACGCGAACGGGCCGTCCATCCGAACGGCCCGGTTCATGCGTGAGAGGCGGCCGCTCCTACGAGGAGCGCCACCAGCTCGGACATGACGAAAGGTGCATGCGGCCACCCTAGTCCGTGTTCCGATCCCCGGTCGCTGATAATTCGGTCATGAGTCGCAGATGGCGTTTGATGAGTCCGCGCGGCGGGCGTGGGCGGCACGGGCGGGCGCCACGCCGATCCCGTTGCTCGTCCCGATGACTGCCACGCCCCTGTCCTCGCTCCCCGGACGCGGCGCACCTCGGTCCCAACGTCCGCTGTCACGGCCCTGATCGGAGTGGGCGGGCCTCGCCGTCCCGGCGGTGCGCCGTTCTCAGGGCGCACCGCCGGGGCGGGCAACGGGCCGTGCGGGCCCGGCGGGTGCCCGCGGGCCGGACGGCCCGCGGCGAGGCATACCATCGGTGACTGGCATGGACACCATCACTCTGTGGGAATTCGCCGCGCTGGCCGCGGCAGCGATGCTCGTCGGCTTCTCCAAGACGGCTGTGAGCGGCGCCAATACGGTCAGCCTGGCCGTGTTCGCGGCCGTGCTCCCGGCTCGTGGGTCGACCGGCGTTCTCCTTCCTCTCCTGATAGCCGGTGATGTGCTCGCGGTCCTCACCTACCGGCGGCACGCGCACTGGCCGACCCTGTGGCGCCTGTTTCCCGCGGTCGCCGTCGGGGTGGTGGCCGGTACGGCGTTCCTGGTGGTGGCCGACGACGACGCCGTGCGTACGTCGATCGGGGCGATTCTGCTGCTGATGGCCGGTGTCACGGTGTGGCGGCGGCGCGGCGTAGCGACGACGGCACAGAACCCGGCGAAGGAGTCGTCGGGGCCCTCGGCCGGGCGGCTCAAGGCCCGTTCGTACGGTGTGATGGGCGGGTTCACCACCATGGTCGCCAACGCGGGCGGGCCGGTCATGTCCCTCTATCTGCTCTCCGCGGGGTTTCAGAAGCTGGGCTTCCTCGGTACGTCGGCGTGGTTCTTCCTGATCGTCAACACGTCCAAGGTGCCGTTCAGCGTGGGCCTCGGCCTGATCGACGCGCATTCCCTTCTGCTGGACGCGGCCCTGGTGTTGTTCGTCGTTCCGGGCGCCGTCATCGGCAAGACCTGTGTGAACAGGATCAATCAGCGTCTCTTCGAGCGCGTGGTGATCGCCGCGACCGTCCTCGGCGGCGTTGAACTCCTCCTGAGCTGAGGGTTGGTACCCGGTTGACGGGCGAGCGTCGGCGGCTGCGTCCGGGGCCTGGCAGAGTGGGGGGCAGGAAGTGTCGGGCGAGTGTGGAGTCAAAGTGAGCGTTGTGGAGCGGGACAAGACGGATTCGCACAAAGTGGCCGGAGCCCCTTGCTGGGTGACCCTGCTGTCACGTGAACTCTCCGCCACCCAGGGCTTCTACAGCGATGTGCTGGGCTGGACCTACCGGGCGGCCGGTCTCGGGGACGACTTCCGTGTCGCCCTCACCGACGGGTCGCCCGTCGCGGGCATCGGGGCGCTGGCGTCTTCGCTCCAGGTCGCCGTCGTGTGGACGCCGTACTTCGCCGTCGCGGATGTGGACGAGGCCGCGGCCCGGATCAGGGAGCGCGGCGCGACCGTCGCGGTCGGTCCGCTGGCCTTCCACTCGGGCCGCGCGGCACTGGCCACGGATCCCGACGGCGCCGCCTTCGGCATCTGGGAGGGCGCGGTGCGCTCCGACTGGACGGTCGGGCGGGGCAGCGCGCCTGCCTGGCTGGAGCTGCGTACCCGCGACTTCGCCGACGCCGCGCGGTTCTACAGCGAGGTGCTCGGCTGGGCGCCCGAGGGGCAGGGCAGCTACACCCTCGTCCACGAGGAGGACCACTCGGTGCTGCGGCAGGACGGGCATGTAGTCGCCAAGATCCGTGGCGGCGCCGTGCAGGCCACGCCCGATCCGCAGGTCCGGCCCCGCTGGCACGTGTACTTCCGGGTGCCGGAGGTGAACGGTTCGGTCGCGGCCGCCGTACGCGGTGGTGGCGCGCTGATCTCGCCGCGGCAGGCTTCGCCCGAGCTGCGGGAAGCGACCCTGCGCGATCCGGACGGCGCGCTGTTCACGGTCACCGCGGGCTGATTCTCCCGGCCCGGCGGCCGCCTTCCGGGACGGGAGAGGAAGGCGGCCGTCCCGCCTGCGGACGGCGATCAGTCGGGCCGGCCGAGCGCCCAGCCCGCGACGTCGGAGAGCCTGCCCCGCCACACCGGCAGTTCGACGGCCGGCCCGACACCGCCCGTGGTCAGGGTGGCCTTGCGCAGATGGATCCAGCGGGGCAGGTGGTGGCCGGTGTCCTCACCGCGCAGTTCGCCGACCGCCTGATCGACGGTCTCCGGGAATCCGGCGAGCAGCCCCGCGCTGAGGGTTTCCACCCGTCGCAGGCTCGTCGCCCAGTCGGCCTTCCACGCCTCGTGGGCGATCAGGTCGCCGTACACCACTCCCCCGGGCACATTCAGCGTGATCGGCAGTGAGGACCGCGGGTCCTTGTCAAGCAGCCGGATCAGCATCTGGAGCTGGAGGTCGGGCACCGGTTCCGTGACCGTCGGTGCCACGTCCTGCCCGTTCCGCTCCGTGGAGTCGTTCATGGAACCCGCTCTCGTCGTCGTCATGGTCACGACCTGCCCCCGGAGCGTCAAAAGACTCCTGGCGATCCGGTCGCGGCTACCGGCAAAGATCATGCCAAAGACGGCAAAGTAGCTGATTGGACGATGAAAGGACTGCCGTCATGCGTATTTTCCTGGCCGGGGCCACCGGAGTCGTCGGCCGCCGCCTGCTGCCGCTCCTGGTCGGTCAGGGCCATCACGTCACCGCCCTGACGCGGCGCACTTCGGACGCCGAGTCGCTGCGTTCCCTCGGAGCGGAGGCGGCGGTCGCCGACGTGTTCGACGTCGAGGGGATCACCCGCACGATCAGGAACGCGGCTCCCGATGCCGTGATCCACCAGCTGACCGATCTCGCCGCCGGGGGTGACGGGGGCCGCGAAGCCAACGCGGTGATGCGCAGGACGGGCACCCGGAATCTGATGGACGCGGCCCTGGCCGCAGGGGTCCGCAGGGTCGTGGCGCAGAGCGTGGCATGGGCGTACGAGGGCGGGGACACGCCCGCGACCGAGCGGACGGCGCTGGACTTCGGCGCGTCCGGGCGCAGGTCCACGAGCGTGCACGGGGTCGCCGCGCTGGAGGAGGCCGTCCGGGACGCGCCCGAATGGGTGGTGCTGCGGTACGGGCTGCTCTACGGGCCCGCCACGTGGTTCGCGTCCGGTGGGCCCGTGGCGCGGAGGGCGCGGGCGGGCGGTCTGATCGCGGACGGCGACGTCAGCAGCTTCGTCCACCTCGATGACGCGGCCGGCGCGGCGGTGGCGGCGCTGGAATGGCCCTCGGGGCCGGTGAACGTCTGCGACGACGAGCCGGCGACGGGTCGGGAGTGGGTTCCGGTGTTCTGTGCCGCGGTCGGCGCCCCCGCGCCGGCGCTCGCCACAGGAAGGCACGCCTGGGCGCGCGGCGCGGACAACCGCTACGCGCGGGAGCGGCTGGACTGGACGCCCCGGCGCCGGTCCTGGTGGGACGGGCTCGGCGCGGAGTAGCCGGGGCAGCGGTTTCGCGCACCCAGGGGACCGGACCCGGACGCGCTCAGGCCGCGCGTACCGGTCCGATGCCCTCGACCTCGAAGACGACCTCGTCCTCGTAACACCACCACCAGCCCTCGCCAGGTTCGTACGAGCGGATCAGCGGGTGCCCACTCGCGTTGTGGTGTGCGGTGGCGTGCTTGTTCTTGGACGAGTCGCAGCACCCGATGTGCCCGCAGCCCTGGCATTCCCGCAGGTGGACCCAGTCGTCGCCGAGCGCCACGCATTCCGTGCAGCTGTCCGGGCTGTCCGGTGTCACCGGCTCCACGTCCGCGAGATGGCCGCAGATCAGTGAAGTCGCCCGTTCCTCGTCGTTCGCCATGGTGATGCCGCCCGTCCCGGCCGCCTCGGCCATTTCGAGTCAATCGCCTTTTTCACGCTACGGCGGCTTCGCCCTCTCCGCCAGCAGACGCCGGAACTGTCCCGCCGGACATTCCGGCCGACCGGAGCGTATTGACAGCAGTCCAAGAGGGGATGGGCCTGGACATTCGGCGCCCGGACGGGGCCGGACGGGGGTACGGGGAGCGGCATCGTGCTGAGCACACGCGCGGGCGGGGCGGATCGGGGAGAACGGGCAGGCGAGCGGGCAGGCGGCTCGCGATCGGTGCGGTGGCCGCGCCGGCCCTGCGGCGGAAACGCCACCAGCGGGCTGCCGCAGGACGAGTTCCCTTCCTGAATCCCGGCTCCCGGTGCGGAAGGGGTCAGGGGCGGTAGACCGTGCCGGGCTCAGGGTGGGCGGGGGCCATCAGTTCGGGCACTGTGACGAAGGTGTAGCCGCGTTTTCGCAGATCGTCGATAATGCCGGGGACGGCGGGCACCGTGCCCGCGTAGATGTCGTGCAGCAGGATGATGCCGTCCCGGCTCGCCTGGTCGACGATGCGCTTGCGTATCAGGGCCGTGTCCGTGGTCGAGTAGTCCTTGGCGGTGGCGCTCCACAGGACTTCGGACAGGCCCAGTTCGCGGGACACGTCGTCGACCGTCTTGTCGGTACGGCCCTGCGGCGGACGCATCAGGGTGGGGCGATGGCCGGTCGCCTTCGCTATGGCGTCCTGCGTGCGGGACAGCTCGTCGCGCACGGCGTCGGCGTCCAGGCCGGTGAGTACCTTGTGCGTCCAGGTGTGGTTGCCCACCTCATGGCCCTCGCGTGCCTCTCGGGCGACGAGATCCGGGTGCCGCATCACGTGGTTCTTGCCGAGAAGGAAGAAGGTCGCGTGCACCTTCTTCTCCTTGAGTATGTCCAGCAGGCGCGGGGTGTCCTTGCCGGGGCCCGCGTCGAAGGTGAGCGCTATGCAGTGGGCCTTGGCGCAGTCCACCGCGCCGGTTCGCCCCTTGTCATCGGCTGCGGCCTCGTCTCTGGCCGATGCCGGTGAGGTGGTGCCGGCCGAGCAACCGCTGAGCGTCAGGACCAGTGCGGCGACGGCCACCCGGGGCACGGCGGCGCGGGTTCTGAGCGGTTTCCTGTTCCACGGCATGGCACATCCCCTCTTCTGGCGCGTGACTGATACTCCGGAGAACTATACGTATGACGTATACACGTTCACGCACAGTGAGCCGAGGGCCATGCCCCGTGCCGGGAGGCCGGGAACAATCCGGAGGAGCGGACCGTTGGAGAGACTGTGGGTGCGGATGGGACATGGTCCCCGGGCCCCATAGAGAAATAGCCCATGGGGACGATCGTTCGGCTGAAGCCCCATGGTGCACATCGCCGCGAGGCGACCGCCGTCCGCACTCGCCCGTGTTCGGCCCCGACCGGTCTCCCCCGTCCGGTCGGGGCCTTTTGCTGCCCCGGTTCGCTGTCCCCGTTCACTGTCCCGCCTCCCGCCGGGGCAGGTCTGGAACCAATCCCGGGTCCGGGATCAGTCCAGGTGCAGCCACACGCAGGAGTCCGCAGGCAGCGAGACCGTGCCGGCCGTCTCCTCCAGCGGCGCGCTGGCCAGCAGGATGGTCGCGCCCGCGGGCAGTGGCAGCGCCGTATCACCGAGGTTGACCACACAGCGGAATCCGCCCGGCCGGTCGAAGCAGACCGTTCCCGGCCCGGTCCCGACCCATTCCAGTGTCTCCGGCAGACCGGTCAGCCGTTCCCGGCGCAGGGCGAGAGCAGTCCGGTAGAGCGTGAGGAAGGACGCCGGGTCCGCGGTCTGCGCCTCGACGGACAGCTCCGCCCACTGAGCGGGCTGCGGCAGCCAGGGCTGCGCCGTGGCCCCGGCCGGTGAGAAGCCGAGCGAGCCGGTGTCCCGTCCCCACGGGAGCGGGATACGGCAGCCGTCGCGGCCCCGGTCCGCTCCCCCGGAGCGTACGAAGGTGGGGTCCTGGAGGAGGTGGTCGGGCAGATCGCGCACTTCGGGCAGGCCCAGTTCGTCGCCCTGGTAGACGTACACACCGCCCGGCAGGGCCATCGTGAGGAGCGCCGCCGCCCGGGCTCTCCGGCGGCCGAGAACCGGGTCACTCGGGTCGGACAGGCGCTTGTCGCCCATGTCGAACGAGGTGTCCTCGCGGCCGTAGCGGGTGACATGCCGGATGGTGTCGTGGTTGGACAGCACCCAGGTGGGCGGCGCCCCGACCTGTTCGTGGGCGGCGAGGGTCGAGTCGACCACGGCGCGCAGGGCTGCGGCGTCCCACGCGCAGCACAGGAACTCGAAGTTGAACGCCGAGTGGAGTTCGTCGGGGCGCAGATACCGGGCGAACTGTTCGGCCGTGGGCAGCCAGACCTCGCCGACGAAGATCCGCTCGCCGTCGTAGCCGTCGAGGATCTTCCGCCAGCTGCGGTAGATGTCGTGAACCCCGTCGATGTCCTGGTAGGGCAGGTCGGTGGGGTCGGGTGCGTCGCCGGCGTCGGGCAGACCGGCCTTCTTGACGAGTCCGTGGGCGACGTCGATACGGAAGCCGTCGACGCCCAGGCGCAGCCAGAAGTGCAGGATGTCCTCGAACTCGGCCCGGACCTCCGGGTGTTCCCAGTTCAGGTCGGGCTGCTGGGGGGCGAACATGTGCAGGTACCAGGGGCCGGGGGTGCCGTCCGCCTCGGTGATCCTCGTCCAGGCGCTGCCGCCGAAGTACGAATGCCAGTCGTTCGGCGGCTCGTTGCCGTCCTCGCCGCGTCCGGGCACGAACCAGAAACGCTCGCGGGCGGGCGAGCCGGGGCCGTCCGCCAGCGCCTGCTGGAACCACCGGTGCTGGTCGGAGCAGTGGTTGGGGACCAGGTCGACAAGGACGCGCAGACCGTGGGTGTGCGCCTCCTCGACGAGCGCGGCGGCCTCGGTGAGTGAACCGAAGAGCGGGTCGATGTCGCGGTAATCGGCGACGTCATAGCCGCCGTCGGCCATCGGCGAGGTGTACCAGGGGGTGAACCACAGTGCGTCCACGCCCAGTTCACGCAGGTAGGGCAGGCGGTCGCGGACGCCGGCGAGGTCACCGGTGCCGTCGCCGTCGCCGTCGGCGAAGCTGCGTACGTAGATCTGGTAGATCGCGGCATGCCGCCACCAGTGGGTCACGGAAACTCCTTGCTCGATGGGGGTGGCGCGGGTCCGCTGTGTGCGGGCCCGCGCCGGATGGTGCGGCTACCAGCCGGAGTTGCCGCTGCCGCGCGTGATGGTGAAGCCCCCGGAGGAGTTGAGCCCTCCGGAGGCGGCGCCGGAGACGGTGACACCGGAGAAGGTGCCGGAGCCGGCCGACTGGATCTCCAGTCCGTAGGCGCCGGTGTTCTGGATCTTGATGTTCTTCAGCGTCAGATTGCTGATGGTCTTGTTGAACGAGATCAGGACGCCGCTGTAGGTGGAGTCGAGGATGTCGATGTCCTGGACGAGGACGGGCGCGGTGATGTCGGAGGAGTCGGCGTAGATCCACAGGGCGCCGAACTTGCTCTGCCAGTTGGGCTCGAAGCCGCCGGTGCGCTGGAGTGTGTTGCGCTGGACGGAGGTGGTGCCGCTGAACGGGACGGGCGCGAAGCGGCTGCTGATCGCGATGCCCGCGGAGGCGGTGACCGTGTCGGAGAGGACGTTGTCCTCGACGCGGTTGGCGGTGCCGCCGTAGATGCCGACCGTGTTGGCGAGCAGCGGCACCTGGACGGTGTTGAAGCGGAAGGCGCTGTTCGTCACCGCCTGGCCTTCGGAGAACATCGCGAGACCGTCGTCGCCGGTGTTGCGGACACTGGAGTTCCACAGCTCGGTGTTGGCGGTGCCCTTGTGGAGGCTGACCCCGTCCGCGAAGGTGTCGCGGATCCGCAGGCCGCTCGTGTACAGGCCGTTGGTGGGGGAATCGATCCAGAGGCCGACCTTGGTGTGTTCGATCCAGATGTCCTGGAAGGTCGAGCCGTTGCCGAAGTTCCCTTCGATGCCCGCGTCGAAGTTGGCGTCGTCGCGGTACGTCACGTCTCCGGCGATGGTCAGGTCCTGGACGGTGCTGGTGCCGCCCTGCCCGAAGAGACCGCCCTTGCCGTTGCTGCCCCGCAGGACGGTGGACCACTCGCCCGCGCCCCGGAAAGCGACGCCGGTGAGGTTGACGTGGCCCGAGATGTTGTACGTACCGGCCGGCAGCCAGAGCCCCTTGTTCTGGGACTTGGCCGTGGAGACGGCCGAGTTGAGGGCCGAGGTGTCGTCGCTGCCGTCGTTCGGTGTGACACCGAGGGTGGTGGCGGAGACGAAGCCGGAGGACGGCATGGCCTGGTCGGCGGGGACGGTCTCGGTCTCGACGAGGTCCAGGGTGTAGGAGGCGGCTGTGTCACCCGCGTCCTTCTGGAACTTCAGCACGGTGCCGGCCGGGAAGTCCCCGATGAGGGAACGGGTTTCGTCGAAGAAGTGGTGGCCCGAGCCCTGCGAGGGATCGTTGTTGTACGGGTAGGCGCCGTACACCCAGCTGTACTTGGTCGTCAGGTCGAGGTCGCGGATGTGGGTGGAGCCCGCGTAGACGCTGAGTGTGGCGGAGGGGCTGGTGTCGGGCAGGGAGTAGCGCAGGGTCACCGCGTTGGCCGGCTTGGTGAGGGTGAACTGTACGTACTCGCCGGTCTGGTCGAGGACGACGGCCTTGCGTCCCGAGGCTTCGGACGGCACGGAGAGGTAGGTGCGGTCGGGCCCGATGGTGGAGGCGTTGGTGGTGCCGCTCTCCGCCTCGTACGTGGTGTACGGGACGGTCGCGCCCCGGGTGCTGGTGGCGGCGGAGCCGGTGACCGTGATGCCGTCCAGCTGGAGGTTGCCGTTGTCACCGGACTCGGTGCGCAGGGTCAGTGTGTTGAGCTGTGCGCGCAGCGGCGCGTCCGTGGTGGCGGACTTCCAGGCGCCCGCGGTGCCCGGCAGCGAGAGCTGGCGGACCTTGGTGCCGTTGGTGGTGAGGCTGATGGTCGCGACCGTGCTGTCCGGGGTGCGGTAGCGCACGGAGACGGAACGGGTCGCGGCGGATGGGGAGTTGACGGCGTAGACGGCGCGTGCCCCGGCGGTGGTGAAGCCGGTGAGGTAGCCGCTGCCGGTGTAGCCGCTGACGGAGGCCGCGGCGGAGGCGCCGCCGGAGAAGTAGGTGGTCTCGGCCTGGAGGGCGGGCGTGTCGGCCGGCGGGTCGGTGGGGGTGCCGTCCGGTGTGTTCGCGACGATGTTGTCGAGGTTGATGTTGCCGCTGTCCGCGGTGGTGAACGTCAGGGCGACGGTGTTGGCACCCTTCTGATAGGTCAGGGCCTCGTCGTGGGTGGTCCAGGTGTCCCAGTTCGCGGTGGGCGGCAGGCTCACCTGACGGACCTTGGTGCCGTTGGCGTACAGGCTCAGTGTCATCGTGGCGGTGGTGCCGTTGGCGTAGCGGATCTTCACGGACCCGTCTCCGGCGCCCGCCGACTGCACGGTGAACGAGGTGGAGGCCTTGCCCTTGTTGCCGTCGGTGTAGCCGCCGACGAAGCCGCTGCCGGTGTAGCCGGGGTGCTCGGTGGAGACCGCGGCGCCTCCGGAGAGTGCGGCCGACTCGGCTTCCAGGGTGCTGGTGGCGGCGTGCGCGGACGACGCGAGGGGCCCGTACACCAGGGCGAACAGCAGGGACAGGACGAGTGCGGGGATCAGCCGCGCGGATACGGCTCGTGGTCTCGGTAGTGGTGACACGACGGTGTGTCCTTCCGTAAGAGCACCGCTGCCTGACAGTGGGGTGCCGGGGGGATGGCTGCCGCGACGGTCCGTCGTCGCGGAGAACAAGGGGGCCGGGGAAACAGGCAGGTACGGGAGGGGTGTTCAGCCCTTGAGGCTGCCCGCGGTGAGGCCGGCGACGATGTTGCGCTGGAAGATCAGGAAGAGCACCAGCAGCGGGACACTGGCCATGACCATCCCGGCGAGCAGTTGGTTGGCCGGCATGTCGGTGGAGAGACGGTTGAGCGCGACGGTGATGGGCTGCCTGGCCGGGTCGGGCAGGACGAGCATCGGCCAGAGGAAGTCCTTCCACACGCCGACGACCGCGAAGATGGAGACCACGGCCAGCACGGATCGGGACAGGGGCAGCACCACCGAGACGAGGATCCGCAGGGTGCCGGCGCCGTCGATCCGGGCGGAGTCGAGGAGTTCGGCGGGTATCTGGTCGAAGAACCGCTTCAGGATGAAGATGTTGAAGGCATTGGCGCAGGCCGGGAGCCAGATCGCCCAGGGCGTGTTGATCAGGTTGAGGTGGACCAGCGGGACGTCGACCACCGTCAGATAGGTCGGCACGAGCAGCGCGGAGACCGGCAGCATCAGGGTGGCGAGCATCATGCCGAGGACCACATTGCCCAGTACGGGACGGAGTTTGGAGAGCGCGTAGGCGGCGGCGACGTCCACGACCAGCTGGAGCAGCCAGGCTCCGGCGGCCAGCAGGAAGGTGTTGAGGAAGTACTGGCCGAGTCCGACGTTCTGCCAGGCGCCCGCGTAACTGTCCGGATGCCAGCTCCGCGGCAGCAGGCCGGGGTTCGGATCGGCCAGCTCCGCCGAGGACTTGAAGGCGCCGGTCACCATCCAGTAGAGCGGGAAGACGAAGGCGAGGGTGAATCCGGTCAGCGTCGCGGCGAGCACGAACCGGTAGAGGTACCTGCCGGTGCGACGGGTCATCTCGGTCGGGGCGATCAGGGTGCGTACGGGGGTCTCTTCGGCAGCCATGACGGGTTTCCTCTCAGCCCTTGGTCCTGGTCAGGCGCAGATAGACGCCCGCGAAGAGACCGAGCACCAGGAAGAGCAGAGTGCTCATGGCGCTGGCCAGGCCGAAGTCGTTGTAGACGAACGCGTAGCGGTAGAGCAGCAGCAGGACGGTGACGGTGGCGTCATCGGGGCCACCGCCGGTGAGCACGAACGGCTCGACGAACACCTGCATGGTGCCGATGACCTGGAGCAGCAGCGTGATCATCAGGATGAAGCGCATCTGCGGCACGGTCACGTGCCATAGCCGCCGCCGGATCGACGCTCCGTCCAGCTCGGCCGCCTCGTACAGTTCGCCGGGGATCGCACCGAGCGCCGCGAGGTAGATGAGTGTGGTGGTGCCCATGTTGGCCCAGGTGGAGACCAGGACCAGCGAGATCATCGCCAGGTTCTCCGACTCCAGCCACTGCTGTACGGGCAGATGGAGGGTTTCGAGGACGTTGTTGAAGAGTCCGGGGCCGGGATCGTAGAACCAGCGCCACAGCAGCATCGTGACGATCGGAGGCAGCATCACCGGCAGGTAGACGGTCATCCGCAGATACGTCCGGCCGTGCCGCAGTTCGTTCAGGACGAGCGCGGTGGCGAAGGGGGCCGCGAAGCCGAAGACCAGCGCGAGCAGGCTGAACCAGCCGGTGTTGCGCCAGGCGGTGGCGAACAGCGGGTCTTCGAAGAGGCGTTGGAAGTTGTCGAGGCCGACCCACCGGGCGGGTTCGGTGAAGTTGACCTGCTGGAAACTGAGCAGCAGGCCCCGCACGATGGGGTACCAGGAGAACAGCGCGAAGCAGAGGATGCCGGCGGCCAGGAACAGGTAGCCGGTCAGGCTCTCGCGGATACGGCGCCTTCGGCGGCCGGTGTCCGCCGGTGTCCGCCCGGGCCCGGCCGCCCCGGTCCTGCCCCCGGCGGTGCGGGCGGTGCGGGCTGCCTCCGGGGAGGCCGCCGGTGAAGGCGGTGCGTCGGTGGTCATCTGCCGCCGGCTCACTTGGCCGTGGCGAGGATGGTGTCGACCTTCTTCTGGGCGTCGCCGAGGAGCTGGTCGAAGTTGGCGTCCTTCTTGGTCAGCACGGCCTGCATGACACTGTCGAGGACGGTGTAGATCTGCTGGGCGTTCGGCGGCTCGACCTTGACCGCGACGTCGGGGCTGCGGTCGACGAACGGCTTGTAGTTGCGCTGCGGCACGTTGGCGTACTTGGCGTGGATCGCGTCTTCCTTGACCTGCGCCTGGCCGGCGAAGAGGTTCGGCTGCGGCAGACCGACCGGAACGCCGAGGGCCGCGAACTTCTTGACGTTCGCCTCTTCGCGGTCCGGGTTGAGGTACTTCCACTGGATCCACTGGAGGCCGGCCTTGATCTTCTCGGGCGACGCCTTCGGGTTGAACATGAAGCCGTCTCCGCCACCGAGGGTGGCGCTGCCCGGCAGCGCGGCGAGACCGTACTCCTCGTACTTGCGCTCGAACTGCTTGACGATGGTGGGGAGGTTGTCCGGGCCGGCCATGTACATCCCGAGCTTGCCCGCGCCCATCATCTTCTGGACGTCGCCGATCTCCAGGAGCTGCCTGGTGCCCATGCTGTTGTCGGTCCAGCGCATGTCGTGCAGCGCCTGGAGGGTCCGGTGGCCGGCGTCGCTGTTGAACGCGGCCTTCCACCGGCCGCCCTGCTGCGTGGCGACCTCGCCGCCCATGGAGTAGATCCATGAGGTGAGGTGCCAGCCGCCCTGGTTGTTCTTGCTGTAGTCGGCGTAGCCGACTATGCCGTCGCCGAGGGCGCTGATCTTTCTGGCGGCCGTGCGCGCCTCGTCCCAGGTGACCGGCGGCCGGTCCGGGTCGAGGCCCGCCTTCTTGAACAGGTCACGGTTGTAGAGCAGGCCGAGCGAGTAGTTGCCGGTCGGCAGGCCGTAGATCTTGCCGTCGGCGCCCTTGAAGACGTCCTGCAGCTCGGGGCGTATGTCCCCCAGGTACGGCACACCCTTGAGGTACGGCGTGATGTCGGCGGCCTGGTGACGCTGGATCAGCCCGGCGGGGTCGGTGAAGTAGACGTAGAAGACGTCCTCCAGCTGACCGCCCGCCAGCTTCGCCGCGAAGGTCTTCGGGTCCATCTGGCCCTCGCGGGCGTCGATCTTGATCTTCGGGTGGCTGGCCTCGAACTGCCTGACCAGGTCCTCGTAGTCCTTGCGGTCCGCGGGCTGGGTCTTCGTCGGCATGCCGTTGACGCTGATGGTCACCACGCCGTTCTTGTCCACGCCGGAGGAGGACGCGGAGGAGCCGCCACAGCCCGCGAGGCCGAGCGAGAGCGAGGTGCCCACAGCCAGACCGAGGGCCTGCCGTCTTGTGATGCCGTTCATGGCGATCCCATGCCTTCCTGCAAAGGGAGTGCGTGACTTGCAGGGGGCTTGGTCCTCTGCGTCGTCTCAACGGCGCTGACAGTAAAAGTGGATGACGCAAGAAGTCAATGAGTCTGCGCAAGAACTTAATCTGACACCGCTTGCGCCGGTAACACGCCGTCACCACCGGGCCGACGCTCAGACCGGACATGACGAAAAAGGGACCCGGCGGCCGGGCCCCTCCTCCGTGGCGGTCCGTCCGCCGGCGGTGGGTCAGCTGGTGCGCGCGCCGCCTCCCGCGCGGCTTCCCCGACGGCCCGCCGTACGCCCGGGAGGCGCCGTGGAGCTGCGCACGATCAGTTCGGTGTCGAACATCATCTGTTCGCCGGCGGCCGCGTGGCCCTTCATCTGGGAGGCCAGCGAGGCGACGGCCGCGGCCGCCATCGCCTGGACCGGCTGACGGGCCGTCGTCAGCGGCGGGTCGGTGGCCACCATGTACAGAGAGTCGTCGAAGCCGACGACGGAGAGGTCCTCCGGCACGCGCAGCCCCTGCCGCCTGGCGGCCCGGATCGCGCCAAGAGCGAGTGCGTCGCTTGCGCAGACCACCGCGGTGACGCCTTCGGCGAGAAGTCGCGGAAGCGCCGTCGCACCGCCCTCCATCGAGAAGAGGCCGTGGGCCACCAGCTTGCGCCAGTCATCCCTGAGGCCGTCCCTGGTACCGCAGAAGGCCTGGTATCCGGCGAGTTTGCGGGCCGAGGGGACATGGCCGACCGGCCCGAGGATCATGCCGATCCGCTCGTGTCCCATCGCCTCGAGGTGCCCGAGCACCTGCTGTGCCGAGGCCGCGTCGTCGATGGACACCTGGGCGACGCCCAGATTCTCGTCCGCCGCGTTGAGCAGGACGATCGGCACCTGCCGCTCGCGCAGGGCCCGGCCCTGCTCGGGTCCCGCGTCGGCGTAACTGGCGCCGACGAAGATGATCCCGCCGATGTTCTGCCTGAGGATCATGTCGATGTAGTGCGCCTCCGAGACGCCGTCGGCCGTACGGGTGCACAGCACCGGTATGAGACCGCGTTTGTTCAGCAGTCCCGCGAGCGCCTCCGCGAACGCGGGGAAGATCGGATTCTGCAGGTCGGGCACGACGAGCCCGACCAGCGCCGCCCGTGGTCGCTGGAGTTCGCGGGGCCTTTCGAACCCGCAGACGTCCATGGCGGTCAGCACCGCGTCGCGGGTCGCGGGCGCGACGTCCGTGGCCCCGTTGAGCACGCGCCGCGCTGTCGTCTCGCTGACACCGGCGAACTCGGCCACCTGAGAGAGTCTTTTCTTCACATCCGACAACCTACCAACCGGCTGCGCAAAAGATTAAGATCAATTACGCAAATTATCAACAGCCTGCGGTGCGAGGCTCAGGTACCGGACCGCCTGGCAGAGTGGGGGCGTGGTGGCTGACGACGGCGCGGAGCGGGACGGCGGCTTCGCCGCGGCGACGGGCGACGGACCGGTGCCCGGCGCGGAGCCCGGAGTACGGGAGACCGACGTACGGGTCGCGTTCGAGGGGCTGTTGCAGATCCGCAGGCTGACCAACCGGGGCGCGGGCGATCCCGCCGCCGTCCCGGCGGACTGGGAGCGCCGCCGGCCGGTGCGGGCGGTCGCGCTGGCGCTGGAGGCGGCGGGCATGGCGCCGTCCGCCCTGGACGGCGCGGGGCGGCGGACCGCGACGGGCTTCCGCGTACAGGCGGGCGAACAGCCGGGCGCGGTACGGGTGGAATGGGTCGGCCCGCCGGGCGGCGGGGCCGCGCAGGACGAGGAGCGCGCGCTCACCGCGTGCGCCGCCGTGCTGGAACGCCTCGGGTGGGAGGCGCTGCTCTACCGGGGCCCGCGCAGGCGGCGGTTCCTGGAGGCGGGGCCCGCGTCGTGAGGGAGCGCCCCTGGGCACCCGCGTACCGCCGGTGCCCAGGGGCGTTTTCCTCGGCCTTCCCGCCGGCCGGGGAGGGCCTACGGGTAGCTGACCAGATTGGCCACGTTCGAGGCGGAGTTGGCGGGGCCTCCCCTGTCGTTGATGACGTGCCGGATGGTTCCCGTACCGCCGAGGGACACCGACACCATGTTGGTGAAGCGGACGTTGGGGTTGTTGGGTGCCTCGAAGGAGTGCTCCGCGGTCACCGAGGGGTTCGAGCTGAAGAAGCAGTAGCTGCCGAGACCGAACGCCTGGTGGCTGGTGACGCCGTCGGCCACCTTGTAGGCCGCGTAGCCCTGCGTACTGCCGTTCATCCAGGATGCCTGGTCCGGCGGGTCGTACGGCATCTCGTTCTGGTAGAAGTACGTCTTGCCGCCGTTGGCGTTCCAGATCGTCTGGTACTTCTGGTAGTGCTCGACGAAGAGGCCGTACATGGTGACGTCGGCGCCGTTCACGATCAGACCGGTGTCGGCGGTGTTCGTGTTCCAGCCGACCCCGGTGGAGTGGTCGGCCCGCCAGAGCCACATGTGGTCGCCGATGACGTTGCGGCTGTTGACGACCAGGCTGGTGGTCGCCTTGCCGACACCGCCGCCGCCGATGCGGAAGAACACGTCGTGCAGCGAGGTGGGGTCGGTGGCGTGGCTCTGGTTCGAGCCGTCGGGGCCGACCGTCATCAGGCGCGCGGAGTTGACGGGACCCGCGTCGATGAGCAGACCGGCGATCTTCACACCGTCGACGTCGGCGACGTTCATCGCGCTGACGCCGTTGTCGGGGACGAGGGTCGCGAGGCCGAGCCCGAGGACCACGGTGTCGGGACGGGTCACGTTGAGTGCCTGGCCGAGGTGGTAGACGCCGGGGGTGACGAGCAGGTTCTTGCCCTGCGCCAGTGCCGCGTTCATGTCCGCGGCCGTCGCGCCGGGCTTCGCGATGTAGAACTGGTCGAGCGGGATCGACGTACCGGCCGGGGCGCCGCCCGACCAGGTCGTACCCGAGGAGTTGGCGCGCAGCGCGGGCACGAACACCTGGTAGTCACCGGCCGAGTTGACGTACAGGAAGGGCTTCTCCCGTACCTGCGGGGTCTGGGCGACCGTGGTGTAGGGCGGGTTGGGGAAACTGTTCGCGGGCGCGTTCTTCGCGCCGACGAACACCATGTTCCAGTTGGAGCCGGTCCAGCTGCCCCATTCGGTGTTGCGCGACAGCCATTGCTGCTGCGAACCCGAATTGACCTGGCCGTCGACCTTGCTGTCGGCCATGAAGCCGCCGCTGGCCCAACCGCCGTCGTCCAGAGCGAGGTTGCCGCGGACATGCATCCTGCGGTACGGGGCGGCCTGGGAGACCGCCCACCGGTCGGTGCCCCCGGTGGGGGTGACCGACAGGTTCTCGGCGCTGCGCCAGAAGTTCTGCGTGGCGTTCTGCGGCGGGAACCAGTCGGCCTCCGCGTGCACGGCGCCGTTGATGTTCACGTCGTCCGGATTGAGGCCGAGCCCGGCGACCTGGGTGTAGAAGCCGACGTTGACGTCGACGTTGTAGTTGCCCGGGCGGAACAGGAACGCCTGCCGCTGCGCGCCGAACTGATTGGTCTCCTGCTGCTTGAAGACCGCGCTGACCTTGGACTGGATCGTCGCGGCCGGCATCGACGGGTCGAAGACCGTGACGTTGGGCCCGAGGTCCGGGGTGCCGGCCGGGGGCGCGGGATCTGCCGGGGCCAGCCGGAAGGACTGGGCCGCCGTGCCGTTGCAGGTGTACTGGCTGAGCTGCACGCTGTCGGCGGTCGAGGCCGACGGCACGTCGAGGCACTTGCCGCTGAGGCCGTTGACGAAGTGGTAGGCGCCGTCCGCCTCTTCCACCGGCTGCCACTGCTGGTTGCTGCCGCCGCCGTACAGCCAGAGCTGGATGGGGGCGTTGTCGGCGGTCGAGACGTCCTTCACGTCCCAGACCTGGTCGGCCGCGTTGCGGCTGCCGACCTTGAACCGGCCGTTGCCGGTCGAGGTGAGGCTCCAGTGCTGGGCGAGCGATCCGTTGCAGCTGTACTGCTGGACGACCGTGCCGTTGGCGGTGGCCGCGGCAGCCGCGTCGACACACTTGCCGCTGCCCTTGTTGACCACGTTGACCCAGCCGGTGGGCAGGGCCGCCGCGGCCTTCACCGTGGACGTGGACGCGGCCCTGGAGGTGGACGCGGTCGGGGAAGTGGTCCTGGACGCCGCCTCGGCGTGCTGCTGGGGCGCCACACCGACCAGCGCCGTACAGAGGGACGCCGCGGCGGCCAGCAGGGTGGTGAGCGAGGGTCTGTGTCCGCGGCGGCGGAGGGAACCGCGGCCGTGGTTACGTGAATTCACGGGTTCTCCTTGGCGGTTCAGCCGGCGTACGGGGCGAAGACGCGGGTGAAGTCCCAGGCCTGCTGGCTCACGCCGCTGCAGGTGTCGTCGTTGGGATATCCGCCGGAGCACGGCCGGTCGCGGTTGAGGGACCAGAAGGTCAGGCGGGCCAGGTGGTGCTGCTGGGCGTAGGCGAGGATGGTGCGGAAGTCCGCGAGGGTCACCGTCTCGTTGTCGTCGGTGATGCCGTTCATCGAGGAGATGCCCGTGGAGCGGTACGCCTGGTCGTCGCTGTAGCCGTACGCGTTCTTCACCGCGTTCTTCAGGCCGTCGGCCGCCCGGGTCGTGAGGGTGCCCATGTTCTGTCCGGCGCCGCCGAAATCGAAGGGCATGATCGTCCAGCTGTCGACAGTCAGTCCCGAGGAGGCCGCGCGGTTGATCAGGCCGGTGTCGGGGCCGCTCTGGTTGGTGCCGATGGTGAGGTAGACCTTGAGGCCCGCGTTGTTCGCCTTGACGGTCTTCAGCGCGTCCACGGTGCGCTGCTGGACCGTCGTGTTGCTGTAGGCGTCGGCTTCGAGGTCGATGTCGATCGCCTTGAGACCGTACGCGCTGATCACCTTCTGGTACGCCGCCGCCAGCTCGCCCGCGCTGGAGCAGGAGCTCTCCAGCTTGTTTCCGCTGTAGCCGCCGAAGGACGGGATGATGTCACCGCCCGCGGCACGCACGGTGTTGACGGTCTGCTGGTCCACCCCGCCGGTGAGCGGCCGTCCGCCGTCCCACTGCGGGTTGCAGTAACCGTTGCTGAGGACGAAGGCCAGCGTGAACCACTTCACGCCGGTCGCGTTCATGACCGTGGTGGGGTTCGGCGGGCTGCCCCAGCCGTTGTAGAGGTACGGAGCGACGGCCATCGCTCCGGCGGCGGGAGGCTGCGGGTCGCCGCCACCGCTGCTGCCCGAGGGCGCGGTCCACTTCTGGTTGGCCGCTCCCGTGCAGGTCCAGATCTGCAGCGGTGTGCTGTTGGCCGTGGCGCTGTCCTTCACGTCCAGGCACTTGTCTGCCTGGGTGTTCACGATGTCCCGTGCGGCCGAGACCGACCAGCGCTGGTTCGCCGAGCCCGCGCAGTCCCAGAGCTGGAGCAGCGCGCCGTTCGCGGTGCTGTTGTCCTTCACGTCCAGGCATTTGCCGAGTGACCGGATCGTGCCGTCGGAGCGGATGTCCCACTGCTGGGCGGCCGAACCGTTGCAGTCGTAGAGCTGGACGGGGGTCCCGTTGGCGGAGCTCGCGGATGCCACATCCACGCATTTGCCGCCGAGTCCCGTGATCGGACCGACCGCCGTGACGGCGGCGCCGGCGGGTGTGGGGGCGCTCACGAGCGAGGCACAGGCCGCGAGGAGCAACGCGGCCGGCAGGGCGAAGGGTCTGAGGCGCTTCCGGGAACTGCGAGCGGGGGTGCCTTCGGGACTCACGGGAGTTCACCGTCCACTTCTGCGAGGGCACCCGCCCGCGGGCCGAGAGGTCCGCGAGCGGGTGCCGGTGAGGAAACCGCTACTTGTCCGTCGCTCCAGGGGGAGCCACGTCGCTGGTCGTGGCATGCACGTAGTCGACGACGAGCTCCGCCGGGAAGGCGGTGTTGCCGTCGGGGTCGCCGGGCCAGTCACCGCCGATCGCGAGGTTGAGGATGATGAAGAACGGCTTGTTGAAGACCCACTGGTTGCCGCCGACATCGGCGGGCGTGCGGGTCTGGTAGACGTTGCCGTCCACGGACCAGGTGATGGAGTCCGGCGCCCAGTCCACGGCGAAGGTGTGGAAGTCGTCGGCGAAGGCCTGTCCGCCGGGCAGGTTGTAGCCCGCACCGATGCCGGCGGCGCCGGAGTACCCGGGACCGTGGATGGTCCCGTGCACGGCCCCGGGCTCGAAGCCGACGTTCTCCATGACGTCGATCTCGCCGCTGTTGGGCCATCCGACGTTGCCGATGTCGTCCCCGAGCATCCAGAACGCGGGCCACACGCCCTGGCCGCGCGGGATCTTCATCCGTGTCTCGACGTGTCCGTACTGCGCGCTGAACTTGCCGGAGGTGTTCAGCCGGGCCGAGGTGTACTCGCACTGGCCGTACCAGCACTGGTAGTTGCCCGGGTTCTCCTTGCGGGCGGTGATGACCAGGTGGCCCTGGCCGTCGAGTGCCGCGTTGCTGTTGCCGCCCGTGTAGTACTGCCGCTCGTGGTTGTCGACGTTGTCGCCGGTCTCCAGCTGCCACTTGCCGCCGTCGACGGCCGAGCCGGCGTCACCGTCGAAGTCGTCGGAGAACGACCCTGCGGCAGGGGCGACGGCGGCAGAGGTGGTGTGGGGGGTGTCCGCGGCCGCTCCGGCGGGCATCGCCGCCACCACTCCGGAACAGCAGAGCAGAGCGGTCGCGTAGAGCGCCGTCCGGCGGCGCCATGAGGTCTTCACAGGTCATCTCGCTTTGCGTGGGGGGCATGCGCATGACATAAGCGGCTCGGGTCGGGCCTGGGAAGCCCGATCAGTCCCGGCGCCTGGTTGCGTACTTGATTTAAGAGATGGCGCGAGAGGCAGTCAAGGACCAGGTATGGACCAAAGTTGGTCAGATTCGCGACCCCCGCACATCCATATGGACGCAGACCCCGCCACACCGGGGCGCCCCATGCCCCGCCATTACTCTCGCTTGACCTGCACATGATGAGCGCCTGATGTTCACTCCCCGGTGGCCGATCCTGTGGAAGGCTCCGCTGAATTCGTTGCTGGTCCCCCGGAGAGGACACTCCCTTGTCCCGTCGCCAACGGCCCACCAGGCGCGTACTGCCGGCTCTCTGCGCCGCCGCCGCGGCTCTCGCCACCGTCGCCGCGGCCACTCCCGCTCCCGCCACCACGGCGTCGGGCGCGCTCGACGACACCTACTACCAGGAAGCGCTCGGCAAGACGGGCCCGCAGCTCAAGTCGGCCCTGCACTCCATCATCAGCGACCAGAGCACGGTCACTTACAGCCAGGTGTGGGAGGCGCTGAAGGACACGGACGAGGATCCCGCGAACCCGTCGAACGTGATCCTGCTGTACACGGGCCGCTCGCAGTCGAAGACGAGCAACGGCGGCAACGCCGGCGACTGGAACCGCGAGCACGTGTGGGCCAAGTCCCACGGCGACTTCGGCACCTCGACAGGACCGGGCACCGACCTCCACCACCTGCGGCCGAGCGAGGTCGGCGTCAACGGCGTACGGGGGAACAAGGACTTCGACAACGGCGGCAGCGAAGTCGCGGACGCGCCGGGCAACTTCACCGACAGTGACTCCTTCGAGCCCCGGGACGCGGTCAAGGGCGACATCGCGCGCATGATCCTCTACATGGCGGTCCGGTACGAGGGCGACGACGCCTTTCCCGACCTGGAGCCGAACGACAAGGTGAACAACGGGTCGAGCCCGGCGATCGGCCGGCTGTCCGTGCTGAAGCAGTGGAGCGACGAGGACCCGCCGGACACGTTCGAGAAACACCGCAACGACGTCATCTACGACCAGTACCAGCACAACCGCAATCCGTTCGTCGACCACCCGGAGTGGGCCGAGGCCATCTGGTGAGCCGGTGACGGGAGCCCCGGGGACGGCGCCCCCGGGGCTTCCCTCCCGCGCGGGTGCCACGGCCGTACGGCACGAACGGTGAAAAGCCCGGATCAGCCGGGTGGCCGGATCTTTGCCTTTCCCGCGGACGATTGCGGACGATCCCCGCCGGACCCCGGGCCGAAGCGCCACGCTACTGTCCGGTAGTAACGATCGGAGCCCGCCATGCCACGCGTATTCACCGTTTCCGGCAGCATCGTCGTCGCCGCGCCGCCCTCGGCGGTCTACGAACAGGTCAGCAGACCCGCGCTGATGGGCCGCTGGAGTCCGGAGAACCTCGGGGCGACCATACGCGGCGGTGAGCGGGAGACCGCGGTGGGCATGGTCTTCGAGGGCCACAACAAGCGCGGGCCCGCGCGCTGGACCACCCGGTGCACGGTGACCGCCGCCGACGCGGGGGAACGGTTCGCCTTCCGCGTGCACGCCATCGGACGGAGGAAGCCGCGACTCCAAGGCCCCATCGCCACCTGGGAGTACCGGTTCGAGTCCGTCGACGGGGGCACCCGGGTCACCGAGATCTGGACGGACGACCGGCGCTCCTGGCCGGACACCGTCGCGAACGTCTTCGACCGGATCGCCACCCGCGGCCACACCTTCGCCGCCTTCCAGACCCGCAACATCCGCACGACGCTGCACAATCTCAAGCAGGCGCTGGAAGAGAAGCCCACACCGGATCGACCCGCCTCTCCCTGACCGCAGCGCTGCTGATCCGCCCTCCCCTGACCAGGTGGAACGATCAATTTCAGCCATATTGCCCAGCCCATGGCATATGCCGGGGACACCACCGGATCGAGTGTTGCCAAACGCCCTACGGGTCTTCCGCGCCTGTGCGACAGTCGTAACGGTCCATCCTCCAGACCACGCAGTGCCGCGCCCGTATCGGAGTTCGAGATGCCGTCCCCTCTGTTCGCGGACCGTCCCGCCGACCCGCCGCCCGAATGGGGCCCGGTGGACGCGCTCATCACCCGTACCCGCCGGTTGCGCGGGGACGTGGCCGCGGTGCGCGGGAACACCGAGGAGGACGACGAGACGCTCCGGCACTGGCAGCGGGCCCTGTACGACCTGGCCGTCCACCAACTCGACGACCTGAGCGTCCATCTGGACCAGCTCAGGGCCGGCAGACCGGGCGGATCCGCGGGCCGCCGGACGGATCTGTGCGTGGTGCCGCGCACCGGACCGCCGACCGGCCGGGTCGGCAGCGCGGAGTGGAATTTCCTCACCGACGAAGTCAGTTGGTCGGACGAGCTGTACCAGATGTTCGGGCGGCCGCCCGGCATCGGTCCGATGCCGCTGGACGAACTGCCCGCCCTGGTACTCCCGGACGATCAGGCCCTGCTCACGGCGATGGTGACGGACTGCCTGATCGACGGCAGGCCCATCGACGGGGAGTTCCGGATCGTCAGGAGCGACGGGCAGATCCGGACGCTGCACATGAGGGGCGAGCCCGTCCTCGATCCCGGAGGCTGCACCGCCTCCATGTGGGCCGTGTTACGTGACGTCAGCGAGTTACGCCGAGGCGAGCGTGCCGTACGGGAGTCCCGTGACGCCCTCAGCCGCCGGCAGCCCGCCGAGCGTACCGAGCAGCGCCTCGTCGCCGAACTCCGCGAGGCGCTCCTCCCGCGCGGCCGCACGTCGCCGCGGTCTTCCCGGAGCGGTCCGGCCACCCTGGACCTGACCGTGCGCCATCTGCCCTCCGCCACGGGGCCCGTGATCGGCGACGACTGGTACGACACGCTGGAACTTCCCTGTGGGGACACCCTGTTGGCCCTCGGCGATGTGACCGGTCACGGCGTGGGCGCCACCTCCGCGACGGCCATGCTGCTGGGCGCGGTACGCGGGATGGCCGTCGCGGGCATCGGGCCCGGCGCCCTGCTCGGACATCTCAACCAGTTGCTCGACGCCACGGAACAGCCCGCGCTCGGCAGCGCGTTGTGCTCCCGTTACGACCCCACGACGCGCACCTTCGCCTGGGCGCAGGCCGGTCACCCCGCCCCGCTGCTGTTCCGCGGCGGGACGGGGCGTGCGCTGACGCCCCCGGACGGTGTGCTGCTCGGGGCGACCCCGGGTGCCGCCTACGAACAGGCGGACATCCGGCTGGAGACGGGTGACCTGCTGGTGCTGCACACCGACGGGCTCGCGCCCGACCGCGCCGGATCAGGACGGGACCGGCTCCTGACACTCGCGCCGCTGCTGACGGGGACGGGAACGGCGCGCGAATGCGCCACGGTGCTCCTTGAGGAGTTCGGCGGCGCCGAACGGGACACCGACGCCTGCGTGATGGTCGCGAGGGTCGGAGGTTGACCTGGCCCCGGTCCGGTCCACTCAGACGTCCGCGCTCCGCTGTCTCTTCGCGGGGTTCTTCGGCGGGAGCGACAGCTCGATCTCCTCACGCAGCTCCCCGATCTTCGCGTCTCCCGCGTACCGGCCGGTGAGCCGGTACATCTCCCTCAGCCGGTCCCAGGTGCGCTGCGAGGAGGTCTCCCCCATCGACACCAGCGCGAGCCGTGCGTAGCGATCGGCCTGTTCCGGGTCGTGCCCGATGAAACAGGCCGAAGCCAGCGAGATGTAGTCGAAGATCTCGGAGCGCTGCCGGCCCTCCTCCCGCAGCCCGAGCGCCTTTCTGGCGTGGTGCTGCGCGACGCTCGCCGCGGCCGGCTCGTGGTCGGCGAGGGTGCGGAAGGCCAGTGCCTCCATGCCGTGCAGGTCCGCCTCGTCGAACATCTGCATCCAGTTGGGCTGCTCGTCGCCTCCCTGGTCGGACACGAACAGCTCCTCGGCCTCGCCGAGCGTGCGCCGCATCTCCTGGCCCCGGCCCATGGACGCCTGGGCCCATGCCTCGATGGTCCGCAGTATCGCCCGGGTGCGCGGCAGCATCTCCTCCCCGGACCCCGACGTGGCGAGTGCCATCAGGTCGAGGGCTTCGTCCGGGCGGCCCAGATGGATCATCTGACGGGCCGCTCTGGACAGTGCCTCGCCCGCGCGGGGCCGGTCCCCGCCCTCGCGCGCGGCGTGGGTGGCGATGACGAAGTACTTCTGCGCGGTGGGTTCGAGGCCGACGTCGTGCGACATCCAGCCGGCGAGAACGGCGAGGTTGGCGGCGACCCCCCACAGGCGCCGCTGGAGTCCGTCGGGATGGCGGTAGGCGAGCATGCCGCCCACCTCGTTGAGCTGGCCCACCACGGCCTTGCGCTGGAGTCCGCCGCCGCGTGCGGCGTCCCAGGCGCGGAACACGTCGACCGAATGCTCCAGGGCCTCGATCTCCTGGGAGCCGATGGGGGCGGCGTCGTAACGGTCGAGCCCGGCCGGATCGGCCTGCAGGGGATCGTCGAACCGAGGGGTGTCCGCCGAGAGTACGGGGTCGGAGTGAAGCCAGTCGTGCATGGCGCTGCTGAGCGCGCCGCCTGCGGTGAGCGCGGCACCCGCGCCCACCAAACCGCGTCGGTTGAGCATGAGGTCCATTCCCGTGAATTCGGTGAGGACCGCCGCCGTCCGTTCCGGCGCCCACGGCAGACCGTCGGGGTTGTCCGCACTCCCGGCGTCCCGTCGCTTTCCCGCGCGTCCGTTGCGCACGAACCCGAGGTCCTCGATGGTCACGACACGGCCGAGCCGCTCGGTGAACAGGGAGGCCAGCACCTCGGGCACGGGTTCTCGCGGGGTCTCGCCCATGTCGATCCAGCGCCTCACGCGCGAGGTGTCCGTGGCCAGTTGGGGGTGGCCCGTGGCCGCCGCCTTTCTGTTCACCAACCTCGCCAGCTCGCCCTTGGACCAGCCGGCCAGGCCGAACAGATCCGACAGACGGGTGTTGGGTTCTCCGCTCACGTCAAGCCCCCAGGTTCTCGGCTGAGTTGACAGTAACCCCCCGTCAGGTGCCGTTGGCGTATTCGCCAGGCTTCGCCAGGGTTCGCCAAGTGGTGTGCCACCCGTGGCCGGGTGTCGGGTAGGAACGCGCCACCCCGGCCCGGCGGCCGGCGGCACTCCCCAGGGTGCCGCACGGCAGCCGGGGCGGGAGGCGCAGACAACTCGTCTGCACACGAAGGGATTTGTATCGCCCATGTACTCAGCATCGTCCCCCGTGTCCGCCCCGCCCCGGTTCGCACGTCCGGCCATGCCCGGCAGCGGACCGTACCTCGATCCCCACCACACCGGTCGGGCTCGGCGCTGGGCGGGGGCGGTCACCCAACCGGTCAGCGGGAGACTCGACTTGTCCGGTCCCCAGGGTGCGCAGCTGCGGATGGCCATCACGTCCGTGCAGCGCATCTCCCCGGAGTTCAATCCGGTCCAGGTATTACGCCGCAGCGGCCGTTCCGTCGTACTCGTCGGATCGGCAGGACGCGCCACCGTGGTCGCCAAGTGCCTTCTGGACCACTCCCCCGTGTGGGTCGAGCGGTTCCGGCACGAGATAGCCGCATACCGCGCCTTCGTGCGGCACCGGCCCCCGGTCCGGGCGCCCCGGCTCATCGCGGCGGATCCCGACAACTGCACGCTGGTGGTCGACCGGGTACCCGGCCGGGCCGCGGCGCCGGTCCGCCATCCCGCCGAGGCGGTGCCGCGCGCCGACGCGCAGAGCGCGATCGACGCGGTGGCGAGTCTCAACAGCTGGCGCCCGGAGGCGGGTCTGTTCGGCGCTCCCCTCGACTACGCGGCGAGGATCGCCCGTTACCACGAGCTGGGTCTGTTCACCGACCGGGATCTCGGTGATCTCCAGAAGCTTCTGCGCGGCCTGGCGGGCGGCGGGCAGGCCGTCGGCCAGTTCTGTCACGGCGACGCGCTGCTCTCCAACATCATGCTGTCGCCCGCGGGGCCCGTGCTGGTCGACTGGGACCACGCGGGCTGGTATCTGCCCGGGTACGACCTGGCGACGCTGTGGGCGGTGTTCGGAGCCGATCCCGTGGCCCGCCGTCAGATCAGTCAGCGCGCGCAGGCGAAGGGCCCGGTCCGGCGTGACGCGTTCCTGGTCAATCTGATGCTCGTGCTGACCCGTGAGATCCGGATGTACGAGACGGCCGTGCAGCGCGCCATGCGGGAGCCCTCACCCGGGACCGGCACCACGCCTGCCTCTCCGGTCCACTCCAGGACGCAGCAGCCCGGTCCCACGACGGGTGAGGAGCAGCGGCTGCTGCTCAGGCGCCTGCACGACGACCGCGCGCTGGCGCGCCGGGCCGTGCGCGCCGCCGTCGGTACCCGGTAGTGCGGAAGGTACGAGGGTACCCGCCGGTTTCAGAAGTCCCGTGCTGCGGGTGAGAGGGCCGGAAGGCGGTCGGGCGGCCGGCGGGCCCGCTTCCGCCGCGGGCAGGCCGAGGACATGGTGGGGCCGCCGCCGGGGGATGTTCTCGGCGGTGACGGTGCCCCGGATCGCCTCGCTGAAGTCCCGGGCGACGGGGTGGCCGGCGCCCGCGCGGGGCGTCGCCGTGGCGCCGGCCCTCCGCCCCCGGTGACCGCCCCACCGACCACATGGCGGGACGGCGCGCCGCGGTCCGGTCGCGGGCCGTATACGTTCATTGGTTCATTCCACTGACGCGCCGCAGGCCCGGGCCGCACGGCCGCGAAACCCCGCGACACGCGTGTTGACGTGCGAAATCCACGACCGTCAGGCCTGATTGACGGATCGTGCGGAAGCCGGTACCCCTTGAGGCGAATCCGGCCCGCAGGCCCTTCGCGCACCGCACGTCACTGGAGGTTGCCTTGAATGGTTCCGTCCCACCGTCGCCGTGGACCGCACGCCGGCGGACGCTGAGAGCGGGGGGCGCGGTGGCGTCCACAGCGCTTCTGCTCTCCCTGGTCGCCGCCGCGCCCTCCGCGACGGCCGGACAGCCCGCGTCCGGCGCACTGCAGCGTGACTTCGCCTCGGCCGCCGCGCGGTACGGGGTGCCGCAGAGCGTGCTGCTCGGTGTCTCCTATCTCCAGTCCCGCTGGGACACACACGGCGGCGCGCCGAGCGCCGGCGGCGGCTACGGTCCGATGCACCTGACCGATGCCGTGACGGCTCTCGCCGAGGCGGCGCCTCCTTCGCCGTCCGCCGGGGACGCGCGGGGCGACTCCTCCCGTACGGTCACGACGCTCGCCAGGAAGGCGCCGCCCGAGGTGTCCCGGCTGCCCGCGCGGCTGCGCACGCTGGACCGGGCGGCCCGGCTGACCGGGCTGTCCGCCGGCGCTCTGCGGCAGTCGCCCGCGGCCAATGTGCGCGGCGGTGCGGCGCTGCTCGCCGCAGCGCAGAAGGATCTCGGCAAGCCGCTGAGCGAGGATCCCGCCGACTGGTACGGGGCGGTCGCCCGCTTCTCCGGGGCGGACGACGCGGCGACGGCGGCTGTCTACGCCGATGAGGTGTACGCCGTGATCCGCGGCGGCGAGCACCGCACCACGGACAGCGGCCAGCGGGTCGCGCTGCCCGCGGCACCGGCGGTGGCGCCCGCCACCGGGCAGCTGGCGGGCCTCGGGCTGCGCACGCCGGCCACCGGCCCGGTGGAGTGTCCGGCGACGGTGGCCTGCGAGTGGATCCCGGCGCCGTACGAGGAGTTCGGCGAGGACGGCTACGGCAACCACGACAAGGCCGGCCGGCCGGCGTCCGAGGCGATCGACACCATCGTCCTGCATGCCACCGAGGAGACCTGGGACCGCGCGCTCCAGCTGGTCCAGGACCCGACGTACGTGTCGTGGAACTACACCGTGCGCTCGTCGGACGGGCACATCGCCCAGCATGTGGCGGCCAAGGACGTCGCCTGGCACGCCGGCAACTGGTACACCAACAGCAAGTCGCTCGGGGTCGAGCAGGAAGGCTTCATGGCCGCGCCCGACGCGTGGTACACGGAGGCGATGTACCGCACGTCCGCGCGTCTGGTGAAGTATCTGGCGGGGAAGTACGACATCCCGCTGGACCGGCAGCACATCCTCGCCCATGACAATGTGCCGGGCACGACCACCTCGACGATCGCGGGCATGCACGCGGACCCGGGCCCGTTCTGGGACTGGGCGCACTTCTTCCAGCTGCTCGGCAAGCCGTTCACCGCGACGGCCCGCGCGGGTTCGGGGGTCGTCACGATCCGCCCCGACTACGCGTCCAACCAGCCCGCGTACACCGGATGCGTGAGCGCCGGTGAGGCGTGCGCGCCGCACGGCTCCGGTGACGTCCTGCTGCACACCGCGCCCAGCGAGGACGCGCCGCTGGTGAAGGATGTCGGGCTGCACCCCGGCGGCGAGGACTCCACGGCCGACATCAATGACATGGGCGCCCGTGCCTCGACCGGCCAGCAGTACGCGGTCGCCGGGACCGAGCGGGACTGGACGGCGATCTGGTACCTCGGGCAGAAGGCGTGGTTCCGCAACCCGGCCGCGCGGCCGGCGGCGGTGAACTCCCGGGGGTCCGTGGTCACTCCGAGGGCGGGGCTCGCGGAGGTGCCGGTGTACGGGCGGGCATACCCGGAGGCGTCGGCCTATCCGTCGGACATCCCGGTGCAGGCGGTCTCGGCGCTGCCGTACAAGCTGCTCGCCGGACAGCGCTACGTGGTGGGCGGCCGGGTGCCCGGCGAGTATCTGTACGCGCCGACCTTCGAGACCTCGGGGCACCGGGTGGTGCGCGGCAAGGAGATGTACTACGAGATCCAGTTCGGGCACCGCGTCGCCTATGTGAAGGCGTCCGACGTCCGGTTGGCGGCCCCGGGCCGCTGAGAGAACGGCCCGGCGCGCCGGGTGTCACCGGGGGCGGGTTCCGGTGGCACCCGGCGTGGTGCGGTGCCTCGGTGGCTGGGGCGCGGGTCAGTAGCGCAGAACCGCGGCGACCCGGTCGTGCGTGGCGAGCGAGTCCTCCGGCAGGAACACCACCTCGGCGCCGCCGTCCAGCGCCGTCTCGACCAGTTCGTCCACGATGTCGTCGCGGATGTCCTGACCGGTGGCGGATTCGTCCACGACGGCCACCAGATGGCCGTCGCGCACCCGGACCGTGAGCCGGTAGCTCTCCTCGAGCGCCACCACCTCGGCCCGCTTCTCCCGTACGGATTCCCAGACCTCGTCGAGTCCGGCGGCGAAGGTGCGGCGTCCCCTGGCGTCGTCCAGACGGGTGAGCATCCCGTCCGTCTTCCGGCGCCCGTGCTCCTCCATGACGGGCCGCAGCTCCTTCAGCAGGACGGGCGCGGGGCCTTCCGTGAGTCCGCCCTTGACGAGCCGGCCGACGGCCGCGCGGGTGGCGGCGCTGCCCGCCTGCTCCAGCAGCGCGAGCGCGGGTGCGAGTCCGGCGAGGTACAGGGGGCGGGGCTGCCGCGCCAGCACCGTACCGACCGCGTTGTCGGCCAGTCGCAGGAAACGCCGGGTCTCCTCGTCGCTGAAGGTGCTCGGCGTGTCGCCGATCCGCTGCTCGCGTTCGGCGTCCCAGGTGTCCGGCGACGGGGCCATGGGGAATCCGTCGCCGTGGTGCTCGTGCAGCGAATCGCCCGAGCCGCTCCACAGGGTCGCCCCGCCCGCGGCGACGCCCAGTACCCAGTACGGGTGTGACTGGGCCGCGGCGGCCACCAGGTTCCGGGTGAGGTAGGTGTCGCTCAGGACGACACGCTCCGGCACGAAACGCGGCAGGTACCAGACCTGGTACTCCTGCGCGTCGGCGAAGATCACCAGCCCGTCGAGCGTGGCACGCAGATCGACGTCGGCGACGGCCTTGCCGAGCTGTTCCCTGACGGCGGTCCGTGCCTGCCTCGGTACGTCGGGATCGGCCTCCAGCCGGTGCCCGGCGTCGGCGAGGAGGTTGCGCAGGCGTACCGCGTCCTCCTCGCTGTTCGGCTCCCCCCGGTGGGTGGGCATCGTCAGGGACACGGCCGGATACGTACGGGTTGCCCTCAGTTCTCGCAGGACGTCGGGCGTCAGAGCGTTGCTGTCCATGCTGACCCTTCACTCGCCTTCACTCGATGAAGGTCCGGCACCGGACGGACAGCCGGCATACGGGCCCCCGGTCGTGCGTCCATATTGCGCGATTCAGCCCGGTTCCGCAGGGGCAGGCACGCGGAAAGGACACAGAAAAGGGAGCGGAACGCGGACTGGCCCCGCCCGGGACGGTGCGCCGGGCGGGGCCCTTCCGTACGTTCCCCCGCCGGGGGCTTCGTCAGCCGGCGTCGCGGGGGAACACGTACGTCTTCCCCGCGCGGACCTTGACCGTCTGCTCACCGCCGCGCAGCAGGGTGGAGCGCAGGGTCAGTTCCGTCGTACGGGCCGCGTGCAGGGTGATGCGGGTCGCCTTGCCGCCGGCCCAGGTGAGGTCGAGGGTGGCGCCGCCGCGTGCGCGCAGGCCCGTCACGGACCCGTCCGGCCAGGAGGCGGGCAGGGCGGGCAGGATCTCGACGGGGCCGTGCTGGCTCTGTACGAGCATCTCGGCGACGCCGGACGTGGCGCCGAAGTTGCCGTCGATCTGGAACGGCGGGTGCGTGTCCCAGAGGTTGGCCAGGGTGGATTCCTTCAGCTGCTCGGAGAGCATCTTGTGTGCGTGGTCGCCGTCGTGCAGCCGCGCCCAGAAGTTGACCTTCCACGCCTTGCTCCAGCCGGTACCGCCGTCGCCGCGCGCGGTGAGCGAGACCTTCGCGGCCTCGGCCCACTCGGAGCCCTGTTCGATCTGCCGTCCCGGGTGCAGCGCGAAGAGGTGCGAGACGTGGCGGTGGTCGTCCGTCTGGCTGTCGAGGTCCGTCTTCCACTCCTGGAGCTGGCCCCAGGAGCCGATGCGCAGCCCGGGGTCGAGGGCGTCGAGGGTGTCCTTCAGCTTCGTCCGGAAGGCGGGCGAGTCGCCGAGGGTCCTGGCGGCCTCCAGGGTGTTGGTGAACAGGTCGTGCACGATCTGCTGGGACATCGCCGCGCCCGCCGTGAAGTCCCCGTGCTCGGGCGAGTAGCTGGGGGTGACGACGAGCTTCCCGTCGCGCGGGTCGGTCCGCAGGTTGTCGAGCCAGAACTCCGCGGCCTCCTTCATCACCGGGTAGGCGGTGGAGCGCAGATAGTCGGTGGAGCCGTTGAAGCGGTAGTGGTCGTACAGCTGCTGGGTGAGCCAGGCCCCGGCCTCCGGGAACCAGAAGGACGACGGGTATTCGTGCAGGCCGGTGAAGCCGTACGGGTTGGTCTCGTTGTTCACGACCCAGCCGGCCGTGCCGAAGATCTCCTTGGCGCTGGTCCTGCCGGGGGCGCGCATGGATTCGACGTAGCGGTCGTACGGCGCGGTGGTCTCGGCGAGGTTGGTGACCTCGGCGAGCCAGTAGTTCATCTGGAGGTTGATGTTGACGTGGTAGTCCGCGTCCCACGGCGGGTTGGTGACGTTGTTCCACACACCCTGGAGGTTCGCGGGCAGGGAGCCCGCGCGGGACGAGGCGATGAGCAGGTAGCGCCCGTACTGGAAGAACAGCGCTTCGAGCGCGCGGTCGGCGGGGCTGGTGCCGCCGGTGTATCCCGCGACGAGCTGGTCGGTGGGCAGGCCGGGGAGGCGCTGGCCGATGTCGAGCGACACCCGGTCGAAGAGCGCCCGGTGGTCGCGCACATGCTCGGCGCGCAGGTGGTCGTAGGAGCGGCGGGCCGCCGCGTCGACGGCCGCGGTGACCGCGGCGGCCGGGTCCTCGCCCCGGTAGTCCGGGTAGGTGTCGGCGTAGTCGGTGCCTGCGGCGAGGACGAACCAGGCGCTGTCGGCGCCGCTGACGGTGAGGGAGCCGTCGGCTCCCGCGCTGACGCTGCCGCCCTCGGTACGTATCCGGAGCTGGACCTCGAAGCGCAGCCCGTTGTCCTCCAGTACGCCCTTCACGGTGAGCCGGTCGCCGGAGGCCGTGGCGGTGAAGTCGGTCCTCGGTGAGGTGTAGCGCAGGGTGAAGCCGGTCTTTCCCGGCCGGTTCGCGGAGAACCGGCCCGCGACGACCCCGCCGGGGTGGGAGGCGAAGTACTCCCTGGTGTGCGCGACGCCCTCGTGGCGGTACGAGACGGTCGCGACGGCCGAGCCGATGTCGAGGGCTCGCCGGTAGGAGTCGTCGGCTTCGGCGGGCGCGCCGGGGACGGTCAGCTCCAGATCACCGAGGACCTGGTACGAGCCGAAGCCGTGCTTCGGCTGGCCCAGTTCGGCGGCCACCTCTTCGGGGGTGAGGGTGCCTTCGGCGTCGATCCGCTCCTGGACGGCGGCGACGGCGCCCGGCCTCGGCGAGGTCCAGTTGCCGTGGTCGTAGCCGCCCGCGGAGCCGGGGCCGCCGGTCCACAGTGTCTTCTCGTTCAGGGTGAGCCGTTCGGTGGCCAGTGTTCCGAAGACGCTCGCGCCGAGAGCGCCGCTGCCGATGGGCAGCGATTCGCTTTCCCAGTCGGCAGCCGGTGTCTGGTACCAGAGCGTCAATTCATCGGATGGCTTGGCGGCTGAAGAGGCGTCGTTCGCGGCGGCCGCTGTGCCCGCCAGGGTGGGAACCCCTAGGGTCAGAGCGCCTGTTACGCCGATTGCGGACTTGAGGGTGGTCCTGCGGCTGATCCACTGCGTCATGGCGAGTCACGCTAAAAGTCCGATGACTGGTTTGGCAAGACACATGACAAAACCATGGCTCCGGCAAGCCATGGTCAAGGATGAGGACGCGAGGGGAAGACGCGCTGCCGGACTCAGGTCTGCTGGAACAGCTCCGCGGGCAGCGGCTTCAGGAGCGCGTAGAGATCGTCGGTGATCGGCCGGTCCCAGCTGGCGATGGTGACCAGGACATGGTCGCTGCGGTCGAACTGTACGCAGGAGATACGGCTCTCCGAGAGTTTGAGGCGGCGCACGACCAGCAGGTTGTCGCCCTGCATCACCGGCATGTCCTCCGCGCCGACGACCTCGACCGGTTCCTCGTTCTCCAGCGCGAGCAGCAGTTGCGCGACCTCGAAGGGGATCTGCCCGTCCGCCAGCTCGCGGGCCGGGGAGTTCTCCGGCAGGTTGCCGATGACCATCGCGGGTCCACGACCGCCGAACAGGTCGTACCGCAGGAACACGCCCTGACAGCTGCCGTCGGGTGCGGGCAGCAGACCGGCGCCCAGATTGCCGGGCCAGTCACCCGGGTCCATGGCCAGGACATCGAAGTCCGGGCCGGAGGGTGTGGCGGCGCTGCGGCGGCGGAGGAAGGACATCACACCATGGTACGTGTTCGCACGACCACGCTCGTGCCCGGACCTGGGTCCTGTGCGGCCGGCGTTCACCGGGCGGCGGGGCGTGGGACGTGAGGTTTCCGGCGGCGCCGGGCCGGGCGCTGTCCGGCCGGCTCCGGCCCTACGGACCCGGAACGTCTCAGATGCCGAACTCCCTCAGCGCGGCCAGGAATTCGGCCGGCCGCTCCGTATGGACGAGATGGCCGGCCTCGATGGTGACGAGCGTGCTGTCCGGGATCCGGTCGGCCATCCACGCGAACTTCTCCTGCGCGACGTGACTCGCGGACCCGCCCGCGATCACCAGGGTGGGGACCGCGATCCGGTCGAGGCTCTCCCGCCACAGCGGGTCGGGCGCGTTCAGCTGGGCGTCGGTCGACGGCACGAGCGGCCAGTCGTAGGAGAGTTCGCCGTCCGGGCGTACGGCGGGCGGCCGCGGCGGATCCAGCGGGAACAGCGGCGGGCTCTCCTCCAGCACGAGCAGGCCGAACAGCTCCGGCGATTCCCCGGCCAGCAGATACGCCGCGAACCCGCCCATGGAGTGGGCGACGACATCGGCACCCGTGAGACCGAGCGCGGTCAGGAAGCCGCGCAGGTCGTCGCGGAACCGCTCGATGGAGTACTCCCCCGGCCAGTCGCTCAGACCGTGGCCGCTCAGGTCCGGCGCGATGACCCGGCGGGTGGCCTTGAGCTGTTCCGCGATCTCCGTCCAGGTCCGGCTGTCGCCGCAGCGGCCGTGCACGAGCACCAGCGGCGGCGCGCTCTCCGGGCCCCGGACGCGGTAGGCGAGGCGGACCCCGTTCGCCTCGACGCTGTGCACGCCGGGGTCGAGGAAGGAGACGACCGTACGGACGAACGCCCCCGGATCGTCCAGCCACGGGTAGTGGCCCGCACCTTTCTGGACGGCGGCCCGGCCGTGCGGGAACAGCTCCGCCAGTTCACGGGCGCGGTCCGGACGCGGCCCCATGTCGAGGGCGCCGGCCAGGACGAGGACGGGCGCGTCCACGGCTTTCAGGGCCGCCCGGGTCGCGGCCGGATCGAAGGCGCCGTCAGCGTAGAAGGCGGCTGCCGCTCGCGCGTTCTTCTGCTGGTCGGCCGACGCCGCGTGGTCCTGGGCTCCGGCATCCCAGCGCCCGTAGGCCGCGGGGACGAGGGCATCCCACGCCGCGCGCGTGGCCCGGCCGCGCCGTACTTCCTCGAAGGCCGCCGCGGCCGCTTCGTACCAGGGCTCCTGACGGCGCAGTGCCAGGGCTTCGCGGCGGTCCTCCTCGGTGATCTCGATGCCGACCGCCCGGACCCCCGGAGCCACCAGCGTGAGCGAACGGAGCCGGTGCGGGTACCTGGCCGCGTACAGCGTGGCGAGGTTGCCCGCCGCCGAATGGGCGAGCACGTCGACGCGTTCGAGACCGAGGCGCTTCCGCAGCGCCTCGACGTCCTCGACCTGCCGGTCGCAGCGGTACGTCGAGGTGTCGTCCGGAACCGCGGACCCGCCCGTCCCGCGCGGGTCGAGCAGGATCAGCCGCCGGTGCGCGGCGAGTCCGCCGAGCCCGCCGAGGTAGCCCGACCCGCACATCGGACCGCCCGGCAGGCACAGCAGCGGCTCCCCCTCCCCCTCGGCGTGGTAGGCCAGTTCGGTCCCGTCGTACGTCCTGAACGCCAACATGGCCCGATCCTCACCGTCCGCGGCCGATCGCCGCAACCGGTTTCGCGCGGGGTGGAACCGGCGCCCGGAGGTCACTCCCGTCGCGTCCCTTGACGCTCGCCCCGGCCACTGAATTACTGTTCGGGCCACCCGCCGGACCGGGAGAGTGCCCCATGACGACACCGACTCAGCCGGACGCGGCGGAACGGCTCAGCCGCGCGGAGCTGGCCGCACTGCAATTGGAACGGCTGCGCGCGACCCTGCGGCACGCCTACGATCACGTCGGCTTCTACCGGCGTTCCTTCGACGCGGCGGGGCTGCTTCCCGAGGACTGCCGTTCGCTCGCCGATCTCGCGCGCTTCCCGTTCACCTCGAAGGCCGATCTCCGCGACAACTACCCGTTCGGGATGTTCGCCGTCGACCGGTCCGAGGTACGGCGTATCCACGCCTCCAGCGGCACCACGGGCCGCCCCACCGTCGTCGGGTACACGCAGCGGGACCTGGACACCTGGGCCGATGTGGTGGCCCGCTCGATCAGGGCCGCGGGCGGACGTCCGGGGCACACGGTGCATGTGGCGTACGGCTACGGCCTGTTCACCGGCGGCCTCGGGGCCCACTACGGCGCGGAGCGGCTGGGCTGCACCGTCGTCCCGGCCTCCGGGGGCATGACCGCGCGCCAGGTTCAGCTGATCCAGGACTTCCGCCCCGAGATCATCATGGTGACGCCGTCCTACATGCTGACGCTGCTGGACGAGTTCGAGCGCCAGGGCGTAGATCCCCGTACGACCTCCCTCCAGGTGGGTATCTTCGGCGCCGAGCCGTGGACGGAGGCGATGCGTCAGGAGATCGAGGAGCGGTTCGCGATCGACGCGGTCGACATCTACGGGCTGTCCGAGGTGATGGGTCCCGGGGTGGCGCAGGAATGCGTCGAGACGAAGGACGGGCTCCACATCTGGGAGGACCACTTCTATCCGGAGGTGGTGGACCCGTTCACCGGGGAGGTGCTGCCGGAGGGCGCCGAGGGCGAGTTGGTCTTCACCTCGCTCACCAAGGAGGCGATGCCGGTCATCCGCTACCGGACCCGGGATCTGACCCGGCTGCTGCCCGGCACGGCCCGGGTCTTCCGCAGGATGGAGAAGGTCACCGGGCGCGGCGACGACCTGGTGATCGTGCGCGGGGTGAATCTGTTCCCCACCCAGATCGAGGAGATCGTGCTGCGTACGCCGCATGTGGCGCCGCACTTCCAGCTCCGGCTGACCCGCGAGGGACGGCTGGACGTGCTGACCGTACGGGCGGAGGCCCGGAAACCGGCGACCCGGGAGCAGCGGGCGGCAGCGGCGCGGGCGATCGCCTCGGCGGTCAAGGAGGGCATCGGGCTCTCGGTGGCGGTCGAGGTGGTCGATCCGCTGACCCTGGAACGTTCGGTCGGCAAGGTGAGGCGGCTCGTGGACCTCAGGACGAGGTGAAACGCTTCCCCCGGGGCATCGCCCGCCGGGTCAGGGCGACGGGCAAGGTCAGGGGCTGATGGCGAGAAACACGAACGCCGCGAAGATCGCCACGTGGACACCGCCCTGGAGCAGCGTGGCCCGCCCCGGTGCGACGGTCAGCGCGCCCACTACGACGGTCAGGACGAGCAGCACCATGTGGACGGCGGCGAGCACCGCGCCCGCGAGGCACAGGGCGACCACGGCGACCAGTCCCACCGGCAGGTGCCGGCCCCAGCTCAGCGCGAGGGCGACGAGCGCGATCAGCGGGACCACCACGGTCCACTGCGACCGCAGTGCCCGGAGACCGCTGTACGTACGCATAGGGCTCACGCTGCCAGAGGTGGCGGCGGGCCGCGCCGACGGACGGGCCGTCGGGGCGGGTTGACGGGTGCCGGAGCGGGCGCGCGAGCGGGGTGACGGGCGGGCGGATATCACTTCCCGTCAGTGCGGCGCGCGTCCGGAAGGTTGACAGAGCTCGTCTTCTGGCGACAAGTTTCAGCTGTTGATCATAATGTTGGAAGATATTTTCGAAGGAGAGCACTATGCCGGAGGACACCGTGGCCCCGGGCGGTGGGATCAGCCGCCGCAGGCTCGGCGGGCTGCTGGCGCTCGGCGGCGCGCTCGCGCTCGCGCCGATTCCCTTCGCCGAGGGGACGGCCGCCGCCGCGCCCGCGGGCTCTAAGCCGGACCAGGGGCGTACGACACTGCGGCGCGGTTCCGCGGAGCGCGCCGGACTGATCGCCGGTCAGCTGGAGGCCCTGGTCACCGACGTCTCCGCCTTCCTCGGCCCCTCCCCCGCCCATCCCTATTACGCGAGCGCGGTGTTGCTCGCGGGACGTGGCGGAACGGTGGCCCTGCACCGGGCGCTCGGCCAGGCCGTGCGCTATTCGGCGTACGACGAGACGACGGACACCGGGGTGGAGTTCCCGGCGGAGCAGCAGATCGCGGCGTCCGGCGACACGCTCTACGACCTCGCCTCGGTCTCCAAACTCTTCACCTCGATCCTCGCCGTGCAGCAGATCGAGCGCGGTGCGCTGGATCTGGGGACGGCGGTCACGGCGTACCTGCCGGAGTTCGGGGCGGCGGGCAAGCAGGACATCACCGTACGTCAGCTGCTGACGCACACGTCCGGTTTCCAGGCCACGCTCCCGCTCTACGAGGCGCCCGACCGGGAGGGCATGCTGCGGCTGCTCTGGGACGAGGCGCCGCTGAACCCGCCGGGCACCGTCTATCTGTACTCGGACCTCAATCTGATCTCGCTCCAGCTGATCCTCGAGCGGATCACGGGCCGCTCGCTGGACACCCTGCTCCGGGACGAGATCACCGCTCCGCTCGGGATGCGCCGCACGCGCTACAACCCGCCCGCTGCCTGGAAGCCGGAGATCGCCGCGACCGAGGACGCGCGTGCGCCGTGGTCGGGGCTGGACCGCGGGCTGGTGTGGGGCGAGGTGCACGACGAGAACGCGTACCGGTTCGGCGGGGTCGCGGGCCACGCCGGGGTGTTCTCCTGCGCCTGGGATCTCGCGGTGCTCGCCCGTACGCTCCTGAACGGCGGCGCCTACGGCCGGGCGCGGATCCTCGCTCCCGCCTCGGTGGAGCTGATGTTCACGGACTTCAACACGGACTTTCCCGGTGACGCGCACGGCCTGGGGTTCGAGCTGTACCAGCACTGGTACATGGGCGCCATGGCCACACCGTCCAGCGCGGGCCACACCGGGTTCACCGGTACCAGCCTCGTGCTCGACCCGAGCACCGACTCGTTCCTCGTCATCCTCGGCAACTCCGTGCACCCGGTGCGCAACTGGCGCTCCGGCAGCGCGCCGCGCGTGGCCGCCGGCAACCGTATGGCACGCGCCGTGGCCGTGCGGCCCGCCCACGGCCGCACCGCCTGGTTCTCCGGTATGGCGAGCGGCGCCGGCGCCACGCTCACCCTGCCCGCGCTGCGTCTGGCGTCGGATCGCGCCCGGCTCAGCTGCTCCCTGTGGTGGGACACGGAACCGGACTCCGACGCGCTGTTCCTGGAGGCCTCCGGGGACGCCGGGGCGACCTGGCTGCCGGTGCCCTTCACGACCGTACGCACGGGAGAGGAGGCCCAGCCCCATCCGGCGGGCTCGGCGACCGGCTGGTCGGGCCGCGTCTGGCACCGGCTGAGCGCGGACCTCGCGGCTTGGCGCGGCCGCGAAGTGCGCCTGCGCTGGGGGTATGTGACCGATGCGCTGTACGTCGGGCGCGGGGTGTACGTGGACGGCCTGCGGGTGGAGGACGGCGGGCGTACGGTCTTCGACGAGAGCAGGCCCGGTGACGCGGCCGGCATCGAGGCGAACGGCTGGACGGCGTCCGCCGACTGAGGCGGCGGCGAGCCGGGCGGGGACGCCTCTGCACGGGTCGTCCCCGCCCGGCCACGCGTGTCTACCGGCCCAGCGCCGCCATCGCGGCGTTGTGGCCCGGTACGCCGCTGACTCCGCCGCCGCGCACGGCGCCCGCGCCGCACAGCAGCACATTGGGGTGCGCCGTCTCCACTCCCCAGCGGCCGGTCTCCGGTGTGGCGTACGGGAAGGAGAGGTCGCGGTGGAAGATGTGGCCGCCGGGCAGCCGCAGTTCACGTTCGAGGTCGAGCGGGGTCTTCGCCTCGATACAGGGGCGGCCCTCGCCGTCCACCGCCAGGCAGCCGGCGATCGGCTCGGCGAGGCGCTCGTCCAGCTGGGCGAGGGTCGAGGCGAGCAGCGCCTCGCGCGCCGCGTGGTTGTCGCGGGTGAACAGGCGCGCGGGGGTGTGCAGTCCGAACAGGGTCAGCGTCTGGTACCCCCGCGCGGCGAGTCCGGGGCCGAGGATCGAGGGGTCGGTCAGCGAGTGGCAGTAGATCTCCGACGGCGGCGCACCGGGCAGCCGTCCCGCCGCCGCTTCCTGGTAGGCGGTGGCCAGCTCCCCGTAACCCTCGGCGATGTGGAACGTACCGGCGAAGGCCTCGTGCGGGTCGACCGAGCCGTCCCGCAGCCGCGGCAGTCTGCTCAGCAGCATGTTGACCTTGAACTGGGCGCCTTCCGCAGGGGTGGGCGGCTCCTCGCCGAGGAGCGCCGCGAGAGCCTGCGGCGAGGCGTTCACCAGGACCTGCGCCGCCGCGACGGTGCCGTCGCCGTCGTCCGTGCGGAAAGTGACCTCGGCGCGCGTTCCGTCGGTGTCGATCCGGGTCGCCTCGTGTCCGGTCCTGATGTCCGCGCCCGCCGCGCGCGCGGTGGCTGCGAGGGCGTCGGTGAGCGCGCCCATTCCGCCGACCGGCACGTCCCAGTCTCCGGTGCCGCCGCCGATCACGTGATAGAGGAAGCAGCGGTTCTGGACGAGTGACGGGTCGTGGGCGTCGGCGAACGTGCCGATCAGCGCGTCGGTCAGCACCACACCGCGTACCAGGTCATGGCTGAACCGGTCCTCGATCGCGGCGCCGATGGGCTCTTCGAAGAGCATCCGCCAGGCCGTCTCGTCACCGACGCGCTCGCGCAGCGCGTCGCGCGTGGGCAGCGGTTCGGTGAGCGTGGGGAAGACGCGTCCGGCGACCTCACCGGTCAGCGCGTAGAACTCCCGCCAGGCGGCGTACTCCGCGCTGCCGCCGGTCAGCCCGGCGAAGGAGTCTTCGGTACGGCCCTCGCCGACAAGCAGTCCGCCGGAGCCGCTGGGGGTGTACGAGGACACCGTGCGCTTGCGGACGGCGAAGCGCAGGCCGAGATCGCGCACGATCTGCTCCGGCAGCAGGGAGACGAGGTACGAGTAGCGGGAGAGGCGTGCGTCGACCCCGGCGAAGGGGCGGCTGGAGACGGCGGCGCCGCCGGTGTTCCCCAGGCGTTCCAGTACGAGGACGGAGCGGCCGGCGCGGGCGAGGTAGGCGGCGGCGACCAGGCCGTTGTGGCCACCGCCCACGATGACGGCGTCGTACGAGTCGGGTGCGGGCATGGCTCTTGGTAGCACGGGGATGATCGCGAAGCCAGGGGTGGGAGCGCGCGGCTCGTCAGGGGCCCGGCTGTCCGCGCAGGATCGCGAGGCAGTGCGCCTCGTCGTTGCGGCTGGACCGGGCGTCGGGGTGGTCGGCGCCCAGGACCCGCTCTCTGGCCTCCGCGACCTGCCGGTAGACGGTGAGGGCGTCCGCCCAGCGGCCGAGCCAGCCGAGGCCGACGGCGATCTCGCGGTGGCTGACCAGCGTGTCGGGATGCTCGGCTCCGAGGACGCGTGCGCGGATCGCGCTCACGTCGCGCGACTCGGCGAGCGCCTCCTCCCAGCGGGTGAGCCGGCCGAGGTTGACGGCCAGGCCGTGCCGGGCGCGCAGCGTCTCGGGGTCGGTGGGCCCGTACAGGCGGGTGCGGTCGGCGACGAGGCCCTGGTACAGCTCCAGCGCCTCCGCGCTGCGGCCCAGCCGGCCGAGGCTGATGCCCACCTCGTAGCGGGCGGCCAGGGTGTCGGGATGGTCGTGACCCAGCGCGTGGGCGCGGGCGGCGGCCACCTCCAGGTAGGCGTCCAGGGCCTCCGGCCAGCGGCCGAGCCTGCCGAGCGCGTAGGCCACCTCGTACCGCGTGACGAGGGTGTCGGGATGGGTCGCGCCGAGCACCCTGGCGCGGGCCCGCGCCACCTCGTGCGCGAGGCGGTACGACTCCTCGACGCGTCCGAGCCTGCCGAGGTTGAAGGCCAGGTTGTGGCGGCAGCTCAGGGTGTCGGGGTGCTCAGGACCCATGGTGCGCTCACGGGAGGCCAGCACCGCCACGTACACCTGATGGGCCTCGGCGTGCCTGCGGAGCCGGCCGAGGACGTACGCGGTCTCCTGGCGGGCGGCGAGGGTTTCCGGGTGGTCGGGGCCGAGGGTGCGTTCGCGTCCTTCGGCGACCTGTCCGAACGCGTGCAGCGCCTCGGTCATCCGTCCGGTCCTGCTGAGCGTGTAACCGATCTCGTACCTGCTGCCGAGGGTGTCGGGGTGGTCGGGGCCGAGGATACGCTCGCGCGCGGCGGCGACCGCCCGGTGCACCTCGCAGGCCTCGTCCCAGCGGCCCCGCATGCCCAGACTCAGCCCGGCGTTGTGCCTGCTCGCGAGCGCGCTGAGCTGCTCCGGCGACGGAGTCGGACGGCCGGGTGCGAGTCCGGCGGCGCCGGGGCCCGCCGGGCTCGTCCAGGCTCCGGTCAGACCGGCGGTGTGGCCGGGCGGCACCGGCCAGGCCGCGGTCGCCTTGTGCCCGGTGGTCATGCCCCGGGTCCAGGGAGGCAGCCGGTCACCGCGGGCGGTCTGCCGGACGGTCTGCCGGACGGGAAGCGCCGGAAAATGGTGCGGGTCCTGGCCCAGCCGTCCCGCGGTGATTCTGCGCCGCAGCTCCGCCGCGTCGGGCGGCCGGTCCTGGGGCGTTTTGGCCAGCAGATCGCGGACGATCACGTCGAAGAACCCGGGAAGATCCGGCCGGTGCGCGCGGAGCGGCTCGGGGACCGTGTCGCGGTGGCTGATCAGGACGGCCCAGGCGTCCTCCTGATTGAACGGCGGGGCCCCGGTGGCGATCTCGTAGAGCACACAGCCCAGCGAGTAGAGATCGCTGCGGTGGTCGACGGGGCCCGCGCCGATCTGCTCGGGTGACATGTAGTGCGGGGTCCCCATCGCGACGCCGGTGCCGGTGAGCCGTGAGGTGAATCCGGCGTCATGGCCGAGGCGGGCGATGCCGAAGTCGCAGATCTTCACGGTGCCGTCGGCGAGCCGCATGATGTTGGCGGGCTTCAGATCTCGGTGAATGACGCCCTGCGCGTGGGTGTAGGCGAGAGCGCCGGCGATCTGTTCGGCGATGTCGACGATGTCGGCGACCGGCAGCGGGCGTCGCTCGTTGTCGTCCAGTAACTGTCCGAGATTGCGTCCTTCGAGCAGTTCCATGACGAGGTAGAGCACGCCGTCGTCCTCGCCGAAGTCGTGGACGACCGTCACGCCCCGGTGCTGGAGGGCCGCGGCGACCCTGGCCTCACGGCGGAAACGCTCGCGCATGACGCGGGTGGCGGAGCGGTCCCGCTGCGGTCCCGTCGGTTTGAGGCATTTGACGGCGACACGGCGGCCGAGCGCTTCGTCGCGCGCCCGCCAGACCTCACCCATCCCGCCGCGCCCGATGAGATCGAGCAGCCGGTAGCGGCCCTGGATGAGCCTGGTGTCCGCCATCGCGTGCTGTCGCCCCCGTCGCTCCGCTGCGCCCTCCCCGGCCCGTCCAGTATGGCCGTCCGGCCGCACGGTGTGTACGGGGCGGGACGCGTGGCGGACGCTTCTTCGCACGGCGGTGTGCGGGCCCGCCCGTCCCGGGGGAACCCGCACACATGCCCGTGCCTGCGCCCTGGCGGGGGCGGGGGTGTTACTTCTTGCCGTGGTTGGTGACGGTGTGGCCGACGGTCTGGGTGTAGAAGTCGATGACCTGGC
>NZ_JBIVLO010000018.1:0-55791 GCF_044751305.1 Streptomyces sp. NPDC088725
CTGCAGGGGGGACCCTGTGGGAGAGTAGGTCGCCGCCGAACAATTTTTATGGGGAAGCCCCGTACCTTTATGGTACGGGGCTTCTCTGCGTTCACCATCAATTTCTCCACGTTTATGCATAGAGCCACCACTGCCGGCCACCTGTGCACATCGACCGCCCGTGAGAGCGGATCTCAGAGGCGGCCGGCGGCTTTCAGGGCGAGGTATGCGTCCGCGAGCGCGGGGGCCAGTTTCTCCGGAGTCTCGTCCACGACGGTGACGCCGTGACGCTGGAGCCGCTCTGCCGTACGGCGTCGTTCCGCCTGGGTCCGGGCGGCGGCAGCGGCCTCGTAAACCGCGTCCACTGTGCCGCGTGCGGCCCCCATCGTCTCGATGTGGGGATCCGCCACCGAGGCCACGAGCACCGTGTGGCGCTGGGTGAGCTGCGGGAGCACGGGGAGCAGGCCCTCTTGGACGGCAGCCGCGTCGAGGCTGGTGAACAACACGATGAGGGAACGACGTGGGGCGCCCTTCAGCATGGCTGAGGCCAGGCCGCGTGTGTCGGTTTCCACGAGTTCCGGTTCCAGCGGTGCCAGCGCGCTCACCACGGCGGGAAGGATGTCGTTCGCCGAACGGCGCTGGACCTGGGCGCGCCTGAGACGGTCGTAGGCGAGCAGGTCCACTCGGTCGCCCGCACGTGAGGCGAGCGCGGTGAGCAGCAGCGTGGCGTCCATGGCCGCGTCGAGGCGCGGAACGTCGCCCACGCGGCCGGCCGAGGTCCGCCCGGTGTCGAGCACAATGAGGATGTGCCGGTCCCGTTCCGGGCGCCAGGTGCGTACGGCGACGGTGGATTGGCGTGCGGTGGCGCGCCAGTCGATGGAGCGGGTGTCGTCGCCGGGCACGTAGGCGCGGAGGCTGTCGAACTCGGTGCCCTCGCCGCGGATCAACACGCTGGTGCGTCCGTCGAGTTCACGGAGGCGAGCGAGCCTGGACGGCAGATGCTTACGACTGGTGAAGGGCGGCAGTACGCGGACGCTCCACGGGATGTGATGGTCGCCCTGCCGGGCGGCGAGACCCAGTGGTCCGAACGAGCGAACGGTGACGCGTTCCGCGTGCCGGTCACCGCGGCGGGTCGGACGCAGGAGAGTGGTGAGGCTGCGGCGTTCGCCCGGCGCGACGGTCAACTGGTGGCGCGAAGCGGCCTGTTCAGTGCCTGTCGGCCAACTGCTGGGCGGCCAGGCGTCCCGGAGGTGGGCGCGGAGGCGGCGGTTCGACGGGTTGGTAACGGTCAGGATGACCTCGGCGCTCTCACCGAGTCGAACGGACGTTTCACCACTTCGGGTGAACTGGAGCTTTTTCACTGGCGCGGCCAGGAAGTAGTCGCACAGAATTGCTACCGAGAGCAGCCCATTGACGGAGAAGATCCCCGCCCAGCTGGGGGCGGCGATACCTACGAGGAATGAGCAAAGAGCAGCGACGAGCGCTGTTCGTCCGGTGAGGGCCACGGGGTGGGTTCAGCTCCTCATCGGGGGACGGGCACATGGGCCAGGACGGCGGTGAGGACGGAGTCCGCGGTGACTCCTTCCATCTCCGCCTCGGGCCGCAGCTGGACGCGATGGCGGAGTGTGGGCAGGGCCAGTGCCTTCACGTCGTCCGGGGTGACGTAGTCGCGACCGGTGAGCCAGGCCCAGGCCCGGGCGGTCGAGAGCAGGGCAGTGGCGCCTCGCGGGGAGACGCCGAGTGCGAGTGAGGGGGAATCTCGAGTGGCACGGCAGATATCGACGACATAGCCCGCGATCTCGGGTGAGACAACAGTCTTGGCAACGGCGGCGCGCGCTGCCTCCAGATCGGCCGGCCCCGCGACGGGGCGTACCCCTGCGGCCTGGAGATCGCGCGGGTTGAAGCCTTCCGCATGGCGGGTGAGGACGTTGATCTCGTCGTCGCGGGAGGGCAGCGGCACGGTCAGTTTGAGGAGAAAACGGTCGAGCTGGGCTTCAGGAAGGGGGTAAGTGCCCTCGTACTCGACTGGGTTCTGCGTGGCTGCGACCAGGAACGGGTCCGGGAGCGGACGCGGCGTGCCGTCAACAGTGACCTGACGCTCCTCCATGGCCTCCAGAAGCGATGACTGCGTCTTGGGAGGAGTGCGGTTGATCTCGTCGGCCAACAGCAGATTGGTGAAGACGGGACCGGCCTGGAAGGAGAACTCCGCGGTTCTCGCGTCGTAGACGAGAGAACCGGTGATGTCGCTCGGCATCAGGTCGGGGGTGAACTGGACGCGCTTCGTGTCGAGTTCGAGAGATGCGGCAAGTGCTCGCACCAGGAGGGTCTTGGCGACGCCGGGGACCCCCTCGAGCAGGACGTGGCCCCGGCAGAGGAGGGCGACGACGAGACCGGTGACAGCGGCGTCCTGGCCGACCACCGCCTTTCCGATCTCGGTGCGCAGGGCCTCCAGGGAAGCGCGGGCGCCGTCCGGGTTCTCAGCGGTCTCCGGGGTCGTGGCACTCATGAGGTGCGTACCTCTCTTTCGAGGGCGTCGAGTTGGTCCGCGAGGCGGATGAGAGCGGCGTCGTCGGCCGGAGCCGGGCCGAAGAGCAGGGTGGGCAGGTCCGCGCCGGTGTCCGGAAGCCGTGCGGACACGGCGGCGATCAGGTGCTCGGGGGCGTGCGCCCGCGTGGGCGGGAGGCCGAGAAGAGGCGCGAGGCGGTCGCGGGCCGCCGCGCGCAGGACGGTGGCGGCGCGGTCGCGGGCGTCGGCCTTGCGGTAGAGCCGGGCGCGGCCCTCGGTGGATTCCGAGGCGCGGATGGCGACGGGGAGCCGTTCGGTGACGAGAGGGCCGAGTCTGCGGGCGCGCCAGGCGGCGGCGAGTACTGCGGCGAGGAGGAGCTGAAGGGTGCCCCAGAGCCAGCCGGAAGGGATCAGATCGAGAAAACCGCTGCTGCCGCTGTCCTGGGCGGCGGAGGCATCGCCGAGAGAGGGGAGGTACCAGACGAGATGAGGCCGGGAACCGAGGAGTTGCAGGGCGAGCGAGGCGTTGCCCTGCTTGGCGAGACGGTTGTTGTAGAGGAGGTCGGGGGAGCCGAGCAGTACGGTGTCGCCGGCGTTGGTGGATCCGATCCGGAGGAGAGTCGGCGTGCTGTCGACCGGGTAACAGGCTTCGGTGTCGCGCGAGTCGGTGGTGTATTGAACGCCGCCGATGTCGACCGTGCCCGCGCTGCGGGCGGCGGGCAGAGAACACCGCGGTGCGGCCGGGGAGACGGGGGCCATGGATTTCGCACGGACTCCGGGGGCAAGGGTGTCGAGCGAGGCGGGGCCCGCGCCGAGGAGGACGGTGCGGCCTTCCGAGGACGTCATGGCGGCGCGCAGGGAACGCTGTTGACGCGGTGTCAGCAGATCGGGGACGGCGACCAGAAGTGTGGTGTCGGGCCCGGCGGCGGTTGTGGCCCGGTCGAGTGTGGTGACCGTGTCGACGGAAACGCCGCGGTCCCTGAGCAGTTCGGCCACGGCCCGGCTGCCGTACGGGTCGGCGGAGCGCGGATCGAGACTGCCGTGGTGGTCCCCGGAGCGTATGGCGGCGATGGTGATCCCGGCGGCCAGGAGGATGACGAGAACGAGGAGCGGTCCCCGGCCCCGGGTCCATATGTGGCGGGCGGTGGGGGAGACCGAGGTGGAGCCGATCGTGGTCGTCATCCGGCCGGTCCCCCAGCCGTCGCGCTCAACTGCGGCCGGGTGCGTTCCAGGTCCAGATCCAGTTCGCGCAGACGCAGGTACGTGCTGTGGTCCGCGGTGCGGCCGCCATATGTGATGTCGTCGAACTCGTGGGCTGCTGTGCGCAGTCGGCCGGCCTGTCCGGGAAGGGACCGCCCGGCCTTGGTGGCGGCCTCGACGGCGGTACGGCCGGGACGCGGGTCGAGCAGGGCCCGTTCCTCCAGGGCGCGGACGACGGCGCGCATGCGCTCCTGGACGGCTTGGTTCCAGCGCCCGGCGGCGGCGTGTGTTTCCGCGTCGGCCCGGTGGCCGGCGGCGCTTCGCGGACCCTCTGTGAAGAGCGAGCCGGTCCCGCCGCCAGGAAGGCGGCGGGGTGTGCCGAGGCGCCACCAGAGTGCGGCGAAGAGGGCCACGACGAACAGAAGAATGACAACGAGCCCCAGGGTGCCGCCGGGTGTGGCTCCGGCGGCGGAACCGAAGAGGTCGCCGACCCACTGCAGGAAGCGGTTGATCGCCCGCTGCAGGAGGTTGGGGTCGTTCTCGTGGTACATCGGTCTGGACAGTTCCCGTTCCGCCGCCTCACGGGCGGGGGAACGGGGAGTGTCCACCGGTAGGTCGTCGCTTGTACGGATCATCAGCCGCGTCGTTGTCGCGCCCCCCGCGATGATCACCGCATCAGCTCCCGGGAATGTCGTCGCCGGGCCGGCCGTAGCCGGGAATGCCCGCGGCTCGCGCGAGTTCGATGTCGAGGGCTTCGCGGCGGATGCGCTGGTCGACGTAGAGGAGGACCGTCACGCCGGCGGAGACCGGCAAGGTGATCGAGGCGGAGACGACTCCACCGATGCCGGTGATGATCAGGAAGGCCCAGCCGTAGTCGGGGACGGTGCCGGAGAGCAGGCCGCCGAAGCCGCCACCGTCCACCGCGATGGCGATGGCACTGAACGGAATCCCGATGATCAACGAGAATACGAAGGTCATCAGGACCGTGAGTGCGAGGATGCCGAAAGTCCTCCACCAGGCGCCCCGGACCAGCTTGGCGGAGCGGCGCAGGGATGCCACCACGCCTTGCCTCTCCAGCATCAGGGCGGGGGAGGCGAGAGCGAAGCGGATCATCAGCCAGAGGACGACGGCGAAGCCGGCCAGTGCGCCGAGCACGATGACCCCGGCCCCGGCGGCCTTGGCCTCCGCGAGGAAACCGATCAGCACGCCCGGCAGGATGCCGATGGCCAGGATGACGCCGCCCATCAGCGGCAGGATGAGCGTCAGTCCCAGCAGCCGGGGGATCCGGGGCGTGGCTTCGGCCCAGGCTTCCTTGAACGTGACGGGACGTCCCAGGACGGAGCGGCTGATGACCACGGTGAGGATCGCCGTGGTGAGCAGGGTGCCGATCAGTGTGAGCGCCAGGTTGGGCAGGGTGACGAGGAGGCTCGACCGGACGGAGCGGACCGCCTCATCCATCGCCTGTTCCGCAGTTGGGTTCGGACCGAGGTCGGACGGCCCGGTCATCAGGAAGCGCTGGGCGAGCAGATTGCCCAGCTGAGTGATCACGGCAATGGTGACGGTCACGCCCAGGACGGTGCGCCAGTGGGCGCGCAGGGTCGAGACCGCACCGTCGAGGATCTCGCCGACACCGAGCGGCCGGAGCGGGATCACACCGGGCTTGGCGGCGGGCGGCCGGCCCCAGCCGGGCGCCCCGTTTCCCCACCCGGGACCCGGGCCTCCCCAGCCGGGTGCCCCGCCGTCAGAAGGACCGGGGCCGCCGGTCCGGGCGCGCGGGGGCCGCGGCACGGGCGGACCCGCGGCGGGGCCGCTCGGCGGGGACCACTGTCCGGCAGGGGGCTGGGCCTTGGACCACTTCGAGGAGGAGCCGGTCTCGTCGGCCGGCCCGGCGGGCTGGGGCACACCGGACTCCTGGCCGTCGGAAGGGGCAGATCCGGGCGAAGCCCAGCCCGGAGTGTCATTCACGGTCGTCCACCTCGTGGATTGGTTGCGGGGCCTGCTCGGCGAGCCGGCGCTTCGGCGGCGCCTGTCCGTGGAGCCGAGAGGCGGGCCGGCAGCCATCGTGCCACGCGGCGGGTTCCGGTGGTCGGGCGGCGGTATCTCCGTATCCGCTTCCTTCGTCCCTTCATTGTCGCTGCCGCAGCGGGCAGACTGGGCGGATGGCTGATCCGTACACACCAACCTCTGTGGGCACAGAGCCGTCCATGCTCCCCTCGCTTCGGTGGGACGAGCCGCCGGAAGGGCCCGTACTGGTCCTCCTCGACCAGACGAGGCTGCCCGTCGAGGAGGAGGAATACGTCTGCACTGACGTACCGGCTCTGGTGCGGGCGATCCGGATGCTCGCCGTTCGCGGGGCGCCGCTGCTGGGGATCGCGGGCGCCTACGGGGTCGCGCTCGCCGCCGTGCGCGGGTACGACGTCGAGGACGCGGCGGAGATCCTGGCACAGGCACGGCCCACCGCGGTGAACCTCGGTTACGGGGTCCGGCGGGCGCGTGACGCGTACCGGGCGGCGGCCGAGAAGGGGGCGGATCTGGACCAGGCGGCGGCCGCCGCGCTCGCCGAGGCGAGGCGGCTGCACAGGGAAGATGCCGAGGCCAGCGCGCGGATGGCCGCGTTTGGGCTTACGCTCCTCGATGAACTGCTGCCTGGTGGCAACCACCGGATCCTGACCCATTGCAACACCGGGGCGCTCGTCTCGGGCGGGGAGGGCACCGCGTTCGCCGTGGCTCTGTCGGCACACCGGGCCGGCCGGCTGCGACGTCTGTGGGTGGACGAGACGCGTCCGCTGCTCCAGGGCGCCAGGCTGACGGCGTACGAAGCGGCTCGCAACGGGATGGCTTACACATTGCTGACAGACAACGCCGCCGGCTCGCTCTTCGCCGCGGGTGAGGTGGACGCCGTCCTCGTGGGGGCGGACCGGATCGCGGCCGACGGATCGGTGGCGAACAAAGTGGGGAGCTACCCGCTGGCCGTGCTGGCCAAGTATCACCGGGTGCCGTTCGTCGTGGTCGCTCCGACCACGACGATCGACCCGGACACCCCGGACGGAGCGTCGATCGAGGTGGAGCAACGACCGGGGCAGGAGGTGACGGAGCTCACGGCACCGCAGATGGCGGTGGCGGGAGTGGAGACGGGCAGTGGGAGTGGGATGCCGGTGGCGCCGCTGGGAACGCAGGCGTACAACCCGGCTTTCGACATCACGCCCGCAGAATTGGTGACGGCGATCGTCACCGAGTACGGCGCTCTGTCCCCGGTCACCGGGGACGGGATCGCGGAGCTGTGTGCCAGGTCACGCCAAGTAACGATGAGGTAATGGGATGATGTCGATATGAAGGGACGCGTCCTTGTCGTCGACGACGACACCGCACTGGCCGAGATGCTCGGCATTGTGCTGCGTGGTGAAGGGTTCGAGCCGTCGTTCGTAGCAGACGGTGACAAGGCACTCGCCGCTTTCCGTGAGGCCAAGCCGGATCTGGTGCTGCTGGATCTCATGCTGCCCGGCCGGGACGGCATCGAGGTGTGCCGGCTCATCAGGGCCGAGTCCGGCGTGCCCATCGTCATGCTCACGGCCAAGAGCGACACGGTCGACGTGGTGGTGGGTCTTGAATCGGGGGCCGACGACTACATCGTCAAGCCGTTCAAGCCCAAGGAGCTGGTGGCCCGGATCCGGGCCAGGCTGCGGAGGTCGGAGGAGCCGGCGCCGGAGCAGCTGGCCATCGGGGACCTGGTCATCGATGTGGCGGGTCACTCCGTGAAGCGTGACGGGCAGTCGATAGCCCTGACGCCGCTCGAGTTCGACCTGCTGGTCGCGCTTGCCCGCAAGCCGTGGCAGGTGTTCACCCGTGAAGTGCTCCTGGAGCAGGTCTGGGGTTACCGGCACGCGGCGGACACCCGGCTGGTCAATGTGCATGTCCAGCGACTGCGCTCCAAGGTCGAGAAGGACCCGGAGCGTCCGGAGATCGTGGTGACCGTCCGAGGTGTCGGTTACAAGGCAGGACCGAGCTGACATGTCCGGCGGCAGTGCTGCTCCGAAGCCCGGGGAGCCGGGAGTCCGTGCGGGGCTGCCGGCCGGATCCGTGCGTGCGTCCCTGTGGGCCGGCCGGCTGTTTCAGGGCGGCCGGCTGCTCCAGGACGGCACGCCCGGCGGTCCTGTGCTGCGGCTTCTGGTGCGCTGGGTGAGGCGTCCTCTGCTGCCTGCCGTACGGCTGTGGCGGCGGAACATCCAGCTGCGGGTCGTCGCGGCCACGCTGCTGATGTCGCTCGGGGTGGTGCTGCTCCTGGGGTTCGTCGTCATCGGGCAGGTGCGCAACGGTCTGATCGAAGCCAAGGAGAAGGCGGCCCAGAGCCAGGCGGCGGGCGGCTTCACCGTGGCCAAGGAGAAGGCGGACGCGGCCGCCGCGCCCGGTGGGCAGGACGGCAACACCGCGGGCGGCAGGCCGGGCCGTAACTCCTGGCGGACCGAGCTGGTCGAACAGCTCGCCAGCGGAGGACCCGGTGCGTTCAACGTGGTGGCGCTGAGCGCCGACTCGCAGGACGCGATCTCCACCAAGCGGGCACCGCGCGCCTCCGGCGGAGTCGATTTCACCAGCATTCCGGTGGATCTGCGGTCCGCGGTGGCGGGGGGCACAGGACAGTTCGAGGCGTACGCCCAGATCCGTTACACCGACGCGACCGAGGCCAGGGAGCCGGAGCCGGGTCTGGTCATCGGCAAGCGGCTGAACGATGTCGACGGCAACGCGTACGAGCTGTACTACCTGTTCCCTCTGACACAGGAGGAGCAGTCCCTCAACCTGGTCAAGGGCACGCTCGCCACGGCCGGGCTCTTCGTGGTCGTGCTGCTCGGGGCCATCGCCTGGCTGGTGGTGCGGCAGGTCGTCACGCCCGTGCGGATGGCTGCGGGGATCGCGGAGCGGCTGTCCACGGGACGGCTCCAGGAACGCATGAAGGTCACCGGTGAGGACGACATCGCGCGTCTCGGTGAGGCCTTCAACAAGATGGCGCAGAATCTGCAGCTCAAGATCCAGCAGCTGGAAGAGCTTTCCCGGATGCAGCGGCGCTTCGTCTCCGACGTCTCGCACGAGCTGCGGACACCGCTGACGACCGTCCGGATGGCCGCCGACGTCATCCATGAGGCGCGGATGGACTTCGACCCCGTGACGGCGCGCTCGGCGGAGCTGCTGGGGGACCAGCTCGACCGCTTCGAGTCGCTGCTGTCGGACCTGCTGGAGATCAGTCGTTTCGACGCGGGTGCGGCGGCCCTGGAGGCCGAGCCGATAGACCTGCGTCAGGTGGTGCGCCGGGTGATCGGCGGCGCCGAGCCGCTGGCCGAGCGCAAGGGCAGCCGGATCCGGGTCGTCGGGGACGAACAGCCCGTCGTCGCGGAGGCGGACGCCCGGCGGGTGGAGCGGGTGCTGCGCAATCTGGTCGTCAACGCCGTGGAGCACGGCGAGGGCCGGGACGTCGTCGTACGGATGGCGGTGGCCGGCGGTGCGGTCGCGGTCGCGGTGCGCGACTACGGCGTCGGGCTCAAGCCGGGCGAGGCCACGCGGGTCTTCAACCGTTTCTGGCGGGCCGATCCGGCCCGGGCCCGTACCACCGGCGGTACCGGGCTCGGTCTGTCGATCGCGGTCGAGGACGCGCGGCTGCACGGCGGCTGGCTCCAGGCATGGGGTGAGCCCGGGGGCGGCTCGCAGTTCCGGCTGACGCTGCCGCGCACCGCGGACGAGTCGCTGCGTGGTTCGCCGATACCGCTGGAGCCCGAGGATTCGAGGCGCGGCCGCGAGCGCGCGGTTTCCGGAGAGCCCAAGGAGAGCGGGCACCGGCTGACGAGCGTGCCCTCTCAGCCGCCCGGGACGGACCGCTCACCGCTTCCCCTGCCGTCCGCGCCCCTGCCGCCCCGTACGCCGCCCGCGTCGGCCGTGGTGGATCCGGCCGCGCTGCCCGGCAGCGGGGCCCGTGTGGTGGCCTGCCCGGTGGGCGAGCGCGCCGGGGACGGCGGCAGCGACGGCGACACCGGGCCCACGGACGGCGAGGTCCTCGCGGACGGCGGGGCCCCCACGGACGGCGAGGGCCCCGACCACCCCATGGACCACAAGGGCGCCGATGGCCCCATGAACTCTGCACGGACGGCTTCGGAGCGGGAGGACACGACTCGTGGGCGCTGACCGCCGTCGGTTCGGTCGAGGACGTATACCCGGGCGTGCGGTACGGATGCCCGTCCTGCTGGGGATCGTCGCGCTGCTGCTGGCCGGCTGCGCGTCCATCCCTGACAGCGGTGATGTGGAACTGGTCAAGGCGTCCCCGCGAGGGGAGTCCCAGGTGCGGGTCTACGCCGTGCCGCCGCGCGCGAAGGCCGAGCCCGACGAGATAGTCGACGGCTTCCTCGAGGCGATGACCAGTGAGGACCCGGACTTCGCCATGGCCAGGAAGTACCTGACGAAGCAGGCCTCCAAGACCTGGCGGCCCGAGGACAGCACGACGGTGCTGCGCTCCGCCCCCGACCCCACGGCTCCCCAGGGGCCCGCCGCGTCCGAGCCCGGCCTCCGCTACCCGCTGTCCGGCGAGCGGATCGCCTACGTCGACGCCGCGCACGCGTACCAGCCGGTCACGCCCGTCGCGTACGACGGTTCGATCCATCTCGTGCAGCAGAAGGACGCGGACGGGGCCGAGTGGCGCATCGACAGCCTGCCGCAGGGTCTCGTGCTCGGTGACTCCGACTTCCAGCGCAGCTACCGCTCCGTGAACAAGTACTACTTCGCCTCCGGGCAGGACTGGCTGGTCGCCGACCCCGTCTACATCCGCAAGCGAATAGACCCGACCACGCGGATGGATTCGGTCACTCAGGCGATCAAGGTGCTGCTCGACGGCCCGACCGGCTGGCTGGATCCGGTCGTCGACTCGGTCTTCCCCGCCGGTACGCAGCTGGAGAAGGGCGTTAGATCGCTGGAGTTCGACGACCGTAACGCGCTGAAGGTGCCGCTCAACGACAAGGCGGCCAAGGCGGGGCGTACGCAGTGCAGGAAGATGGCGGCGCAGCTTCTCTTCACCCTGCGGGACCTCACATCCACCCGGGTCGAGCGGGTCGAGCTGATGGCGGACGGCTCTTCGCTCTGCCTGCTCAACGGGGACCAGGCGCAGGAGTTCGCCCCGGACCGCGCCACCGGTTCTCCCGACAACCCGTACTTCGTCGACGAGGCCGGCAAGCTGACCCGGCTGGAGACCGGCGGCGAGAGCGTCGCCAGGACACCGGTCATCGGCCCCTTCGGGGACGGTACGGCCAAACTCGGTTCGGTCGCGGTCTCGCGTGACGAGAAGCGTGCCGCGGGCGTCGACCAGAACGCCAGGTCGTTGTTCGTGTCGTCGATCGTCGCGGACGGCGATCCGGGCGATCCGGTGGTGACCAGTACCGGAACGAGGGCCGAGGACCGGCTGTCGGCGCCCAGCTGGGACGGCCACGGCGATCTGTGGATCGCCGACCGTAATCCCGCGAAGCCGCGGCTGCTGCGCCTCCCCGGCGGGAAGGGCGCGCCGCGGGAGGTCGCGGTGGACGGTATCGGCAATGCGCGCATTCAGGCGGTGCGGGTGTCGGCCGACGGCGTCAGGGTGGCGCTGCTGCTGACCGACAACGGACGGACGACTCTTCAGATAGGCCGGGTGGAGCGGCACGCCGGCGGCGGATCCGAGGTGTCCGTGGTGGCTCTGAAGTCGGCGGCCCCTCAGCTGGAGGCGGTGACCGCCGTGTCGTGGGCGGGGCCCAGCAGACTGGTGGTCGTGGGCAAGGAGCAGGGCGGGGTGCAGCAGGTGCGCTACATACAGACCGACGGATCCACGTCGGCGGCGAGTGTGCTGCCCGGGCTGAATCAGGTGACGGCCATCGCGGCGGCCGACGACGACCGGCAGCCGCTGGTCGCCGACTCCGAGGACGCAGGGATCGTCCGGCTGCCGTCCGGCGCGAATTGGCAGACGATGGTTGAGGCGGGCTCATCGCCCGTCTACCCGGGCTAGAGACTCATGAAGATCTTGTTGAGGCCCTGTCCCGAAAAGGCCGCAGCCGATGACTGAATCCCGCGGAACGGGTTGTCCACAGGGGTGGCCGGGCAGCTTCGCGGTTGGCACAGTGGATGTCATGCGGGGGTGGTGGCGAGAGATCACCGGCCTGGTGCTCCCTGTCGCCTGTGGCGGCTGCGGCAGCCCCAGGACGCCGCTGTGCGAGGACTGCGGCCGGGCGCTGTACGGGATGTGGCCGTGCCGGGTGCGGCCGGTGCCCGAGCCCGCGGGGCTGCCGGTGGTGCATGCCGCGGCGCCGTACGAGGACGCGGTGCGCGCGGTGCTGCTCGCGCACAAGGAACGCGGCGCGCTCGGTCTCGCCGGGCCGCTCGGTGAGGCGCTGGCCGCCGCCGTGCGGGCCGCGGTGCCGCCGGGCACGGGCGTGGGACTGCTGCTGCTCGTTCCTGTGCCGTCGACGCGGCGCGCCGTGGGAGCGCGCGGGCACGATGCCGCGCGCAGGATCGCGCTGGCCGCCGCGGCGGATCTCCGGCGTTCCGGCAGACCGGCGCGGGTGCTTCCCGTGCTGCGGCAGCGGCGGGCGGTGGCCGATCAGGCGGCGCTCGGTGCCCGTCAGAGGGCGGCGAACCTGTCGGGGGCCCTGGAGGTCGCGAGCGGGGGCGGGCGGCTGCTGGAGGGCGGCCGGGTGGTGCTGGTGGACGACCTCATGACGACCGGTACCTCGCTGGTCGAGGCGGCGCGGGCGCTGCGTGCCGCGGGCCGCCCCGGCAGTGCCGGATTCGCACAGGTGAGCGCCGCGGTCGTCTCCGCGCTTCCGCAGTCTTTCGAGATAAACCGGAACTGAGCGTTGATTTGCATCCTTGCTGGTAAAGGGGGAAGGGAAACACCTGAACGGAGGTACCTGCGGGTAGCGGGTGCCGACACCCGTCCGAGAGAGCTATGTTCGGTTGTGAGGAATGGCGAAAGCCGCGGCTCACTGAATGCACCCGCTGTGTTCGGCGTTTTTCAGAACCTCGTAGTTCGTGGGGAGTGGGCATCGCGTCCACGGGGGAGGAGGAGGTGAAAGTCGCCAAGTCCGAGGCTCCGGTGACTACTGGAGCCTGGTGCAACAGGGAGTATCTCCGCAACGAGGCGGAGTGATCCGGGAACGGAGTTCTGCGTGGACATCGTCGTCAAGGGCCGCAAAACAGAGGTACCGGAGCGGTTTCGGAAGCACGTGGCCGAGAAGCTGAAGCTGGAGAAGATCCAGAAGCTCGACGGCAAGGTCATCAGCCTGGACGTCGAGGTGTCCAAGGAACATAATCCGCGTCAGGCCGATCGGTGCGACCGGGTGGAGATCACCCTGCGTTCGCGCGGCCCGGTGATCCGGGCGGAGGCGGCGGCCGCAGACCCGTACGCGGCGCTCGACCTGGCCACCGGCAAGTTGGAGGCGCGGCTGCGCAAGCAGCACGAGAAGCGCTACAACCGGCGTGGAAACGGCCGGCTCTCGGCCGCCGAGGTCGTCGAAGTCGTCCCCGACGCGGCTGAGTTGAACGCGAACGGCGAGACAGCCGCGGAAGAGGCCGCGCAGGCCGCGTCCCAGGCCAAGGCCGGTCCTCTGGAAGTCCAGGGCGACGGACCGCTGGTGGTCAGGGAGAAGAACCACGTCGCCGCGCCGATGGGGCTCGACCAGGCTCTGGAGGAAATGGAGTTGGTCGGGCACGACTTCTACCTGTTCGTCGACTCCGAATCGAAGGAGCCGAGTGTTGTCTACCGGCGCCACGCGTACGACTACGGAGTGATCCGGCTCAGGACGGATCCGCTGGCGGACTCGGAATTGGGTGGCGCGGGTGGCGCCCTCGGAGGCTGAGAGACCGCCCGAGGCCGGGAGACTGCCTGCTCCAGCCCTCGTCCGGCTGAGTACGACCGGGATTTCGGCTGAGATCCGCCCCTCGGGTGGTGCCCCTGAGTGCCCCTTACGCGCTCAGGGGCACCACCGTGTGTCCAGAGGATCACCGTTCTGACGCCCAGGCATGAAATCATGGCCTCGCAAGCCAACAGCTGGTCTGCGAAGTGCGGTTGGCCGGCTCGGTTGAACTCGGGGCCATGGCCTTCAGGGGGAGGAACGATGGCGGACAGCTTCGGACCGGTGCATCACGCGAGCGGCGCCGGCGGGATGCCCGACGGTGCCGGATACGGCTCCGCCGCGGCGGACGGGCCGGGCAAGGAGCCCATCCGGGTGCTTGTCGTGGACGATCACGCGCTCTTCCGCCGTGGCCTGGAGATCGTTCTCGCGCAGGAGGAGGACATCCAGGTCGTCGGCGAGGCGGGTGACGGCGCGGAGGCCGTGGACAAGGCCGCCGATCTGCTGCCCGACATCGTGCTGATGGATGTGCGGATGCCCAAACGGGGCGGTATCGAAGCCTGCACCGCCATCAAGGAGGTGTCGCCGAGCGCGAAAATCATCATGCTGACGATCAGCGACGAAGAGGCCGACCTCTACGACGCGATCAAGGCCGGCGCCACCGGCTATCTCCTCAAGGAGATTTCCACGGACGAGGTGGCCACCGCGATTCGCGCGGTCGCCGACGGCCAGTCACAGATCAGCCCGTCCATGGCGTCCAAGCTGCTGACCGAGTTCAAATCGATGATCCAGCGCACCGATGAGCGCAGACTCGTGCCGGTGCCGCGCCTGACCGAGCGTGAACTCGAAGTGCTCAAGCTGGTCGCCACCGGAATGAACAACCGTGATATCGCCAAGGAGTTGTTCATTTCCGAGAACACCGTGAAGAATCACGTCCGCAACATCCTGGAGAAGCTTCAGCTGCACTCCAGGATGGAGGCCGTGGTCTACGCGATGCGGGAGAAGATCCTCGAGATCCGCTGAACTTCCCGAACTCCTCGGACTCACGAGCTTCCCGATCGGAACTCCCCGAACCGCAACTCTCCCGCGATCCCCGAACGCGGACGCGCCGGACTCTCCGAACTCCCCGGAACACGGCGGGATCCGGCCGGGCGCGCCAGATCTCAGCCGGTCGCGACGGCCGCCGCCAAAGCGTCGCGCAGCTCCGGTGCGTCCACCCTCTCCACCCGTACGTCCGTGCAGCCGACCCACTCGGCGGCCTCAAGCAGCGCCTGGGCCATGGGACCGACCGCCTTGGGCCCCTCCAGCGACACCTGTTTGGCCACCAGCGTCTTCCCCTCCCGCGCCGGATCAACCCGGCCCAGCAGCCTGCCGCCGGAGAGCAGCGGCATCGCGAAGTAGCCGTACACCCGCTTGGGCTTGGGCACGTACGCCTCAAGGCGGTGGGTGAAGCCGAAGATCCGCTCCGTCCTCGCCCGCTCCCAGATCAGGGAGTCGAACGGCGAGAGCAGCGTCGTACGGTGATGTCCGCGCGGAACGCTCTCCAGCGCCTGCGGATCGGCCCAGGCGGGCTTGGCCCATCCCTCGACCTTCACGGGCACCAGCCCCGAGTCCGCGACCACGGCGTCGAAGTGCTCGCCCTTGAGGCGGTGGTAGTCCGCGAGGTCCGCGCGGGTGCCGACCCCGAGCGACCGGCCCGCGAGCCGCACCAGCCGGCGTTGGCACTCCGCGTCATCGAGGGAGTCGTGCAGGAGATCGCCGGGGATGGCGCGCTCCGCCAGGTCATAGACCCGCTTCCAGCTCCGCCGTCCCGTGCAGACGACCTCGCCGAACATCAGCGCGCGCTCCACGGCGACCTTCGCCGCCGACCAGTCCCACCACGGACCGCCGTTCTTGGCGCCGCCCAGCTCCGTCGCCGTGAGAGGCCCCTCCGTCCGCAACTGCTTGATCACTGTCTCGTACACGCCGTCCGGCAGGTCGTGGTACCAGTGCGGGCTCGCGCGGTAGGAGCGGCGCCTGAAGGCGAAGTGCGGCCATTCCTCGACGGGCAGGACACACGCCGCGTGGGACCAGTACTCGAAGGCATGCGGCCGGTGCGCCGCCGCCCCGGCCGCCGGAGCCGGCGTGGGGTCCGTGGGCGCGTGTGTCCAGTACGCGTCCTCGACGGCCTTGCGGCCGACCGCCCCGAGCCTGGCGTACGGGACCAGCTCATGTGAACGCGCCAGCACCGAGATCGTGTCCAGCTGAACGGCGCCGAGATGACGCAGGACACCCCGGACCCCAGCGCGACGGTCGGGGGCGCCGATGAATCCCTGGGCGCGCAGCGCGATTCGGCGCGCTTCGTCGGCGGACAGCTCGATGGCTGGAGGCGGCGCAGTCGTCATGTTCGGCACGATAGACGCCGGCACTGACAGCCCGTCCCGGGCCGCGGCCGGGGCCGGGACCCGAGCCGGATCCGAGCCGGATCGACGGGCTCTGCTCCTGCTCGTGCAGGCTCACGCCCGAGGGCGACAAGGGGTTCATCGGGTCGGACGCTCCCGCGTCCGGCCCGGCAGATACGGGTGGGTGCCCGGCAGGCCCAGATCGGTGGGGAGCAGGGCTCCTATCCAGCAGTCGCGCAGCACGCCTTTGTTGAGCAGACCCGCGCGCAGTACGCCCTCGACCACCGCGCCCGCCTTCTCCGCGACGGCACGCGAGCCCTCGTTGCCGACCTCGGCACGCCACTCGACCCGTATCGCGGCCAGGTCCGTGAAGGCCCACCGGGCCAGTGTCCTCACGGCCTCCGTCATGTAGCCGAGGCCCCGGTGCTCCTTCGCGGTCCAGTAGCCGGCCTCCCACGTGCCGGAGCGGGGGTGATGCAGGCTGATCGCGGCGACCGGCCGGCCCGGGCCGTCGCGCGGTTCGACGGCGAAGGTGTATTCCGTGTCGTCCCGCCAGCCGTCCGGGGCCAGCCGTCCGATGAACTGTTCGGCATGCTGTCGTGTGTACGGCGAGGGGACCGTCGTCCAGCGCTGGATGTCCGGGTCCTGGCACGCCTGGTGTACCGCGGCCGTGTCCGCCGCGGTGAAAGGGCGCAGCAGCAGGCGTTCTGTGGTCAGGGTGACGGGTTCCATGACCGGATTCTGATTCGCGCCGGTGTGGAGCGCGAGCATTTTTCGCCCCCCGCTTCTTTCCTCACCGGCACCTTCCGTGCGTTCCGAGCGTTCTCCTTGTGGGTGACAGCGGGTCCGCGTGACAGCGGCCCTCCCGGCGCGGGCGCGTCCTCGCTTACGATGGCCGTTGCGGTGGGGCCCGCCTGCCGTGCCCGCGCCCGTGTCCGTAATACGACCCAGTGCCCGGCCCGACCGGCAAGGAGACCACCCTCAGTGTCCGTCTTCAACAAGCTCATGCGTGCAGGCGAAGGCAAGATCCTGCGCAAACTGCACCGCATCGCGGACCAGGTCAACTCCATCGAAGAGGACTTCGTCAGCCTCTCCGACGCCGAGTTGAAGGCGCTTACCGCCGAGTACAAGGAGCGGTACGCCGAGGGCGAGAGCCTGGACGACCTGCTTCCCGAGGCCTTCGCCACCGTCCGCGAAGCGGCCAAGCGCGTCCTCGGCCAGCGTCCCTACGATGTCCAGCTGATGGGCGGCGCCGCGCTTCACCTGGGCTATGTCGCCGAGATGAAGACCGGTGAGGGCAAGACTCTCGTCGGCACGCTCCCGGCCTACCTGAACGCGCTGTCCGGCAAGGGCGTTCACCTGATCACGGTGAACGACTACCTGGCCGAGCGTGACTCGGAGCTGATGGGGCGCGTCCACAAGTTCCTGGGCCTCTCGGTGGGCTGCATCCTGGCGAACATGTCGCCCGCGCAGCGCCGCGAGCAGTACAACTGCGACATCACGTACGGCACGAACAACGAGTTCGGGTTCGACTACCTCCGCGACAACATGGCGTGGTCCCGGGACGAGCTTGTCCAGCGCGGCCACAACTACGCCGTGGTGGACGAGGTCGACTCGATCCTCGTGGACGAGGCCCGTACGCCGCTGATCATCTCCGGCCCGGCCGACCAGGCCACGAAGTGGTACGGCGACTTCGCCAAGCTGGTCACCCGGCTCACCAAGGGTGAGGCGGGCAATCAGCTCAAGGGCATCGAGGAGACCGGCGACTACGAGGTCGACGAGAAGAAGCGCACGGTCGCCATCCATGAGCCCGGTGTCGCGAAGGTCGAGGACTGGCTCGGTATCGACAACCTGTACGAGTCGGTGAACACCCCGCTCGTCGGTTATCTGAACAACGCCATCAAGGCCAAGGAACTCTTCAAGAACGACAAGGACTACGTCGTCATCGACGGCGAAGTCATGATCGTCGACGAGCACACCGGCCGAATCCTCGCCGGCCGCCGCTACAACGAGGGCATGCACCAGGCGATCGAGGCGAAGGAAGGGGTGGACATCAAGGACGAGAACCAGACCCTTGCCACGATCACCCTCCAGAACTTCTTCCGCCTCTACGGCAAGCTCTCCGGCATGACCGGTACGGCCATGACCGAGGCCGCCGAGTTCCACCAGATCTACAAGCTGGGAGTCGTGCCGATCCCGACGAACCGGGCGATGGTCCGCGTGGACCAGTCCGACCTGATCTACCGCACCGAGGTCGCGAAGTTCGCGGCGGTCGTGGACGACATCGCGGAGAAGCACGAGAAGGGGCAGCCGATCCTGGTCGGCACCACCTCGGTCGAGAAGTCCGAGTACCTCTCGCAGCAGCTCAGCAAGCGCGGCGTCCAGCACGAGGTGCTCAACGCCAAGCAGCACGACCGTGAGGCGCCGATCATCGCGCAGGCCGGCCGCAAGGGCGCCGTCACCGTCGCCACGAACATGGCAGGACGCGGTACGGACATCAAGCTCGGCGGCAACCCCGACGACCTCGCGGAGGCGGAGCTGCGGCAGCGCGGCCTGGACCCCGTGGACCACGTCGAGGAGTGGGCGGCGGCACTGCCCGCGGCCCTGGAGAAGGCCGAGCAGGCGGTGAAGGCGGAGTTCGAGGAGGTCAAGGACCTCGGCGGGCTCTACGTCCTGGGTACGGAGCGCCACGAGTCGCGCCGTATCGACAACCAGCTGCGCGGCCGTTCCGGACGTCAGGGCGACCCGGGCGAGTCCCGCTTCTACCTGTCGCTCGGTGACGACCTGATGCGGCTGTTCAAGGCACAGATGGTCGAGCGCGTCATGTCGATGGCCAACGTCCCCGACGAGGTGCCGATCGAGAACAAGATGGTGACGCGCGCCATCGCCTCTGCGCAGTCGCAGGTGGAGCAGCAGAACTTCGAGACGCGTAAGAACGTCCTCAAGTACGACGAGGTCCTGAACCGCCAGCGTGAGGTCATCTACGGCGAGCGCCGCCGCGTCCTGGAGGGCGAGGACCTCCAGGAGCAGGTGCGTCACTTCATGGACGACACGATCGACGCCTACATCCAGGCGGAGACCGTCGAGGGCTTCGCGGAGGAGTGGGACCTCGACCGGCTGTGGGGCGCCTTCAAGCAGCTCTACCCGGTGAAGGTCACCGTCGAGGAGCTGGAGGACGCGGCGGGCGACCGCGCGGGGATCACCGCGGAGTTCATCGGTGAGTCCATCAAGGACGACATCTACGCGCAGTACGCGGACCGCGAGGAATCGCTCGGCTCGGACATCATGCGTGAGCTGGAGCGGCGCGTGGTGCTGTCCGTCCTGGACCGCAAGTGGCGCGAGCACCTCTACGAGATGGACTATCTCCAGGAGGGCATCGGCCTGCGCGCGATGGCCCAGAAGGACCCGCTGGTCGAGTACCAGCGCGAGGGCTTCGACATGTTCAACGCGATGATGGACGGCATCAAGGAGGAGTCCGTCGGCTACCTGTTCAACCTGGAGGTCCAGGTCGAGCAGCAGGTCGAGGAGGTCCCGGTGGAGGACGCGGCCGAGCGTCCCTCGCTCGCCAAGCAGGACGTGACCGCGGGCGCGCCCGCCGGCGGGTCCCGCCCCGAGATCCACGCCAAGGGCCTCGACGCCCCGCAGCGCCCCGACCGGCTGCACTTCTCCGCTCCCACGGTGGACGGCGAGGGCGGTGTCGTCGAGGGTGAGTTCGAGGGCGACTACCAGAGCGACGGACCGACCCGCTCCACCTCGGACGGTCTGACGCGCGCCGAGCGCCGCAAGTCACAGAAGGGCGGCAGCGGCGGCCGCCGCCGCAAGAAGTAGCGATCAGCCGCGGATCCTCCGGTCACGGGCCGGGGGATCTGCGGCGGAATCGGGTTTACGGGCCGGGTCGCGCGCTCATGGGCGTGCGACCCGGCCCGTCGTGTCCGGGCCCCGGAGGCGCCATGACGTCGCCGTGTCCCGGACCTCGCGGGCGCCCTGCGGTCTGCGTTCCTGTGACCCTGCCGCCTGTCCTGCCGCCTCAGGTCCTGCGGGCGCCTGCCCCGGCCCGTTCGCCGCCGATCTCCACGGCCGCGCACCGCCAGCGCAGATCGGCGCCCTGCTCCAGGCGGAAGGCCATGGCGCGGACCTGCTCGCCCGCGGCGATGCTGGCCGACGCCTCGACCACGCCGGGCCGCGGATGGAAGCCGCGGCAGCCACGGACGACGGGGTTGGTGCCGCGTGCCCTGAGCGGTGTCCTGGGCGCGAGCCTGACGAGCTGTTCGTACGCGTCACCGATGGTCTGGCCGAGCATCCAGTGCACGGGCCTGCGGCCGCTCAGGACGGCGAGCAGGCGCTCCGCGAAGAGTTCGTGCGGCGGGATGTGCGGAGGGACGTGCGGCGGGACGCGGGGCAGCCGCGGGGGCCGGACGGTGCCAGGACCGCTCTGGTCGCGGCGGCCGGTCGGCCGGGTCCCCGAAGGGGAGGTGGAGGTGGTGGTTCTTGTCGTGCGCACGCCGCTCGCCCCCGTTCTGCCGCCCGGCTCGGATACCGGGCGGTAACTTTTGGTGAGCATCTTCTACGGGGAGTGAGGGCGCCCCCGCAAGGTCCGCGCGCGGTGCCGGAAACGTCCGTACGGATCACCTATCCGGGTGGTGATCCGCCCGGGAGGAGCGGGAGCGCCGGGGCGACGGCGGTTCGCGGTGGACGTCGGGAGGCGTAGGAGGCGTCATCCCCAAGAGGGACCGTCACCCGTATCCTTGGGTGCTCACGACTACGAAAGCGGCCACTCATGCGCGTCTACGTCCCCCTGACTCTTCCCGGTCTCGCAGAGGCGTACAAGACGGGCGAGCTGGGGCCAGGGCCGGTGACCGGCTACGCGGTGACTCCGGGACTGCGTGAGTGGTACGTCTCCGACGACATCGAGGAGCTGGAGTACGCCGCGCTCAACCGGGCCGCCGCCGCCTCGCTGCGACTGCTCGCCGCCGTGCCGGGCGCCGCGCGCCGCCGGGTGGTCGTCGCCGCCGACGTACCGGACCGGGAAGCGGTCTCGGACCCGGACCGCGGGCTCGACTCCGCGGGGCTCGGCGAGGTGCGGCTCGCCTCCGCCGTGCCGCTGTCGAAGGCGGCGGCCGTGCATGTCGACGCCGATGACGCGGAGGCCGACGTGACCGCGGCGGCCGCCGCGCTGGGAGCGGCGGATCACGGTGACGACGACGCGCAGTTCACGGTGGACGGCGCGGAGGACCACGAACTGCTCTGGTACGGCATCCAGGAGATCCCGCACCTCATCGGCTGAGGCGGCGCGTCCGACAGCCCGGCAAACCGCGCCGGTTGTCCGGCGTCCAGCGTCCCGCGCCCGTTGTCCCGCGTTCCGCGTTCCGTGTCCGACGGGCCCTCGATTGACGTCCGGCAGCGGCGGTCATGTCCGGAAACGGACGGGAGTCGACGGCCGGGAATCGGCCCGGCCGCCTCGTTGTCACACTCTGCCGGTACCGTTTTCGGCATGGGGAAGCACACGACACATCTGGTCTGGGACTGGAACGGCACACTGCTCGACGACATCCTGGCGGTCGTCGAGGCGACCAACGTGGCCTTTGAGGAGATCGGCGTCGAGCCCATCACCCTGGACCGCTACCGCGAGCTGTACTGCGTACCGGTCCCGCTGTTCTACGAGCGGCTGATCGGCCGGAAGCCGACCGCCGCCGAGTGGCTCGTCATGGACGAGACCTTCCACCGGCACTACGCCGAGCGCCGCGTCGCCTGCGGGCTGACCGAAGGCGTCGAGCAGCTGCTCTCCCAGTGGAAGCTGGCCGGCCGCAGCCAGTCGCTGCTGAGCATGTTCGGTCACGAAGAGCTGGTGCCGGTGGTCCGCGGCTACGGGATCGAGAGCCATTTCGTCCGGGTCGACGGGCGTACGGGCCCTTCGGGCGGCAGCAAGGCGCTCCACATGGAGCGTCATCTGGCCGCGCTGGCGGGGGCGGGCGCCATATCCCCGGCGCACACGGTGGTCATCGGTGACGCGGTGGACGACGCGGTGGCGGCGAAGCACGTGGGCGCGCGGGCGGTGCTGTACACCGGCGGGTCGCACAGCAGGGCCAGTCTGGAAGCGGCGGGCGTGCCGGTGGTGGACAGTCTCGCGGACGCCGTCGATCTCGCGCAGGGCCTGGCAGGCTGACGTATACATGCCAAGGGGTCGGTTGTCCGCGTCCACGGCGTCAAAATTTTCTCCCCTTTTTTGTACACAGGCGGCTCATGACGGATCCGCCGTGAGGGGGGATAGCCTGGGGTCCGTGATCAGCGCGATATGCCGTGAGGGCAGCGAAGCCCCTGGCCAGAGCCCGGAGTGCGACAGCGCCCGGGCGATCGCCGATTCCCTGGATCCGGACCGGCTGCCAAAATTAGCCAATAACGTCCCGGACACCGCTCATCGCGGCATAACGTCAGCATCGACCGGAACACCCGTGTCGTGGCGTTGTGGCGCTTCCTTCATCTACGTCACGCAACGGCGCGCGACAGGAGCCAGAGGACATGCAGACCAAGCTGGACGACGCAAAGGCCGAGTTGCTCACCGAGGCGGCCCGGGCCGCTGAGAGGTCGGAGAGCGAAGGGCGCCCCGACAGAGACACGCTCATCGCCTACCTCCAGCGTTATTACCGGCACACGGCGCTGGAGGATCTGGCCGACCGTGACCCGGTCGATGTCTTCGGCGCCGCGCTCTCCCACTACCGGCTGGCCGAGAACCGCCCGCAGGGCACGGCCAACGTACGTGTCCACACGCCGACGGTGGAGGAGAACGGCTGGACCTGCAGCCACTCCGTCGTCGAGGTGGTGACGGACGACATGCCGTTTTTGGTGGACTCCGTCACCAATGAGCTTTCGCGCCAGGGCCGTGGCATCCACGCGGTGATCCACCCGCAGGTCTTCGTGCGCCGTGACGTCTCCGGCAAGCTGATCGAGGTCCTTCCGGCCGGCGCGGCCGAAGGCGAGGAACGCCCGCACGACACGCTCACCGAGTCCTGGATCCACGTGGAGATGGACCGTGAGTCCGACCGCGCCGACCTCAAGCAGATCACCTCCGACCTGCTGCGGATCCTGTCCGACGTCCGCGAGACGGTCGAGGACTGGGAGAAGATGCGCGGCTCGGCCCTGCGGATCGCGGACGAGCTGCCCACCGAGCCGACCGCTCACGACCTGCGCGAGCACGAGCTGGAAGAGGCCCGTGAGCTGCTGCGCTGGCTCGCGGCCGACCACTTCACGTTCCTCGGCTACCGCGAGTACGAGCTGACGGAGGCGGACGCCCTGGCCGCCGTGCCCGGCACCGGCCTCGGCATCCTCCGCTCCGACCCGGACCAGAGCGGTGACAACGACCACCCGGCGAGTGAGTCCTTCAGCCGGCTGCCCGCCGACGCCCGCGCCAAGGCCCGTGAGCACAACCTGCTCATCCTCACCAAGGCCAACAGCCGCGCCACCGTGCACAGGCCCGGCTACCTCGACTACATCGGCGTGAAGAAGTTCGACAAGAAGGGCAATGTCGTCGGGGAGCGCCGCTTCCTGGGGCTCTTCTCGTCCGCCGCGTACACCGAGTCCGTACGCCGGGTGCCCGTGGTCCGCCGCAAGGTCGCCGAAGTCCTCGAAGGCGCGGGCTTCACGCCCAACAGCCACGACGGCCGCGACCTGATGCAGATCCTGGAGACGTACCCGCGCGACGAGCTGTTCCAGACGCCGCCCGACCAGCTCCGTACGATCGCCACCAGCGTGCTCTACCTCCAGGAGCGCAGGCGGCTGCGGCTGTACCTGCGCCAGGACGAGTACGGGCGCTACTACTCCGCCCTCGTCTACCTGCCGCGTGACCGCTACACCACCGGTGTCAGGCTGCGTCTTGTCGACATCCTCAAGGAGGAGCTGGGTGGCACCAGCGTCGACTTCACGGCCTGGAATACAGAATCGATCCTCTCCAGGCTGCACTTCGTGGTCCGTGTCCCCACCGGGACCGAGCTGACCGAGCTGACCGACGCCGACACCGAGCGGATCGAGGGCCGTCTCGTGGCCGCCGCCCGCTCCTGGGCCGACGGCTTCGGCGAGGCGCTGAACGCGGAATGCGGCGAGGAGCGCGCGGCCGAACTGCTGCGCCGTTACGGCAACGCCTTCCCCGAGGGCTACAAGGCCGACCACACGGCCCGCTCGGCCGTCGCCGACCTGGCCCACCTCGAAGCGCTCAACACCATGGGCAAGGACTTCTCCCTCTCCCTGTACGAGCCGGTCGGAGCCGGTCCCGGCGAGCGCCGCTTCAAGATCTACCGCGCGGGCGAGCAGGTCTCGCTCTCCGCCGTGCTCCCGGTGCTCCAGCGCCTCGGCTGCGAGGTCGTCGACGAGCGCCCGTACGAGCTGCGCTGCGACGACCGCTCGCAGGCCTGGATCTACGACTTCGGCCTGCGGATGCCGCAGGCGGGCCTGGGCAAGAACGACGGCCTCGCCGACGACGCCAGGGACCGCTTCCAGGACGCCTTCGCCGCCGTCTGGACCGGTGCGGCCGAGAACGACGGCTTCAACTCCCTGGTCCTGGGCGCCAACCTGACCTGGGGCCAGGCGATGGTGCTGCGCGCCTACGCCAAGTACCTGCGCCAGTCGGGCTCGACGTTCAGCCAGGACTACATGGAGGACACCCTCCGCAACAACGTCCACACCACCCGGCTGCTCGTCTCGCTCTTCGAGGCCAGGATGTCGCCGGGCCGCCAGCGGGCCGGCACGGAGCTGATCGACGGGCTGCTGGAGGAGCTGGACGGCGCCCTCGACCAGGTCGCGAGCCTGGACGAGGACCGCATCCTCAGGTCCTTCCTCACCCTCATCAAGGCCACGCTGCGGACGAACTTCTTCCAGAAGAACGACAGCGGCGAGCACCACGCCTACGTGTCGATGAAGTTCGACCCGCAGGCCATCCCCGACCTGCCCGCGCCCCGTCCGGCGTACGAGATCTGGGTCTACTCCCCGCGCCTCGAAGGCGTGCACCTGCGCTTCGGCAAGGTCGCCCGCGGTGGTCTGCGCTGGTCCGACCGGCGTGAGGACTTCCGTACGGAGATCCTGGGTCTGGTCAAGGCACAGATGGTCAAGAACACCGTGATCGTGCCGGTCGGCGCCAAGGGCGGCTTCGTCGCCAAGCAGCTGCCCGACCCGGCCGTGGACCGTGACGCCTGGCTCGCCGAGGGCATCGCCTCGTACAAGATCTTCATCTCGGCGCTGCTCGACATCACGGACAACCTGGTGGCCGGCGAGGTCGTACCGCCCAAGGACGTGGTCCGGCACGACGAGGACGACACGTATCTGGTCGTCGCCGCCGACAAGGGCACCGCGAGCTTCTCCGACATCGCCAACGAGGTCGCGGTCGCGTACAACTTCTGGCTGGGCGACGCCTTCGCCTCGGGCGGCAGCGCCGGTTACGACCACAAGGGCATGGGTATCACGGCGCGCGGCGCCTGGGAGTCCGTCAAGCGGCACTTCCGGGAGCTGGGCCACGACACCCAGACCGAGGACTTCACGGTCGTCGGCGTCGGGGACATGTCCGGTGACGTGTTCGGCAACGGGATGCTGCTCTCCGAGCACATCCGGCTGGTCGCCGCCTTCGACCACCGCCACATCTTCATCGACCCGCACCCGGACGCGGCCGCCTCCTTCGCGGAGCGCCGCCGGCTGTTCGACCTGCCGCGCTCCTCCTGGGCCGACTACAACAAGAAGCTGCTGTCGCAGGGCGGTGGCATCCACCCCCGTACGGCCAAGTCCATCCCGGTCAACGCGCATGTCAGGGAAGCCCTCGGCATCGAGCCCGGCGTCAGCAAGCTCACCCCGGCCGACCTGATGAAGGCGATCCTCGCGGCCCCGGTCGACCTGCTCTGGAACGGCGGCATCGGTACGTACGTCAAGGCGTCCACCGAGTCGAACGCCGACGTCGGCGACAAGGCCAACGACGCGATCCGCGTCAACGGCGAGGACGTACGCGCCAAGGTCGTCGGCGAGGGCGGCAACCTGGGACTGACCCAGCTCGGCCGGATCGAGTTCGCCAGGCGCGGCGCGGGCGGCGGTGGCGGCCGGGTCAACACCGACGCCATCGACAACAGCGCGGGCGTGGACACCTCCGACCACGAGGTGAACATCAAGATCCTGCTCAACGGCCTGGTCACCGAAGGCGACATGACCGTCAAGCAGCGCAACAAGCTGCTCGCCGCCATGACCGACGAAGTCGGCACGCTGGTGCTGCGCAACAACTACGCGCAGAACACCGCCCTTTCCACCGCCGTCGTCCAGGCCCCGTCCCTGCTCCACGCCCACCAGCGGTTCATGCGCCGCCTCGTGCGGGACGGACACCTCGACCGCGCGCTGGAGTTCCTGCCCACCGACCGCCAGGTCCGTGAACTGCTCAGCGCGGGCAAGGGTTTGTCCCAGCCCGAGCTGGCGGTGCTCCTCGCGTACACCAAGATCACGGTGGCGGACGAGCTGATCCAGACGGGTCTGCCGGACGACCCGTACCTGCGCGGGCTGCTGCACGCCTACTTCCCCGCGGCGCTGCGGGAGAAGTACGCCGAGCAGATCGACGGGCACGCCCTGCGCCGCGAGATCATCACGACGGTGCTGGTCAACGACACGGTGAACGCGGGCGGTTCGACCTTCCTGCACCGGCTGCGGGAGGAGACCGGCGCGTCGATCGAGGAGATCGTACGGGCGCAGACCGCGGCCCGCGCGATCTTCGGTCTGAGCGAGGTGTGGGACGCCGTCGAAGCACTCGACAACGAGGTCCCCGCCGACGTCCAGACCCGGATCAGGCTGCACTCCCGCAGGCTCGTCGAGCGCGGCACGCGCTGGCTGCTCGGCAACCGGCCGCAGCCGCTGGAGATCGCGGACACCATCGAGTTCTTCGGCGCCGGCGTGGAGCAGGTCTGGGCGCAGCTGCCCACGATGCTGCTCGGCGCGGAGCTGGAGTGGTACCAGAGCAACCTGAAGCAGCTGACGGAAGCGGGTGTTCCCGAGGAACTGGCCGTACGGGTGGCCGGTTTCACCTCCGCCTTCCCGACGCTCGACATCGTGGCGATCGCGGAACGCACGGACCAGGACGCGCTGTCCGTCGCCGAGGTCTACTACGACCTCGGCGAGCGGCTGCGGATCACACAGCTGATGGACCGGATCATCGAGCTGCCGCGCGCCGACCGCTGGCAGTCCATGGCCCGCGCGTCCATCCGCGAGGATCTGTACTCCGCGCACGCGGCGCTGACGGCGGACGTCCTCGCGGTCGGCGGCGACGGCTCGACGCCCGAGGAGCGCTTCAAGGCGTGGGAGCAGAAGAACGCGGCGATCCTGGGCCGTTCGCGGTCGACGCTGGAGGAGATCCAGGGTTCGGACTCCTTCGACCTGGCGAATCTGTCGGTCGCGATGCGGACGATGCGGACGTTGCTGCGTACCCGCAGCTGACCGCTGAGTGAGAGGAAGGGGGGCCGCCCGGCGCATCTCGCCGGACGGCCCCCCTTCCTCGTACACGTACGGAATCCTTCGCGGCCGGGTCACGTCCTCAAAGTGGCGTCCGCCCGGCACGGCACCTCGGCGCGTTGCCGGAGCCGTCCGAATACGCCCGGGCCATCCACGATGCTGACCGTCCGCCTTGCGGGGGCGCCGCACCGGACGCCCCGGGCTGCTCCACGAAGATCCGCCGGACGTGACCTGGACCGGTTTGGGACTATTACTCGCTACGGCCCGGTGCGGCCGTGAACTCCTCGTACGCCGCGACTACTTCCGCCGCGGGGCCGTCCATCCGCAGGGTCCCGGCCTCCAGCCACAGTGCCCTGTCGCAGGTTTCGGTGATCGTCCTGTTGCTGTGGCTGACCAGGAAGACCGTGCCGGCCTCCTCGCGCAGCTCGGCGATGCGTTCCTTGCTGCGCCGCTGGAACGCGGCGTCGCCGGTGGACAGCGCCTCGTCGATCAGCAGTACCTCGTGGCTCTTGGCGGCGGCGATCGAGAAGCGGAGCCTGGCGCCCATGCCGGAGGAGTACGTCCGCATCGGCAGCGAGATGAAGTCGCCCTTCTCGTTGATCCCGGAGAAGTCCACGATCCCGGCGTAGCGGGCGCGGATCTGCTCGCGCGACATGCCCATCGCGAGGCCGCCGAGGACGACGTTGCGCTCGCCGGTCAGCTCGCTCATCAGCGCCGCGTTGACGCCGAGCAGGGAGGGCTGGCCCCGGGTGTAGACCGTGCCCTTCGTGGGCCGCAGGAGCCCCGCGACGGCTTTGAGGAGCGTCGACTTGCCGGAGCCGTTCGATCCGATGAGGCCGATCGCCTCGCCCTTGTACGCGGCGAAACTCACGCCCTTCACCGCGTGGACCTCGCGTACACCGGGAGTGGCGCGGCGCGAGACGATGCGGCTGAGGGCGGACGTCGCGCTGCCCTTGGCACCTTGGGTGCCGTGCACCCGATAGGTGAGGTGGACGTCGTCGGCCACGACGGTTGCCGCGGGGGTGTGCTGTCCGGTGTCAGCCACGTCCGTACTCCTCCTCGGCCTTCCAGAAGTAGAGGAAGCCGCCGATTCCGGTCAGTGCCGCCCAGCAGAGGGCCACGGCCCAGACGTGCGCGGGCAGCTGGGTCGCCTTGAAGCTGTGGATGAGCGCGAAACGCATCAGGTCGATGAAGACGGCGGCCGGGTTGTACTCCAGGGCCAGGGTGACAGGACGCGGCAGACCGGCGCCCGCCGACAGCTTGCTGACGCTCCACATCACGCCCGACATGTACATCCAGGTGCGCAGGATGAACGGGGTCAGCTGGGCGATGTCCGGGGTCTTGGCGCCGAGCCGCGCCACGATCATCGCGAGCCCGGTGTTGAAGACCGCCTGGAGGAGCAGGGCCGGTACGGCCAGCAGCCAGCTGAGCGAGGGGTACTGGCCGAAGCAGACGAGGATCACCGTCAGCGCGCCCAGGGAGAACAGCAGTTGCTGAAGCTGCTGGAGGGCGAGGGAGACGGGCAGGGCGGCGCGCGGGAAGTGCAGGGCCCGTACGAGGCCGAGGTTGCCCGAGATCGCCCGGGTGCCCGCCGTCACGGAGGCGGAGGTGAACGTCCAGATGAAGACGCCGGTCACCAGGAACGGGATGAAGTCCGGGACGCCGTGACTGGTGCGGAGCAGTAGGCCGAAGATGAAGTAGTAGACCGTCGCATTGAGCAGCGGGGTCATGATCTGCCAGATCTGCCCCAGCTTGGCCTGGTGGTACTGGGCGGTCAGCCGGGCGGTCGCGAAGGTCGTGATGAAGTGTCTGCGCGACCAGAGCTGCCGTATGTACGCGGGGAGTGTGGGACGGGCGCCGCTGACGGTGAGGCCGTGGCGGGCGGCGAGCGCGGCCAGGTCGGTCTCGGCGTGGGGCGCGGACGCGGCCCGGGATGCGGCCGCGGAGTGGGTGGACGGGGTCGTCGCGATGCTCTGGCTCACAGGAGTCCGCTTCCGACGGAGGGCTGGTACGGAGGGCTGGAACGAAAAGCGGGGGCGGAGCGCGGGCGATGGGACGCGCCCGTATCGTCGCTACGTCGAGAGTAGAACGGTAAGCGTCGCAACGCAACCGTATCGTCGTGACGTGCGCAGGGCCTCTGGCCTGCGCGGTGGCGCTATGCTCGGTGCCCATGACCACGGACCCCCGCCCCTCACGCCGCGTTCCCGCAGGAGCCGCCGTGCTCCGGGAGGACGTGACCGATGCCATCCGGGCGGCCGTCTTCGAGGAACTGGCCGCGGTGGGCTTCGCCCGGATGTCCATCGAAGGGATCGCGCGGCGGGCCGGCGTCGGCAAGACGGCCGTCTACCGGCGCTGGAAGTCCAAGCTCGCGCTGGTGCTCGACCTGGTCTCGGTGTTCGCGGCGCAGGGGCTGCCCGCGCCCGCGACCGGGTCGCTGTACGGGGATGTGCGGGCGCTGCTCGAAGTGGCCTCGCACGCGCTGCGCCACCCGGTCGCCTCGCAGGTGATCCCGGATCTGCTGGTGGAGGCGGCGCGCAATCCCGAGATCTCGGACGCGATCAAGTCGGCGCTGCTGGACGGCCAGCAGGGGATCGCGGCGGTGATCGTAAGGGAGGCGGTGGCGCGCGGGGAGCTTCCGGAGGGAACGGATCCGGACCGGGCGCTGGACCTGACGGTGGGTCCGCTGTACTGGCGGCTCGTGGTCGTACGCAACGACCTGCCTGCCGGGTACCTGGACGACCTGGCCGCGTCGGCGGTGGCGGCGCTCAGCCGCTGAGACGGCGGGACGCGGTCCGCACAGCGGGAGCGCGTCGGCTTTCGCGCGGACTTCCGCGGTCCGCGGCGGGAGCGAACGCCCGCGTTGTCGCGGCCCTCCGGCGTCCTTCCGGAGGTCTTCGAGCGCCTGCCGGCGGCCTTCCGGCGCTCCGTGAGGACCGGCCTGGCCGGCCGGTCCTCACGGAATGGGTCGGAGCGGGGGAGCTACTTCACGGCTCCCGCCATCACACCGGAGACGAACTGCCGCTGGAACGCGAAGAACACGGCCAGCGGGATGATCATCGAGACGAAGGCGCCGGGCGCCAGCACATCGACGTTGTTGCCGAACTGCCGTACCTGCTGCTGGAGCGCCACGGTGATCGGCGGATTCTTGGAGTCCGCGAAGACCAGCGCGACCAGCATGTCGTTCCAGACCCAGAGGAACTGGAAGATGCCCAGGGAGGCGATCGCGGGACCGCCGAGCGGCATGACGACCCGGGTGAACAGCCTGATCTCGCCCGCTCCGTCCAGGCGGGCCGCCTCCAGCAGTTCCCTCGGGATCTCCGCGAAGAAGTTGCGCAACAGGAAGATCGCGAAGGGAAGCCCGAAGGCGACGTGGAAGACCACCACACCGAAGGTCGTCTCGAAGATGCCGATCTGGCCGAACAGCTTCGAGACCGGCACCAGCGCGACCTGCACCGGAACCACCAGGAGCCCGACGACCACCAGGAACCACCAGTCACGGCCCGGGAATTCCATCCACGCGAAGGCGTATCCGGCCAGCGAGCCGATCACCACGACGAACAGCGTCGCGGGGACGGTGATCGCGATCGTGGAGAGCAGGGAGTTGGTGATGATGTCGTTGTCGAGCAGCCGTGAGTAGTTCTCCACGGTCAGCTGGCTGGGGGCCGTGAAGACCTTCCACCAGCCGCTCGCGTTGATGTCCGTCGAGTCGCGCAGCGAGGAGACCAGCAGCCCGAGCGTCGGCATCAGCCAGAAGAGGCCGACCAGGATCAGGACGACCCGTACGAGCGTGCCGCCCGTGCGGGCGGCGATCCGGGTGCCGAGTGACTGCTTCGCCTTGACCACACCGTCGTTCATGGTCATCGGCGCGTCTCCTTTCGCATCCTGCGGACGTTGACGAGCATGACCGGGATCACCAGCAGGAGCAGCACCACGGCGATGGCGCTGCCGACACCGAGATCCGCGTCCGTGCCGAACGACGAGCGGTAGAGCTGGAGCGCCAGCACGTTCGCGTCGTCCTGGGAGGAGCCCGGCGCGATGATGAAGACCAGGTCGAAGATCTTCAGCACATTGATCATGAGTGTGACCATGACGACGCCGAGCACCGGCGCCAGGAGCGGCACCGTGACCTTGCGGAAGACCTGCCACTCGGTGGCGCCGTCGACCCGTGCGGCCTCGAGGAGTTCACGGGGCACGCTCGCCAGTCCGGCCGCGATGAGGACCATCGCGAAGCCGGCCCACATCCACAGATAGCTGCCGATGATGGACGGGGTGACGAGCGAGGGGCCCAGCCAGTTGACGCCGTTGTACGGCTCCCTGAAGTTGTCCGCGGGGAGCCGGAGTTCGGCGCCCTCCGCCGACGCGGGGAGACTGAACGTACCGTCGGCGGCGGCCTTGGCGGAGGCGACGACCTTGCCGTTCTTGACGGCCTCCACCTTGATGCCCTTGAGGCCCAGTTCCTTGGCGTCGATGACGTTGGGCTTGCCACCGCCGCCCTTGGTGAAGTCCAGCCAGGCCGTGCCGGTGACCTTGCCGGCCTCGGGCCGCGCGGCCTTGGCCGGCGCGGCGCCGGACGGCATCTTCGCCGGCGGGACGCCCACCAGCGGAATGCTGACCGGGGTGTCCGCCCGGGCCGGCTGCTTGGTGACGAACGAGCCGCCGCCGCCCGGCTTGAGCGGATGCACCGGCAGGGGGTGCGCCTGGGGGAAGCCCGACGACTCCGCGAAGGTGTCGTGCACTCCGACCCAGACGGCGTTGGCTATGCCGCGCTCGGGGTCCTGCTCGTACACGAGCCGGAAGATGATGCCGGAGGCGAGCATGGATATCGCCATCGGCATGAAGACGACCAGCTTGAACGCCGTTCCCCAGCGCACCCGTTCGGTGAGTACGGCGAAGATCAGACCGAGGGCCGTGGCGACCACGGGCGCCACGATCACCCAGATCACGTTGTTCTTGACCGCGGTCAGGATGGTGTCGTCGGTGAAGATCTCGATGTAGTTGTCGAGACCCGCGAACGAGTCACCGGACTTGTCGAAGAAGGACCGGTAGACGGAGAACCCGATCGGGTAGACCACGAGCGCGCCGAGCAGCACGAGCGCGGGCAGCAGGAAGCCGACCGCGACCCATTTGCGTGTGCCGGTCACGCTCTTGTTCGTGTCATTGCCGGGGGGCGCCTGCGGGGTGCCCTCCGTGACCGTAGTCGTCATCCCGTCAGCTCTCGAACGCCTTGGCCGCGTCCGACTCCAGCTTCCGCTGGGCGCCCGCGATGTCCTTCGGGTTCTTCAGGAAGTCCTGGAGCCCCTTCCATTCGCCCTTGCCGGGCGTACCGCCGAACGACTGCGGCATCTGGTCCGACATGTCGAACCGGAAGTCGTCGCCCGCGGATATCAGCGCCTTCGCGATACCGCGCTGTACGTCGTTCGGGTACGCGGCGCCGTCCAGGGACTTGTTCGGCGAGACGAAGCCGCCCTCCTCGGCCCAGATCTTCGCGGCGTCGGTGGAGGCCAGGAAGGTCAGCAGGGCCTGCGCGCCCTTGGAGTCCTTCAGCGCCACGGCCGCGTCGCCGCCGGTGACCACCGGGGAGTCGCTGCCGACGGCCGGGAACGGGAAGACCTTGGCGTCGGTACCGATCTTCGCCTCGGTCTCCGCGATGTTGACGCCGACGAAGTCACCCTCGAAGACCATCGCGGCCTTCGGGGCGTCGCCGCCGGTGAACGTCTGCGTGACGGAGGCGGGGAACTCGGTCTGGAGCGCGCCGTCCGCGCCGCCCGCGATCAGGCTCGGCTTGCCGAACAGCTGGGCCAGCGTGGTCAGCGCGTCCTTCACGGACGGGTCGGTCCACTTGATCTTGTGCTGGGAGAGCTGGTCGTACTTCTCGGGACCGGCCTGGGAGAGGTAGACGTTCTCGAACCAGTCGGTGAGCGTCCAGCCGTCAGCGCCGCCGACCGAGACCGGAGTGACGCCGGAGGCCGAGATGGTGTCGGCCGCCGACAGGAAGTCCTTCCAGGTCTTGGGCACCGTCACGCCCGCGTTCTCGAACGCGGCGTTGTTGTACCAGACCAGGGACTTGTTGGCGGCCTTGAAGTACACGCCGTACTGCGTGCCGTCGACCGCGCCGAGGTCCTGCCAGCCCTTGCTGTAGTTCTTCGCCAGCTGGGCCTTGGCCTCCGCGCCGAGCGGCTTGGCCCACTTCTTGGCCACGGCCTGCTGGATCGCGCCGACCTGCGGGAGCATCGCCACATCGGGCGGACTGCCGCCCGCGATCTTCGAACCGAGGAAGTTGACGATCGGGTCCTGCGCGGGAACGAACGTGACCTTCGCGCCGGTGCGCTTCTCGAACTCGGTCAGGACCTTGGTGAAGTTCTCCTGCTCAGGCCCGGTCCACACGGCCGCGACCTCGATCTTCTCCCCGTTCAGCTTGGGGAGTTGAACGGTCGGGGCGGCGGACGTGGTGGCCCCGTCGTCCGCCTTCTTGTCGGTGCCGGAATCACCGCTGCCGCAGCCGGCCAGAGCGACGGCTCCGACGGCAGCGAGGGCCACGGCGGCTTTGCGTGACCCAAAAGCCTTGTGTGTTCTGCGAATTGTGCGCATCGCTGGTGCCCCGTCTCTCCCGTGCGCGTACTGAGTTACGCATAACGGATCGGCGTCGCCGCCCTGACGTGGCGGCGCCGCTCTCGTCTGTGCGCCCCAGTCCTACGCTGGCAACTCGGGCCCTGCAATAGCCCATTGCGGGTCAATGAGATGATCGTAATGGGCTCGTGACGTGCGGAGACGGACGTGCGGACCTTTGTACGGAACTGCGCGTTGATCTTCAAGGGTGGGCCGGAGCCAGCGGTGCCACAGGGGCGGCGTCGACGGACCGGGCGGCCCGCTCCAAAGCGCTGGCGAGCAGGGCCAGATCGGTCGGCCCATTGCCCAGCTCGCGGACCGGACGACGGGTGGGAGGGTCGCCCATCCGCTCCCATTCCAGGGGCAGTACGGTCGGCCGCGAGGTCGCCGTACGGGGGATACGGCCGGTGACCCGGCCGCCCTGGAACGGGGTGACTCCGCCGTCCGGATGCCCCAGCCGGCCACGGCCCGGCGCCGGGTCCTGCGGCGACGGCGCGGTGGGCGGCACGTCCAGGACGACGCGCAGCCGCGCGCTGTGGGCGAGATCGGTGTCGCTCGTACGGTGGGGACAGGCGGACGACGCCACGAGGTGCACGCCCAGACGCTCGCCGTCCCGGGCGATCGCCTCCAGAGCGCGTACGACAGAACCGGCCGCGGGCCGGCCAGGACTGCCCAGCGCGGGAGCGACCAGCGCGTCGAAGTCGTCCACCAGCACGACGAGCCGGGGCAGCGGGGCGGGCTCGCCCGAACCTGGGACGGAGGCGTCGACGCGGAGCGCGCCGCCCGGCTGAGCGGCCTCGCGCTGCTCGGCCCGGCGGGCCGCCCGCTGCTGGGCGGCGCCGGCGGCGCGCTGGGCGATGATCCGGGCGGCCGCCTCTTGCCGGCTGTGCCACTCCGTGAAGTCGAGGCGGCCGAGGAGTTCGGCGCGCCGCTTCAGCTCGGCGCCGAGCGCCTGCGCGAACTCCCGCATCCTCACCGGGTCCGACGCGATCAAGTGCTCTGCGACATGCGGCAGTTCGGTACAGGCCGCCAGGCCCTCGCCGCGCTCGCCGCCCGCGCCGTCGACCAGCAGCAGCCCGAGCCGGTCGGGACGGGCCGCCGCGGCCAGCGAGGCCGCCACCGAACGGAGCAGCTCCGTACGGCCGCTGCCCGCCGGGCCCTCGATCAGCAAATGCGGTCCTTCTTCGACGAGATCGACGCTCACCGGGCCGTGCGGTCCGGCCCCGAGGACCGCCGTGCAGTCGCCGGTGACGTCGGCGGCCGACGCCCAACGGGCCATCAGGGAAGCGGGGGTGGCGCGGGCGAGGCCCAACTCGTCGAGCAGCCTGGCCGTTCGGGGCAGCGGTACGGCGGCGCTGCGCCGGTCGCCGCCGGCGGTGGTGCGCAGCGGCGCGAGCGCCCGCGCGAACCGCTCGGCCCAGGCGAGGGAGACCGCGTCGACCCCGGCGACCGTGCCGTGTCCCGCGGGCTGCCCCACCGGCGTACGCAGCACCCGCAGGGCGGTGGCCACATCGCCGCTCAGCAGGGCGACGGCCCCGCACTCGCGGAAGGGCAGCGAGGCCGCGCACGCCGTCTCGTAGGTCGCGGCGACCGGGGAGAGCGGCGAGGCCGCGGGCGTCTCCGCGAGACAGATGACATGGATGCCCGACGAGGCCCCCGCGCCGGCCAGCCGCGCCGTGATCTCGCGCAGCGCGGCGCTGCCGGGATCACCGTCGACGATCACGATCGTGTGCGGGCCCGTATGGCGGGCCGCCGCCTCCGAGACCGTTCCCGCGGCGGCCGACGCCCAGCCGAGGCCGAGCGGTCCGTCGTCGAGGCGGCGGCTCAGCTCCGCGGTCCTCGCGGTGGCCTGCTCACGGTCGAAGGCGAGCAGCAGCCGGCAGTCCTGGCCGTGGGCCGGGCGCACATGAGGCAGCCAGCCGAGCCACTGCCACTCCTGTCTGCGCTGCTCGGGGCTGATCGTCCGGTCCGTGCTGATCAGCACGATCTCCAGATCGGCGGGCGCGTGCAGCGCGGCGAGCTGCGCGACGACGGCCCTGGCCAGGCCCGTCAGCCGCTCGCGGGGGCCCGCGAGCCCCAGGGAACCGGCCTCGCGCAGCGATACGGTCGCGGGCTCCGGCGGCGCCGCTCCCGTGCCGGCGTCCTGCTGGTCGGTCGTACCGAGCCGGACGACCAGAGCCTCCGGGTGCGCGCTGTCGCGCTCCCACAGCCGGGGTCCCGGGCCGAGCGCGGTCAGCAGCACCTCGGCCGGGTCCGGCCAGATCTCGTCGGCCGCCGCGCGCGCCGCCGCACCCGCGAACGGCGCGGCACCGTCGCCGGACTCCGGGAGGTCGTCCTCACGTCCTCCGGCGAGGCGCCTGGCCCAGGCTCCTATGCCGCCGCGCCGCGCGGCGGAGGTGTCGGGGCGCTGCATCCCGCGCATCGGCGTCCCCTGCCGGCGCGAACCGCGCGGCTGGGGGATGTCTCCGGCGTCCGCGCCGTCGTGGGTCCGGGCGCCGTCGGACGGATCCCGTACGCCGTCCGACGGGTCCTGTGCGGCCGCTCTGCTGTGTGCCGGGCTGTTCACGGAGCCGGTGGCCGGACCGTTCCCGGACGCTGGCGCGCCGTAACCGGCGCCGTATCCGTCGTCCGCCGCCGCGCGCGGGTCCGGCACGCGCGACGTCGCGGACCCGGACCGCGCGTCCCTGCCGTACGCGCCGGACGGCGTGGAGCGGCCATGGGTCTCCGGCGCCGAGCCGGGCGCGAAGCCGGGCGCCGAACCGGGCCGGGGGCCGTACGACGAGATCACGCGGCCCTCCCCGGAGTCCCGCGGGTCACGGATCACCTCGGGCCCGCCCGGGCCCAGGCCGCGCGTGGCGGCGGAACCGCCGTGCGTGGGGGCGGCCTCGCGCGGGTCACCGCCGTACTGCGGCCCCGATGAGGTGCCCGCGGAGCCGTACCCGGAGCCGTCCGTGCGGTATCCGCCCGTCCCGTACGCGCCGGTCGTCCGGCCGGTGCCCGCCGGGGCGTCCGCACCCGGGGCGTACGCGAGCGGCGCGGCGTCCTCCGTGCCGGGGCGGACGATCCGCAGATGCCCCTCACCGTCCGGGGCGGTCGGCAGCGTGGCCGGCAGCTCGCCCGCGGTGAGCCGCAGGGCGGACTCGCCGAGCCGCAGCAGCGCGCCGGGCGCGACGGCGACGGGCAGCGTGCCGACTTCGACGCCTTCCAGTGTCGTGCCGTTGGTCGAGCCGAGATCCGCCACCGAAATCCGGCCATTCTCGGAAACCGTCACCGCGCAGTGCAGACGTGACACGTCCGGGTCGTCCAGCGGGACGTCCGCGGCGGCGGAGCGGCCGATCCTGATCTGGCCGCCGTGCAGCAGATGGACACCGCCCGCGTCCGGACCGGCGACCACACGCAGCTGGGCGGGGGCGTCCTCCGCCGGCACTTCGTCCGGGCCCGGACCGTGCAGGGAGAGCACCGCGCCGTCGATCAGCGGCGGCTCGCCGAGCGCGCAGCGCTGGGCGTCCAGCCGCTCGCGCCCCGCGTACAGCACGACCGTGCCGGCGGCGTCGGGCCCGGATGCGGCGGTGGCGAGGCCGGAGGCGACGGCCGCGAGAGCCGTCCCCGCGGGAGCGGTGACGAGCACGTCGCACGCGCGCCCCGAGGCATGGCCGCTGCGCGGCGCGAGGACGGTCAGCCGGATCTGCATCGCCGTCAGCGGTCCCTTCTGCGCGGGGTACGCGGCAGGGGAACCGCCCTGTGACATTCCCCCCACCACACCGGACACGTCGTCCGGTACAGGTCGGCACGGTTGGTGCGACCCCCGACTCCACACCCCGCGTGCTGGGGGCATCTTCGCACCTGCCTCTGACAACACGCCCGGGGGTCAGCCTCAAGCGATCTTGATTGGTCGGCTGTGGGGGTAAAAATGCCTGCTTGGGTCCTGCTCAGACGCGGCCGGAGACCACTGTGACGTGCGGTAACCCCCCTGCTCGGAAACCATCCGTGCGATCCGTGCGTCTTTCTTTCGAACACGAGCAGGAGAGGGACGTACGCCCGGACGCGCGGGACCGGCAGCGGACCGGGACGGGACCGCGGCCGGGGAGATCACCGGCCGGTGAGCCGTTCGGCCGGGCTGCTCACCCCCTAAAGTGGACCGGAAACCCGGACCCGGAACACCTCGGAGAGCCGGGGGCCGGGCAAGAGACGACGACCAGCAGGGAGCGCATGACGTGCGGCCGGTAGGCAGCAAATACCTGCTCGAAGAGCCCATCGGACGCGGCGCCACGGGCACGGTCTGGCGAGCCCGCCAGCGGGAGACCGCGGGCGCGGAAGCGGCCGTGCCGGGCCAGCCCGGTGAGACCGTCGCCATCAAGGTCCTCAAGGAGGAGCTGGCGAACGACGCGGACATCGTGATGCGGTTCCTGCGTGAGCGCTCCGTCCTGCTGCGCCTCACCCACCCGAACATCGTGCGCACCCGCGACCTGGTCGTGGAGGGTGACCTGCTCGCCCTCGTCATGGACCTGGTCGAGGGTCCCGACCTGCACCGTTACCTCCGGGAGAACGGTCCCTTCGGTCCCGTCGCGGCCTCTCTGCTCACCGCGCAGATCGCGGACGCGCTCGCCGCCAGCCACGCCGACGGCGTCGTGCACCGCGACCTGAAGCCGGCCAACGTCCTGCTCAAGGACGACGGCGAGCAGCTGCACCCGATGCTCACCGACTTCGGCATCGCACGCCTCGCGGACTCCCCGGGCCTGACCCGTACGCACGAATTCGTCGGGACGCCCGCCTACGTGGCGCCGGAGTCCGCCGAGGGCCGCCCGCAGACCTCCGCCGTCGACATCTACGGCGCGGGCATCCTGCTGTACGAACTGGTCACAGGACGCCCGCCGTTCGCCGGCGCGACCGCCCTCGAGGTGCTGCAGCGGCATCTCAGCGAGGAGCCGCGCCGCCCCGGCACCGTGCCGGAACCGCTGTGGACGGTGATAGAGCGCTGCCTGCGCAAGGACCCGGACCAGCGGCCGAGCGCCGTGAGCCTGGCCAGGGCGCTGCGGACCGTCGCCTCCGGTGTGGGCGTGCACTCCACGCCCGCCCAGATCGACGCCGCGATGGGCGTCGGCGCGCTGCTCGCGCCCGATCCGTCGCCCGCGGCCGTGCCCGAGACGCCCGGAGCCAGTGACCCGACGCAGGTCCTGCCGGGCAGCGCGGGCTCCTACGACCCGAACGCGGCGACCAGCTTCCTGCCGACCGCGGGAGCGGGTGCGCCGGGAGCGGGCGCCCCGGACCCGACCGCCGTCATGCCGCCCGTACCGCAGAGCGGCCACGGTCAGGACGGCCTCCAGGAGCCCGACGGCCCGCACCCCTGGCAGAGCCAGTTGCAGGCGGCCCGCGACCGCAACGAGCAGACGCAGGTCCAGTACCTCGACCCGAGCCAGGACCCGCTGCGCCGCCGCCCGCACCGGCCGGGAGCCCCGCAGCGGCAGCCCGGGCAGCAGCATCAGCAGCCGTCCCACCAGCAGCAGGCGTACCCGCCGCCCCAGCAGGAGGCGCCCCGGCGACAGCAGCCGCCCAGGCAGCAACAGCAGCCCCAGCAGCAGCGCTACGCCCCGCCGCCCCCGCAACAGCAGCAGCGGTACACGCCGCCGCAGACACCGCCCCAGCAGGCACCGCCGCAGCAGCCGTCCCACCGCGAGCCGCGCCCGCCGAGGCAGCGCGGCGCGAACCCGATGCGGATCCCGGGTCTCGGCTGCCTCAAGGGCTGCCTGTTCACGCTCGTGCTGCTGTTCGTCGCGGGCTGGCTCGTCTGGGAGTTGACGCCGCTTCAGGACTGGATCGGCGAGGGCAAGAGCTACTGGACCGAGATCAGTGACGGCTACGACAAGGTCTCCGGCTGGATTTCGAAGTTCAGTTCCTGAAAGCAGCCGGCTCGGTTCCGGCGGGCAGCCTGGCTCGGTTCCTCAGACCTGCTTGCCCCGTTCCGGGGAACTGCCTGCCCCGTTCCCGGAACCGCCTGCTCAGTTCCGGGAACAGCCTGCTCAGTTCCGGGAACAGCCTGCTCGGTTCCTGAGACCGCCGAGCCCGGGAACTGAGATCGGCGCGCTTCCCGGAGCCGGGACGGCTCCCGGAATCAGGCCAATTCCTGCTTCCCTGAAGGGCTCCGGTGCTCCGGCACGTCCCTGAACCAGGCACAATCACCACCGGGTGCGGCGACGGCTCCGCAGGGTCGGTCGCTTTGTCGACCTCCGCGGAACGAATTCCTCCGCAGAGGTGAAGACCGTCGCCGACCGGGGCACTGAACACCCGGACACCCGCGTACTTTGATGGGCATTCGCCAGCCGCTGAGGGAGCAGTCTTGGCACGGAATATCGGCAGCCGGTACACCGCCCACCAGATTCTGGGACGGGGCAGCGCCGGCACGGTGTGGCTCGGCGAGGGGCCGGAAGGCCCGGTCGCCATCAAGCTGTTGCGCGAAGACCTGGCGTCCGACCAGGAGTTGGTCGGGCGCTTCGTCCAGGAACGCACCGCGCTGCTCGGTCTCGACCACCCCCGGGTGGTCGCCGTCCGCGATCTCGTCGTGGACGGCAATGACCTGGCGCTCGTGATGGAGCTGGTGCGCGGCACGGACCTGCGTACCCGTCTCGACCGCGAGCGCAGGCTCCCACCCGAGGCCGCGGTGGCGATCGCCGCCGACGTGGCGGACGGGCTCGCGGCCGCGCACGCCGCCGGGGTCGTCCACCGCGACGTCAAGCCGGAGAACATCCTGCTCGACATGGAGGGCCCGCTCGGTCCCGGCGGCTCGCACCCGGCCCTCATCACGGACTTCGGCGTCGCCAAGCTGATCGACACCCCCCGCCGCACCAAGGCGAACCGGATCATCGGCACCCCCGACTACCTCGCGCCCGAGATCGTCGAGGGCCTGCCGCCCCGCGCGGCCGTCGACATCTACGCGCTGGCCACCGTCCTGTACGAGCTGCTCGCCGGCTTCACGCCCTTCGGCGGTGGCCACCCCGGCGCCGTACTGCGCCGCCATGTGACGGAGACCGTCGTCCCGCTGCCCGGCATCCCCGAGGAGCTGTGGCGCCTGCTCCTCCAGTGCCTGGCCAAGGCCCCGGCCTCCCGGCTGCGCGCCTCGGAGCTGGCGGCCCGGCTGCGCGAGCAGTTGCCGCAGCTCGGTGGGATCCCGCCGCTGGACGTGGACGAGCCGGAGGCGGAGCCGACCGAGCAGCCGTACGAGGAACCGCGCCGCGACACCCCGGAGGAGCCGCGCAGGCGCGGAGCCGTACCGCTCGTGCCGGGCGCCGTGCCCGACTCCAACCGCGACACCCACACGAGCATGCGCGTGCCGGGACCCGACGAGCTGGCGGGGGGCGCGCGCGGCACGGCCCGCGCGCCGAAGTCCGCCGGCGGGCGCAGGCCCGGCTCCGCGCGCCACAAGGCGGGGGCCGTGCGCAAGCGCCGGATCGTCCTCGGAGCGGTCGCCGTCCTGGTGGTCGCGGTGCTCGGCGTCGGCGGCTGGCTGGCGACGAGCAGTGACGGCGCGGCCACGTCCCCGCGGGACGCGAAGCACACGGCGTCGCCGATTTCCCAGCCGTAGGGCCCAGCCGCGGGCCCCGGCGGAAACCCCAGGCAGCCGGCCCCGGCGGAAGGCCCCGGCAGGAGGCCGTGTCCTGCCGGGGCCGAGGGGGCCTGGGCAGCGGGGGGACGGGTTTTCCCGCTCAACCGTTACGCTGGTCCCGTGGCAGTCGTCGATGTATCCGAAGAGCTGAAGTCCCTCTCCTCGACCATGGGGTCGATCGAGGCCGTCCTGAACCTCGACAAGCTGAGGGCAGACATCGTCGTCCTCGAGGATCAGGCCGCGGCCCCTTCCCTGTGGGACGACCCGGAGGCGGCGCAGAAGATCACCAGCAAGCTTTCGCATCTGCAGGCCGAGGTCCGCAAGACCGAGACCCTGCGCGGACGCATTGACGACCTGGAGATCCTTTTCGAGCTGGCCGACTCGGAGGGCGACGCCGACGCGCGCGCCGAGGCCGAGGCGGAGCTGGAATCCGTACGCAAGGCGCTGGACGAGATGGAGGTCCGCACCCTCCTTTCCGGCCACTACGACGAGCGCGCTGCCCTGGTCAACATCCGCGCGGAGGCGGGTGGCGTCGACGCCGCCGACTTCGCCGAGCAGCTGCAGCGCATGTATCTGCGCTGGGCCGAGCGGCACAACTACTCCACCGAGGTGTACGAGACGTCGTACGCGGAAGAGGCCGGCATCAAGTCGACCACCTTCGTGGTGAACGTGCCGTACGCCTACGGCACGCTCTCCGTGGAGCAGGGCACGCACCGCCTGGTCCGTATCTCGCCCTTCGACAACCAGGGCCGCCGCCAGACCTCGTTCGCGGGCGTCGAGGTGCTGCCGGTCGTCGAGTCCAGCGATCATGTCGAGATCGACGAGACCGAGCTGCGCGTGGACGTGTACCGCGCCTCGGGCCCCGGCGGTCAGGGCGTCAACACCACCGACTCCGCGGTCAGGATCACGCACGTGCCGACCGGCATCGTGGTCTCCTGCCAGAACGAACGCTCGCAGATCCAGAACAAGGCGAGCGCGATGAACGTGCTCCAGGCGAAGCTGCTCGAACGGCGCCGCCAGGAGGAGCAGGCCGAGATGGACGCGCTCAAGGGCGACGGCGGCAACTCCTGGGGCAACCAGATGCGTTCGTATGTCCTGCATCCTTACCAGATGGTCAAGGACCTGCGCACCGACTTCGAAGTGGGTAACCCGCAGGGGGTACTTGACGGCGAGATCGACGGTTTCCTGGAGGCCGGAATTCGCTGGCGCAAGCAGTCGGAGAGCTGAATTCACGCTTCGCAGAGATGACATGAGGGAACTGCCGCCTCCGGGGCGGCAGTTCCCTTTTATGTCACAGTTGCATCGCCGCACGCCGGACAACTGACGCGATTCCGGTCATCGCGCGCGGTACCCGCTTGACGCGTATATGAAAACTGGGAATGGTGAAGCGCTGCATGCGTTTTTCTGGGGCGCGTGTGGCCGGGGGGCACCGCACACGAACCCCCAACGGCCGCTGCCCCGGGCGCTGCACCACTGATGAATGAGCTACTGGGGGTAGCAGCCAGATGACCAAAAAGACGCGGATCCGCGTTGCACGTATCGCGGCCGGCGTAGTGATCGCCGCGGGCGCCTCGCTGACCGCAGCCGGCGCCGCTTCGGCCGCCGGCGTCAGTGACGCCGGTCTCGGCATCGGCCTGGACCTCTCGCTGGGCAGGATGTCGGACGAGCCGACGGACCCTCCGACCGAGATCCCCGACCCGCCGACCAGCGAGCCGACCGACGAGCCCACTCTGCCGACGGACGAGCCGACCCTCCCCACGGACGAGCCGACCCTGCCGACGGACGAGCCGACCCTTCCCACGGACGAGCCGACCGAGCCCACGGACGAGCCGACTCAGCCGTCCGACGAGCCGACCGACCCCTCCGGCGAGCCGACTCAGCCGACCGACCCCTCCACTCAGCCGAGTGAGCCGGGCACCGGTGGTGACAACGGCGGTGGCGACGACACCCACGGTGGCGGCGTCATCATCGGCGACGACAACAACACCGACACCGACAGCGCCGGCTCCCAGCCGGTGCAGCAGGGTGAGGCCAAGGAGGAGCTGGCGGAGACCGGCGCCGCCGAGACCACCTTCCTGCTCGTCGGCGCCGCGGTCATGATCGCGGGCGGCATCGGCTTCCGTATGCTGCCGCGCCTCGCCGGCGGCCGTACCGCCGCCTGAGACCACGGTCTCGGGCAGCACGCCGTACGAGACGTACGTCACGTACGGCGGGTAAGCGGATAAGACGTACGCGATGAGCGGTACGTAAGAAGTACGAGGGCCCGGACGCTCATCCAGCGTCCGGGCCCTTGCGTACGTCCTGCGCGCGCCTCTTGTGCGTACCTCGTGCGTGCACGTTGTGCGCGCCGGATATCAGCTCATGGCGGTCTGCTGTACGGCCACCAGCGCCACCGCGGCCACCACCAGCAGGGCCAGCAGCGTCAGCAGGGCTGCCGGGCTCAAGCCGCCCAGGGGGCCCTGCTGCTGAAGACGGTCCCTGTTGGCCCGGCACACGCGGCAGCGGCCCTCGGTCACAGGTCCCGCGCAGTTGGCGCACACCAATCGGTCGTAGGTCATGCGCTTTCCTCCTCACCGCGCGGCGGAGCCGCGGTCAGTGTCTCTCCGCTCAACGCTCGGGGATACGCCACCGTTCCCTTTACCACTGTGCCAGTTTCCGGGCCGTTCAGCGCGGGCGACCGGATTCCGGCGGCCGGTCGCGGCCGGCGATCGACGGTCATCCGTGATAAATCGCCCAACCCCGGACGCGGACTGCGCGGCCCTCTCCGCTTCGCGTAAGGTCACGCTCACCTACTCCCTGCCGACCGTGGTGCATCCCGTGATCCGATTCGACAATGTTTCCAAGACCTACCCGAAACAGACCCGTCCCGCTCTGCGCGACGTCTCCCTCGAAATCGAGAAGGGGGAGTTCGTCTTCCTGGTCGGATCCTCCGGTTCCGGTAAGTCGACTTTCCTGCGGCTGGTTCTCCGAGAGGAGCGCACCAGCCATGGCATGGTGCACGTCCTCGGTAAAGACCTCGCGCGCCTGTCCAACTGGAAGGTGCCGCAGATGCGCCGCCAGCTCGGCACGGTCTTCCAGGACTTCAGGCTGCTCCCGAACAAGACCGTCGCGGAGAACGTGGCGTTCGCACAGGAGGTCATCGGCAAGCCCAGGGGCGAGATCCGCAAGGCCGTCCCGCAGGTCCTCGACCTCGTCGGACTCGGCGGCAAGGAAGACCGGATGCCCGGCGAGCTGTCCGGCGGTGAGCAGCAACGCGTCGCGATCGCACGGGCCTTCGTCAACCGGCCCATGCTGCTGATCGCGGACGAACCGACCGGCAACCTCGACCCGCAGACCTCCGTGGGCATCATGAAGCTGCTGGACCGCATCAACCGCACAGGCACCACGGTGCTGATGGCGACCCACGACCAGAACATCGTGGACCAGATGCGCAAGCGCGTGATCGAGCTGGAGAAGGGCCGTCTGGTACGCGACCAGGCACGCGGCGTCTACGGCTACCAGCACTGAGCGGTTGACCGGCGCCGCGCGGTCACCGGCACCGCTCGCGGTCACCGCGCCGCCCGGTCACCGGCACAGAGCGTCGAAGTACTGAACGTACCGAAAGCTGAAAGGACGCCATGCGCGCCCAGTTCGTCCTGTCGGAGATCGGCGTCGGCCTCCGCCGTAATCTCACGATGACTTTCGCGGTCATCGTCTCCGTAGCTCTTTCGCTCGCCCTCTTCGGCGGTGCGCTGCTCATGCGCGAGCAGGTCAGCACGATGAAGGACTACTGGTACGACAAGGTCAATGTCTCCATTTTCCTCTGCAACAAGAACGACGCCTCGACCGACCCGGCGTGCGCCAAGGGTGCGGTGACGAGCGAGCAGCGGAATCAGATCAAGACGGATCTGAACAAGATGGACGTCGTCGACACCGTCATACAGGAGTCGTCCGACCAGGCGTACAAGCACTACCGGGAGCAGTACGGCGACACTCCCATCGCCGCGACGATCACCCCGGACCAGATGCAGGAGTCGTTCCGCGTCAAGCTGAAGGACCCCGAGAAGTACCAGGTGGTGGCAACCGCCTTCGCGGGGCGGGACGGTGTGCAGTCCGTCCAGGACCAGCGCAGCATTCTGCAGAATCTCTTTGATCTGATGAACGGCATGAACGTCGCCGCGCTCGGGGTGATGGCGCTGATGCTGGTCATCGCGCTGATGCTGATCGTCAACACCGTGCGCGTGTCGGCGTTCAGCCGCCGGAGGGAGACCGGCATCATGCGGCTGGTCGGCGCCTCCAGCTTCTACATCCAGATGCCGTTCATCATGGAGGCCGCGTTCGCCGGGCTGATCGGCGGCGTGGTCGCCTGCGTGATGCTGTTGTCGGGCCGCTACTTCCTCATCGACAGCGGTCTCGACCTGTCGAGCAAGATGGAGTTGGTGCAGTTCATCGGCTGGGACGCGGTCCTGACGAAGCTCCCGCTGGTGCTCGCGATCGGTCTGCTGATGCCCGCCGTTGCTGCTTTTGTCGCGCTGCGCAAGTACCTCAGGGTGTGACAAGCGCCCCTGGCGTGGAGTCGCCAAGCGCCGGTCCTTTGCCCTGCGTTGTCCTAGACTCGACGCCATGTCAGGCTCCGAGTCGCACGAGAGGCCCCGCGGAATTCGCCGCGGGGCAACCCTGACATTGGTGTTCGCGGGCGTCCTCGTGACCGCCGCCGCGGCGGCCAACTCCCTGCCGGGCACGGAGCAGCGGCCCGCGCGTACCTCCACCCGTTCCGCGGCTTCCGCCGCCTCCGCGGCCTCCACGGTCGACAGCGCGGAAGTGGCCAGAGCGGCCGCGGCGGCCATCGCCGACGGCAAGTCCGGTACGGAAGCGGCGGAAGAGGTCGTGAGCCGCAGCGGAGACCGCTGGGGCGCGGTCTACGACAAGGGCGAGTACGAGGAGTTCGAGCAGGCGCTCGACGGCTCGTACACCGGCGTGGGGCTCTGGGCGAGGCGGACGGTCAAGGGCCTGGTCGAGGTGACGCGCGTACTGCCGGGCGGCCCCGCGGCGCGTGCCGGGGTCAGGACCGGTGACACGGTCACGGAGATCGACGGCGCGGATGTCGGGAAGCGGCCCGTCACGGAAGTCATGGCTCTGCTGCGCGGTGACGGCAGGACGGCGAAGGCCGATCGGCCGACGGACGCGGGCAGCACCGCGGACGGCGGCAGGGCGGCGGAGACGGGTGGGCCGGCGGACGGAAGTGATCCGGCGGAGAGCGACGCGCCGCCGGCCGATCCCCGTACCAAGGTCGGCACGTCCGTGGCCGTCGGCCTCGAACGGGAGGGCCACCGCTGGACGAAGACCCTCCGCAGGGCCAGGCTCGCCACGGAGTCCGTCACGGTCGACACGGTCGCGGGCGGCGCCCGGCGGATCAAGGTCGGTGCCTTCACGAAGGGCTCGGGGCAGCGGGTGCGGGACGCGGTGTTCGAAGCTCCCGAGGGTGCGGGTGTCCTGCTGGACCTCCGGGGCAACGGGGGAGGGCTGGTCACCGAGGCCGTCACCGCCGCCTCCGCCTTCCTGGACGGCGGCCTGGTCGCCACGTACGACATAAAGGGCGAGCAGCGCGCGCTGTACGCGGACCCGGGCGGCGACAGCGACCGGCCCGTGGTGGTGCTGGTCGACGGCGGGACGATGAGCGCGGCGGAGCTGCTGACGGGCGCGCTGCAGGACCGTGGCCGGTCGGTCACGGTCGGTTCGCGCACGTTCGGCAAGGGTTCGGTCCAGATGCCGAGCCGGCTGCCGGACGGATCCGTGGCCGAGCTGACCGTGGGCCATTACCGGACCCCGTCGGGGCATGCGGTGGACGGCAGGGGAATCACGCCGGACCTCGCGGTGACCGAGCGCGCGCAGCAGCGGGCCGAGACGGTGCTGAGCGGCCTCGGCGTCACCGAGTAAAGAAGTTGCGTCGGAGTGCGAAAATGGCAGGACTATGGCTAAGGAAACTGGGCGCAAACTGATCGCGCAGAACAAGAAGGCGCGGCACGATTACCTCATCATCGACACCTACGAGTGCGGCCTTGTGCTGACCGGCACCGAGGTGAAGTCGCTGCGGCAGGGCCGGGCGTCGCTGGTGGACGGCTTTGTGCAGATCGACGGACACGAAGCGTGGCTGCACAACGTGCATGTGCCGGAGTACAGCCAGGGGACGTGGACCAACCACACGGCACGGCGCAAGCGCAAGCTGCTGATGCACCGGCTGGAGATCGACAAGCTGGAAGCGAAGTCGCAGGAGACCGGGCACACGATCGTGCCGCTGGCCCTCTACTTCAAGGACGGCCGGGCCAAGATCGAGATCGCGCTGGCCAAGGGCAAGAAGGAGTACGACAAGCGTCAGACCCTGCGGGAGAAGCAGGATCTGCGCGAGACGAACCGGGCCATCGCGTCCGCCAAGCGCCGCCAGCGGGCCTGATCCACACCTGGACCGCGACGGAATACGGTGGCCCCGCCGGCGGTTGATCACGTACGATGGGTCACACAGCCACAGACGGTGTGTGGTCTGTACCTAACTGAATAGTGTGAAGCATGGGGATGATCGGTTTCGACAGCGGATGTTGAAGCAGGTGAAGCGAGCCGAGGAAGCGGCAATGATCTCGTAAACCATATGTCGCAAACTATAATCGCCAATTCTAAGCGCGATTCCTCCGCCTTCGCTCTCGCTGCCTAATTAGCAGCTAGCGAAGACTCCGCGGAGTGTCAGCCCGGGGCTGTTCCCGACCCGGATCCTGGCATCAGCTAGGGGACTAAACCTGTAGGTCCGGTCGCGGGATCTAGAGGGAAATCAAACAGTGACTGAGCCCGTCGGAGACTTGTCCGTGTGATCTCCGGGGCCGAGAAAAGCGAAGCGGACTGCGCTCGGAGAAGCCCTGGTTCTGCACCGTTGGACGCGGGTTCGATTCCCGCCATCTCCACAATTCCCATGTGAGGCGAAGGCCCCGCTGTCCTGGTGACGGCGGGGCCTTTGTCATGCGCCGGCGCCCTCATGTCTTGCTCCGGCCTCCGGTCGTCGCCGCTGTCGCTGTCGCTGTCGTCGTCGCCGTCGTCGCCAGGAGTAACGCGAGAGCCGCGGCGCACAGTGGCAGGACGTAGCCGTGGGACGGAGGCGCGTGGTCCACCGTCCAGCCGCCGGCCGCCGAGCCCGCCGCTGTTCCGCCGAGCAGGGCGGTGACGGAGAGCGTCATCCCCTCGTTCAGCCGGTCCTGGGGGGTGAGGTGCTGGATGAGCGTCATGCCCGTCACCATCGTCGGGGCCGTCGCTGTGCCTGCGAGCAGCAGTCCGCAGGCGAGCAGCGGCAGCGATCCGGACAGCGCGGCGAGCAGGGGAAGTGTCAGCATCAGGGTCATTCCGGCGGTGCACAGCGCCAGCCGCCGGTGGACGTTCCTGGCCGGGCGGATCAGGGAGCCGTGCAGCAGACCGGCCGCGCACGACCCCGCGGCCTGCAGCGCGAGCACCGCGCCGCCCCAGGCGCCGTGCCCGCGGGCGTCCGTGTAGGCGAGCGTGACGACCTCCGTCGAGCCGAAGACCGCGCCGGTGGCGAGGAATACGGCGAGCAGTGCGGTCGTCGCGGGGTCGCGGAGCGGGGCCGGTGACCGTGCCGTACGCCCGGACACCGGTGGTTCCGTGGTGCGCTGGGCCGCGAAGATCAGGACGCCGGACAGCAGCAGGACCGCGCCCGTCAGCGTGCCCGCCTCGGGGAAGAGCGCGGAGCACAGGAAGGCGGCGACGACCGGGCCCAGCATGAAGCAGAGTTCGTCGGCTGCCTGTTCGAAGGAGTTGGCGGTGTGCAGCGCGGCGGCGTTCGCCGGAGTGGGCTCCCGGTGCAGGTACGCCCAGCGGGCGCGGGACATGCCACCGGTGTTGGGTGTGGTGGCGGTTGCCGCGTAGGCGGCGAAGAGCGTCCACGCGGGTGCGCCGTAGCGTACGCACAGCAGCAGCGCGAGTGATCCGGCCGCCGCGATCACCGTGGCGGGTACGGCGGTACGGGCCTGTCCGTACCGGTCGACGAGGCGGGCGGTCCAGGGCGCGGCGAGCGCGGTGGCCGCGAGGCCGGTGGCGGTGACGGCGCCGGCGAGCGCGTACGAGCCGCGTGATCCGGCGATCATCAGCACGGCGCTCACGCTGAACATGCCCATGGGCAGCCGGGCGATGAGATTGCCGAGGGTGAAGGCGCGGGCGCCGGGGACCGCGAAGAGCCGGGCGTACGGGCCGGGCGGGCGGACGCGCCCGCGCTTCCGGTGGTGCGTGGGCGGGGTGTCGGTGGCGCGCGAGGCGAGCACGAGGGTGCTGCCCGTGACGGTGACCAGTGGCGTGTCGGACGACCGGGCCTGTGGGGCTGAGTACGGCATGACCTCAGCCTCGGGCCGGGAACCCGGCGTGGTCCAACACCGTTTCCGTGGCCATTGACGCGTCTGTGTTGTTGAATGCGGCGTGCCCAGAGACATCGAACCCCGGCTGCTCCGCGCTTTCACAGCCGTCGCCGAGGAGTTGCACTTCACCCGAGCCGCTGCGGCGCTCTACGTCGCGCAGCAGGCGCTCAGCCGCGACATCCGCAGGCTGGAGCGGGAGTTGGGAGTGACGCTGTTCGTACGGAGCACCAGGCAGGTCGCGTTGACGGCCGACGGGGAGCGACTGCTGCCGTACGCACGCCGGTTGCTGGCGGCCCAGGACGAGCTGATCGCCGCGTCGGCCGATTCGGAACGCCCACTGCTGGTGGATCTCAACACCGAGGGCATGACGTCAGGGCGGGTGCTGGCGCGCGCCCGGGAACTCGCACCGCACCGTGAGCTGATGGCCCGCTTCGAGAGTGGTCTCAGCGGCGCGGCGGCCGGCATCGCCGCCGGTCGCCTCGACGCCTCCTTCGGCCGCTTCTGCGGTCTCGCCCCCGCGCTGCGTGCCGGGCTCGCGCATCAACTGGTCCGCTACGAGCGGATGGCCGTGCTGCTGCCGTACGGCCACCCGCTCGCCGACCGCGCGGAGGTGGCACTCGCCGATCTCGCGGGCGAGCGGGTGTACGCGGGCGCGGGAAATCCGCGCACTCGGGAATGGACCGATCTCGCGCGCCAGCTTTTCGCGGGCCGCTCCATCGATATCGCGCCACCGGCCCCCATGGCGGTGGGGGCAGAGGAATTCCGGCGGATCATGGCAAAGAATCGCACGCCAGTTCTTTCGGTGATGGAATTTCCGATCATGCCGGAGACGGTACGGCGCCCACTCGTCGATCCGGTGCCCCTGTCACCTGTGTCCTTGGTGTGGGCCAAGGGCCGTACACACCCCGGAATCGAGGCATTGCGGGCCGCTGCCGGGGAACTCGCCGAAGCCGAAAGCTGGCTTGCCGGAATTCCCGGCAGTTGGCTGCCTGTTGATGTCACGGCACGGATACAGGGCGATTAGTCAAGTGGAAGTACGGCTGTTGGTGGTGTGCGCTACATTCGGGGTCCGGGTGCGGGGAAATAAAGAGCACTCGGCCAGGTGGGGGCCTGGCCGACGGCATATTCGGCCGGCTCTGTGCGCACCCAAGAACATCCGTGGGGGGTGTGCACAACAATGGACAAGTGGCTGGAAGACGCCCAGAACGGGCGCACGCACGAACCGAGTAACGTCACCGTCGAACGGGACGGTCTGGGCCGCCAGCTCTCGGAGCTGCCCGCCGGAGCCGGTCCCGCGCAGGAGTCAGGTCCTGGGCGGGAGACAGTGCGGGACGTCACCGACAGGCCGGTCTTCGTCGACGCGAGCGGTCGCAGGAGCAAGAAGTTACGCCGGGCCGGCTGGGTCGTGACGCTCGCCTGCGCCGGCTACGCCGTCACACTGGCGATCGCGCTGGTCGGCGGCAGCTCCAGCGCTCCCTGGTTGCCGCTGCCCGGCCACAAAGAACTGCCGGGTCCCGCGGACCAGCCCACGTCGGACAGGGTCGACGTGCGGCCGGGCCCCGTGAGCGGCGCTCCGGCGGGGACAGCGCCGGGCGATCCGGCGGCGTCACCCGCGCCCATGGGCTCCAACGGCCGTGTGCTGCCCGGCCCTTCGGGCAGCACGTCCGCACATGAGGTGAACGGCTCAGGGGCCGGATCCGGCGGCGCGACGCCTCCGGCTCATTCCCCGGCGGGCGGATCGGGTACCTCGGGAGGCGCCGGTGGGGCCGCTGGTACGGGCGGGGCAAGCGGTACGGGAGGTGCAGGCGGAGGACAGGGCGGAACCGTCCCGGTCTCCGGCGGTCCGTCGTCCGGACCCGGCACACCGGCCGGGGACACGACGGGCGGTGCGGGCGGTGCGGGTGGGGGCGCCGGAACGGGCGGTACGCCGGTCGGCTCCACTCCGTCCGGCGGACCGACCACGACACCGGACGGACCCGTCGCGGATCCCCCGGGACAGCGCGGCACCCAACTGGCGGCGGAGGGGACCCGATAGATGACCGCCACCGACAGACCGGGGCACCGGCGAAAATCCCGGAGCGGCGAGCGAGCCGAGCACGCGGAACACACAGGGCACATACAGCGCACGGAGCGCATCGAGCGCCCGGAACCTGCCGTTCACGCCGAGCACGCTGATCACACGCTGCCGGCTGATCACAGCGAGCACGCTGATCACACCGAGCACGCGCAGCATCCAGAGCCCGCGCAGCACACCGAGCCTGCCACTCCTGCCGGTCCCGCCGTTCGGTCCCGTCGCACCGGCGGGCGGCGACGGCTGCCCATGCGGTACACGCTGCCGACTCTCCTCCTGGTCGCGCTCGCCGTCATGCTCATGCTGCGCGGCTACGTGCACAGCGAAATCCTCGCCGACCACCGCGTACGCGCGCCGGCCGCGACCGACGAGGTGCCCCAGCGGATCCTGGACGGCGGCCCCGTGATCGACGCGCGGAGAAAGACCGAAGCGAAGTCGCTGGCCATCCCGGACCACAAGATCGCCCTCACCTTCGACGACGGCCCCGACCCGGTCTGGACGCCCAAGGTCCTCGATGTGCTGAAGAAGTACGGCGCGCACGCCACGTTCTTCGTCACAGGGACGATGACCTCCCGCTATCCGGCCCTGGTCAAGCGGATGGTGGACGAGGGCCACGAGGTCGGCGTGCACACCTTCAGCCACCCCGACCTCTCCTTCCATTCCAGGTCCCGCATCGACTGGGAACTCACCCAGAACCAACTGGCCCTGGCCGGCGCGGCGGGCATCAGGTCGTCGCTCTTCCGGCCGCCGTACTCCTCGTTCGCGAACGCCATGGACAACGAGTCCTGGCCGGTCACGCAGTACATCGGCAACCTCGGCTACATCACCGTTCTCGACAGCACCGACAGCGAGGACTGGAAGCGTCCCGGCATCGCCACGATCAGCAGGAACGCCGCCCCGAGGCACGGCAAGGGCGCGGTCGTCCTGATGCACGACTCCGGCGGCGACCGCGCGCAGACCGTTGCCGCACTCGCGCACTTCCTGCCGAAGGAACGGAGCAAGGGGTACACGTTCGACACGGTCAGCGAGGCCCTTGGCGCGCCCAGCGCCCATACCCCGGTCTCCGGGCTGGAGTTGTGGAAGGGCAAGGCCTTCGTCGGGGCGGTCGCGCTCTCCGACAACATCACCACGGTCATGATCGGCGGGCTCGCGGCCGTCGGCGTTCTGGTGATCGTCCGGTTCGGCCTGATGCTGCTGCTGTCCTTCGCCCACGCGCGCAAGGTCCGCCGCCAGGGCTTCGGTTGGGGCGACGAGGTCACCGAACCGGTGACCGTGCTGGTGCCCGCGTACAACGAACGCGCCTGCATAGCCAACACGGTGCGCTCACTGATGAAGAGCGACCACCCCGTCGAGGTCATCGTCATCGACGACGGCTCCACCGACGGCACGGCGGACATCGTCGAGGCGATGTGGCTGCCGAACGTGCGGGTCGTACGCCAGGAGAACAGCGGCAAGCCCGCCGCCCTCAACCGCGGTATCGCCGAGGCCGGCCACGATCTGATCGTGATGATGGACGGCGACACCGTCTTCGAACCCCCCACCGTGCGCGAGCTGGTACGCCCCTTCGGCGATCCCCGGGTCGGTGCCGTCGCGGGCAACGCGAAGGTCGGCAACCGCGACACACTGATCGGGGCCTGGCAGCACATCGAGTATGTGATGGGCTTCAACCTCGACCGCCGTATGTACGACGTACTGGGCTGCATGCCCACCATCCCCGGCGCGGTCGGAGCCTTCCGGCGTACGGCACTTGAGCGGGTCGGCGGTATGAGCGAGGACACCCTCGCCGAGGACACCGACATCACCATGGCCCTGCACCGCGACGGCTGGCGCGTGGTCTACGCCGAGCGCGCGCGGGCGTGGACCGAGGCCCCGGAATCCGTCCAGCAGCTGTGGTCCCAGCGCTACCGCTGGAGTTACGGCACGATGCAGGCGATCTGGAAGCACCGCCACGCGGCCGTCGAGCGCGGTCCCTCAGGCCGCTTCGGCCGCGTGGGCCTGCCGCTGGTCTCGCTCTTCATGGTGGTGTTCCCGCTGCTGGCCCCGCTGATCGACGTGTTCCTGCTGTACGGACTGGTCTTCGGCCCCACGGCGCACACGATCGTGGCCTGGCTCGGCGTCCTGCTCATCCAAGTCGTCTGCGCCGCCTACGCCTTCCGGCTCGACGGGGAACGCGTGGGGCATCTGATCTCGCTGCCGCTCCAGCAGATCCTCTACCGGCAGCTCATGTACGTGGTGCTGCTCCAGTCCTGGGTCACCGCGGTCACCGGCGGCCGGCTGCGCTGGCAGAAGCTGCGCCGTACGGGCACGGTCCAGGCGCCCGCGACGGCCACGCTGCCGCTCCCGATCCCGGGCCCGCGGCAGCACAGCGCGGCGCGGAGGCCGGTGGCATGAGCACGCGCGATGTCGGGACCGGAGACATCTCCCGCGTCCACCGGCCCGCCTGTACGGAGCAGACGCCGGAGCCGGAGCCGGACGCGACCGTGCCCGCGAAAGCGGTCACGTCCGGGCCGGGCCGCGACCGGTATCTGGATCTGCTGCGCGCGGTCGCCCTCGTCCGGGTCGTGGTCTTCCACATCTTCGGCTGGGCCTGGCTGACCGTCCTCTTCCCTTCCATGGGCGTGATGTTCGCGCTGGCGGGCTCGCTGATGGCCAAGTCCCTTTCGGGGCGCGGCTCCTGGAGCGTCATCCGGGGCAGGCTGCGGCGGCTGCTGCCGCCGATGTGGGTCTTCGGCGCGCTCGTCGTGCCGCTGATGTTCGTCATGGGCTGGCAGCCGGCCAGGGACGAAGGGGTCCGGGGGCTGATCAGGCTCGCCAACTGGATCCTGCCGCTCGGCGCACCGCCGTACCCCGACCCGGCGGGCGGCATCAGCGGTTTGCTGGACGCCTCCTGGGCCGACCAGGCCGCGGGCCCGCTCTGGTACATCCGCGCGTACCTGTGGTTCGTCCTCGCCTCGCCGTTCCTGCTGTGGGCGTTCCGGAGAGCGCCGTGGGTGACGCTCGCGCTCCCGGTCGTCCTGACGGCCGTCATCGGCACGGGATTGGTGGACTTTCCCGGCGAAGCGGGCCTGACCCTGGGCGACTTCGCCGTATACGGCGCCTGCTGGGTGCTCGGCTTCGGGCACCACGACGGGATGTTCCGGCGGATCCCGCGCTATCTCACGGTGTCACTGGCCGCGTTCGTCATGGCGGGCGGCCTGTGGTGGGCGTCCGGCCATCTCGGCGACGAGGGCTGGAACCTGGACGAGATCCCGCTCGCCCAGGCGGCCTGGTCCGTGGGGTTCGTCGCGATCCTGCTCCAGTACGCGCCGTCGTGGCGGGCCCTCCCGGGGAAGCTGGCGCGCTTCGACTCGGTGGTCACACTCGCCAACAACCGCGCCGTGACGATCTATCTCTGGCACAACGTGCTGATCATGGCCACGTTCCCGCTCATCGACCAGCTCTACGGTGTGCCGGGCCTGACGGGGTTCTCCAGCCAACTGGACACGGCCTACCCGGTGTTGCCGCTGATCCTGGTCTGGCCGCTGATCGGCCTGATGGTCGTGGCGCTGGGCTGGGCGGAGGATCTGGCGGCCCGGCGCCGGCCGCGGCTGTGGCCGAACGGCGTACGACGCGACGGCTGACCCGGGCCCGCGTCCGCGGACGACGCGACCCCCGCCCGGGGCGGGGGGGGGGGGGTGCGGGGGGGGGGGGCGGCGGGGCCGGAACCCCGGGGCGGGGCCGGGTGGGGGGGTAGGCTGGGTAAAAAAACCCAGAGCCGGGGGGA
>NZ_JBIVLO010000019.1:0-27564 GCF_044751305.1 Streptomyces sp. NPDC088725
GAGAGCCGGCTGGAGGCGTGGTCGGGCCGGATCTCGGTGGCGGCGGTGAATGGTCCGCGTTCGGTGGTGGTGGCGGGTGAGCCTGAGCCGCTGGATGAGTTGTTCGGTCAGTTGAAGGCGGAGGAGGTGCGGGTTCGCCGGGTGCCGGTGGATTACGCGTCGCATTCGGCGCAGGTCGAGGATCTGCGTGATGAGTTGCTGGATGTGCTGGGTCCGGTGCGTCCGCGTGAGTCGGAGGTGCCGTTCTTCTCGACGGTGACGGGTGACTGGCTGGACACCCGGGAGATGGATGCGGGGTACTGGTTCCGCAACCTCCGCCAGCGGGTCCAGCTCGCCGACGCGGTCCGTGACCTGCTCGCCGCCGAGCACCGCGCGTTCATCGAGGTCAGCTCGCACCCCGTGCTGACCATGTCGGTCCAGGACATCATCGACGCGTCCGGCGAACCGGCCGTCGCCGCGGGTACGCTCCGCCGCGACCAGGGCGGGCTCGCCCGGTTCCTGCTGTCGGCCGCCGAGGTCTTCGTCCGCGGTGTGGACGTCGACTGGGCCGGTGTGTTCGCCGGCACCGGCGCCCGGCGGGTCGACCTGCCCACCTACGCCTTCCAGCACGAGCGGCTGTGGGCCATCGCCCCGGAGGCCGAACTCGCCCTGGCGGCGGACCCGCTCGACGCGGAGTTCTGGGCGGCGGTGGAGCAGGAAGACCTGTCCGCGCTGTCCTCGACGCTGCGTACCGACGAGGGTTCGGTGGCCGCGGTGCTGCCCGCCCTGTCCTCGTGGCGCAAGGGACGCAAGGAACGTTCGACGGTCGACTCCTGGCGCTACCGCGTGTCGTGGTCGCCGGTGAACAAGGTCCCGCAGAAGTCGCTTTCCGGTGTCTGGCTGCTGGTGTCCGCCGAGGGAACCGACGACGGCCCGCTCGTGGACGCGCTCAGCGGCCACGGCGCCGAGGTGCGGCGTCTGGTGCTCGACGAGTCGTGCGGCGACCGCGCGGTACTGGCCGAGCGGCTCTCCGCGGTGGGCGCGCAGGACGTCGGCATCGCCGGAGTCGTGTCCGTGCTGGCGAGCGCCGAACAGCCGAGTCAGGAGTGCCGGGGCCTGGCCCTGGGCCTGGCGCTGAGTGTGGCGCTGGTCCAGGCGCTGGGCGACACCGGGATCGAGGCGCCGCTGTGGTTCCTCACCAGGGGCGCCACCTCCACCGGACGCTCCGACGAGGTCACCTCTCCGGTCCAGGCGCAGGTGGCGGGTGTGGGCTGGACAACGGCCCTGGAGCACCCGCAGCGCTGGGGCGGGGTGATCGACCTTCCCGAGACGCTGGACCAGCGTGCGGCCGGCCGTCTGGCCTCCGCCCTGGCGGGCGCGCTCGGCGAGGAGGACCAGCTCGCGATCCGCTCCTCGGGTGTGTTCACCCGCAGGATCATCCGCGCCGAGACAGCGCGCCCGAGCACCTCCCGCGACTGGAGCCCGCGCGGTACGACGCTGGTCACCGGCGCTTCGGGCACGCTCGCCCCGCATCTGGCCCGCTGGCTGGCCGGACAGGGCGCCGAGCACCTCGTGCTGACCAGCCGGCGCGGCACCGACGCGCCGGGTTCGGCCGAACTGGTCGCCGAACTGGCCGAGTTGGGCACCGAAGCCACCATCGCGGCCTGTGACGTCACCGACCGGGACGCGGTGGCCGCGCTGCTGGCCTCGCTCAAGGCCGAAGGACGTACGGTACGCACGGTCGTGCACACCGCCGCGCTCATCGAGCTGTACTCCCTGGCGGAGACCAGCCTCGACGACTTCGCCCGGGTCATGGACGCGAAGGTCACCGGCGCCCAGGTCCTGGACGAGCTGCTGGACAGCGACGAGCAGGACCTCATCCTCTACTCGTCCACCGCCGGCATGTGGGGCACCGGACAGCACGCCGCCTACGTGGCCGGCAACGCCTACCTCGCCGCGCTCGCCGCCAACCGCCGGGCCCGCGGTCTGCGCGCCATGTCCCTCTCCTGGGGCATCTGGGCCGACGACATGCAGCTCGGCAGGGTCGACCCGTCGATGATCCGCCGCAGCGGCCTGGAATTCATGGACCCGCAGCTGGGCCTGAGCGGACTGAAGCGGGCGCTGGACGACGACGAGACCGCCATCGCGGTCGCCGACGTCGACTGGGACACCTACTACCCCGTCTACACCTCCGCCCGTCCCACCCCGCTCTTCAGCGAGGTGCCCGACGTCAAGCGGCTCACCGAGGCCGCCCAGCAGACCACGGGCACCGTCGCCGAGGGCGAACTCGTCACGAAGCTGCGGGCGCTGTCCGCCGCCGAGCAGGCACGTGCGCTGCTCGAGGTGGTCCGTACCGAGGCCGCGTCCGTCCTGGGACTCTCGTCTCCCGAGGACCTGACCGACCAGCGTGCCTTCCGTGACGTCGGCTTCGACTCGCTCACCGCGGTCGGCCTCCGCAACCGCCTCGCGTCCGTCACCGGACTGACGCTGCCGACGACGATGGTCTTCGACTACCCGAACCCGGCCGCGCTGGCCGGTTTCCTCGCGGACGAGCTGGCCGGAGCGCAGGGCGCGGCGGACACGCGGTCCGTCACCGCCTCCCTGTCGGCGGCCGACGACGACCCGATCGTCATCATCGGCATGAGCTGCCGCTACCCCGGCGGGGTCAGCTCGGCGGACGAGCTGTGGAAGCTCGCGCTGAACGAGGTCGACGCGATCTCCCCCTTCCCCGCGGACCGCGGCTGGGACGCCGAGGGACTCTACGACCCGGACCCGGACGAGAACGGCAAGACCTACTCCGTCCAGGGCGGCTTCCTGAGCAACGTCGCCGACTTCGACCCCGCCTTCTTCGGCATCTCGCCGCGTGAGGCCCTGTCGATGGACCCGCAGCAGCGACTGCTGCTGGAAACGGCGTGGGAGGCCTTCGAGCACGCGGGCATCGACCCGGTGTCCCAGCGCTCCAGCCTGACCGGCACGTTCATCGGCGCCAGCTACCAGGACTACGCGTCGAGCGTGTCGTCCTCCGAAGGCTCCGAAGGACACATGATCACCGGCACGCTCTCCAGCGTGCTGTCGGGACGCGTCTCCTACCTCTTCGGATTCGAGGGCCCGGCGGTCACCCTCGACACCGCCTGCTCCTCCTCCCTCGTCGCGATGCACCTGGCCTGCCAGTCACTGCGCAACGGGGAGAGCTCTCTCGCGCTCGCGGGCGGCGTCAGCATCATGTCCACGCCCAGCGCCTTCGTCGGCTTCAGCCGGCAGCGGGCACTGGCCACCGACGGCCGCTGCAAGGCGTACGCCGAGGCCGCCGACGGCATGACACTCGCCGAGGGCGTCGGCATGGTCCTGCTGGAACGCCTCTCCGAGGCCCGCCGCAACGGCCACCCCGTCCTCGCCGTCGTCCGCGGCAGCGCCGTCAACCAGGACGGTGCGTCCAACGGACTCACCGCCCCCAACGGCCCCTCCCAGCAGCGCGTCATCCGCCAGGCACTCGCCAACGCCGGGCTCACCGCCGCCGAGGTCGACGTCATGGAGGGTCACGGCACCGGTACCGCGCTGGGTGACCCGATCGAGGCGCAGGCCCTGCTCACCACGTACGGACAGGACAGGGACCCCGAGCGTCCGCTGCTGCTCGGCTCGGTCAAGTCCAACATCGGTCACACCCAGATGGCCTCCGGCGCCGCCAGCGTCATCAAGATGGTCATGGCCCTCCAGCAGGGCATCGTGCCGAAGACGCTGCACATCGACGAGCCGTCCTCGCACGTCGACTGGGAGTCCGGCGCCATCGGTCTGCTGACCGAGCGCGCCGCCTGGCCCGAGACCGGCCGCCCGCGCCGCGGCGCCATCTCGTCGTTCGGGCTCAGCGGCACCAACGTGCACACCATCCTCGAAGAGGCGCCGCCCGCGGAGCCGGCCGAGGAGAACGCCCCCGAACCGCGGGAGCGCCCCGGCACCCTGCCGCTGCTGGTGTCGGCCAAGAGCGAGGCCGCGCTCCGCGCCCAGGCCGGACGCCTGCTGTCGCTGATCGAGGAGCGTCCCGAGACGGACCTCACCGACCTCGCCTACTCGCTGGCCACCACGCGGTCCAGCCTGGAGCGCCGCGCCGCTGTCGTGGCGGGGGAGCACGACGAACTGACGCGCGGACTCCTCGCGCTGCGTGACGGACTGCCCGGACCGGGCGTGGTCCAGGGCGGTACGAGCCGTGGCAGGACGGCGTTCCTGTTCACCGGACAGGGCAGCCAGCGCCCCGGCATGGGACAGGAGCTGTACGCGGCTTTCCCCGCCTTCGCCGACGCTCTCGACGCCGTACTGGCCAGGTTCGACGGCACGCTGGACCGGCCGCTGCGCGAGATCATGTTCTCCGAGCCCGGCTCGCCCGAGGCGGCCCTGCTCGACCTGACCGGATACGCGCAGCCCGCGCTGTTCGCGGTCGAGGTGGCGCTGTTCCGGCTGGCCGAGTCGTGGGGTGTCACCCCCGACTACCTGGCCGGTCACTCCATCGGCGAACTGGCGGCGGCGCACGTCGCCGGCGTGCTCTCGCTGGAGGACGCGTGCACCCTGGTGGCGGCGCGCGGCCGGCTGATGCAGGCGCTGCCCGAGGGCGGCGCGATGATCTCGCTCCAGGCCGCCGAGGACGAGGTGCTTCCGCTCCTCGAGGGCGTCGGGGACCGGGTGTCGATCGCCGCGGTCAACGGCCCCGCCTCGGTGGTCATCGCCGGGGTCGAGGAGGACGTCCTCGACATCGCCGTGACGCTGGGCACCGACGGGCGCAAGACCAAGCGCCTGCGGGTGAGCCATGCCTTCCACTCGCCGCTCATGGACGCCATGCTCGACGACTTCGCCCGGGTGGCGCGCGGCGTCACCTACAGCACGCCGGTGATCCCCTTCGTCTCCAACGTCACCGGCACGCTCGCCACCGAGGACCAGGTGTGCTCCCCGGACTACTGGGTCCAGCACGTCCGCGGCGCCGTACGCTTCGCCGACGGCATCAACTGGCTGTCGGCGCAGGGCGGTGTCCAGACCTTCCTGGAGCTCGGCCCCGACGGCGTGCTCAGCGGCATGGCGCGGGAGAGCCTGACCGAGAAGCCGTCCAGCGCGCTTCTTCCGCTGCTGCGCGGTGACCGCCCCGAGGTACCGGCGGTCACCTCGGCGCTGGCCGGTGCCCACGCGCACGGCGTGGACGTCGACTGGACCGCGTTCTTCGCGAACACCGGCGCGCGCCGGATCGAGCTGCCGACATACGCCTTCCAGCGCGAGCGCTACTGGCCCGAGGCCGTCGCACAGGCGGCGGAGGCAACGCCCGCGCCGGCGAACGCGGTGGACGCCGAGTTCTGGTCGGCGGTCGAGCGGGACGACGTGCAGGCGCTGGCCGCCTCGCTGGATCTCGACGACGACACCGTCACCGCGATGGTGCCCGCGCTCACCGCGTGGCGCCGCCGCAGGGGCGAGCAGTCCGCCGTGGACTCCTGGCGCTACCGCGTCACCTGGAAGCCGCAGACCGGATCGGCCTCACCCGCCGCGCTGTCGGGCCGCTGGCTGGTGCTGGCACCCGACCGTACGCAGGACACCGACTGGGCCGCCGAGGTCGTCGGCGCGCTCGGGACGGAAACCGTACGGGTCGAGGTCACCGGCACCGACAGGGCCGCCCTCACCGCGCTGCTGACCGGATCGCTCGCCGGGGGCGACGCGTTCGCCGGTGTGCTGTCCCTCCTCCCGCTCGTCGAGGGCAGGGACCAGGAACACCCCGACGTGCCCGCGGCCCTGACCCTCACCACGACGGCCGTGCAGGCACTCGGCGACGCCGGGATCGGCGCGCCGCTGTGGAGCGTCACCCGCGGCGCGGTCTCCGTCGGCCGCTCCGAGCAGATCGCCAGTCTCGACCAGGCCGCCGTATGGGGTCTGGGACGCGCCGTCACCCTCGAACAGCCCGGCCGCTGGGGCGGCTCCGTCGACCTGCCCGAGCTCATCGACGGCAACGCCGCACGCCGGCTGCGGGGCGTCCTGGCGGGCACCGGCGGCGAGGACGCCGTCGCCGTACGCGCCTCCGGCGTGTTCGTACGCCGCCTCGCCCACAGCCCGGTCGGACAGACCCCGGCTGGGAAGACGTTCGACCCGGCGGGCACCGTCCTGATCACCGGCGGAACCGGCGGCCTCGGCGGACACGTCGCCAGGCGGCTCGCCGCCACCGGCGCCGACCACCTGCTGCTCACCAGCAGGCGCGGCGAGAACGCGCCCGGCGCGGCCGCACTGCGCGCCGAACTCGAAGAGCTGGGCGCCCGCGTCACCATCGCGGCCTGTGACGTCGCGGACCGCGACGCACTCGCCGCCCTGCTCGCCGCCGTCCCGGAGGACGCGCCGCTCAGCGCGGTCATCCACACGGCCGGCGTGGTCGAGGACAACGTCGTGGACGCGCTGACCCCGGACAGCTTCACGGCGGTCCTGCGCTCCAAGGTCGTCTCCGCGTGCCACCTGCACGAGCTGACGGCGGAGCTGGACCTGTCGGCGTTCGTGCTCTTCTCCTCGACCGCCGGTGTCATCGGCGCCGCGGGACAGGGCAACTACGCGGCGGCCAACGCCTACCTGGACGCCCTCGCCGAGTACCGGCGGGCCCAGGGCCTGACCGCGCTCTCCATCGCCTGGGGCCCCTGGGCCGGGTCCGGCATGGTCGCCGACGCCGCCGAGATCGCGAGCCGCGTCCGGCGCGGCGGTTTCGAGCCGCTGGCTCCGGAACCGGCCGTTCGCGCGATGCTCCAGGCCATCGAGCACGACGACACGGCTCTGGCCCTCGTCGACATGGACTGGGACCGCTTCCTGCGCGCGTTCGCCTCGACCAGGCAGCTGCCCTTCGTCAGCGACCTGCCCGAGGCACGGCAGTCCGCCACGGCTCCGTCCGGCGCCGCCGCGGGCGAGCCCGAGCTGCGGCGCACGCTCGCGGAGCTGCCCGAAGCCGACCGCAGTGCCCACGTACTGTCCCTGCTGCGCGCCCAGGTGGCGGCCGTACTCGGCCACACCGACGCCCGCGCCATCGAGGACGACCGGGCCTTCCGGGACCTCGGCTTCGACTCGCTGACCATCCTGGAACTGCGCAACGGGCTCTCCGCCCTCACCGGTCTCACCCTGCCCGTCTCCCTCGTGTACGACTTCCCGACCCCCGGGGAGATGGCGGACTTCCTGCTCGCGGAGCTGCTGGGCTCGCTGCCCGAGGCGTCCGCGCCGGTCGTCCCCGCAGGCCGACCGCTGGACGACGACCCGATCGCGGTCGTCGGCATCAGCTGCCGCTTCCCCGGCGGGGTCACCTCGCCCGAGGAGCTGTGGCAGCTGGTCGTGGAAGGCCGCGACGGCATCACCTCCTTCCCCGACGACCGCGGCTGGGACATCGAGGGCCTCGGCGCCGGTTCCTCCGACACCCTCGAAGGCGGATTCCTCAGCGGCGTCGCCGACTTCGACGCCCGCTTCTTCGGCATCTCGCCGCGTGAGGCGCTGGCCATGGACCCGCAGCAGCGACTGCTGCTCGAGGCCACCTGGGAAGCGCTCGAGCGGGCCGGAATCGACCCGTCGGGGCTGCGCGGCTCCACCACCGGAGTCTTCGTCGGCACCAACGGCCAGGACTACGCGACGCTGCTGCGCAGGTCCGCCTCCGACGTACGCGGCTACGCCGCCACCGGCAACACCGCCAGCATCATGTCGGGCCGGCTCTCCTACGCGCTCGGCCTCGAAGGCCCCGCCGTCACCATCGACACCGCCTGCTCCTCCTCGCTGGTCGCACTCCACTGGGCCGGCAAGGCGCTCAGCACGGGGGAGTGCTCCCTGGTGATCGCGGGCGGCGTGTCCGTGATGTCGAGCCCGGACTCCTTCGTGGAGTTCAGCGCCCAGGGCGGCCTGGCCCCCGACGGCAGGTGCAAGGCGTTCGCCGACGGGGCCGACGGCACCGCCTGGTCCGAGGGCGTCGGCATCCTCGTACTGGAACGGCTCTCCGACGCCGTACGCAACGGTCACGAGGTACGCGGTGTCATCCGCGGCACCGCCGTCAACCAGGACGGCGCCTCCAACGGCCTCACCGCGCCGAACGGCCCCTCGCAGCAGCGTGTCATCCGGCAGGCACTCGCCGACGCGGGTCTGTCCACCGCCGACATCGACGCCGTCGAGGCGCACGGCACCGGCACCACCCTGGGCGACCCGATCGAGGCCGGCGCTCTCCTGACCACCTACGGCCGGGACCGCGACCCCGAGCAGCCGCTGCTGCTCGGTACGGTCAAGTCCAACATCGGTCACACCCAGGCCGCGGCGGGCGTCGCCGGTGTGATCAAGATGCTGATGGCCATGCGCCACGGCACCCTGCCCAAGACCCTGCACATCGACGCCCCCTCCGCCCACGTCGACTGGTCCTCCGGCGCCGTGTCGCTGCTGAGCGAAGCGGCGGACTGGCCCGAGACCGGCCGCCCGCGCCGGGCCGGTGTCTCGGCCTTCGGCCTCAGCGGTACGAACGCGCACGTCATCGTGGAGCAGGCGCCGGCCGTCGAACAGCCCGCGGCCGAACCGGAGACCAGCACCCCCGCGGTCATCCCGGCCGTGGTGCCGTGGATCGTCTCCGGCCGGACCCGCGAGGCGCTGCAGGCCCAGATCGAGCGGCTGACCTCGTTCGCCGCGCTCAACACCGGTCTGTCCCGGCTGGACATCGGCCACTCGCTGGTCACGGACCGTACGCTCTTCCCGCACCGCGCCGTGCTGCTCGCGGACGCCGAAGGGGTGAGGGAGACCGCACGCGGTGTCGCGAGCCGCACGCCCGGCAGGTCCGCCTTCCTCTTCTCCGGGCAGGGCAGCCAGCGCGCCGCGATGGGCCGCGAGCTGTACGAGCGCCACCCCGTCTTCGCGGAGGCGCTGGACGCGGTCCTCGCGCACCTGGACACGGAGCTCGAATTCCCGCTGCGGGACGTGCTGTTCGCCGAGCCGGGCACCGTCGAGTCGGAACTGCTCGACGAGACGGGCTACACCCAGCCCGCGCTGTTCGCGGTCGAGGTGGCGCTGTTCCGGCTGCTGGAGTCGTGGGGCGTCGTTCCCGACTACGTGGCGGGACATTCCATCGGTGAGGTGGCCGCGGCCCACGTGGCGGGGGTGTTCTCCCTGGAGGACGCCTGCCGTCTGGTGGCCGCCCGCGCCACACTGATGCAGTCCCTGCCGCAGGGCGGCGCGATGGTCGCCGTACAGGCCACCGAGGAGGAGGTCCTCCCGCTGCTGGACGAGAACGTCTCGCTCGCGGCGGTCAACGGCCCCGAGGCGATGGTCGTCGCCGGAGCCGAGGACGCGGTGCTCAAGATCGCGGAGCGGTTCTCCGCCGATGGCCGCAGGACCAGGAGGCTGCGGGTCTCGCACGCCTTCCACTCACCGCTGATGGACCCGATGCTGGCCGACTTCGCCCGGGTCGCGGAAGGCCTGACGTACCAGGAGCCCGGCATCCCCGTGGTGTCGAACCTGACCGGCGCCCTCGCCACGGCGGCCGAGCTGGCCTCTCCCGCCTACTGGGTACGGCACGTACGCGAAGCCGTACGGTTCGCCGACGGCATCCGCACCCTGCGGGACGCGGAGGTGAGCACCTTCGTGGAGCTCGGCCCCGACGGCGTGCTCTCCGCGATGACCCAGCAGAGCCTGGACGGCGCCGAACCCACCCCCGTGGTGGTGCCCGTCCTGCGCAAGGACCAGAGCGAGGAAACGGCGATCACCACCGCGCTCGCCACCCTGCACGTGCACGGCGCGGGACCCCGCTGGGCCGCGTTCTTCACGGGCAGCGCCGCGCACCGCGTCGAACTGCCGACGTACGCCTTCCAGCACGAGAGGTACTGGCCCGAGCCCGCCGCTCTCGCCGAGATCGGCGCGCCCGACCCGGCGGACGCCGAATTCTGGTCCGCCGTGGAGCGCGAGGACCTGGAATCGCTGGCCGCCTCGCTCGGCCTGGACGGCGACACCGTCACCACGATGGTGCCCGCGCTCTCCGCCTGGCGCCGCCGCCGCGGCGAGCGGTCCGCCGGCGCGAACTGGCACTACCGCGAGAGCTGGGCGACGCTTCCCGCGCCGTCCGCCGCCCCGTCCGGCGACTGGCTGGTGCTCGTGCCGGCCGGTGCGGCCGAGGACAGCTGGACCGCCGCAGCCGTCGCCGCGCTGGGTACCGGAGCGGTACTGGTCGAGGGTGACCCGGCCGACCCGGACACCCTGACCGAGTGGCTGGCCGCGGCGCGCACGGACGGCGCCGGATACACCGGAGTCGTCTCGCTCCTCGCCGCCACGGCCCCCGGCGCCGACGCGCCTCTGCCGCAGAACGCGGCCTGGCCCGACGCCCTGCTGTCGGCCCTGGCCGACGCCGGGATCGACGCGCCGCTGTGGTGCGTCACCCGGGGAGCCGTCTCCGTCGCGGCCGGCGAACCGCTGCTGAACGCGGGCCAGGCCGCCGTATGGGGCGCCGGCCGGGTCGCCGCACTCGAACAGCCCGACCGCTGGGGCGGACTCGTCGACCTCCCCGAGACGCTCGACGACACGACGGGCGCCGCCTTCGCCGCGCTGCTGACCGGCGCCGGGGACGAGGACCAGATCGCGGTCCGCGCCACCGGAACCTTCGGACGGCGGCTCGTCCGTACGACGGCCGACCCGCAGGGCGACTCCTGGCAGCCCACCGGCACCGTGCTCGTCGTCGGCGGCGCCGGTACGACGGGCGGCGCCGCCGCCCGCTGGCTGGCGCGGGAAGGCGCCCGCCATGTGGTGCTGACCGGCCGTCACCCGTCCGACACCGCCGGGTCCGAGGCGCTGGAGGCCGAGCTGAAGCGGCTCGGCGCCGGCATCACCCTCGCCGACTGCGACGTGTCCGACCCCGAAGCGCTGACCGCGCTGCTGGCCGCGATCCCCGAGGACGCGCCGCTCAGCGCCGTCATCCACGCGGAGGCCAACACCGAAGGAGCCGGCGCCGGAACCGCGGAGGTCTCCGCGGCGCTGGCCGGAGTGCGCACCCTCGACCGGGTACTCGGTGACACACCGCTCGACGCGTTCATCGTCTTCGGCTCCATCGCCGGAGTCTGGGGCGTACGCGGCCAGCAGGCCGAAGCCGCGCTGGGCGCCTGCCTCGACGCCTTCGCCCGCAGCCGCCGCGACCGGGGCGTCCCCGCCCTGTCGGTCGCCTGGGGAGCCTGGTCGGACACGGTGGAGCGGTCGATGGCCGCGCACCTGCGCCTGAACGGCCTGCCCGTCATGGACACCGACGCGGCGCTCGCCGCACTCGGCACCGCCGCAGCGGGCACCGAGCCCGCCGTCACCGTGGCCGATGTGCGCTGGGAGACCTTCGCACCCTCCTACACCGAGGCCAGGCCGAGCACCCTGTTCGCGGACCTGCCGGACGCCCGCGCGGCCGTCGCGGCGGCCGAACGCGACCGCGAGGACGAGCGGGCCGCGTCCGGCACCAACCAGCAGTGGCTGCTCGATCTGCCGGAGGCCGACCGCGCCGAGGCGCTGCTCACCCTCGTCACGGACAAGGTCGCCGCGGTCCTCGGACACGCGGACAGCGCGACGGTCGAGTCCGACCTGCCGTTCCGCGACCTCGGCTTCGACTCGCTGACCGCCGTGGACCTGCGCAACCAGCTGACCACCGCGACCGGGGTCGCCCTGCCCGCCACGCTGGTCTTCGACCACCCGACCCCGGCGGAACTCGCCGCCCACCTGCGGACCGAGCTGCTCGGCGGACTGCCCGCCGTCGCGGCCCCCGCGACCGCCGCCGTCCTGGCCGGTGACGACCCCGTCGTCATCGTCGGGATGAGCTGCCGTTACCCGGGCGACGTCTCCTCCCCCGAGGACCTGTGGCAGCTGATCAGCGAAGGCACCGACGCCGTCGGCGACTTCCCCACGGACCGCGGCTGGGACATCGACACCCTGCTCGGCGGCGGTACCGAGGGCGGCCGGGGCCGCAGCACCACCGGCAACGGCGGCTTCCTCTACGACGCCACCGACTTCGACCCCGGCCTGTTCGGCATCTCACCGAACGAGGCGATCGTGATGGACCCGCAGCAGCGGATCCTTCTCGAAGCCGCCTGGGAGGCGCTGGAGCGTTCCGGCATCGACCCCGCGTCCCTGCGCGGCAGCGGTACCACCGGCGTGTTCGTCGGAGGCGGCAGCGGAGACTACCGGCCGCCGGCGGAGGCGGGACAGTGGCAGACGGCCCAGTCCGCGAGCCTGCTGTCCGGCCGGCTGGCGTACACCTTCGGCATCCAGGGACCCACGGTGTCGGTCGACACCGCGTGCTCCTCGTCGCTGGTGGCCCTGCACCTGGCCGCCCAGGCACTGCGCTCCGGTGAGTGCTCGATCGCGCTGGCCGGCGGTGTGACCGTGATGGCCACCCCGGTGGGCTTCGTCGAGTTCAGCGCCCAGGGCGCCCTGTCGCCCGACGGCCGGTGCAAGGCGTTCTCCGAGGACGCCGACGGCACCGGCTGGTCCGAGGGCGTGGGCATGCTCGTCGTCGAGCGGCTCTCCGACGCCAAGCGCAACGGCCACCACATCCTGGCGGTCCTGCGCGGCTCGGCCATCAACCAGGACGGCGCGTCCAACGGACTGACGGCCCCGAGCGGACCCGCGCAGCAGCGCGTCATCCGCCAGGCGCTCGCCAACTCCGGTCTGGCCACGGCCGACGTGGACGCCGTGGAGGCACACGGCACCGGAACCAAGCTCGGTGACCCGATCGAGGCGCAGGCCCTGCTCGCCACCTACGGCCAGGACCGGGAACGTCCCGTACTGCTCGGTTCGCTGAAGAGCAACATCGGTCACACACAGGCAGCGTCCGGCGTCGGCGGCGTGATCAAGATGATCATGGCGATGGAGCACGGCACGCTCCCCAAGTCCCTGTACACCGAGAACCCCACGTCCCACGTCGACTGGACGGCGGGCTCGGCCCGACTGCTGACGGAAGCCGTCGCCTGGCCCGAGACGGGCCGCCCGCGCCGGTCCGCTGTCTCCTCCTTCGGAGCCAGCGGTACCAACGCGCACGTGATCCTGGAGCAGGCACCGCCCGCCGAGGCGGCCTCGGCCCAGCCGGCCGACCGGAGCCCCGTCAGGGACGCCGGTACCGTGCCGCTCCTGCTGTCGGGACGCTCGCAGAACGCGCTGCGCGCGCAGGCACGCCGGCTGCTCAGCCACCTGGACGCGCACCCCGGCATCGCGCTGAACGACCTGGCCTACTCGCTCGCGACGACCCGCTCGGCCTTCGAGCACCGGGCCGCCGTGACGCTCTCCGACCAGGACGCGCTGCGCGCCGGCCTCACCGCCGTCGCCGAGGGCGCCCCCGCCCAGGGCACCGTCGAGAACCACCTGGAACGCACCGGCAAGAGCGCCTTCCTCTTCTCGGGACAGGGCTCGCAGCAGCTCGGCATGGGCCAGGAGCTGTACGAGCGCTTCCCGGTCTTCGCCGAGGCGCTGGACGCGGTGCTGGCCCGGCTGGACGGTCAGCTGGACCGTCCGCTGCGCGAGGTGATCTGGGGCGACGACGCCGACCTGCTGAACGAGACGGGCTACACCCAGCCCGCGCTGTTCGCGATCGAGGTGGCGCTCTTCCGGCTGGTCGAATCGTGGGGCCTCACCCCCGACTTCGTGGCCGGTCATTCGATCGGTGAGATCGCCGCGGCCCATGTCGCCGGGGTGTTCTCGCTGGACGACGCGGCGCGTCTGGTGGTGGCCCGCGCCAAGCTGATGCAGGCGCTGCCCGCCGGCGGGGCGATGGTCGCCGTACAGGCGGCGGAGGACGAAGTCACCCCGCTGCTCTCCGGTGACGTCTCGATCGCCGCTGTCAACGGACCGTCCGCCGTGGTCGTGTCCGGCGCCGAGGACGCGGCCCTGGCGGTCGCCGCGAAGCTCGCGGCCGAGGGCCGCAAGACGACGCGGCTCGCCGTCAGCCACGCGTTCCACTCACCGCTGATGGACCCGATGCTGGACGACTTCCGTGCCGTGGTGGAGCGGCTGTCCTTCCAGGCGCCGCGCATCCCGGTGGTGTCCAACCTGACCGGCGAGAGGGCCACCGAACAGGAGCTGTGCTCCGCCGACTACTGGGTGCGGCACGTGCGCGAGGCGGTCCGCTTCGCCGACGGCGTCAGGACGATGGCCGACCGCGGCGTGAGCACCTTCCTGGAACTCGGCCCCGACGGCGTGCTCTGCGCGATGGCACAGCAGTCCGCTCCGGCCGGCGCCGTGACGGTCCCCGTCCTGCGCAGGAACCGCGGTGAGGAGACCACCCTGGTCACCGCCCTCGCCACGCTGCACGTACACGGCGCGGGACCGCGCTGGTCCGCGTTCTTCGCGGGCACCGGAGCCCAGTGGCTCGACCTGCCGACCTACGCCTTCCAGCGCGGCCGCTTCTGGCCGGACGCCATGCCGGGACTCGCCCCGGCACCCGCCGCGGCCCCGGGCGACGTGAGGGAGACCGACCGCGCCTTCTGGGAAGCGGTGGAGCAGGAGGACTTCAGCTCGCTGGAGTCCACCCTCGACGTCGAGGGCGACACCCTCTCGAAGGTGCTCCCCGCGCTGCTCGACTGGCGCAGGCAGCGTGCCGACGAATCACTCGTGCAGGGATGGCGTCACCGCGTCGTCTGGAAGCCGCTGACCGGTGCGTCCATCGCGCACCGCAAGCCGCTGACGGGTACCTGGCTGGCCGTCGTGCCCGAAGGACTGGGCACGGACGCCTGGGTGAACGCGGCGCTCGACGCGCTGGGCACCCAGGTCGTACGGATCGAGGCGAACGTCCCCGACCGGGCCGCGCTCGCCGGACTCATCCGTACCGCCGCCCAGGACGGCACCCGGTTCGCCGGCGTCGTGTCGCTCCTCGGCCTGCGGGACACCCTGGCGGGCAGCGTTCCCGAAGGAGCGGTCCTCACCACGGCGCTGCTCCAGGCACTCGGTGACGCCGGGGTCCAGGCTCCGCTGTGGTGCGTCACCCGGGGCGCGGTGTCCGTGAACCGCGGGGAGAGCCCGCGCAGCCCGCTCCAGGCAGCCGTCTGGGGCATGGGCCGGGTCGCCGCGCTGGAGTACCCGGAGCGCTGGGGCGGTCTGATCGACCTCCCCGAGACCCTGGACGAGCGGACCGCCGCCGGTTTCGCCGGAGCCCTCGCGGGTCTCGACGGTGAGGACCAGATCGCCGTACGGGCCTCCGCGGTCCTCGCCCGCCGCCTCGTACAGGCACCGGGCAAGGAGCGGGGCCGCAGCTGGGCACCCGGAGGCACGGTCCTGATCACCGGCGGCACCGGCGCGCTCGGCGCCCACGTCGCCCGCAGGCTCGCCAAGGACGGCGTCCGGCACCTGGTCCTGCTCAGCCGCCGCGGCCTCGAAGCACCGGGAGCCGCCGAGCTGCGGGACGAACTGGCCCTGCTCGGCACCGGCGTCACCGTCGCCGCGTGCGACGTCGCCGACCGCGCCGGGCTGACAGCCGTACTCGCCGACATCCCGGCGGAGCACCCGCTCACCGGCGTGGTGCACGCGGCCGGTGTCCTCGACGACGGCATCCTCGACCGGCTCACCCCCGACCGGTTCGAGGCCGTGTTCCGCTCGAAGGTCACCCCGGCCCTCCTGCTGGACGAACTGACCCGCGACCTCGACCTCTCCGCCTTCATCCTGTTCTCGTCCGCTTCCTCGTCCGTGGGCAACCCCGGTCAGGGCAACTACGCGGCGGCGAACTCGGTCCTCGACGCGCTGGCGGAACAGCGCGTGGCGCGCGGTGTGCCCGCGACCTCGGTCGCCTGGGGCGCCTGGGGCGGCGGCGGTATGGCGGAAGGCGAAGGAGCCGACGAGGCGGCCAGGCGTGCCGGTGTCGGCGCCATGGACCCGCAGCTCGCCTGTGAGGCACTGCTGCGACTCGTCATGGAGCCGGAACCGACCGCGGTGGTCGCGGAAGTGGCCCTGGAACAGTTCGTGGGCGCGTTCGGCGCGGCCAGGCCGAGCGCCCTGCTGCGGGAGTTCCCCGGGTACCAGGAGATGGTGGCCGCGACAGCGGCGGCGCCCGAGAGCGCCGCGGCCGACAGTGGCCTGCGCGACCAGCTGATGAACCGGCCCGCCGGACGGCGGCTGGAAGTGGTCGTGGACCTGGTCCGTACCACGGCGGCCCGTGTGCTGGGCTACCCGGACACGGACGCCGTCGGCGCGGAACGGTCCTTCAGGGACCTCGGAGTGGACTCGCTCGGAGCCGTCGAGCTGCGGAACCAGCTCAACAAGGCCACCGGCCTCAGCCTCTCCGCGACGCTCGTCTTCGACCACCCGACCCCCGCGGTCCTCGGCGAACACGTGCTGGAACGGCTCATCCCCGACGAGGGGCCGGCGGCCGACGGCGAGGAAGCGGAGATCCGGGCCCTGCTGGCGGCCGTGCCGCTCGCCCAACTGCGTGAGATGGGCGTGCTGGAGCCGTTGCTCCAGCTGGCCGGACGCGGTGAGGCGGCATCGGCGCAGGACGAGGAGTCCGATGAGTCGATCGACTCGATGGCGGTAGCGGACCTGGTGCGGGCCGCGCTCAACGGCCAGTCCGAGGAGTAGCGCGACAGACGGAGCGGAGCAGTGGATGAACGCCTCCGCCGAGAGGAGTTCGGAAGCGCTCCGCGCCGCCATGAAGGAGGCCGGGCGGCCGCGCCGACAGAACAGGGTGTTCGTCGGCGCGGCCACCGGGCCGGTCGCGATCGCGGGACTGAGCTGCCGGTTCCCCGGCCGGGTCGACTCCCCGAGGGCCTATGGGAGATGGTGGTCTCCGGCGCCGACGTCATCTCCGGTTTCCCCGCCGACCGCGGCGGGGACCTGGACGCTCCGCGTGACAGCGGCACCGACGAGCGCGACATCTCCGTCAGCGGGCAGGGCGGGTTCCCCCACCGCGTCGCCGACTTCGATCCCGGCCTCTTCGGCATCTCGCCCCGCCAGGGCCTGTCTGACAAATCCCGCCTGGCTCGCCCCACCCTTCGGGCGGACGGCGCTATGTGCCGGGCAGGCCCTAGGCCGTCACCATGAACCCCCAGCAACAGCCGTTGCTGGGGGTTCATGGGATGTCATCGAGCGGTCCGGGACGGACGCGGCCTGACGTTCGGTCATGGAGCCGGCACCGCGAGGGCGCTCCGCCGGCCCGGATGCGGCTGAAGACGGGCCTGCACGCTGCTCTTCAGCCGACTGCCGGAACTGCGTCCGACGCGGCCGGTGGAGGAGACCCAGGTGCGGGGGCGGCCGGCTCTCCTCGGGGTTCGGAGAGCTGACGTTCACCTGGTAGCGGTCGTACCACCCGCACAACGGGCTCTGCCCCCACCACCGGTGGGGGCAGAGCCCGTTGTGCGGGTCACCGGAGCCCGAGGGTGCCGGTACGGCCGTCGCTCAGCCCGTGACGGTGATCGCCTGGGACGGGCAGATCGAACCCGCCAGCCGCGCCGCCTCCTTGGCCGCGTCGTCCGAGGGCTCCGCCAGGACCATCACGATCCCGCTGTCGTCCTGGTCGAAGACGGCGGGCGCCGACAACACGCACTGCCCCGCTCCGACACAGCGGTCGGTGTCCACGCTGATCTGCACCATCATTCCTCCGTCAATTCTCTTACTGTCGTACCGTTCATCGTGCCGGGCTTCATGACTACCAGCGGACGGGCAGCTCGTGCAGCCCGTACAGCACACCGTCGTACTTCAGCGACAGCTCCTCCACCGGCACCGCCAGCTCCAGCGTCGGTATCCGCTCGAACAGGAACCGGTAGGCGATTTCCATCTCGACCCTGACCAGGTTCTGTCCGAGGCACTGGTGCACGCCGTATCCGAACGCCACGTGGTGGCGCGCGGAACGCTCGGGATCGAACTCCTCGGGGTGCTCGAAGACCGTGCCGTCGTGATTGGCCGCGGCCACCAGCGGCACGATGCCCTCGCCGGCCTTGATCAGCTGGCCGCCGATCTCCACGTCCTCCACCGCCACCCGGAAGGCCACCAGGTCGGCCACCGAGTAGAAGCGCAGCAACTCCTCCACGGCGCGTACGTCGCCGATCCACTGCGGGTTCGTCAGCAGCGTCACCACGCCGAGCCCGATGTTGTTCGCCGTCGTCTCGTGGCCGGCGATCAGCAGCAGCATCGACACGCCGGACATCTCTTGACGGGAGATGGTCCCGTCCTCGAGCAGACGGCTGATCAGGTCGTCGCCCGGCCGCCTCTGCTTGATGGTGATCAGCCGGTTGAGATAGCGCAGCAGCGCCTGGGACGCCGACTGCCGCTGCTCGTCCGTCGAGGTCAGGGTGACCAGGACGCGGGTTTTGGTCTCGAAGAAGTCGCGGTCGGCCTTGGGCACCCCGAGCAGGTCGGAGATGACCAGGGACGGCACGGACAGCGCGAAGTCCGCGATGAGATCCGCGGTGTTCCCCGCGGCGAGCAGCGCGTCGATGCGTTCGTTGACGACCTGCTCGATGGCCGGGCGCATCTCCCTGATGCGGCGGACGGTGAACTCAGGGATGAGGGTCTTGCGGAACCTGCCGTGCTCCGGCGGGTCCAGCGCCACGAACCAGCCGGGGACCTCGTCCTGGGAAGGCACGCCGCCGGTCTTGGCCGCCTTGGGGAAACCGGGATGGGAGGGGTTGGAGCTGATCCTGGAGTCGGTGAGCACGGCCCGTACGTCCTCGTGCCGGGTCACCAGCCAGACGGGGACCCCGCTGGGCAGCGTCGACTTGACGAGGCCGCCCTCCTGCCTGAAGTCCGCGTACTCCTGCGGAGGAAAGGGCTGGCCGGGCCGCCGAAGCGGGAAGGCGACCGGGCACGTGTTGGTTGTTGTCATCTTTTCGATTCCCCTGGGGATCGGAACTTCCCGAGTCGTTGACTGACGAGTACCACCGGCTGGGGCAGGGGGTTCACGCGGCGTCGTAGAACGCGCGGACCTTCCCCGTGATGAAGTCCTGCTCCTCGGCGGTCAGTCCGGTGTGCGTCGGCAGGTAGAAGCCGTCCTCGGCGAAGCGGCTCGCGTTCAGGGACGGCCAGTCGGCGTCGTAGTAACCGGGCTGCCTGCTCATCGGCTTGAAGAACAGCCGCGTCTCGATGCCCTCGGCGGCGAGGAAGTCACGCAGTTCCTCCCGGCGTTCGGCGCGCAGGTCGTACATCCACAGCACATCGCGCGGCGGCATCAGGGTGATGCCCTCGATGCCGCGCAGGCCCTCGTCGTAGCGCCGCTCGATGTCACGGCGGGTCTTCAGAATGGTGTCCAGCTGTTCGGTCTGCCCCAGCGCGACAGCCGCCTGCATGTTCGTCATACGGAAGTTGTAGGCGAGCTTCTTGTGCAGGAAGCTGTGGTCCTTGGTGAACGCCATCGCGCGCAGATGGGCCATCTGATCGGCCAGGCGCTCGTCGTTGGTGACGCAGATGCCGCCCTCGCCGGCGGTGATGATCTTGTTGGCGAAGAGCGAGAAGCAGGCGATGTCACCGACCGGCCGTACGCCGTGGGCCTCCGCGGAGTCCTCCACGACACGGAGGTTGTAGTCGTAGGCGAGATCCATGATCTTGTCCATGTCGCACCGGCGGCCGTAGATGTGCACCGGCATGATCACCTTGGTCCTGGGGGTGATCTTCTCCTCGATGAGGGAGACGTCGATGTTGAGATCGTCGCCGCAGTCCACGAAGACGGGGGTCGCGCCCACGTAGGTGACGGCCCACGCGCTCGCGATCATCGTGAACTCGGGGACGATCACCTCGTCGCCGGGACCGACACCGAGCGCCCGCAGCGCGAGCGTGAGAGCCGTCGTGCCCGAGGAACAGGCGACGCCGTGCGCCGCGTCGTTGAAGCGGGCGAACTCTTCCTCGAACTTGCGGACATAGGGGCCCTGCGACGAGATCCAGCCGCCGCTGACCGCCTCGGTCACGTACTCGAGTTCGCGCCCTTCGAGCCAGGGCTTGGAAACGGGATGGGTGTATGACATGGGATGCCCCGATCAGTGAGTGGCGAGGGCCGGGAGGCCGAGAATGACGTCGGCGGCGGCGCTGCGGCCGCCCGCCGCGCGCAGCAGTTCCCCGAAGTGCTCGGCGCGCTCGCGGAACGCGTCGTCTTCGAGCACCCGGGTGAGCTTGTCGTACACATCGTCCGCGTCGACGGTTTCCGGATGGTCGACGGACAGGCTGACGCCGAAGTCCTGGCCGCGGATCGCCTGGTCGTCGCAGTCCACCCACAGCGGACGCACCACCAGAGGCTTACCGAAGTAAAGGCCCTCGTGGTAACCGTTGCCGCCGGCGTGGGTGAAGAAGACCTTGACGTTCGGATGGGCCAGCACGTCGAGCTGTGAGGGGACCCATTTCTCGATCCGCAGGTTGTCGGGCAGCGTCTCCCGGGGCGGCAGCATCTTCTGCTGCTCCTCGGGAAGTTTCCACAGCACCTGGTGGTGATCCGACAGCCGTCGCGCGACCTCCACCAGCGACCCGATGTGCTCGGACGTCAGCCGGGTGATCGTGCCGAAGCCCATGTAGACGACGGACTTCTGCTCCGACAGCCAGTCGGACAGGCCGTCGTCGTCCGGTGCCTGCGGCAGCGGCGGCACCATCGCGCCGACCAGCCGCAGCTTCTCCGGCAGCGGGAAGGGGTAGTCCAGTTCGGGCACCGAGTAGCACAGGACCGCCTCGGCGTGGTCGATCCTCGCCATCATCTGGCGCGCCTCGGGCGCGATGCCGAGCTCCTCGCGGATCCGGTTGTCCTCCTTGACCACCTCGCGCATCTTCGCCGACATGAAGATCCCCAGCGTCCGCAGCCGGAACAGCTCGTTGGTCAGACGCTGCGAGAGGTTCATGTTCGCCGACAGACCGGAGTGCGGCACCGGGAAGCCGCGGGGCGTGTACGACTTGGCGAACGGCACGTGCGAGGTGAGGACATTGCTGGGCACGAAAGGCACCCCCAGCACGAAGGGGATCTTCTTGGTGATGGCCACCTCGTACCCGAACTGGCACATGCTCTCGATCACCATCAGCGCCGGCTTGACCTCGTCGACGATCGCTTCGAGACGCCGGTACTTCTCCACCCGGGTCTCCGGCGCGAACGAGTGCTCGATGACCGCGCGGTGCGCCTTGAAGGGCGATCGCTGAGTCACCGCCTGATAGGTCTCGTCGTCCCATGTCACGGCCGACATCTCGGACACGACGTCACCGAGAGACGCGAACTCCACCGGCGTTTTCACGGTGGTCGCCTCGATTTCGGAGCGTGCCTTTTCGTCGGCCGCGAACCACAGGTCTTCCACCCCGCGACGGGACAATTCCGCCGCGAGTACGAGCAACGGGTTGAGGAGGCCGCTTTCGGCATAACTGACGAACAGGATCGGCTGCCGAGTCGAGTCCATGGACAACACCCTTCGGAAGTGGCTTCCCGATGGCTCGGTGCCACATGTACTCACACGGCTGGTCGCCGGGCGGTCACGTCCACCACCACCCTCCGGTGCACGTCGTCCTGAGGGAGCGACACCGACCGGCGTCTACGGGCGCGTTGCGCGGTGAAGCGGGACAGTAACTTGGTCTCACGTCACGTTCCGGAGAATCCCTAGTCTTTGTGCCGCCGGGCATCTTTGGGCGCTGTGTGCGCATTGGGCGGCCGGCCTTCCGGCGAATTCCTTAGGGAAAAGTACAGCCTTGCCGACCGTACGATCCGGCACGGAGAGGTTGTTGTCCGAACCGTCCGAACCCGACTTTCCCTAGGGGTGTGCAACGTGATGACGAGCGGAGCAGATGATGACCCCGTGGTGGTCGTGGGGATGGCCTGCCGGTACCCGGGCGGCGTGAGGTCCCCCGAGGAACTGTGGGACCTGGTCCTCGCGGGCCGCGACGCCGTGTCCGGCTTCCCCGCTGACCGCGGCTGGGACCTGGAGGCGCTCGCCGCCGAGGGCCCGGGGCACAGCGTGACCCGTGAGGGCGGCTTCCTGCACGAGGCCGCGGACTTCGACGCGGGCTTCTTCGGAATGTCGCCGCGCGAGGCGGTGTCCACCGACCCGCAGCAACGCCTGGTCCTCGAAACGTCCTGGGAGGCCGTGGAACGGGCCGGGATCGACCCGTTCTCGCTCCGGGGCAGCCGTACCGGCGTGTTCGTCGGCACCAACGGCCAGGACTACGCCACCGTCACCCAGCGGTCCGAGGAGGATCTGACGGGCCATGCCGTGACCGGGCTTTCGCCCAGCGTGGCGTCCGGCAGGCTCGCCTACACCCTCGGCCTGGAGGGGCCGGCGATCACGGTGGACACCGCTTCCTCCTCCTCGCTCGTCGCCCTGCACTGGGCGGCGCGTTCGCTGCGCTCGGGGGAGTGCTCGATGGCCCTGGCCGGCGGAGTCACGGTGATGTCCACCCCGGTGGGGTTCATCGGCTACTCCCGGCAGGGCGGACTGGCTCCCGACGGACGCTGCAAGGTCTTCTCCGACAATGCCGACGGCACCGCCTGGGCCGAGGGCGTGGGCATCGTGGTGCTCGAACGCCTCTCGGACGCGCGGGCCAACGGACACTCCGTACTCGCCGTCCTGCGGGGCAGCGCCACCAACCAGGACGGCGCGTCGAACGGCCTGACCTCGCCGAGCGGCCCCGCGCAGGAGCGGGTGATCCGCGAGGCACTGGCCGACGCGGGGCTCTCCGGCGCCGAGGTCGACGTCGTCGAGGCGCACGGCACCGGCACCAGGCTCGGCGACCCGATCGAGGCGCAGGCCCTGCTCGCCACGTACGGCCAGGACAGGGACCCGCGCCGCCCCCTGCGGCTCGGCTCCCTCAAGTCGAACATCGGGCACGCGCAGGCGGCGGCCGGAGTCGCCGGCGTCATCAAGATGGTGATGGCCATGCGCCACGAGCTGATGCCGCCGACCCTGCACGCGGACGAACCGTCCTCGCACGTCGACTGGTCGGCGGGCGCCGTGAGCCTGCTCACCGAACCCGCCCTGTGGCCCGAGGAGGGACACCCGCGGCGTGCGGGCGTCTCGTCCTTCGGCGTCAGCGGCACCAACGCGCACGTGATCATCGAGCAGGCCCCGCCCGCCGAACCGCCCGCCCGCGCGGCGGCCGCCGCGGACACCGTGGTGCCCTGGCTCGTATCGGGCAGGACCGAGGCGGCTCTCGACGCCCAGCTGACCCGGCTCACCTCCTTCGTGGCCGACAACCCCGGCATCAGCCCGGTGGACGTCGGATTCTCCCTGGCGACCGGCCGCGCGGCCCTCCGGCACCGGGCGGTCCTGCTCCAGGACGGCGGCACCGTGACCGAAGCGGCCCGCGGCGCCGCGGGCGAGGGCACCACGGCGGTGCTCTTCTCCGGACAGGGCAGCCAGCGCATCGGCATGGGGCGCGAGCTGTACGCGCGCTTCCCGGCCTTCGCCGGCGCGCTGGACGAGATCGTCACCGAACTCGACACCCACCTCGACCGCCCGCTCCGCGACGTCATGTGGGACGAGGACCCCGAACCGCTGAACCGCACGGGATGGACCCAGCCCGCCCTGTTCGCCGTCGAGGTGGCGCTGTTCCGCCTGGTGGAGTCGCTGGGCGTACGCCCCGACATGGTCGGCGGCCACTCGATCGGCGAGATCACGGCGGCCCACGTCGCGGGCGTCTTCAGCCTCGCCGACGCCTGCCGGCTGGTCGCGGCGCGCGCCCGGCTGATGGAGGCACTGCCGGCAGGCGGGGCGATGGTCGCGGTGCAGGCCGCCGAGGACGAGGTCGCACCGCTGCTCGCCGGGCGCGAGGACCAGGTGTCGATCGCCGCGGTCAACGGCCCCCAGGCCGTGGTGATCGCGGGCGACGAGAGCGCCGCACTGGAGATCGCCGCGCACTTCGAGGCGCTGGAGCGCAAGACCAGCCGGCTCCGGGTCTCGCACGCCTTCCACTCGCCGCTGATGGACCCGATGCTCGCTGACTTCCGGCGTGTCGTGGAGGAACTGACCTTCCACGAGCCGGCCCTGCCGGTCGTCTCGAACCTCACCGGTGAACTCACCACCGAAGCGCTGGGCAACGCCGAGTACTGGGTACGGCACGTACGGGAGACCGTCCGCTTCGCCGACGGCGTCACGGCGCTGCTCGACGAGAACGTGGACGTCCTGCTGGAACTCGGCCCCGGCGGCGTGCTCTGCGCGATGGCCCAGGACACCCAGGCGGACGCGGCCAGGCCGATGACCGTCGTGCCCGCCCTCCGCAAGAACCGCGGCGAGGAGACCGCCCTGGTCACCGCGCTCGGCCGGCTGCACACCGCCGGTGTCGCCGTCGACTGGCACTCCTTCTTCGCCGGCACGGACGCCCGCAGGGTCGACCTGCCGACGTACGCCTTCCAGCACGAGCGCTTCTGGCCGGCCGCGCCCAGGACCGGCGCGACCGGACCGGGCACCGCCACCGGGCACCCCCTGCTGGGCGCGGCGTTCGAACTCGCCGACGGCGAGGGGACGGTGTTCACCTCCGGCCTCTCGGTGCACTCGTACCCCTGGCTCGCCGGGCACGCCGTCGCGGGACGGCTCACCCTGCCGGGAACCGCCTTCGTGGAGCTGGTCATCCGCGCCGGTGACGAGGCGGGCTGCGGCCGGATCGACGAACTGACCCTGGCCGAGCCACTCGTACTGCCCGAGCACGGAACGGTGCGGTTGCAGATACGACTCGGCGGGCCGGACGACACCGGCCGCCGCCGGGTCACGGCCCACTCCAGGCCGGAGGGCGCGCCCGACGAGCCGTGGACGCGGCACGCCACCGGTGTGCTGACACCGGGCGCGGCCGCGCCGGACGCCGGGTTCGACACGAGCGTCTGGCCGCCGGAGAACGCGAAGCCGGTCGACCTGGAGGACCACTACGAGCGGCTCGCCGCCAACGGCCTGGAGTACGGCCCGCTCTTCCGGGGACTGCGGGCCGCCTGGCAGCGCGACGCCGAGATCTTCGCCGAGGTCGCCCTCGAACCGGGCGCGGACACCGAGGCGTACGGGCTGCACCCCGCTCTGCTGGACGCCGCCGGGCACGCGACCATGACGGACGGGGGAAACCTCCCGGAGTCCTGGCGCGGGGTGACCCTGCACGCCTCGGGAGCCCCGCTCCTGCGCGTACGGATCGCCCCGGCACCCGCCGCTTTCCAGGACTCCCCGGACGACGACAGCGCTACCTCGCTGACCGCCGTCGACATCGCGGGGGCGCCCGTCCTGTCGGTCGACGCGCTGCGCGTACGGCCCCTGACGGCCCGGGAGATGACCGCGGGACCCGCCCTCCACGACACGGACCGCACCCGGCAGGCACACCCGACGACCACGGCCATCAGGCCGGTGGCGGCGAAGCCGGACGGGGGCAGCGGCGAAGAGGCAGGTCTGGTGGAGCGGCTGGCCGCCATGCCCGAGGCCAAGCGGTCCCGGTACCTGCTCGACCTCGTCAGGACCGAGGCGGCCTCGGTGCTCGGCCACAGCGGTCCCGACGCCGTCGGCGCCCATCACGTCTTCAAGGAGCTGGGCTTCGATTCGCTCGCGGGGGTGGAACTCTGCGACCGGCTCACCGTGGTCACCGGACACCGGCTGCCCAGCACACTCGTATTCAACTTCCCGACGCCTGTCCGCGTCGCCGACTACCTGTCGACGACACTCATGGCCGCCTCCGGTCCTGGGGCGACAGGTTCCGTGGATGACGAACTCACCAGGTTCGAGACCGTCATGCGATCGGTTTCCGCCGACGAGTTCGAACGCCAGGTGATCGCTGATCGCCTGGAGAAAATGGTTTCCGCCCTGCGGCACGTCACGCCGGCCGGCACGCACTCTTCTGAGGAAGACATCGAGACGGTGTCGGTCGACAGGCTGCTCGACATCATTGATGAAGAGTTCGAAACCACATAAAGAATTGTTGCTTTCGTTCGCGACCCGATGATGAGGACGGAACCGGTGTCAGAAGACCAGCAGGACAAAGTCGTTGATTACTTGAGGCGGGTCACTTCCGACCTCCGCCGCGCACGTCAGCGCATCGGCGAACTTGAACTCACGAAGAACGAGCCGATCGCCATCGTGGGAATGGGCTGCCGGCTCCCCGGCGGTGTGCGTTCCCCCGAGGCCCTGTGGGAGCTGGTCGATTCCGGCGCCGACGCCATCTCCGGCTTCCCCGCGGACCGCGGCTGGAACCTCGACGCGCTCACCGGGGAGGGCGAGGGGAGCAGCGCGACCCACGAAGGCGGATTCCTCTACGAGGCAGCCGAGTTCGACGCCGATTTCTTCGGCATATCCCCCAGGGAAGCGATTGCCATGGACCCCGAGCAGCGACTGCTGCTCGAGGTGTCGTGGGAGGCACTGGAGCGGGCCGGAATCGCCCCGACCTCACTGCGCGGCAGCCAGGCGGGCGTGTTCGTCGGCTCCTACCACTGGGGCGCGCCGTCGGCGCAGTCCGCGGCCGAACTCCAGGGCCACGCCCTGACCGGCACCGCGGCCAGCGTGCTCTCCGGCCGGCTCGCCTACACCCTGGGGCTGGAAGGCCCCGCCCTCACCGTGGACACGGCCTGCTCCTCCTCGCTGGTGGCGCTGCACGTGGCGGCGCAGTCGCTGAGGAACGGAGAGTCCTCACTCGCCCTCATCGGCGGCGTCACGATCCTGGCGGAGCCCTCCGTCTTCGTGGAGTTCAGCGCCCAGGGCGGGCTCGCTCCCGACGGCCGGTGCAAGGCGTTCTCCGACGAGGCGGACGGCACCGGCTGGTCGGAAGGCGTCGGCGTGCTGGTCGCGGAGCGTCTCTCGGATGCCCGCCGCAACGGTCACCAGGTTCTCGCCGTGCTGCGCGGCTCGGCGATCAACCAGGACGGTGCGTCCAACGGTCTGACCGCCCCCAACGGCCCCTCCCAGGAGCGAGTGGTCCGTCAGGTGCTGGCCAACGCCGGGCTGACCACCGCCGACGTGGACGCGGTGGAGGCGCACGGCACGGGCACCAGGCTCGGTGACCCGATCGAGGCGCAGGCGCTGCTCGCCACCTACGGTCAGGACAGGGACCCGGAGCGCCCGCTGTGGCTGGGCTCGCTCAAGTCCAACATCGGGCACACCCAGGCCGCCGCCGGTGTCGCGGGTGTGATCAAGATGGTGATGGCGCTGCGGCACGGGGTGCTTCCGCAGACCCTGCACGCGCAGTCCCCCTCGTCCCACGTCGACTGGACGTCGGGCGCGGTACGGCTGCTCTCCGAAGCCGTGGCATGGCCGGAGACGGGCCGCCCGCGTCGCGCGGCGGTGTCCTCGTTCGGTATCAGCGGCACCAACGCGCACGCGCTCCTGGAGCAGGCACCGGAAGACGCCGAGCCGGAGTCCGACGAGACGCCGGCCCCGGCACCGACCACCCTGGCCTCCGTTCCGTGGCTGCTGTCGGGTCGCGGCGAGTCCGCGGTGCGGGACCAGGCCACGGCTCTGCTGGCACGCACCGAGGCCGATCAGGCCCTGCGCCCCCTCGACGTGGGCCATTCGCTGGTCTCCTCGCGCTCGGTCTTCGAGAACCGGGCCGTGGTGGTCGGCGCCGACCGGGACGAACTGCTCTCCGGCACTGGCGCGCTGGCCGCCGGACAGTCCTGGAACGGCCTGGTCGAAGGTGTGGCCGATGTGGAGGGGAAGACGGTGTTCGTCTTTCCCGGGCAGGGTTCGCAGTGGGTGGGTATGGGTGCCCGTTTGCTGGAGGAGTCCG
>NZ_JBIVLO010000020.1:0-25112 GCF_044751305.1 Streptomyces sp. NPDC088725
CAGTTCTACAACCTGGTCGGGATCAACGTCCAGGGCTTCTACATCTCCATGTTCGACGAGTTCAACGAAGGCAACCAGATCGCCAAAACCGCCGAAACGGGCGCCGACGTACCCGCCGGATCCGGCATACTCCCACTGGACGAGGACGGCACCTCCTGCTCGTCCGACTACTACCTGCGGCTGACCGCGGACGGCGGACGCATGCTCAAGGGCCAACTCCCCCTGACCCCCGTACGGCCGACCGTGCCCTCACCGGGAGGGAGCGGCGGCACCCAGCCCTCCGGGGACCTGGCCCTGCACAAGCCCGCGACGGCCAGCAGCTACACCCAGGGCTACGTTCCCGCCAACGTCGTCGACGGAGACGGCGGCACCTACTGGGAGAGCGCCAACAACGCTTTCCCGCAGTGGGTCCAGGCCGACCTCGGGTCCGTGACCGCCGTGCGGCGCGTCGTGCTCTCCCTGCCGCCCGACGCGGCCTGGGCGACCCGCACGCAGACGGTGGAGGTGCTCGGCAGCACCAACGGCACCGCCTTCACCACGCTGGCGGCCGCGAGCGGCCGTACCTTCGACCCCGCCTCGGGCAACCGCGTCACGGTGACGCTGCCCGCCGCGGCCGACACCCGGTATCTGCGGCTGCGGTTCACCGGTAACACGGGCTGGCCCGCGGGACAGCTCTCCACCGTGAGCGTGTACTCCTCCTGAGACCGCGCGCCCCCGTTTCCGCCGCTGGACGGGTCATTTCCGAAGTGCCGCAGGGCCCCGGCGTCGCACCCGACGCCGGGGCCCTCGCCATGACAAGGAGGTACGGAGTGGCCATGACCCCATTACGGCGGCGAACCGGGCAGGAAAACCACACCCCGAGGCACCCAAAACCACATGCTGGCCATTCCGTTTAACTCGGCCCTTCCGGATGATTCACCGGAGAAGCGATTGTCATGCACTCGACACTCTGCGCAACAATTGGCACACAAAGAAGAACTGCGCCGGCATCGAATCCGACCGGTCCGAGTGGCTTTCGTGTGCGCAGACCGTCACCGGTCGTTCATCATTGAATCACCGGGAAAACAAACAACACAACCGCCGAAACAGGCGACAAGGCACATGGATTCCGGGCACACCCGAGCCGGTCTCCATACCTCGAAAAGCGGGACATGAACACAAAAGCCCGCACAGAGGCGACGCCCTGAACAAAGGGCGTCAGCGTCTGCGCGGGCTATTGAACCTGCCATCCGGGCGGGCAGCCTGCCGCGGGCCGGCCGCACCGGCCCTGCGGTGTCACTTGATAAAGTCTTCAACGACCTTCGGCGGCCACGTGCCGACATTCAGGACGCCCATGGAGTAGGCGCGGGACACAAGAGCCGCCCTGTTGGGCACCCTGAGCTTCCTGAGCAGCCCCGTCACGTGATACTCGACGCCCTGCCGGCTCAGATACAGCCGCGAGGCCAGCGGGATCGTGGACAGACCGGCCGCGATGCCCTCGAGGATACGTGCGTCGATCTCGGTGAGAATCTTCTTCTGCTTGGTCAGAACACCCGCGTCCTCGGCGCTGCCGTCGGCGGGCCGCATGAGCACCAGGATCGCGGCCACATCACGGTTTTCGCCGCTGACAGCCGACGCCGTGAGCGTACCGGCGAACGCGGAGTCCTGCGGTCCCACGGCCACCACGTGCGAGGCGAACCGCTGGCGCTTGCCCTCCACCAGACGGGAGAACTGGCGCATCAGCGGCTGCTGGACACTGGGATGCACCAGGTCACGGAAGCTGCGCCCGCAGACATCGGCCAGGGAGTCACCGAACTGACGGAAGAACTCCTGGTTCGCCTGCTGGATGGTCAGGGTGGGGTCCAGCGAGGCCATGCACAGCCCCGGCTGGTCGAGCTGCCGGGCGCCTTCGTGCCCGGTCTGATCAGGTATGAGTTCGCCGGCTATGACCTGCGTGGAATCCGCAAGTGCAGCAATCGCCACGGGACGACCATCCTTTCAGGTTCCCCCGATTCTTTTTGATACGCAATGACGTTATGTGACAAAAACCACTGATGTCCGACCTAAAGGGTGTCGAGTGGCCGGTTGTCCATTTACATAAATGACACTAGATAACTTTACGCGCGCGCGTCAACAAGAGCTCGGTTCGCCCGGCTAAACCTGTGGTCGCATCCGCCGCAGGTTCGGTCCGCAATGGCGTTGCCAATGCAAGCAAATCAACCTCAGACGGCTTGGGTGATAACGGACGCATCCGACCAATTGAGTGTGCCATTTGAGGTTTCCTTGAGGTTCCTGTTCTGAAAAACGACGGGCTTGTGGACACGACCGCCTTACAGACACAGCTCTGTAGCATCGTGTTCACATAATGCGTCGGCGGCTACGCGGGCAGAGCGTCGGCCAGCTCATGCCGACCAGAAACGCCAAGCTTCCGATAGGAATTCGTTAGATGCTTCTCGACAGCACGGGAACTCACACCGATTTCGCTCGCGATTTCCTGGTTCGTGAGACCGCGGCCGACGAGGGTGATCACCCGGCGCTCGCTGCGGGTCAGCACGGCGTTGGACGGCGGAGCCGCCGTACCGAGACCGTGCTCGGCCCGCTCGACCAGCCAGGGTGCGCCGCAGGCCGCGGCGAGGGCACTCGCCTCCCGCAGCGCTGCCGCCGCCTCGGCGCCGCTGCCGAGCCGTCGGCCCAACAGCGCCAGTGTCCTGGCGAGTTCGAGTTCGTACGACGAGCCGCGCAAGACCTCTACCGCTTCGCGTAACAGGCCGACACCCTCAGCGCCGAGCAACCAGCCCTTCAGTCGCAGCGCGCGGCCCAGTCCGGCGGGCGCTCCCCACGCGGCGGCCCACGCGCACTCCTCCTCCGCCAGTTTCAGCGCGGAGGGAAAATCGCCGAGCCGGTGGTGGAGACCGATCGCGTGCGGCCGCCACGGGAAGAGCGCCGAACTCCGCCAGCCCGACATGTCCAGTTGCCTGCCGCAGGCCAGCAGGGATTCCAGCGCCCTGCGGCGCAGGCCACGCTGCGCGTCCACCGACGCCTGGAGGATCCGCAGGGTCACCGTCAGAGCCAGGCCCGCGGAGTCCCGGCCCCGGGCCCTGGCCAGAATCCGTTCGCTGAGCACCGGGTCGCGGATGTCGAGCGCGACGGCGGAGAGCACGAGGATGGAGGCTTCACGCCAGTGTGTGCCGTCCAGCGCCATCGCGCGCTCGGCGTGTTCGCGCGCCTGGGTCTGCCGCCCCTGTGAGATGAGGACCAGCGCACGCTCCGCGAGCAGCAGCACATCGTCGGCGTCGGTCGCGTTCTGCCGCCGGGTCTGCTGCTCGCTGGACAGCCAGGAGTTGACGCCGTCCACGGACTCCGCGGCGAACAGGGTGATCACCACCAGCGGCATCATGGTGTGCACCCTGGCCGAGGTGGCCGGTTCGCGTTCCAGGATGCGGTTGGCGGTCTTCGCCGCGTCGGCCGCGGACAGTACGCCGGTGAGCGTCCCCGCACACAACAGCGCGGCCATCAGCTCGCGTTCCCCGGCCGTGTCGAGCGGCGGACACGGGCCGAGCCCGCGCAGGCGCTCGGCGGCGGAAGCCAGCTCGGCCGGATCCTCGTGTCCGTGATGTCTCAGCCGTGCCTCGACGCGCAGGGCGATCTCCCGCGCGGCGCCCGTCAGCGAAGCGGGATCGCCCATCTCGGCGGCGGCCTCGCGGAGCAGGCCGAGAGCCACCGGCGATGTCGTACCGAGCAGAGCCGGCGGAATGCGCAGCGTCGCGCCCGCCCGCCCGCCCGGTGTGCTGAACAGCGCTATCGCCTGGGCGATGTGGCGTTCGCACGCCCCGGGGTCGAAGTCGCGCTCCGCGGTGGCCAGATCGGTCAGCAGCCGGGCCCTGCCCTCGTCCTGGGCCTGACTGCCGAGCAGCGCGCGGCGCAGATAACGGACCGCGGTCTCCGGCGCGCCCCTGCGCAGGGCGCTGTCCGCGGCGGAGCGCAGTACGGTCGCCGACCAGGGCCGGTCCGCGGTGGTCACGCTCATCAGGTGGTCGGCGACCCGCTCGGCCGGGCTGCCCGACTCGTAGAGCAGGTCGGCCGCGGTGTCGTGCGCGCGCTCGCGCTCGGCCACAGCCATGGTGGATTCGACGGCGTCCCGCACGACGCGGTGGACGAAACGCGGCTCCGCGGTCGCCGTCAGCAGCCCCATATCCTGGAGCGCGCGGTGCGCGGCGCCGAATCCGATCTCGTCGAGTCCCGCGAGTCGCGCGGTGAGCGCGGAGTCGCCCTGGTCGCCGAAGGCAGCGATCGCCTCGGCGAGGTCGCGTACCGCTGGTGACTGGGACCGCAGGGCGCTCGCCAGCCGTTCCCGCAGTGCGGAAGGACGCACTGAACGTGCCTGCTCCGCCTGGCCCTTGGCCGGTGGGAGTCCCTTCGCCCGCATCTCGTGGACCACCGATGTCAGGAAGAGCGGGTTGCCTCGCGATGCCTCGTGGCAGGCGCGTGCGTACTCCTCGTCCGCCGCCTCGCCGAACTCTTCGCGGATCACGGCCCGGGTGGCGCGGAGCGACAGCGGGGCGGGGCGCAGCACGCACGTGGCCGCGTCGGTGACCTCCCTGACGAGGGGGTGCCTGGATCTGCGGTCGCCGTCGCGGAGTGCGCAGACCAGCACGGCCCGCAGTCCGTGCATGCGTCTGGTGAGGTGGGCGAGCCAGCGCAGCGAGGGGACGTCGGCCCACTGGAGGTCGTCCACCAGAATGAGCAGTCGTGTTCTGTCGGACGCGCCGGCCGCCAGTGACCGGGGGCCCCGCAGGATCTCGGCCGGGTCGTCGGCGGTGAGTACCGGCCCGCTGTCGTCGTCCGGCTCCCTGGTCCCGCGCTCGTGGTCCCGCTCGGCGACGCCGGCAGGCAGGCTGTCGAAGAGCTGGCGCACCACCGCGAAGGCGAAGTCCGTTTCCATGGCGGCGGCGTTCGCGCGCATGACGCGTACGTCTTCTCCCGCGACCAGGGCGGGCAGGTCCCGCAGCAGCGCGGATCGTCCGGAGCCGAGCGGTCCCGACAGCAGGATCAGCGACGAGACACCCTCGTCGGCAGCTCGCAGGGCGGCGTCCACCCGTGCCAGCTCGGCCTCCCGCTCAAGAAGCATCCGTCGATCGTCCTTCCATGGTCCGCATCAGTACACGCAGTTCGTCCCGACCGGAGATCTGCAGCTTGCGGTAGGTGTTGCTGAGCCGTAGTTCCACCGTGCGCCTGCTCACCGAGAGCAGTTCCGCTATCTCCCTGTTCGCATGCCCGCGTCCGGCGAAAGCAGCCGTGTCTCTTTCCGCTTCGGAGAGCGCCGCCCACTCCCGTGTCCTGGCGGAGAACGAGGTCCTGGCCGGCCGCTCGAGACGCTGGGCGAGCCCGCGTACGCGTTCGGCGAGCCTGCTGGTCGGGCAGGTCGCGGTGTACGCGGACAACTCGGCCACCAGGTGTCCCGCGGTCCTCAGGTCGCCCTCGTCGAGCCGGACGGCCGCCAGCTGGAACAGCCGCCAGGCATGGGCCAGTCGGTCCGGGGTGTCCCGCAGTGCGTGAGCCGTTCCGCGTACGTCGGTCACCGGGTCTCCCCCGGCGGTCTCCGTGACCGGTACCCCCAGGAGGCCCGCCAGGAGTTCCGCCACGGCGAGCACACTCGCCGTGCCCCACCGGCGGGCGAGCAGCAGTTCCTCCGTGCCGAGGCGCACGGCCTCCTGCCTGTCGCCGAGGGCGTCGTACGACTCGGCGGCCATCGGACGCCAGCCGAGCAGCGCGGGGTTGCACCGCTGTCCGCGCAGCAGCCGCCGGCCCGCCTCCCTCGACAGTTCGAGCGAGTCGGCCCACTGCTCGTCGGCGCGGGCGACGCGCGCTCTGGCGGCGAGCAGGGACGCCCAGGCCAGGCCGTCCTGCGCCCCGGAGGGCGTCGGCGCGGCGGCGAGCGATCTCGCCCTCGCGTCCTGGCCGTTCTCCAGCGCGATGAGGATGAGCAGGGCTCGCAGTGTGGGGTCGAGGAGCGGATGCCAGCTCGACTGGGGCAGCGCGCGTCCGGCGGCCGCGATGTCCCGCTCGGCCGCGTCGAGCCGGCCCGCGCGCAGGTGCAGTTCCGCACGGGCGGCGAGCACCCGCGCGGTGGCGGCCCTGAGGTGATCGCGCCGGGCCCGGGTGAGCAGCGTCTCAAGACCGGCGGCGGCCTCTTCGTGGTCGTCGGTCAGGATCAGCGCCCGGCAGGCGGCCAGCCGGGGCAGCACGAGGGCGGTGTCGGCTCCGTGGCCCGTCAGGGCCGCGCGCGCCAGCAGCCGGGTGGTGCCCGCGTCGTGACCGCGGGTGGCGAGGTACCAGGCCTTCACCCCCGCCTGTGCGGACGAGGTGGGACGGTCGGGCAGTTCGGGGACCTCGGTCACCATCAGCTCGGTGTCGTCCCTGTCGTGGTCGGCCAGCCAGTACAGCGCGACGAGGGCGTCCCTGTCGGCGGGCTCGGCGTCCGGCAGTGTCCGCGCGGCGGCGCAGCGGCCCCAGTCGCTGTCGCCACGGGCCAGTCCGAGGTCGACGGCGCGCACGCGCAGGTCGGTGGGGACGCCGCTGCCGGACATCACGAGTTCGCCGAGTCTGCGGTCGCCGGCCTCGGGCCTCGCCGCCGCTTCCGCCGCGGCCAGTTCCAGGGTGAGCAGAGCGCGCTCACGCGTCTCCAGTGGTTCTCTCAGCGCGCGGGACAGGCAGGCGTGGGCACGGTGGTGGTCGTCCCTGCGCAGGGCAGCGGCGAAGCCCTCGCGCAGGGTGGGGATCACCCACGGCGCTCCGATCGGCCCGGACCTGAGCAGCAGACGTACGGTGTCCTCCAGGTCCGCCTCAGCGCCGGCGGAGCGCGCCAGTTCGGCGGCCCCGGCGTACAGCCCCGCCCGCTCCCGCGCGGGCATGTCCTCCAGGAGACGGGCCTTCACCCCGGGGAAACGGACACGTACCTTCGTCCCGGCGGAGACGGTGAGGCCGCTTTCCTCCAGGAGCGCGCGCAGCTCCCGCTCGGGTGTCCCGTCATGCCCGGCCAGGGTGCGCACCAGGGAAAAGCTCAACAGGTCACCGCAGACGGCCAGCGCCCGCAGCAGAGCTGTCATCCGGGGCGGCAGACCGGTCAGCACACGGGTCGCGTGGTCGCCCGTGACATCGGCGGCGATCGCGTGCAGTTCGGGCAGCCGGGTGGCGATCGGTTCGTTGCCGTCGTCGGCGAACCGGCGCAGTACCTCGCACAGCACGGCCGGGTTGCCCGCGGTGGCCGCGACGACAGCCGCCGTGAACCGTCTGTCACCCGGGACGGAGCAGATCAGCTCCACGACGGCGGCGACACCGCGCGCGGTCAGAGCGCGCGGGGCCAGATGCTCTCTGACGACCGACGCCCCTGTGGCGGCAGGAGCGACCAATGCCCCGGCGGAGGCAGCAGCGACCGGCGGGACGGCGGCAGAGAGGGCTGCCGGGGAAACGGCGGAGGGCGCCGTACACAGTCCGTCCACGCCCTCGGTGGCCGCGCCGGATCCGCCGGCCAGCACCGCGACCGGCAGGCCCGGTGTCAGCCGCCCGACAAGGGCGTGCAGCCAGTTCAGGGAGGCGGAATCCAGCCACTGGGTGTCCTCGATCACCACCACCGTGGGGAGCGCGCGGGCGGAGCGCAGGAGTTCGCCGAGCCCCGCTTGCGAGGAGGCAGGCCGACGCTCCGTCAGGCTGGTGAGTGAGCCGTGGTCCCGGCCGCCGAACGCCGTCATCAGCTGAGCGGTCACACCGTGGGGCAGCGCGCGTTCCGCCGGGGTCGCCCGCGCGCGCAGCACGCGCAGCCCGCTGTCCTCGGCGAGCCGGGAAGCCCAGCCCAGCAGGGCGTTCTGCGCGTGGCCCGGCTTCCCCGTCACCGTGACGAACGCCGCCCGGCCCTCCCTCAGTCCGGCCAGCACACGGGTCAGTACCGTCTGCTCGGCTCCGCACTCCAGCAGTGGTATCTCATCTCGGCGAAGGTCAGGACCCTGCGTCGATCGCGCGTCAAGAAGTTCTTCAACCGGACCCATCACGCGCACCACCTTGTATCAGTCGCTTGAGCGTCGCCGGCCGGATTCGGATACCCCGTTCGGAGGATGTCGGTCAGGGATGCCGGGAGCACGCAGGACGGAGGCGAGTTCGGTGCGTCTGCTGACGCCGAGTTTGCGGTAGACGCTCGTCAGATGCGTCTCGACGGTGCGTACGGTGACGAACAGGGACTCCGCGATCGAACGGTTGCTGCCACCCGCCGCGGCGAGGTCAGCCACCCTGCGTTCCATCCCGGTCAGCATGTCCAGCGGCGAGGCGCTCATCCTGCGCATCCTGCCGCCCGCGGTGACCAGCAGTTCGCGGGCCGCCCCGGTGAGCCAGAGCGCCCCGCAGCGCTGGCCGAGGTCGGCCGCGTTGCGCAGGTGTTCGCGGGCGGCGCGCTGGTCGCCGGTCGTCAGCAGCGCACGGCCGAGGAAGTACTCGGCCCTGGCGTGCTCCGCCCTGGCGGGTGATTCGGCCAGGGTCAGCACCGCTTCGGTGAGCAGCTCGATGCCCGCGGCGCCGGGGGTGATCACACCGCGGGCGAGTGCGGCGGAGCCCAGTGCCCGGGGGGTGCCCCACCGCCGGGCCAGCCCGGCGCCGTACTCGACGTGCTCGTGTGCCTCCTCGGGCCGGTTCATGACGGCGAGGAGACAGGCCGCTTCCATCCACCACGGAAGGAACACCGGGTTGGTGAACCCCGCCTCCTCCAGCGACGCGCCGCAGTCACGGAACAGACGGAGGGCCGCCTCCCGGTCACCGAGCGCCCACCGGGCGCGGGCCCGGACCATCAGATACCAGTGGTACTCGATGACGAACCGGTCCAGCCCCGCCCGGTCGATGCCGGTGAGCAGTTCTTCCGCACGTTCCGGTTCACCGCGGTCGATGAGCACGGTCGCGAGGGCGGTCCGCGGCAATACGGCGCCGCCGCCCCGGTTCCCCTCGCCGATGATCTCGATCGAGGTCCGGGCGTCGGCCAGCGCGTCGGGGATCGCACCCGTGCTGTGCAGCAGCAGGGCGCGGGCGGACAGCGCGAGCACGTGGGTCCGCACCGCGCCGTTCTCCCTGCCGTGCGTGATCGTGCGGTCCAGCGCGTCCAGCGCCTCACCGACCTCGTCGGCGAGGCCAAGCGCGAACGACGCGGTGATCAGCGACCAGCTCTCCGGTCCGGGGCGCGCGAAGTCCGTGACCCGGCGGGCCTGTTCGGCGGTCCGCTCGGCGGAGCGTCCGTCCATCGCGGTGAGCGTGGTCGTCATCGCGAGCAGCTGGCGCTGCGCGGGGGTGTCGCCCGGCGGTGCGGTCAGCCGGGCCGCGTGGTCCTTGACGGTGAGGATCGTCGCCTTCTCGGCGGCTCCGACGCTCAGCAGAACAGATTCGACGTGAGTGAGCAGTTCGCGGTCGGCGGGCGTCGGGCAGGGGCCCGCCTCGGCCCGGAGCGCGTCCAGGACCTCGGTGAGGACCCGCAGGCCCGTGGGTGAGCGCCGCACGGCGAGACAGACCATGCCGAACCGGGCGGCGACCGCCGCCAGGGTACGGATGTCACCCGCCCGCGACAGCGCCTGCTCCAGCAGCCCGGCCGCCTGGTGCGGATCCGTCTCCGACAGCGCCGCCGCGAGTTCGACCCGCACGGGGACACTGTCGGGATCGACGTCGAGTACGCGGCGCAGATAGCGCGCCGCGGTCTCGGGTGCGCCCCGGTTCACCGCCGAGGCTGCCGCGTCGCGCAGCAGCGCCGGCATCCACGCCTCGGTCACCGCGGGCAGCGCCATGAGCTGGCACGCCGACCGCTCCGGGGGGCGTTCGGCGTCGCTGAGCAGCAGGGCAGCCCTGGTCCGCAGACCGACGAGGTCGTCCGTACCGATGGAGTCGAGTACGGCGGAGCGCACCATCTCGTGTACGAGGTCGTCCCGGTCGGGGGCCACCACCTCGGCGTGCCGCAGGACGCGCACGCCCTGTGTCACGAACGCGGGGGGCAGACCGGCCAGTACGCCGACGAGGTCGGGAGATTCCTCACCGAGTACGGCGATCGCTTTCGCCACGTCCTTGACCCAGGGCGGCCGGCAGTCGAGCAGAGCGCGTACGGAGTGTGCGACGACCGGGCCGCCGGTCTCGGTGATTCTTCGTGCGCCGTCCTCGTCGGGCCGTACGCCTTCGGCTCTCAGTTCGCCCAGCAGCCTGCTGAGGGTCAGGGGGTTCCCGCCGGAGACGGCAGCGGCGTGCTCGGTGAAGCGCCTTTCCACGGAGCCGGGCCCGGCGGTGGCGGGCTGGGCCGTGGTGCGCCGGGCGGGCGCGGGGCCGGCGGTGGCGCGGAGGAAACGCCGGGTCATCTCGCCGACGTCCTCCCGCGTGAGCGGGGTCAGCCGCAGGACGGCGGCCTCGCGCCGCGCGGCGATGTCGGCCAGGGCCGCGGGTGCGACGGGTTCGGTGTCGCGCCGTGCGAGCACCACGAGCAGCGGCAGACCGTCGGCACGCCGCAGCAGGAAGTCCACCCAGAGCAGGGACAGTTCGTCGCACCGGTGCACGTCGTCGAGAACGAGGACGAGCGGGCGGTCCGCCATCAGGCCGACAGCGAGCCGGTAGAGCCTGTGCAGCGTCCGGTAGACGGTGGGGGCCCCGGGCCGCTCCCCGCCCAGGTCGTCGGGGCCGGTGAGGACATCGGAAGCCGACGGGCCGAACAGCTCCCGCACACCTCCGTAGGCGGCCCCCGGGACGGCTTTCGCACAGGAGCCGTAGCGGACGGACATGTCCCGGCACGCGTCGCCCGCCAGGAAGGTCCGCAGGAGTGTGGTCTTGCCGATGCCCGCGGGCCCAGACAGCGTCACGAGACCCACGTTCCCGGCACACGCTCCCGTGGCGTGACGGTTCAGCACTCCCAGTTCATCGGCATGGCCGATGAGAGTGCTCGACGAACGACGGAAATCGATCTGGGCCGGCATCCCGGTTTCCTCGCATCTCAGGGACACAACAGACGCAATGACTCGTCGCGCATACCCCCATGTGCATGGCACACACCTCGTTGGGGGTACGACAATGGACCGTCGCGAAATTACCTGACCGTAAGACCTGCGGCTGATGAAGTACCAGGTCAGGCATGCTGAAGGCGGCTTACAGCGTTGTGCCCCGGGCGGGTCTCCCGGGTTCTTCCACGAAGATCCGGGAAACGGCCCCGGAACGCCTGACACGGCTCGTCGCCGCACGGTCGGTGCCGTCCGCGTACTGGACGTACGCGGACGGCACCGACAGCGCAGCGAGTGTGCGTGCCGGGCGTCTCGTGCCGGGCGGGATGCGTCAGACAGCTCCTAGGGCCTGGCCGACAGTTGTTCGCGGAGGACCGCGAGAACGGCGGGCGCCTGCGAACTCAGGAAGAAGTGTCCGCCCGGGAACACCTTGAGGTCGAACGCGCCCGTGGTGTGACCGCGCCAGTCCTCGGCTTCGTCGAGTGTCGTCTTCGGGTCGCTGTCGCCGGTGAGCACGGTGATGGGGACATCCACGGTCGTCCCCGGCTCGCAGCGGTACGTCTCAATGGCACGGTAGTCGCTGCGGATCGCCGGGAGGACCATCCGCAGGATCTCCTCGTCGCCGAGCAGCGCCGTATTCGTACCGGACAGCAGCTTCAGCTCGGCGACGATCCCGTCGTCACTCAGCTTGTGCACGTTCTCGTCGCGGTGCCGGGACGGCGCACGCCGTCCCGAGGCGAACAGGTGGGAGAGCTTGCCGCCTTCCGCCTCGAACCGCCGTGCGATCTCGAAGGCGAGAGTCGCACCCATGCTGTGCCCGAAGAATGTCGTCGGCCGTGCGTGCAGCCGCTCGCGGAGCGCCTCGTAGACCTGGTCGGCCATGGTCCCGATGTCGTCGGGGCTCGTCTCCTTGCGGCGGTCCTGCCTGCCTGGGTACTGCACCGCGAAGACCTCGGCCACGGAGGACAGCTGGGCGGAGACCGGGAAGTAGAAAGACGCCGAGCCACCCGCGTGGGGGAAACAGAAGAGCTGTCTTTCGTTGCTCGGCGCCGGGTGGAAGCACCGAGCCCAAAGGCTCTCCTCGGTGGACGTCGTCATCGTGTTTGCATCCTCCTTGCGGTGGTGCGAGAGCGGACATACGGCTTATACCGCACATCACATCTACCCGGCACCGCCGGTCCGTTGACCAACCACACCATTTGACCGGCTCGGATAGTGGGGAATTCCCTAGTCCTCCGTCTGCGGGCCGTCCACCGGTCGCGGATCGCGGTCCTGTCCGACGACCGGGGTGCCCCGGCTTCGCAGCAGGGTGTACCGGCCGGGACTCCGGGGCCGCGCGGTCGCGAACGGCGCCGGCAACCCCGAAGGGCCTGTGACAGCGGGTGTCACAGGCCCTTCGGGCTGAATCGTCCGGGCTGATCCGTTCGGGCCCGGCCGGAGTGTGCGACCCCGGCCGGGGCCCGAACGGATCGGTGATCAGGACAGGCCGAGTTCGTCGTCGAGCATCTTGAACACGTCGTCGTCCGAAGCCCCTTCGAAGTCGAACTCGCTGTCCTCCTTCTCCGCGTCGCCCCGCAGCGCGGCCCACTTCGTCCTGAGTACCTCGATGCGTCCCGCGACGTGCTTGAACTCCTGCGCGTCCACGGTCATATCGCTGATCGCCTTCTCCAGTCCCTCGAGCACGGCGAGTACCGATCCCGCTCCTGTGGCCTCCTCCGGCACGAGCTGCGTGCGGAGATGGCCCACCACGTCCACCGGGGTGGGGTAGTCGAACAGCAGGGTGGCCGGCAGGCGGAGCCCGGTGGTCGTGCTCAGCCGGTTCCTGAAATCCACCGCCATCAGCGAGTCGAAGCCCAGCTCCTGGAACTGCCGGGTGACTCCGATCTCCGAGCCGTCCGCATGTCCGAGCACCACGGCGGCCTGGTCGCGGACCAGCTTGAGCAGGACCTCGCGGCCCTCCTCCTCGGTCAGCTTCGCCAGCCGGTCCGCGAGCGTGCCCGCCGACTGCGGCACAGCCGTCGCCGTCCGCCTGGAAGGCGTACGGATGAGGCCGCGCAGCAGCGCCGGGACTTCGCCCAGGGCCCGCAGTGCGGGCAGATCGAGCAGTACGGGCAGGACGAGCGCGTGCTGCCCCGAGAGCGCCGCGTCGAACAGCTTCACGCCCTGTTCGGCGGAGATCGGCGGCATGCCCGACCGGGCCAGGCGTTCCATGTCCGCCTCACTCACGGTTCCTGTCATCCCGCCGACGCTGTCCCACGGACCCCACGCCAGCGAGACACCCGGCAGACCGTCGGCCCGCCTGTGCTCCACCAACGCGTCCAGGAAGGTGTTCGCGCCGGCGTAGTTGCCCTGGCCCGCGCCACCGAACACACCGGCCACGGAAGAGAACACCACGAAGGCGCTCAGGTCCAGGTCCCGTGTGAGGTCGTGCAGATGCCAGGCCGCGTCGGCCTTGGGCCGCAGCACGGTGTCCAGTCGCTCAGGACTCAGCGAACCGATCACACCGTCGTCCAGCACACCCGCGGCGTGCAGTACCGCCGAGACCGGCCGGTCCGCGGGCACCGCTGCCAGCACCTCGGCCAGTGCGGCCCGGTCGGAGACGTCACAGGCCGTGGCCGTGACGTCGGCACCGAGCTGTTCCAGCTCGGCCACGAGGTCGCCCGCGCCCTCGGCGCCGAGGCCCCTGCGGCTGAGCAACAGCAGCCTCCGCACGCCGTGTTCCGTGACCAGATGCCTGGCGAGCACACCGCCGAGACCGCCGGTTCCACCGGTGATCACCACAGTGCCGCCGCGCTCCCAGTCGGCAGCGGGTGCCGTCTCGGGAAGGGACATACGGTCGAGCCTCGCGGCCCTGGCCTCGTTCCCGCGGAACACCAACTGCGGTTCGCCGGAACCGAGCGCCTCCAGGAGCGCGGGCCGGGTGGCGTCGTCCGCGGGGTCGAGGTCTACCAGGCCGAAGCAGCCCGGGTGCTCCGACTGCGCGGAGCGCACCAGACCCCAGGCGGAGGCCGCCGCCAGGTCCCGGACACCGCCGCCGTCCACGGCCACCGCTCCCCGGGTGACGAACACCAGCCGCGACCCGGCGAACCGGTCCTCGGCCAGCCACCCCTGGAGCTGTTCCAGCGTCCGGTTCAGCACCGTGCGCACGGCCTCGGGAACGGTGTCGTGCGAGGCGTCGGGACCGTTGCCCGACGAACCGCCGCCCACCGGTATCAGGACGACACCGGGGACCGGCGTGTCCGCCGCCGCCAGCGCGGCCAGATCGGCCCGTGCGTCGAGGGCCGTGCCGGAGCCGGCCAGGTCGTCGGCGAGCCCGAGGAGATCGGATCCCACCAGCGCGACCGCGTCCGGGGTGCCCGTCGAACCGGACGCCACCGGCGTCCAGTCCAGGGTGAACAGCCCGTCTCCGCCGGCCCCGGCGGAGCTGTTCAGCTGCTCGCTCGACACGGCCCGTACGAGCAGTGTGTCGACCGAGGCGACCGGTGCGCCCGAGGAGTCGGCGGCGACGACCGATATCGCGTCGTCACCCGCCGGGGCGATCCGCACCCGCAGGGCGGAGGCGCCGGTCGCGTGCAGCGACACGCCTTCCCACGAGAACGGCAGTCCGCCGCCGCCCTCTTCGCCGTCAGCGGCGAGGATGGAGGCGTGCAGCGCGGAGTCCAGCAGCGCGGGGTGCAGAGCGAACGCGGCCGCTTCGCCTTCCGTACCCTCCGGCAGGCTCACCTCCGCGAAGATCTCGCCGTCGCGCCGCCAGGCCGCCCGCAGCCCCTGGAACACCGGACCGTACGCGAACCCGATCTCGGCGAACCGCTCGTAGCAGCCGGTCACGTCCAGGCTCTGCGCGTCCTCCGGCGGCCACACCGTGGCGTCGAAGCCGGTGTCTTCCGTCGTGCCGCCGCTGGTCAGCATGCCCACGGCGTGCTGCGACCACGGTGCGAGCGCCGCGCCCTCGGGACGGGAGTAGACGCCCACGGTGCGGCGGCCCGACTCGTCGGGGGTACCCACCGCGACCTGCATCTGTACGGCGCCGCGCTCCGGCAGGATCAGCGGCGCGGCCAGGGTCAGTTCCTCCACCCGGTCGCAGCCGACCTCGTCACCGGCCCGGACGGCCAGTTCGAGCAGGGCCGTACCCGGCAGCAGGATCCGGTCCATCACCGCGTGATCCGCGAGCCACGGATGCGACTGCACAGACAGCCGGCCGGTGAACAACACGCCCTGCCCTGCGGCGAGTTCGACTGCAGCTCCGAGCAGAGGATGCTCGGCCTCGCCCAGTCCGGCCGCGCGCACGTCACCGGCGCCCGCCGTTGCCGCCGCCGGCCAGAACCACTGGTGCTGGAAGGCGTACGTGGGCAACGCGACCCGCTGTGCGCCCGCTCCGGCGAAGTACCCGCTCCAGTCCACCGCCACGCCGTGCGCGTGCAGTTGGGCCAGTGCGGTGAGGGCGCTCAGCTCCTCGGTCCTGTTCTTGCGGCAGACCGGGACGATCAGCGCCGCTTCGGGCGCCGACTCCTGGGCCATGGCGGACAGCACACCGTCCGGACCCAGCTCCAGGAACACGCTGACGCCCTGTGCCGCGAGTGTCCGTACACCGTCGGCGAAGCGCACCGCCTCGCGGACGTGCCGTACCCAGTAGTCGGCGGTGCACAGCTCCTGTGCCGTGGCCGTCTCGCCCGTCAGGTTCGACACCACGGGAATCCGGGGTTCCCGGAAGGTCAGTTCCCCGGCCACCGCACGGAAGTCCGCCAGCATCGGGTCCATCAGCGGTGAATGGAACGCGTGCGAGACCCGGAGCCGGCTCGTCTTGCGGCCCAGTTCCTTCAGTCGCGCCGCCACCTCGAGTACGGCCTCTTCCTCACCCGAAATGACCACCGAGGAAGGCCCGTTGATCGCGGCGATCGACACCGCTCCGGACAGCAGCGGGGTGACTTCCTCCTCGGTCGCCCCGATCGCCACCATCGCGCCGCCGGAAGGCAGCGCCTGCATCAGTGTGGCGCGTGCCACCACCAGGCGGCAGGCGTCCTCCAGCGAGAGCACTCCGGCCACGTGGGCCGCGGCGATCTCACCGATGGAGTGACCGGCGACCAGGTCCGGTGTGATGCCCCATGACTCCACGAGGCGGAACAGCGCCACCTCGACGGCGAACAGCGCGGGCTGGGTGAAGCCGGTCTCATTGAGCGTGTCCGGGTCGTCGCCCCAGATCACATCCCGCAGGGACCGGCCCAATCCGGCTTCCAGGTGGTGCAGTACGGCGTCCAGCGCCTCGGCGAACACCGGGAAGCGCTCAGCCAGTTCCTTGCCCATGCCGAGCCGCTGGCTGCCCTGGCCGGAGAACAGCACCGCCGTCTTCCCGCCGAGGACGGCACCCGATACCGCCAGGGGGTCCGGCTCGTCGGCCGCGAGCGCCGTCAGCGCCCGTACCGTCGAGGCCGGGTCCCCGGCCAGCACGACCGCGCGGTGCTCGAACCTGGCCCGGTCCTTCGCCAGCGAGAACCCGACGTCCACCGGCCGCAGTCCGGGCCGCGCCTCGACGGAGTCGAGCAGTCGAGCGGCCTGATCCCGCAGCGCCTGCGGGGTCTTGCCCGAGATCACCCAGGGCACCACGGCAGCGGACTGCTGCTGCGGGGAGGCCTCCGGCGCGCTCTGCGCCACGGCTTCCGGCTGCTCCAGGATGAGGTGCGCGTTCGTCCCGCTGATACCGAACGACGACACACCCGCACGCCGTACACGATCCGACTTGGGCCACTCGGTGCCGCTCTCGGTCAGCAGTTCCACCGCGCCCACGGTCCAGTCCACGTGCGAGGACGGGGCGTCCACGTGCAGTGTCCGCGGCAGCGTGCCGTATCGCATCGCCATGATCATCTTGATCACACCCGCCACACCGGCAGCCGCCTGCGTGTGACCGATGTTCGACTTCACCGAACCGAGCAGCAGCGGACGCTCCGGGTCACGGTCCCTCCCGTACGTCGCGAGCAGTGCCTGCGCCTCGATCGGGTCACCCAGCGTCGTGCCGGTGCCGTGCGCCTCCACGACGTCCACGTCCTCCGCGGACAGTCCGCCACTGGCCAGCGCCTGGCGGATCACCCGCTGCTGCGAGGGGCCGTTCGGGGCGGTGAGACCGTTGGAGGCACCGTCCTGGTTGATGGCCGAGCCACGCAGCACGGTCAGGATCTCGTGTCCGTTGCGCAGTGCGTCCGACTGACGTTCGAGGACGAGGATGCCGACACCCTCGGACCAGCCGACACCGTCGGCCGACTCCGAGAACGCCTTGCAGCGCCCGTCGGGAGCCAGACCCCGCTGCCGGGAGAACTCCACGAACGTGCCGGGGGTCGACATGACGGTCACACCGCCCGCGAGCGCCAGCGAGCATTCGCCGCCGCGCAGCGCCTGGGCCGCCAGATGCATCGCGACCAGGGACGACGAGCACGCCGTGTCCACGGTCACCGCGGGTCCCTCGAACCCGAAGGTGTAGGAGACGCGGCCGGAGGCCACGCTCCCCGCGCTGCCCTGGCCCTGATGGCCCTCGAACTCCTTGCCGTTCAGTGTGGAGCCGTAGTCGCTGTACATCACACCGGCGAACACACCGGTCTGGCTCTCACGCAGCGAGACCGGGTCGATGCCGGCCCGCTCGATCGCCTCCCAGGAGGCTTCGAGCAGCAGTCGCTGCTGCGAGTCGGTCGCCATCGCCTCACGCGGGCTCATCCCGAAGAACGCCGGGTCGAACTCGCCCGCCTCCTGGAGGAAGCCGCCGGAGCGGGTGTACGACGTCCCGCTGTGCCCCGGGTCGGGGTTGAACAGCGCGTCCACGTCCCAGCCGCGGTTGGTCGGGAACCCGGTGATCGCGTCCCTTTCCTCACTGATCAGCTGCCACAGCTCCTCCGGCGAGGAGACCCCGCCGGGGAAGCGGCAGCTCATCCCGACGACCACGATGGGATCGTCGGCGATCGGCGGCAACGCCGATACGGGGAGGGCCACTTCGGCCTCGGTACCGAACAGCTCGTCCAGCAGATGGCCTGCCAGGGACGCCGCGGTCGGGTAGTCGAAGATCAGCGTGGCCGTCAGCCGCAGCCCTGTCACCGTGCTCAGCCGGTTACGGAGCTCCACCGCGGTCAGCGAGTCGAAGCCCAGATCGCGGAACTGGGACGTCGCGTCCACAGCGTCCGCGCCAGCGTGGCCGAGCACCAGGGCGACCTGCACCCGTACGAGGTCCAGCAGCGCCTCCTGCCGCTCGGCGGTGGTCAGCGCGGCCAGCCGCTGAGCGAGCCCGCCGGCGGTGGCGGAACCGGCCGCCACCGTCCTGCGCGGGCGGGTCCGGATCAACGCCCGCAACAGCGGCGGAACATCGCCCTGCGTGCGGAGCACCGGCAGATCCAGCCGGACCGGTGCCACAACCGCCTCACCGGCCGCGAGGGCCGTGTCGAAGAGCGTCACACCCTGCTCGACGGAGAGCGGCGGCATACCCGACCGGGCCATCCGCTGCATGTCCGCCTCGGCCACGGTTCCCGTCATGCCGCCCGCCTGGTCCCACGGGCCCCAGGCCAGTGAGACACCGGGCAGACCCTCGGCCCGGCGACGCTCGACCAGTGCGTCGAGGAACGCGTTCGCCGCCGCGTAGTTGGCCTGTCCCGCGCCACCGAACAGGCCGGCCACGGAGGAGAACACCACGAACTCGGCGAGACCGAGATCGCGTGTCAGCTCGTGCAGATGCCAGGCGGCGTCCACCTTCGGACGCAGTACCGCGTCCAGCCGCTCCGGGGTCAGCGCGCCGATGGTGCCGTCGTCCAGCACACCCGCCGTGTGCACCACCGCGGTCAGCGGGTGCTCCGCCGGTACGGCGGCCAGCAGGTCGGAGGTCGCGGCGCTGTCGGTGATGTCGCACGCGGCGACAGTCACCTCGGCGCCACCCGCGGTCAGTTCGGCGGCCAGTTCGGCCGCGCCCGGCGCGTCCGTGCCGCGCCGGCTGGCGAGCAGCAGATGCCGCACGCCGCGCTCGGCCACCAGGTGCTTGGCGAACACGGCACCCAGACCACCCGTACCACCGGTGATCAGTACCGTGCCCTCCGCGTCCCAGACGGCGGCCTTCTCGTTCTCGCTCTCGTTCGCGGACAGCCGGACCAGCCGTCCCGCGCGGATCTCGCCTTCCCTGACGACCAGTTGCGGCTCGTCGGTGTTGGCGGCCGACAGCAGCGAGGCGACCGACGACTCGTCGGAGCCGAGGTCCACCAGGCCGAAGCTGCCGGGGTTCTCCGTCTGCGCGGAACGCACCAGACCCCACACCGCCGCAGCGGCGACATCGGTGGCAGCGCCGTCATCGGCAGCCACCGCGTCCCGGGTGACGAACACCAGCCGTGAACCGGCGAAGCGCTCCTCGGCCGACCACGCCTGCACCAGTGTGAGTGCCTCCGCGGTCAGGGTGTGCGCGGATCGCGCCACCTCACCCTTCAGCACACCGCTCATGCCCACCAGCACCACAGCGGGTACCGGGGACTCCTCTGCCACCAGCTCGCTGAGGTCGGCGCAGGTGGTGACGGTGTCCGTGCCGGACCCGGTCAGTGCGTCGACGAGCCCCAGTGTGTCCGCGCCGAGTACGGCGACCGACCGCGGCGCATCCGTTTCGGCCTGTGCCTCGACCCAGTCCATCCGGAACAGCGTGTCCCTGTCGGTGACTCCCGAGGTGTCGGCCAACTGCCCGCTCGACACGGTGCGTACCAGCAGTGAGTCGACCGAGGCGACCGGCGCGCCGGTCGTATCGGCGACCGCGACCGCGAGCGCGTCCTTGCCGGAGGAAGTGAGGCGTACGCGCAGGGCGGAGGCGCCGGTCGCGTACAGCGAGACGCCCTCCCACGAGAACGGCAGACCGCCGTTGCCCTCTTCACCCTCACCGGCGAGCAGGGAAGCGTGCAGCGCGGAGTCCAGCAGCGCGGGATGCAGACCGAAACCGGCCGCATCACCCTCCGCACCCTCCGGAAGACTCACCTCCGCGAAGACCTCGTCACCCGCACGCCAGGCAGCCCGCAGGCCCTGGAACACCGGACCGTACGCGAAGCCCAGCTCCACGAACCGCTCGTAGCAACCCTCGACCTCCAGCGCCACCGCACCAGCCGGCGGCCACACCGTCGCATCGAACCCGGTATCAACCGCACCGGCACCGACCGCCAGCACACCCATCGCGTGCTGGACCCACGGTGTCTCGGTCGCGCCCTCGGGACGCGAGTGCACGACGACCGGGCGCCGCCCGGCGTCATCCGCGACTCCGACCCGTACCTGGACCTGCGTCGCGCCCTTCTCCGCCAGCGTCAGCGGCGCCGCGAGGGTCAGCTCCTCGATCCGGTCACAGCCGACCTCGTCACCCGCACGGAACGCCAGCTCAAGCAGCGCCGTACCCGGCAACAGAATCCGGCCCATCACCGCGTGATCAGCCAGCCACGGATGCGACCCGACCGACAGCCGGCCCGTGAACAACACACCCTCACCCTCGGCCAGTTCGACAGAGCCGTTGAGCAGAGGATGCTCGGCGGAGACGAGACCGACCGCCGCCGCGTTCACCGCGCCGGACGAACCGGTCGGCCAGAACCACTGGCGCTGGAAGGCGTACGTGGGCAACTCGACCCGTCGTGCGCCCGCACCGGTGAAGATCGCGTTCCAGTCCACCGTGGCACCATGCGCGTGCAGTTGGGCCAGTGCGGTGAGGGCGGTCAGTTCCTCGGCCCGGTCCTTGCGGCAGACCGGGACCGTCAGGGCCCCGTCCGGCACCGATTCCTGGGCCATGGCGGAGAGGACTCCGTCCGGGCCCAGCTCCAGGAACACGTTCACACCCTTGTCCGCGAGAGTCCGCACACCATCAGCGAAGCGAACCGCTTCCCGCACGTGCTTGACCCAGTACTCCGCGGAGCACAGCTCACCCGCCGCGGCCAGCGCACCGGTCAGGTTCGACACGACGGGAACGTTCGGCTCCGCGAAGGACAGGCCCTCCGCGACCGCACGGAACTCCGCGAGCATCGGCTCCATCAACGGCGAGTGGAACGCGTGCGACACCCGCAGCCGGCTCGTCTTACGACCCAGCTCCTTCAACCGCTCCGCAACCGCCAGAACCGCATCCTCGACACCCGAAATCACCACCGAAGACGGCCCGTTCACCGCAGCCACAGCCACGCCGTCCGACAGCAACGGAAGGACCTCGTCCTCGGTCGCCTGCACCGCGACCATCGCACCACCCGAAGGCAGCGCCCGCATCAGCGTGGCGCGTGCGACGACCAGTCGGCAGGCGTCCTCCAGCGAGAACACCCCGGCCACATGAGCCGCCGCGATCTCACCGATCGAATGCCCCGCCACAAAGTCCGGCCGAACACCCCACGACTCCACGAGACGGAACAACGCCACCTCGACCGCGAACAACGCGGGCTGAGTGAAGCCGGTGTCATTCAGCAGCTCGGCGTCATCACCCCAGACCACCTCCCGCAGCGAACGCTCCAACCGGCCATCCAGCTCAGCCAGAACAGCATCCAGCGCACCGGCGAACACGGGGAAGCGCTCATACAGCTCCCGGCCCATCCCCAGCCGCTGCGCACCCTGACCGGAGAACAGGAACGCCGTCCTGCCACCGACAACCGAACCCGACACCGCCGAGGGATCGGGCTCACCCGCCGCCAACGCCGACAGCGCGCGAATCGCGTCACCCGAGTCACCCGCCAGGACCACCGCACGGTGATCGAACAGCGAACGACCCGTCAGGGACAACCCGACGTCCACCGGGCGCAGTTCGGGCCGCGCCTCAATCGCGGACAGCAACCGGGCCGCCTGGCCCCGCAGCGCCTCCGGCGACTTACCGGACAGCACCCACGGCACCACACCCGGCACCACCGAGGGAACCTCGGTCCGGCCGACCACCGTGCCCTTGATCACCTTCGCCGGCTGCTCCAGGATCACATGCGCGTTCGTCCCACTGATACCGAACGACGACACACCCGCACGCCGCACACGATCCGTCTCCGGCCACGCCGTCTGCTCAGTCAGCAGCTCAACCGCACCAGCCTCCCAGTCCACATGCGACGAGGGAGCGTCGACGTGCAGCGTCTGCGGCAACGTGCCATGCCGCATCGCCATGATCATCTTGATCACACCCGCCACACCGGCAGCCGCCTGCGTGTGACCAATGTTCGACTTCACCGAACCCAACAGCAACGGACGCTCCGGGTCACGATCCCGCCCGTACGTCGCGAGCAGCGCCTGCGCCTCGATCGGGTCACCCAGCGTCGTGCCGGTGCCGTGCGCCTCCACGACGTCCACGTCATCCGCGGACAGACCGCCACTGGCCAGCGCCTGCCGGATCACCCGCTGCTGCGAAGGACCATTCGGAGCAGTCAGACCGTTGGAAGCACCGTCCTGGTTGATGGCCGAGCCGCGTACAACTGCCAGGATCTCGTGGCCGTTGCGCAGCGCGTCCGACTGACGCTCCAGCACCAGCATGCCGGCGCCCTCGGACCAGCCCACACCGTCGGCCGACTCCGAGAACGCCTTGCAGCGGCCATCAGGAGCCAGACCCCGCTGGCGCGAGAACTCCACGAACGTGCCGGGGGTCGACATCACCGTCACACCACCGGCCAGCGCCAGTGAGCACTCGCCGGAGCGGAGGGCCTGCATGGCCCAGTGCATCGCGACCAGCGACGACGAGCACGCGGTGTCCACGGTGACCGCGGGTCCCTCGAACCCGAAGGTGTAGGAGACGCGGCCGGAGGCCACACTTCCCGCGCTGCCCTGGCCCTGGAGTCCCTCGAACTCCTTGCCGTTCAGGGTGGTGCCGTAGTCGTTGTACATCACACCGGCGAACACACCGGTCTGGCTCTCGCGCAGCGAGACCGGGTCGATACCGGCCCGCTCGATCGCCTCCCAGGAGGTCTCCAGGAGCAGTCGGTGCTGCGAGTCCGTGGACATCGCCTCACGCGGGCTCATCCCGAAGAACGCCGGGTCGAACTCACCCGCGTCGTGCAGGAATCCACCCGAGCGGGTGTAGGACGTGCCCTGGTGATCCGGGTCCGGGTTGAACAGTCCTTCGACGTCCCAGCCGCGGTTGGTCGGGAACTCCGAGACAACGTCGCCGCCCTCGGCGATCAGCCGCCACAGATCCTCCGGCGACTCCACACCACCGGGGTAGCGGCAGGCCATCCCGACCACCACGATCGGGTCGTCGACCAGCGACGGCATCGAGGCGAGCGCGACCGCGCTCTCGGCCTCGGCGCCGAACAGTTCGTCCAGCAGATGGTCCGCCAGCGCCGTCAGGGTCGGGTAGTCGAAGACCATCGTGGCCGAGAGCCGCAGCCCGGTCGTGGAATTCAGCCGGTTACGGAGCTCCACCGCGGTCAGCGAGTCGAAGCCCAGGTCCCTGAACGCCCGACCCGAGTCGATGTCGGCGCCGCTCGCGTGTCCCAGTACCAGAGCCGCCTGACCCCGTACGAGGTCGAGCAGCGCTTCGTGCCGGTCGGCCGGGCTCAGTCGGACGAGCCGCTGCGCCAGGTCGGCGTCCACGCCGGACCCGCTGATCGCGGCCCGTCGCGACGGCGTCCGGATCAGTCCCCGCAGCAGCGCGGGAACCTCGCCCTGCGCCCGCAGCGCGGACAGGTTCAGCCGTACCGGCGCCACCAGAGCGTCTCCGGTAGCCAGCGCCGCGTCGAAGAGCGTCACACCCTGCTCGACGGAGAGCGGCGGCATGCCCGACCGGGCCATCCGCTGCATGTCCGCCTCGGTCACCTCGCCGGTCATTCCACCGGTCTGTTCCCACGGGCCCCATGCCAGTGACAGACCGTGCAGGCCCTCGGCCTGCCGGCGTGCCATCAGGGTGTCCAGGAACACGTTCGCCGCCGCGTAGTTGGCCTGTCCCGCGCTGCCGAACACACCGGCCACGGAGGAGAACACCACGAATGCGGCCAGATCCAGCTCACGCGTCAGCTCGTGCAGATGCCAGGCGGCGTCCACCTTCGGACGCAACACCGCGTCCAGCCGCTCCGTCGTCAGCGAACCGACAATGCCGTCATCCAGCACACCCGCCGTGTGCACCACGGCCGTCAGCGGATGACCGGACTTCTCCACACCGGCCAACACCCCCGCCACAGCCGCACGGTCCGACACATCACAGGCCACCACCGACACCTCGGCGCCCAGCCCGGACAACTCCGCGACCAACTCGTCCGCACCCGGAGCACCCGCACCACGACGGCTGGTCAAAACCAACCGCCGCACACCACGCTCACCCACCAGATGCCGCGCCAGCACACCACCCAGACCACCCGTACCACCGGTGATCAGCACCGTGCCCCCGGCATCCCAGACGGGACCCGCCTCGACCTCGGCGACAGCTGTGCGAGCCAGGCGCCCGGCACGGATTCCACCGTCCCGGATCACCAACTGCGGCTCGTCCACACCGAGAACGCGCGGCAACACGGTCACCGAGTCGTCGGAGCCGAGGTCCACCAGGCCGAAGCTGCCGGGGTTCTCCGTCTGCGCGGAACGCACCAGGCCCCACACCGCCGCAGCGGCCACATCATCGATGTTCTCGTCACCCGCGGCAACCGCGCCCCGGGTCACGAACACCAGCCGTGAACCGGTGAACCGCTCCTCGGCCAGCCACTGCCGCACCAGCTCCAGGGCACCGGCAGCCAGCGTGTGAGCCGACTCCGCGACCTCAGGACCGTCCGTGGCGGAACCGGCGACACCGACCAGCACCGAGCCGGGAACGGGGGTCTCCCCCGCCGCCAGCGCGGCCAGATCCGCGTACGTCCCGACCTCGACGGCGGTGTCCTCCAGGCCGCCGGCCAGGCCGAGCGTGTCCGGACCGACCAGCGCGACCGCACCCGCGCCCTCTTCGGACGCGAGCGCCACCGGCACCCAGTCCAGACCGAACAGCGCGTCACGCGACAGCCCGGCGGAATCACTCAACTGCTCACTCGACACGGCGCGTACCAGCAGTGAGTCGACCGAGGCGACCGGCGCGCCGGTCGTATCGGCGACCGCGACCGCGAGCGCGTCCTTGCCGGAGGAAGTGAGGCGTACGCGCAGGGCGGAGGCGCCGGTCGCGTACAGCGAGACGCCCTCCCACGAGAACGGCAGACCGCCGTTGCCCTCTTCACCCTCACCGGCGAGCAGGGA
>NZ_JBIVLO010000021.1:0-18510 GCF_044751305.1 Streptomyces sp. NPDC088725
ACGGTCGTGTAGATGACCGGCACGTCGTAGAGCTTGGCGATCTCGGCCAGCGCGACCGTGTTGTTGACGACGGTCTGCGGGTCGTGCGAGTGCACACCGAAGAGCGTCATCGGCTGGTGGTCGATGAAGACGATCACAGCTTCGTTCGGGTCGAGCAGGTTCTTGGGGCTGGTCATCGAATTACTCCGGGCTCTTGAGTGAGGGAGCGTGGCGTGCGTGCCGCGCATCCGGTTCAAGGCCGGAGGGACAGGGTTTCTTCGCGTTTGTTGCGCGGGCAAGTTTCGATGGCTTTTGGGCCGGGTCGCCGCCCCGCTTCGTGGACCCGCCGCGCCACCGGACCGCCGCGCCGTTGGACCGCCGGGCCCGTTACGCCGCCCGGCCGCCGAGGCGCCGGACCCGCTATGACGCCGGTTCCGCGGGGGAGCCGGCGTCCCCCGACCACAGGTCGGAGCCGTCCGCGATGCGCTGGAGCCTGCCGAGCAGCGCCCGGTGTCCGCCGCAGGTGCCCCTGATCTCACCGGCCGCCTGGGGAAGGACGAGGTCACGCATGGCCTTGCCCTGGTCGGTGAGCACCAGCTGGGTGACGCGCTTGTCCCACGGGTCCCTCGCCCGGGTCAGCAGTCCGCGTTCGGCGAGCCGGTCGACCAGCCGGGTCAGGCCGCTGGGCGAGAGCTCCACCTCTTCGGCGAGCCGGGAAGCCGCGCCGCGGCCGGCCGGCTGGGGCGTGGTGGGGATGGCGGAGAGGACGTGCAGCTCGGTGAGGTTGAGCTGATGTTCGTTGCGCAGCCATTCGTCGAAGCGGCGCAGGCGCGCGTACATGGTGTTCAGGGCACCTATGAACTCGCCGGTCTCCGTCATCTCCATGCGCTCGGCCGCGGGCGCCTTGGCCCGGGGGACGGCGCGGGCCCGCGGCGCGGGCCGGGGCTCGGGGGCAGCCGGACGGCGTGCCTGGAAGATCTGGCGGGCGCGCTCCACTACGAAGTCGTTCATACGTCCTCTTCTCGTTCCGCTTACACCCAGTTTGACCCATCGGTCCCGAAGCGTATTCCCGCGCGGTCCCGGTACGAGGGAAAGGGCCGTGCCGGACCCACCGGGCCGGGCTCCGGGCGGGCGAAGCGGCGCCGGACGTTGCACGATGGCTGCATGCTGCTGGCACCGCTCGCCCATGTGTCCCGGGAGGTCGCGGAGACCTCGGCCAGGTCCCGGAAAATCTCCCTGCTGGCCGGACTCTTCCGCTCCTCGGGTCCTCAGGACGTGCCCCTCGTGATCCCGTATCTGGCCGGGCACCTGCCCCAGGGCCGTATCGGGGTGGGCTGGAACGCGCTCAAGGACCCGCCGCCGCCGGCCGGGCGGGCCATGCTGACCGTGCACGATGTCGACAGCGCCTTCACCGCGCTCGCGGCCGTCGCGGGGCCGGGCGCGCAGGCCGAGCGCAGGCGGCTGGTCCAGGAGCTGCTGGGCGCCGCCACCGAGGAGGAGCAGCGGTTCCTGGTCGGTCTGGTCTCCGGCGAGGTGCGCCAGGGCGCGCTGGAGGCCCTGGCGGTGGAAGCGCTCGCGGCGGCTTCGGGCGCACCGGTGCAGGCCGTCCGGCGTGCGGTGATGGTGGCCGGTTCCCTCCAGCGGGTGGCCGAGCGGCTGCTGTCCGGCGGTCCTGCCGTACTGAACGAGTTCCTGCTGACCGTGGGCGGTCCCGTCCTGCCGATGCTCGCCCAGAGCGCCACCAGCGTTCCGGAGGCGATCGGCCGGCTCGGGGAGTGTGTGGTGGAGGAGAAGCTGGACGGCATCCGGGTGCAGGTGCACCGCGAGGGCGCCGCGGTACGGATCTTCACCCGCACCCGCGACGAGATCACCGCGCGGCTGCCCGAGGTGGTGGAGCTGGCGCTGGCTCTCGACGGTGACCGGTTCATCCTGGACGGTGAGGTCATCGCGCTGGGCGAGGACGGCAGGCCGAAGCCGTTCCAGGAGGTCGCGGGCCGGGTCGGCTCGCGGACCGATGTCCGGTCGGCGGCGACGGCCGTGCCCCTGTCGCCCGTCTTCTTCGACATCCTCGCGGCCGACGGCGAGGATCTGCTCGACATGCCGCTGGCCGAGCGGCACGCGACGCTGGCCGCGCTGGTGCCCGAGCCGATGCGGGTACGGCGGATCGTCGTGGCGTCCGCCGAGGCGGCCGGGGAGGGGACGGACCAGGTGGCTGCCGCCGAGGAGTTCTTGCGGGAGGCCCTGGGCCGCGGGCACGAGGGTGTGGTGGTCAAGGCGCTCGACACCCCGTACAGCGCGGGCCGGCGCGGCGGGGGATGGCTGAAGGTCAAGCCGGTGCACACGCTGGATCTGGTGGTGCTTGCCGCCGAGTGGGGCCATGGCAGGCGCACCGGCAGACTGTCCAACCTGCATCTGGGCGCGCGGCGCGAGGACGGCTCGTTCGTGATGCTCGGCAAGACGTTCAAGGGGCTGACGGACGCGCTGCTGGAGTGGCAGACCGGGCGCCTGCGGGAACTGGCTCTCCACGACGACGGTTTCACCGTGGCGGTACGTCCGGAGCTGGTCGTGGAGATCGCCTACGACGGTCTCCAGCGGTCGTCGCGCTACCCGGCGGGGGTGACGCTGCGCTTCGCCCGGGTGCTGCGCTACCGCGAGGACAAACGGGCGGAGGAGGCGGACACGGTGGAGACGGTGCTCGCGGCCCACGGGAGGATCCCGCGGGCGGCGGAGGACTGAGGCGTTCCGGCGCGGGAGTTCGTACGCCCGCGCCGGAACGGGTGAGCCGGGACTGTCTCGGAATTACTGGGCGTCGCCGCGCGGGACGACCGACGAGAGCACCGTCGGCAGGGTGCGCCAGTCGGCCGAGATCAGGCTCGCGTGCTTCTGCGCGAGCAGCGTCAGCCGGTCGCGGGCCTCCTGCTCGGTGGGGCTGGTGCCGTCGATGGCGGGAGCCACGTTGTGCGCGTCCGTCATCAGCACGAAGTAGTGCCGCTGGTCGTACCAGGCGGTGTCGATGCCGTCGGCGACCCAGGCGGAGGCGTCGCCGTCGAAGAAGACGAACCAGGGCCTGATCGAGGCGTCCGCGTACCGGGTGCGCGGGTCTCCGGCCGCCACGTTGTGGACGGCGGGGAAGGACGCGGCCTCGCCCAGCCGGCCTGCGGCCTTGAGGTCGCGCAGGTAGGTGGCGTACTCACGGTCGGTCCACAGGGTGTCGAGCGGGTTCGCCTCCTCGACCGTGCCCGGGATCAGCTCGACGATGAACTTGCCGGCCAGCTGCGCGCGGGTGGGGAATCCGTCGGCCTGGACGGCCTCGTCGAGGTCCGCGTGATTGCCCACCAGGTCGGCGGGGCGGAAGACCGCGTCACCGAGCTTGCTGCTCACCAGCGCGTCGAACTGTGCGGGACCGCGGCCGGAGGTGCTGAGGAATCCGTCCTTCATCTCCACCTTGAGGACGATGGGACGGTGGCCCGGGTTGGCGTCGTGCCAGGTTCTGATGTCGGTCAGACAGCCTGCCAGGTCGCGGTTCTGCGCGTTGGTGCGCAGCTGCTCCACGGTGGTGGCGTTGGCGCAGTTGTTGTTGTTGCCGAGCGGGTTCTCGTGGGAGACCCGCCAGGAGGCGCCGAACACGTTGGTCCAGACGTCGAGTTCGAGCATGCCCGCGCCGGAGTCCAGCGCGTCCGCGAAGTAGGGGAACGCCGCCTTGTCGTACGAGTTGTGGACACCCACTCCGGTGGTGGAGGAGTAGGGCAGCTGGTTCGTGTCGGCCGCCTGGGCCGAGGTGGAGACAAGGGCGAGTACTGCGGCGGCGCCGGCCGCGACCGAGGTGCGAAGGAGCTTGGCCATATCCGTTATTCCTCCGAGAGGGCATGTGTGGGGCATGTCAACCGAGGAGGAGAGTATGGGAGTTCAGTGGACAACGGGGAGACGGAACCTTACGGAACCGATCACGGAGGAGACCGGTCGGTGACATCCCGTCACCGCTGAAGTCGCGGCGCGGCGGGGGCGGTCGGCGAGGTGGCCTGCCTGCCGAGCAGTTCCGCGAGACCCCGGCGGGTGGCCGCGACGACCACCCGGTCCCGCGCCCGCAGGACGTAGCCGGGGTGCAGGTCCCAGACCAGCTCGGTCGGCCGGCCATGATCGCCGGCGAGACGGGCGTCCGCGAGGTCGGGCACCCGGTCGTCCGGATGTGCGGTGTCGAGGGCGATGACCCGCCAGGAACCCGGCCTGAACACCTCGCCGACGGTGTGCCCTTCGAGTCGCGGATGACCTGCCACCTCGATGGCCGCGACCAGCAGCACCTGGCGCTCCACCGGTATCGCGCCGAGGATCTGACGTCCCATCATGGCGATGGCGAACGCGGGCGCGGCCAGGTTGGACACACTGCGGCTGCGGGTGAGCGCCTCGGGGTGTGCCGCCCGCAGCGTGCGGTAGACGGCCCTGGCGAAGTCGTCGTCGTACACCCGGAGCGCCACACGCAGACCGGGCGCCACCGAGCGGGCATACAGAGCCGCTTCGAGGTTGGTGGTGTCATTGCTGGTGAGGGCGAGCAGTGCGTGGGCACGGCCGATCTTGGCGGACTCCAGGACGCCTTCCTGCGTCACATCGCCAAGTATGGTCGGTACGCGCAGGCTTCGGGCGAGGGGGATGCCGCGTGCTTCCGGGTCCTCCTCCACGCACACCACGGGGATGTCGAGTTCACGCAGCCGCACCAGCACCCGGCTGCCGATCTTGCCGAGCCCGAGGAGCACGACGTGGTCGGAGAGGCCGCGCGGGGGCCGTCGCAGGGTCGAGGCCGATCGGAACGTGCCGAGCGCTTCGAGGACGGCGGCGAACACCACGGGCAGCAGAAGAAGTCCCATGGCCGCGGAGAGGAGTTGCAGGATCTGCCGCCCCCTGGGCGCGTCGACCGCCGGGTCGTTGATGCCGAAGAGGTCGAGCAGGGTGAGGTAGATGGCTCGGTGGGGTGCCTCGCCGGTGATCAGGGTGTAGATCATCGCCAGGGCGAGCACCGCGGCGACGATCCCCACGAAGGACCACCGGAGCCTTCGGGAGAACAACGCGGTCAGCGGAGCGCCGCGGCCCCTGAGCCGGCGCCGCGGCCGGCTGACACCGTCCTGCGCCACGGCCTCCAGGACGACGGTGCCCCGTCCGGTGGCCGCGGCGACGCTCTCGTCGTCGGGGAGAAGCCGCGGGCCGCCCTGGCCGCTGCTGTCCGAACCCTCCTCCCCCGCCGGGTCGTTGGTGGTGGACGAGAGCAGCGCGAGGGTGCACAGACCGGGGTCGGCCACCTCCCCGGCGTCCTGCGGGGTGCGCTCGGCGGCGCGCAGCAGCATGCCGCCCGCCCTGATCACCTTGCTGGTGCCCGCCACGGCGGTGGCGGCGAGTGCGGGGGCCGCGGTGTCCGCGTCCGAGAGGACGGTGGTGGAGGCGTCCAGGCCCGCCGCGTCGAGACCGGGAACGGCGACGGCCGCGGCCTGGTCGAGCAGTTCTTCCAGGTGCTGGCCGAGCTTGCGGTTGTAGAGCCGGATGACCAGGCGCAGATGGGGGTTGAGCCGGCGGGCCGCCAGCGCGGACCTGATGTTGGTCTCGTCGTCCTCGTGGACGAGGGCAACGGCCGTCGCGTCCGCCACGCATGCCTCGATGAGCACGTTCTCGTCGAGTTCCGCCGCTTCCATGACGAGGACCTGATCCATGCCGCCGCAGCTTTCCCCGCCGGTGCGCGGGGACCCGGCGGCCGTACGCGCCATGGCGGACGACACCCGGCCGAGGAAACCGGTCGCCCCGCCCGCGCCGCCCAGCGGTCCGGGCGGCAACTGGGAGACGCGCAGCGGCGGAACGACCAGTACGACCTGTTCGCCGTAGAGGACCCTCAGCTCGGCTGCCAGCCGATGGGCCAGCATGTCGTCGCCGCACACGATCATGTGGCCGCTGGGAGAGTCCAGTTGTACCTGGGGACGGAATGGAGTCACCCCCCTAGTCTGCCGAACGGGGGTACGACCCCGGCACGGCGGCCCCCGTTCGCGGCCGGGGGCCGGAGGCACTGATGCCTGGTCAACCACCCTTCCCGCCGGGGGACATCGGGTCGCGGCGGATCCCGGAGGGTCTCAGGTGTTGACGGAGTAGGAGCGCGCTCCCGCCCCGGCGAGGCCGCCGCCCTCGACGATCAGGTACTCGTCGCGCAGTGGCCTGCCCGCGAAGAAGTTCTCCAGGATCTCCCGGGTGCCTGCGGCGTACCTGGCCTGCGCCGAGAGCGAGGATCCGGAGATGTGCGGGGTCATGCCGTGGTGCGGCATGGTGCGCCAGGGGTGGTCGGGGGGCGCGGGCTGCGGGTACCAGACGTCGCCCGCGTAACCGGCCAACTGGCCGCTGCGCAGTGCGCGGTCGACGGCGTCGCGGTCGGCGATCTTCGCGCGGGCGGTGTTGATGAGGTAGGCGCCGCGCTTCATGCGCGCGAGCATCTCCTCGCCGAAGAGGCCTTCCGTCTCCGGGTGCAGGGGCGCGTTGATGGTGACGACGTCGCAGTGCGGAACCATCTCGGCCGCGCTGTCGTGCCAGGTGAGGTTCAGCTCCCGCTCCCGCTCCTCGGGGAGCCGCCGGCGGTCGGTGTAGTGGAGGCCGACGTCGAAGGGCGCGAGGCGGCGCAGGACGGCGAGACCGATGCGCCCGGCGGCGACCGTGCCGACCTGCATGCCCTCCAGGTCGTAACTGCGGGCGACACAGTCGGCGATGTTCCAGCCGCCGTCCAGGACCCACTGGTGCGAAGGCAGGTAGTTGCGCACCAGCGACAGCGTCATCATCACGACGTGCTCGGCGACGCTGATGCTGTTGCTGTACGTGACCTCGGCGACCGTGACACCCTTGGCGATCGCCGCGTCCAGGTCGACGTGGTCGGAGCCGATGCCGGCCGTGACGGCGAGCTTCAGGTTCCTGGCCTTCGCCATGCGCTCCGCGGTCAGGTAGGCGGGCCAGAACGGCTGTGAGATGACCACGTCGGCGTCGACCAGCTCCCGGTCGAAGACCGAGCCTTCCCCGTCCTTGTCGGAGGTGACCACGAGTGTGTGTCCCTGGGACTCCAGGAAGCCGCGCAGGCCCAGCTCGCCGGAGACGCTGCCCAGCAGCTGTCCCGGGGTGAAGTCGATGGCCTGCGGGGTGGGGGTGGTCTGACCGCCGGGGTAGTGGTCGATCTTCGGGAGATCGTCGCGCGCGTACGTCGTCGGATAGCCGTCGACCGGGTCGTCGTACAGCACGCACAGCACCTTTGCCATGACAGCGGCTCCTCGTCCGTTGATGCGGGAAGATGCCTCCAGCGTCCCCGCGCCCGGCGAATCCGGCAAAACGTACCTTCCGGCCCCTGGGCCGGGAAAACGGCCGCACGCGCCCGTACCTCACAGGGTGACGAGCGTGACCTCGGTGGCCTTCACGCTGCTCCAGACGGCCACGCCGTCGGCCAGACCCAGCTCCGCGGCGGCCTCATGGGTGATCTCCGCGACCAGGTCGGGCACCTCGTGCGAGCCGATCAGGACCCGCAGCCGGCTGCCGGAGGCGGTGATTTCCCGGACCGTTCCCGGCCAGACGTTACGGGGGCTGCCACCGGGCCTGTCGCGGTACACGGAGACGGCTTCCGGGGCGATGACCGCCAGCGCCGCCGTCCCCTCGGCGAGCGGTTCCGCGACGACCAGCCGCCCGCCCGCGGCGAGGTCGAGCCCCCGGGGGCCGAACGTACCCGGCCAGGCGTTGCGCCCGAGCATCCTGGCGACCCACGGGGAGCGGGGACGGCGCGTCACCTCGGCAGGCGGGGCGTCCTGGAGCGCGCGGCCCTCGTCGAGTACAAGGACCCGGTCGGCCAGCGAGAGAGCCTCGACCGGGTCGTGGGTGACGATGAGGCAGACGCCGCCGAAGGCGTCGAGATGCGCGCGCAGCGTGTGGCGCACCCGGGCGCGGGTGGTCTGGTCGAGGGCGGCCAGCGGCTCGTCCAGGAGCAGCAGCCGGGGCCGGGCCGCGAGCGCGCGGGCCAGCGCGACGCGCTGCGCCTGGCCGCCGGAGAGCTGATGCGGCTTGTGGTGGGCGAGATGGCCGACTCCGAGCCGGTCGAGCCACTGCTGAGCGGCGCGCCGCGCCTCCGCCCGGCGCACACGCCCGGCACGCAGTCCGTACGCGGTGTTGGACAGGGCGCTCAGATGCGGGAAGAGCGCGCCGTCCTGCGGCACCCACGCGACGCCTCTGCGGTGCGGCGGCAGGGAGGTGACGTCGAGGTCGCCGAGGCGCAGGCGGGCGTGGGCGCGCTGGGTGAGCCCGAGGAGGGCGCGCAGCAGGGTCGTCTTGCCGGCGCCGTTGGGGCCGACGACCGCGATGGTGGTGCCGGGCCCGGCGTCGAGGGTCAGCCGGCTGAATCCGGAGACGTCGGCGCGCAGCGGCCAGCGTTCCCGCGGTACGGCAGCCCCGGGGGCGCCGGGTATGCCGGAGGCGAGGGGTCCGGTCGGTCCCGCGCCGGGGGCTTCCACGGCGTCCGGCAGGCGCGCTGATCCCCGCTCCCGTCCGGTGGCCGCGCCGGTCCAGCGCCCGCGCAGTCCGAGCAGTACGGCCATCGCGATCGCGAGCAGCAGCAGGGAGACGGACGTCGCGGCCTCGGGCGAGTTCTGGAGGAGCAGATAGACCTGGAGCGGCAGGGTCTGGGTGGTGCCGGGCAGGTTGCCGGCGAAGGTGATCGTGGCACCGAACTCCCCGAGCGCCCGTGCCCAGGTCAGGGCGGCGCCCGCGGCCAGTCCCGGCGCGACCATCGGCAGCGTCACGGTGAAGAAGACCCGGAGCGGTGAGGCGCCGAGCGACGCGGCGGTCTCCTCGTAGGCAGGGCGCAGCCCGGCGAGCGTGCCTTCGAGACTGATGATGAGGAAGGGCATCGCGACGAACGTCGCGGCGACGACGGCGCCCGAGGTGTGGAACGGCAGGGTGACGCCGAAGGTGTCCTCCAGCCACGGGCCGATCAGTCCGCGCCGGCCGAAACCGAGGAGCAGGGCGACCCCGCCGACGGTGGGCGGCAGCACCATCGGCAGGAGCACCAGGGAGCGCACCAGCGTCTTGCCCGGGAACCGTACCCGGGCCAGCAGCCAGGCCAGCGGCACTCCGAGGAGCAGGGAGAGTCCGAGCGCCCAGAAGGAGACCAGCAAGGACAGTTGGAGCGCCTGTACCACTTCCGGGCTGGTCAGGTGCGCGCCGAGTTCACCCCAGGAGGTGCGGACGAGAACGCCGAGCAGGGGCAGGAGCAGAAACGTGACCGCGAGCAGCGCGGGCAGCACAAGAGCGACGGGGGCGCCGGTCCCGCCGGTGCGCAGGCGTCTCATCACGGTTCCTGGTCTCGTCGTGGCGCTCGTCGTGCCGGCCGGCGCTCGTGGCGCCGTCCGGCGGGGATCGAGACTGCCCGTCCGCCGGGCCGGGCGGCCCCTCCCCCGTACGCGGTGCGGTGTTACGGCTTCTGGAAACCGGCGGCCTGGAGGATCTTCTGCGCCTCGGGGCTGCTCAGCCAGGCCACGAACGCGGCGGCCTCGTTCTTGTGCTGCGAGCCCTTGAGGGTGGCGGCCGGATACTGGGCGACGGCATTCTGCGCGTCCGGGATGTCGACGGCGTCGACCTTGTCGGTCGCGGTGGCCGCGTCCGTCTTGTAGACGATCCCGGCGTCGGCCTCGCCGAGTTCCACCTTGCTCAGTACGGAACGGACGTCCGCTTCCTGGGAAACCGGCTTGACCTTGATCTTCTGGGCGTCGAGGACCTGTTCGCTGTAGCGGCCGACCGGCACCTCGGGCGCGGCCAGGACCACCTTCAGCCTGGAGTCCGCGAGGTCCTCGAGACGGGTGATCTTGTCGGGGTTGCCCTCTTCGGTGGCGATCACCAGACGGTTCTTCGCGATGACCACGGGTGTGCCGGCCTCGGACTTCACGCCGTCCATGGTCCTGGTGTCGGCCGTGACCAGCGCGTCGGCCGGGGCGCCCTGCTTGACCTGCGCGGCGAGGTCCTGGGAGCCGGCGAAGGAGAACGTCACTTTCGTGCCGGGGTGCTCCTTCTGGTAGGCGGCGCCCGCCGTCTTGAACACATCGGTCAGCGAAGACGCCGCCAGCACGGTAAGGGCGACCTGGGGCGCCGCGCTCGCGGTCGCCGTGGACGCGCTGCCGGTGTCCTTCCCGCTGTCGTCACCGGATCCGCAGGCGGCGAGCGGCACGAGAAGGGCGGCGGTCACGACCGCGGCGGCTCCACGGCGGCGGCTGAAGGCGAGAGACATGAAAGGGGACTCCTTGGCGGTGCGGCCCCCGGAGAGGCGCGCGGGCGGAATGAGGACGGAGGTACGAGTGACGACGGCGCCTGGCGAGCCGTACGGCCGGAAGCGTCGGAGGCGGTCGATGGGCGGTCAGGTGCGGCCGGTGCGCGGCCGGCTGTGGCCGATGCGCGGCCGGTAGCGGTCGTCGTGGTCCACGTGTGGCCGACGGGCGGTCAGGTGCGGTCGATGTGCACGCTGGTGGCCTTCACCCGCGCGGTGGCCTGCACGCCCACCTCCAGGCCCAGTTCCTCGACGGCCTCCCGGGTCAGCAGCGACACGAGCCGGTGCGGTCCGGCCTGGATCTCCACCTGCGCCGCGACATCGCCGAGTTTGACCGCGGTGACAATGCCCGGGAACGCGTTGCGTGCCGAGGTGTACGAGACGTCTTCCTCGTTCGCGGCGCTCTGCCCGACCTCGACGGAGAACGCCGCGAGGTCGCGCCCGTCGATCAGACGGCGGCCGCCCTCGTCGCGATGCGTCGCGACCCGGCCCGCGTCGGCCCAGCGGCGCGCGGTGTCGGGGCTCACCCCGAGCAGCCGGGCCGCCTGACCGATCGTGTAGGACTGCATGTGCGACAAGATAAGCGGATTTCCCTAGCATTTACAATGCTTGATACAAAGTTCCGTCGCAGCTGCGAGGCCGTCCGGAACAGAGCACCGGCCCGCCCGGCGCGTCGGCTCAACTCCTGACGGACCGCAGGACGACGAACTTCGGATCGCTCGTCACCACCTCGCAGTTGCCGAACAGCCGCCGCAGCTTCGCGTGGTATCCGAGATGCCGGTTGCCGACGACCCACAGCTCTCCCCCCGGCCGCAGGGCCGCGCGCGAGCCGGTGAACATGCGCCAGGCCGTCGCGTCGGTCGTCGCCTGATGGGTGTGGAACGGCGGGTTGTTGAGGACCAGATCGACCGTGCCCGCCGGGATGTCCGACAGCCCGTCACCGAGTACGAACGCGGCGGAGGCACCGTCGCCGGCGTTCTTGGTGAAGGTGGCCTCGGCCGAGGCCACCGCGGAGAACGACTCGTCGATGAAGGTCACCCGGGCCTCGGGGTTGGCCAGGGCGGCCGCCGTACCGACCACGCCGTTGCCGCAGCCGAGGTCGACCACGTGCTCGGGGCCGTGCCGGCGCGGAAGGTGGCGGAGGAAGAACCGCGTCCCGACGTCGAGGCGTTCGGCGCAGAAGATGCCCGCGTGGTTGACGACGGTTCGGCCCGACACCTCGCCGAGCCCGTCGGGCAGCGCGTAGCTGTGCGGCCACGGGCTGGGCGTACGCACCCGGCTCGGCGCGGGCTCGCAGAAGATCAGCCGCGCTTTCCTGACCGCGAGCGAGGTCCTGGTGGGGCCGAGCAGCTGCTCGAACAGTTTCAGCGTCGACGTGTGGATCTCGGTGACCCTGCCGGTGCCTACGACGACGGTCCCCGGGTGGACGGCGGGCGCGAGGCGGTGCAGCTGGTCCTCGAGCATCGCGAGGCTCTTGGGCACGCGGATCAGCAGTACGTCGATCCGCTCCGGCGGCGTGTCCCTGACGGACATCAGCCGAACGCCGTCCGGCCCGGCGCCGAGCCGCCGCAGATTGGCGCGGGTCGCCTGCTGGGTGAGGTAGGAGTCGGTGATCTGCACGAGCGGCCCGGTCACGGACAGATCGAGCCGGTGGGCGGCGAGCGCCGTGGTCAGGGCGCCCCACCGGTCTCCCACGACGGCCACGGTGCCCGACAGGTCCGTCGGCCCGGCGGGCCTGGCCGGATCGGTGCCATGGCCGCTGTCGGTGCCGGCAGTGGCATCAGCGCCCGCGAGGTGCTGGAGCAGGTACTCGTCCGCGGAGTCCCACGCGCGCAGCGTCTCGCGGGGATGTTCGGGGAAACGGGTGAGGCCGAGATCGCCCCAGGGCGTCGTCAAACGATTCATTGTGTGATCAGGCTAGCCGTCCCGGCGCGCCGCCGACGCGGCACGCCGGTGTCCGGCCTGATCAGGACCGCGGTCCGCCCGCCGTGCGCCGTCGCGCGCGCTCCAGCGCGGTCTGCGCCTGGAAGGCGCTGATCACGGCCGCGAACTCCGTGCGGGCGATGTCCAGGACCACCTGGGTGGTGGCCGGCGGATCGGGGTGGTCGCGCAGGGCGATGTCCGCCGCGGCCTCGGCGAGCAGATCGTCGTCGGGGGACGCCCCTGGCTGGGACATGGTGCGCATAACCTGATGCCAGAGCCCGGCCATCGCGTCACTTCCCTTCTTCGGCCGCGGCGGCGCCGAGCACGGCGAGAGCCTGGTGGATCACTTCGCCGGCCAGCAGCTCCCGGGAGAACGCGCCGCTGTTGCGGGCCCAGTGCGCGAGCAGTTCGCAGACGGCGCCGATGAACGCGACCATCGCGAGGGTGTAGTCGCGCGGCAGCGCTTCTCCGCGCCCCACGGCCCGTTCCACCTCACCGGCCAGGAAGTCGGCCCACAGACTGCGCCACAGCAGCCCGTGTTCCTCCGCGCCGCGTCCTGCCCCGATCACCTCGGCGAAGGCGGTACGGGTGGCCGCGGGGTCCACGGTCACGGCCCCGACGTACGCGCCGACCAGGACCGCGATCCTGGTACGGGTGTCCGCCGCCACCGTCGCCGGATCGTCCAGCGCGGCGAGTACGGCGTCCATGCCGCCCCGCGCGACCCCGTCGTGCAGCGCGATCAGCAGCGCCTCGCGGCTCTGGAACTCCTCGTAGAACGCCCGGATGGAGACGTGCGCGGTGGCGCAGATCCGTTCTATGGACGTCGCCGCGTAGCCGCGTTCGGCGAACAGCTCGGTCGCGGTCGCGAGCAGCCGCTCCCGGCGCCGTGCCCTGCGCTCCTCCCCCGCGTCCGCCGGCGGTGTCGCCGGCGTCGCCTCCTCCGGTCTGCCCGCGCTGTCCGGCCCCTGATGCATCCGACCTCCCCGAGGCACCCGGGAACACACGGCTGCGCCGCCGGTAAGGGTGCTTATCGAGCAGCATGCCACTCCCTGACCGGCCGCGCGGCGACTTCTTGAACAATGGTCAACGCGCCCGGCGCGCGGGCCGTGCGCCGGTGTCATTCGCGCCGCTCCCGCCGCGCTTGCGCGCCCCCTGGCATGGAGCGCACGCCGGTCTTCCCGGCCCCGGTGGCGGGATGCCCGTGCTGTCGGGATGCTCGTGGTGAGGACCACGGAGAGGGGCCGCATGACCACTCCCGCCGACCGGGCACAGCGCGGCAGGGACGCACGCAGGCGCGCGTCCCGCTCCTCGCACGGCCTGTGGATCCCCGATGCCGACCGTCTCGACCCCCGTACGGTGCTGGCACGGCAGGACGCGAGCCGGCTTCCCGCGCTGCTGCCTCTGCGCTACGAGCGGATGGCGGCCTCCCCGTTCGCGTATCTGCGAGGGGCCGCCGCTGCGATGGCCGCCGATCTGGCTCCGCAGCCGCGCACCGGGCTGACCGTACAACTGTGCGGGGACGCGCATCTGCTCAACTTCGGTGTCGTCACCTCGCCCGAACGTGCTCCGCTCCCCGATCTGTTCGACCTCAACGATTTCGACGAGACCCTGCCGGGGCCCTTCGAATGGGATGTGAAGCGCCTGGCGGCGAGCATCGCGGTCGCCGCCCGCGACAACGGCCAGTCGGACGCGCACGCGCGGCGGGCCGTGCAGGCCGCCGCCGAGGCGTACCGGACGTCGATGCACCGGCTGGCCGGGCTCGGCGAACTGGCGTTGTGGTACGAGCGTTCGGACAGCACCGACCTCGTTCCGCTGATTCGGGCGGGGCAGCACGCCCGGGGCGGGGACGGCCGGTCGCCCGCCACCCGGCACACGCGCCTGCGGCCCCTGGAGAAGCTGACCGACATGGTCGGTGGACAGCTCAGGATCACGCCCGACCCGCCACTGCTCGAACCGCTCGAGAGGCTGGACATGGCCGCTCTGCGCCGGATATTCATCGGCTACCGGAGCACGCTTCCCGAGGAGCGGCGCACCCTCCTCGACCGGTTCCGCTTCGTCGACGCGGCCCGCAAGGTCGTCGGCGTCGGCGGAGTCGGGGCCCGCTGCTACCTCGTGCTGCTGGAGGGGCGCGACGCCGGGGATCCGTTGATCCTCCAGATCAAACAGGCCGACCGATCCGTGCTCCAGCCCCATCTGCCGCCGAGTGCGTACGCGCAGCAGGGACACCGGGTCATCGCCGGACAGCGGCTGCTGCAGGCGGCGGGCGACATCTTCCTCGGCTGGGTCACGGGACCCGAGGGACGTCATTTCTACTGGCGGCAACTGCGCGACATGAAGGGCGCGTCGACGGTGGGCGACCTGACGCCGTCCCTGCTGCTGGACCACGCGCGGCTGTGCGGTACGACGCTGGCGCGGGCGCACGCGCGCTCCGGAGACCGGATCGCCATCGCGTCCTACCTCGGCAGCGCCGACACCTTCGACCGTGCCATGGCCGATTTCGCACGCCGTTACGCCGACCGCAACTCCGTCGACCACGCCGCGCTGGCCGCCGCCGTGGCGGCCGGGAGACCGCCGATCGCGTCGTAGGCACGGCCCTGCGGCGGGTGCCGCAGGCGCGGTACGACGCGGTGCCGGCCGTGTGTACGCTGCCCCGGTGCGGCGCATTCTCGTGGTCGGTATCAGCGGTGCCGGCAAGTCCACACTGGCACGGGCCCTGAGCGAGCGACGCGGGCTGCCTTACTACGAGATGGACGCGCTGCACTTCACCGGCCCCGACTGGGCGGTCGACGCCGCGTTCGGTGCGCGGACAGCGCGGATCGCCGCCTCACCGGACTGGATCTTCGACTCGTTCGGCTACCCCGAGGTCCGCGACCTGCTGTGGAAACACGCAGACACGGTGCTCTGGCTGGACTACCCCAAGCGGGTCGTCATGCCGCGGATCCTGCGGCGCTCGCTGCGCAGGACGCTGCTGCGCGAGCGGATCTTCGGCGGCAACCGCGAGAAGCTGACGGACTGGTTCCGACGCGACCACCCGGCCCGCTGGGCCTGGTCCCAGCACGCGGCCCGCCGCTCGGAGATCCACCGGCGCACCCGCGACCCGCGCTTCGCCCCACTGCGAGTGATCCGCTTCGGCACTCCGGCGGAGGCCGCCGGCTGGCTCAGGAGCGCGTGACCGACTGAGGGAAGGAATGCCTCTGTACCGGCCGGCTTCGCCTCACCGCCGTCATGAAAGCCGCGGGCCGGTGCCGCCTCCGCGGTCCGCGCGCAAGGCCGGCGCCCGCCCGGAAAATCCCGCGCCCGTGCGGCCCCCGTCTGGAATGCTTCCCGGTCATGAACACAGGCAACAGGCGGGATCCGGAGAACGCGGGACACCCGGCGGACGCCCGCGCGGCGCTGGTCATCGGCGGGCGGTCGGGGGTGGGCAAGTCGACGGTGGCCTGGGAGGTGTCCGCCCTGCTACAAGGGGAGGGGATCGCCCACTGCTTCGTCGAGGGCGACTTCATGGATCAGATCCATCCCGCCCCGGCCGGCGATCCGCACCGCTCCGCGATCACCGAACGGAACCTGGCCTCAGTCTGGGCCAACTACGCGGCTCTCGGGCAGCGCAGGCTGATCTACACCAACACCGTGAGTGTGCTGGAGGCCCAGATGGTACGGCGGGCCATGGGCGGCGGCCCCGTACGGGTCACCCGTGTGCTGCTCACCGCGGGAGACTCCGTCACGCGCGGCCGGCTCGCCGAGCGCGAGCGCGGATCGCAGTTGTCGGCGCATGTCGAGCGGAGCGCCCTGATGGCCGAGCGGCTGGACTCGCAGGCCCCGCCGGAGACGATCCGTATCGCCACCGACGACCGGACCGTCGGGGACATCGCCCGGGAGGTCCGGGGGGCGACGGGCTGGTGACCGGCCGGCGTCGTGGAGCCGAGCACCCGGTGTCCGATCCGGTATTCGCCTGTGCCGCCGATACGCCGCGTGATACGTCTGCCTGTCATGAACGATCTTCTGACGGAGCGGCTCGTACTGCATCCGATGAGCCCGCTCGAAGCCGAACGCGTGGCGGCGGGCGAGGCCGCGGACGGCGATCTGTGGGCGCCGGGATATCCGGCCGAGGGTGACATGTCGGGGGCCAGGCTCTTCCTGACGGCCTGTGCGATCACCGGCGATCCGCGGCCGTTCGGCGCGTACGAGATCCGGCTGCGCGCGGACGGCGTGGCCATAGGAGGCATCGGTTTCCACGGCGCCCCCGATGACAGCGGCCGCGTCACGATCGGCTACGGCCTGGTCCCCCGCGCGCGGGGCAACGGGTACGCCTCCGAGGCCCTGCGCGTCCTGCTGGAGTTCGCCAGGGCGAGCGGCATCACCCGCGTCCTGGGCGACGCGGATCAGGACAACATCGCCTCACAGCGCGTCATGACCACGGCCGGCATGCGGCTCGTCGCCGAGGACGCGAAGCTGAAGTACTACCGGATCGACTGGGACGGACCCGCCGAGAGCGACGCTCTCAGCGTTCGCTGAGCGGGTGGTCGCCCGGTCCCTCGCGCCGGTGGGCGAGCGGGGTGGGCGAGAGGTCGGTACTCTCCTCCCCCGCCTCCAGCAGGGTGTCCGCGGGCCCGGCGATGAGCGGATCGGGCTCGCCGACGGCAGCGGCGCTCTTGTCCGCGTAGTCGAAGCGCCACAGCAGACTGCGCATCGCCGCCAGCCTGCCGCGCCTCTTGTCGTTGTTCTTGACCACGGTCCACGGCGCACACGCGGTGTCGGTGGCCCGGAACATGTCGACTTTCGCGGCGGTGTAGGCGTCCCACAGATCCAGCGAGGCCAGGTCGGTCGGCGAGAGCTTCCACTGCCGTACGGGGTCGATCTGGCGGATCGCGAACCGGGTGCGCTGCTCCGCCCGCGAGACGGAGAACCAGAACTTCACCAGCAGGACGCCGTCCTCGGTCAGCAGCCGCTCGAACATGGGGGCCTGACGGAGGAAATGGCGGTACTCGTCCGAGGTGCAGAACCCCATCACCCGCTCCACACCCGCCCGGTTGTACCAGGAGCGGTCGAAGAAGACGATCTCCCCGGCGGACGGCAGGTGGGCGACGTAGCGCTGGAAATACCACTGCCCGGCTTCGCGTTCCGTCGGTTTCTCCAGGGCGACCACCCGGGCACCGCGCGGGTTGAGCCGCTCGGTGAAGCGCTGGATCGTGCCTCCCTTGCCGGCCGCGTCACGCCCCTCGCACACCACGACGAGCCGCTGTCCGGTGTCCTTGACCCACCGCTGGAGCTTGAGCAGTTCGATCTGCAGGAGCCGTTTGGCGTGTTCGTACTCACGGCGCCGGACCCGGTGGTCGTACGGATAGTTCTCGCGCCAGGTGTGCAGCGCCCTGCCGTCCTTGTCGAGCAGCACGGGGTGCTCGGGGTGGTGGTCGTCCACCGTCAGCCCCGCCAGCAGGGAGCTGTCGGCTTCTTCCTTGTCCGTCACCGGGGTGCGCCCCTACCCCCGGCGTGCGCCCGGCGCACGACGGCGTGACGCGGACCGCTCGGTGAAGAACTCCGGCTCGCGGTCGCCGTCGTCGTCGCTGTCGCTCAGCGGCGGCAGCTCGACGGTGTACAGCGGCTCCAGGAAGATGCCGTGGTGCTGCGGACGGGCGACCCGCGAGGCGGCGTCCGCCGGTCCCTGCGACGGGTCCTGGCGGGAAAGTGAAGAAGGCATGCACAACCGATCGGAGAGTGTCGAGCGGTCGCGCGGCAGGGTGCCGATCAACCCGCTGGGATGCTGTCTACTCCATCTTCCCGGTCGTGCCCAACCATGGATGACCGGAGCGCCGGGTGGCGGCTCTCAGCCGTCCGTTCAGCGGTCACTGGTCGGTGAGCATTCCGGTACGGAGCCGGGTCAGCGTACGCGAGAGCGGGCGTGAGACGCGCATTTGAGAGATGCGCGGCCCGGACGCGGTCGCGGACCGGGTCCCGGCCGAAACACATCTCGGCGCTGTGGCGTCGCGGTCGTCAAGGAGCGACGACCAGGGCGTGTTGCGGCGAAAGCAGCGCCGTCCGCCCGGAGGGCGGGGCTTGCGGCGTCCGGTGCGTGCAATCGCAAGGCGGAGGATCAGCGTCGCCGATGGCCCGGAGGTACGTGGATGACTCCGGCCACGCCGCGAGTGTGCGTGCCGGACGTCGCGAGCCGGGCGGGACTTTCACAACACGCCCTAGGGCCTGTATCGAGTCGTGATCAATGAATGGTCCGGGCGAGGTCCTTGATCCAGATCATGGAGGCGCGGAGATGGAGTCCGGCGAGGTAGCTCTCGGGGGTCTTGTCGTAG
>NZ_JBIVLO010000022.1:0-13422 GCF_044751305.1 Streptomyces sp. NPDC088725
CCACTGGCCAGCGCCTGCCGGATCACCCGCTGCTGCGAAGGACCATTCGGAGCAGTCAGACCGTTGGAAGCACCGTCCTGGTTGATGGCCGAGCCACGCAGCAGCGCGAGCACCTCATGGCCGTTGCGCTTGGCGTCCGACAGCCGCTCGAGCACCAGCATGCCGACACCCTCGGACCAGCCGACACCGTCGGCCGACTCGGCGAACGCCTTGGAGCGGCCGTTGGGGGCCAGGCCCCGCTGCCGGGAGAACTCGATGAAGGTGCTGGGGCTGGACATCACGGTCACACCACCGGCGAGCGCCAGTGTGCACTCACCGTTGCGCAGTGCCTGCGCCGCGAGGTGCATGCCCACGAGGGAGGAGGAGCACGCGGTGTCCACGGTGACGGCGGGGCCCTCGAAGCCGAGGGTGTACGAGACACGGCCGGAGGCGACGCTCGGCGCGCTGCCGTTGCCGCGGAACGCCTCGTACTCGTCGCCCGTGAGCGCGGTGCCGTAGTCGTTGTACATCACACCGGCGAACACACCGGTCCGGCTCTCGCGCAGCGAGACCGGGTCGATACCGGCCCGCTCCAGGGCCTCCCAGGAGGTCTCCAGCAGCAGTCGCTGCTGCGAGTCGGTGGCCATCGCCTCACGCGGGCTCATCCCGAAGAAGTCCGGGTCGAACTCGCCCGCGTCGTGCAGGAACCCGCCCTCGCGGACATGTGTCCTGCCGGGGCGGTCGGGGTCGGGGTCGTAGATGCCCTCGACGTCCCAGCCTCGGTTCGTCGGGAAGGGCGAGATGGCGTCGGTGCCTTCGGTGACCAGGCGCCACAGATCCTCCGGTGACGTCACTCCGCCCGGGTAACGGCAGGCCATGCCGACGATCGCGATGGGGTCGTCGCCGACCGGGGGCAGCGCGCTGACCGGTACCGCCGGTGCCTGCGCCTCCTCGGCGCCGAGCAGTTCCTCGCGCAGGTGGCCGGCGAGCGCGCTCGGGGTCGGGTAGTCGAAGACCATGGTGGCGGGCAGCCGCAGGCCGGTCACGGTGTTGAGCGCGTTGCGCAGCTCCACCGAGGTCAGCGAGTCGAAGCCGAGGTCCTGGAACTGGCGGGACGACTCGACCTCTGCCGCGTCGGTGTGTCCGAGTACCTGGGCGACCTGGCCGCGTACCAGGTCGAGGAGGACTTCCCCGCGTTCCTGGACGCTGAGCCCGGCGAGGCGCTGGGCGAGGCCGCCGGCCGTCTCCGAGACCTGCGCGGCGGCGCGCCTGGCAGAGGTGCGGATGAGACCGCGCAGCAGGGGAGCAACGGTGCCCTGGGCGCGCAGGACCGGCAGGTCGAGGCGTACGGGTGCCACCGCGGGGGCGCCCGTGGCGAGGGCGGCGTCGAAGAGCGCCACACCCTGTTCGACGGAGAGGGGCGGCATACCGGAGCGGGCGATGCGTTCCACGTCGACGTCGGTGAGTGTGCTGGTCATGCCGACGCTCTGCGTCCAGGGGCCCCAGGCGAGGGCCAGTCCCGGCAGTCCCTGGGCCTGGCGGTGCTGGGCGAGGGCGTCGAGGAAGGCGTTGCCCGCCGCGTAGTTGGCCTGTCCCGGGCTGCCGAGGGTGGCGGCGACGGAGGAGAACAGGACGAACGCGGTGAGGTCGAGACCGCGGGTCAGCTCGTGCAGGTTCCAGGCCGCGTCGACCTTCGGGCGCAGGACCGCGTCGAGCCTCTTCGAGGTCAGCGAGGCGACGACGCCGTCGTCGACCACGCCGGCGGTGTGTACGACGGCCGTGAGCGGGTGCGCGGCGGGGACCGTTGCCAGCAGCTCGGCGAGGGCGGTCCGGTCGGTCACGTCGCAGGGGGCGACGGTCACATCGGCGCCGGATTCGGTCAGTTCGGCGACCAGTTCTTCCGCGCCCTGCGCCGCGAGGCCGCTGCGGCTGACGAGCAGCAGGTGGCGTACGCCGCGCTCGGTGACGAGGTGGCGTGCCATGACGCCGCCGAGGCCGCCGGTGCCGCCGGTGATGAGGACGGTGCCCTCGGTGTCCCAGTCGCTCTGTTCCCCGGGGACGGGGAGGCGGTTCAGGCGTGCGGCGAGCAGTTCGCCGCCGCGCACGGCGAGGTCGGGCTCGTCGGCCGCCGCGTTCATGGCGGCCGAGACGGCCGCGGGGACGAGGGTGGCCGCGTCGGTGTCGAGGTCGAGGAGGCCGAAGCGCCCCGGGTTCTCGGTGCGCGCGGTCCTGATGAGGCCGTGCACGGAGGCGGCGGGGAGATCGTCGCCGGTGGTCGCTCCGCGGGTGACGAACAGGAGGCGGGCGTCGGCGAACCGGTCCTCGTCGAGCCAGTGCTTGACCTGTCCGAGGACGAAGCCGCCGAGGGCGTGCGTCGCTTGGGCGCTTCCTTCGGTGCTGTCGCCGGTCGCCGCGATGACGACGATGCCGGGCACCGGGCCTTCGGAGGCCGCCAGGGACGCCAGGTCGGGGTGGACGGTGACGGGGGCGCCCGCGGCGCTCAGGACGTCGGCGAAGCCGAGGGGGTCGGCGCCGACGACGGCCGTCGTGTCGGGGACGGTGGCGGCCACCCCCTGCACCGTGGCCCACTCCACCTGGAACAGCGAGTCCCTGTGGACCGTTCCGGGTTCCTTCAGGCCCTCGGTGGGGACGGCGCGGGAGACCAGGGAGTCCACGGAGAGGACGGGGCCGCCCGCGGTGTCGTAGACGGCGATGGAGACCGTGTCGTCACCGACCGGTGAGATCCGGGCGCGTACCGCGGTGGCCCCCGAGGCGGTCAGGGTCACGCCTTCCCAGGCGAACGGCAGTCCGCCGTGGCTGATGGCGCCGAGTTCGGTGTAGGCGGCGGCGTGCTGGGCCGCGTCGAGCAGTGCGGGGTGCAGGCCGAAGGCGCTCGCGTCGGTACCGGCGTTCTCCGGGAGGGTGACCTCGGCGAACACCTCGTCGCCGAGCCGCCATGCGGCGCGCAGGCCCTGGAAGACCGGTCCGTAGTCGAAACCGAGTCCGGCGAGACGCTCGTAGCAGCCGTCGAGGTCGACGGCCTGCGCGCCGGCGGGCGGCCAGACGGTGGCGTCGAAGCCGGATGCCGCGGCCCCTGACCCGGGGGCGAGTACACCGGTGGCGTGCTGGGACCACGGAAGGTCGAAGCCGTCCTCGGCGCGGGAGTAGATGTCCAGCGGGCGGCGCCCGGAGGCGTCGGCGACGCCGACCCTGACCTGGAGCTGCACGGCGCCGCGTTCGGGCAGTGCGAGCGGTGCGGCGAGGGTCAGTTCCTCGACGCGGCCGCAGTCGACCTCGTCGCCCGCGCGGATGGCCAGTTCGACGAAGGCCGTTCCGGGCAGCAGGGCGCGGCCCTGGACGCCGTGGTCGGCGAGCCAGGGGTGGGACTGGACGGACAGCCTGCTGGTGAACAGGGCGCCCGCACCGTTGGCGAGTTCGACCGCGGCGCCGAGCAGGGGGTGTTCCGCGGAGCCGAGGCCCGCGGCGCGCATGTCGCCCGACTTGTTGAGCCCGGCGGCCGGCCAGAAACGCTGCTTCTGGAACGGGTAGGTGGGCAGGTCCACCCTGCGGGCTCCGGTGCCCTCGTACACGTCGGCCCACCGCACGGTGGCGCCGCGTACGTGCGCCTGCGCGAGGGCGGTGATCGCGGCGAGTTCCTCGGGGCGGTCCTTGCGCAGCAGCGCCACGGCGGCCGCGCCCTCGGGCAGCGAGTCCTGGGCCATGGCGGAGAGGACGCCGTCGGGGCCGATCTCCAGCAGGGTGGTGACGCCGCGTCCGGTGAGGGCGCCGACGCCGTCGGCGAACCGTACGGCTTCCCTGACGTGCCGCACCCAGTACTCGGCGGAGCACAGCTCCTCGACGGCGGCGATGTCACCGGTCAGGTTCGACACGACGGGGATACGGGGTTCGCGGAACGTCAGGCTCTGTGCGACGGCGCGGAACTCCGCCAGCATCGGGTCCATCAGCGGCGAGTGGAAGGCGTGCGAGACCCGGAGCCGGCTGGTCTTGCGCTCCAGCGCCTCGAAGTGCGCGGCGATCTCCAGTGCGGCGCTCTCGTCGCCCGCGATCACCACGGCCTGGGGGCCGTTGACCGCGGCGATCGACACGCGGTCGGTGAGCAGCGGGGTGATCTCGTCCTCGGTGGCGCGCAGGGCGATCATGGCGCCGCCGCGCGGCAGCGCCTGCATGAGCGAGGCGCGGGCCGTCACGAGGCGGCAGGCGTCCTCCAGGGAGAACACGCCCGCCACGTGAGCCGCGGCGATCTCACCGATGGAGTGCCCGCCGACGAAGTCGGGGGTGACGCCGAGTGAGGTGACCAGGCGGTAGAGCGCGACCTCGATGGCGAAGAGGGCGGGCTGGGTCCAGCGGGTCTCGGCCAGTTCGCCGGCGTCGGTTCCCCAGACGATGTCGCGCAGCGGGCGGTCGGAGTGGGTGTCCAGCTCGTCGGCTATGGCGTCGAACGACTCGGCGAACACCGGGAACCGGGCGTGGAGTTCACGTCCCATGCCGAGCCGCTGGGAGCCCTGGCCGGAGAACAGGACGGCGAGCAGACCCTCTCCGGCGACGCCCTTGGCGACCTCGGTGGCGTCCGTACCGTCGGCCAGCAGGACCGACCGGTGTTCGAACACGGAGCGTCCGGCGGCGAGGGAGTAGCCCACGTCGGCCGGTTCGACACCGGGGTTGCGCTCGATGAAGGCGGTCAGCCGGGCGCGCTGGGCCTCCAGCGCGGCGGCCGAGCGGCCCGCCAGGACCCAGGGTACGACCGTGAGTTCGGTGGTGGCCTCGTCGACGGGGGCGTCGGCGGCGGTCTCGGTGACGGGCGGCGCCTGTTCGACGATGACGTGCGCGTTGGTGCCGCTGACGCCGAAGGAGGAGACGGCGGCCCGGCGGGGCCGTCCCGTCTCCGGCCAGGCCATGGCCTCGTTCAGCAACTCGACCGACCCGGCCGTCCAGTCCACGTCGGAGGACGGCTCGGCCGCGTGCAGGGTGCGCGGGATGTGCCCGTGCCGCAGCGCCATGATCATCTTGATGACGCCGGCGGCGCCCGAGGCGGCCTGGGTGTGTCCGATGTTCGACTTGAGGGAACCGAGGCGCAGCGGGCGCTCACGGTCCTGCCCGTAGGTGGACAGCAGCGCCTGCGCCTCGATCGGGTCACCGAGCGTGGTACCCGTGCCGTGCGCCTCGACGACGTCCACGTCGCCGGGCGCCAGCCGGGCGTTCTCCAGCGCGGCGCGGATGACCCGCTGCTGCGAGGGGCCGTGCGGCGCGGACAGGCCGTTGGAGGCGCCGTCCTGGTTGATGGCGCTGCCGCGGAGTACGGCCAGGACCGGGTGGCCGGCCCGCTGGGCGTCGGAGAGCCGCTCCAGTACGAGGACGGCCGCGCCCTCGCCCCAGCCCGTTCCGTCGGCGTCCTCGGAGAACGACTTGCACCGGCCGTCCGCGGCCATGCCGCCCTGCGCGGTGAAGGAGATGAACGGGCCGGGCGTCGCCATCACGGACGCGCCGCCCGCCAGGGCCATCGTGCACTCGCCGTTGCGCAGGGCCTGCGCCGCCCAGTGCAGGGCCACCAGCGAGGAGGAGCAGGCGGTGTCGACCGTGACGGCGGGGCCCTCGGCGCCGAGCGTGTAGGAGAGACGTCCGGAGATGACGCTGGCGGCGTGACCGGTGGTCGAGTACAGCTCCACGTCCTCGTCGGACGCCTTGATGACGGAGGCGTAGTCCTGGCCCGCGGTGCCGACGAACACGCCCGCCTGGCTGCCGCGCAGGGTGGCCGGGTCGATCCCGGCCCGCTCCAGCGCCTCCCAGGCGACCTCCAGCAGCAGCCGCTGCTGGGGGTCCATCGCGACGGCCTCACGCGGCGAGATCCCGAAGAACCCGGGGTCGAACTCCGCCGCGTCGTAGAGGAACCCGCCCTCCTGGGCGAGGCTGCGGCCGGGGCCGTCCCCCGCGAGGCGTTCGAAGTCCCAGCCTCGGTCGGCGGGGAAGGACCCCATGACGTCTCTGCCCTCGGTGACGAGGTCCCACAGATCCTCGGGCGAGGTCACTCCGCCGGGGTAACGGCAGCCGATCCCGACGACCGCGATGGGCTCAACCGCCGCCGACACCAGCTGTTCGTTCTGCTGGCGCAGTCGCTCGACCTCCTTCAAGGACGACCGCAGCGCCTCGACGTACTTGTTAGTGGACGTGCTCATCGTTCTCTCCAGCTCTCTTTCAGTTCGCCGAGTTCTCGGTGGCCAGCCGCAGCAGAGCTTCGGCGTCCATGTCGTCGAGTGAGTCCGACTCACCGTCCGCCTCGGGGGCGGTGTCTTCGGTGGTGTCGGCGCCGGCGAGTTTCAGCACCATGTCGAGCAGGCCCGCCTTGCGGAGCCGGCTGATGGGAACGGTTGCCAGGACGTCCCTGATACGGGCGTCGGGATCGTTGGGACGGTCGGTGGCTTCCTCGTCCGGTGCCGCTCCGAAGAGCAACGAACCGATGTGTTGTGCGAGGGCCGTGGGGGTCGGGTAGTCGAAGACGAGTGCCGCGGGCAGGGGCAGGCCGAGCGACGCGCGCAGCCGGTTGCGCAGTTCGACCGCCGTCACGGAGTCGAAGCCGACGTCACGGAAGGCGCGGGACGCGGGGATGGCGTCGGCCGCGTCGTGGCCGAGGGTCGCGGAGGCCTCGGTGCGTACGGCTTCGAGCAGGGCGCGGACCCGTTCCGAGGTCGGCAGCGCGTCGAGCCGCTGCCGCAGCGGCGGGACGTCCGGGGCGCCGTCGCCCGCGAGGACGCCGGTCCCGTCGTCCAGCGCCTTGCCGGCCTCCGGTATCGCCGTCAGCAGCGGGCTGGTCCTGGTCGCGGTGAAGCTGGGGGTGAAGACCTCCCAGTCCATCAGCGTCACGGTCATGGCCGTGTCGTCGTCCTCCAGCATCTGCTGGAGCGCGGCCATCGCCAGTGGCGGTTCCATCGCGAGTACGCCCTGCCGGCGCAGCCGCTCGTGGACCTCGGGGACGGTGGCCATGCCGACCTCTCCCCAGGTGCCCCAGGAGACGGAGGAGGCGGTCAGGCCCTGGGCCCTGCGGTGTTCGGCCAGGGCGTCGAGGTAGGCGTTGGCCGCCGCGTAGCCGGGCTGGCCTCCGCTGCCCCAGATTGCGGCGCCGGAGGAGAACAGCACGAACGCGTCGAGGTCGAGACCGCTGGTCAGTTCGTGCAGGTGGTTGGCGGCCGTCAGCTTGGCCTGCATCAGCGCGTCGAGCTGTTCCAGGGTCAGTGACGTCACGGCGTCGTCGCCGTCGGCCACGCCCGCGGAGTGGAATACGGAGGTCAGCGGGGTGTCGGCGGGGATCGCCGCGAGTACGCCGGTGAGCGCTTCGCGGTCGGACACGTCGCAGGCCGCGATGGTGACCCGGGCGCCCAGTGCCTCCAGTTCCGCGCGGATCCCGGCGGCGCCCGGCGCGTTCTCGCCGCGCCGGCTGGTGAGCACCAGGTGCTCGGCGCCGTGCTCGGCCATCCACACGGCGACCCTGCCGCCGATACCGCTGGTGCCGCCGGTGACCAGTGACGTACCGCGGCCACGCCAGCGGCGCTCGGGGCGGGCTGCCGCGGGTGCGGCGTGCACCAGGCGGCGGCCGTAGACGCCGGACGGGCGGACGGCGACCTGGTCCTCTCCTTCGAGTCCGGCCAGTACGGCGGTCAGGCGGGCCGCGGCCCGCGCGTCCACCGTCCCGGGAAGGTCGACGAGGCCACCCCAGCGGTCGGGGTGTTCCAGTCCGGCCACCCGGCCGAGGCCCCACAGGGCGCCCTGGACAGGGTGGGTGAGGCGGTCGTCGCGGCCGGTCGAGACCGCGCCGCTGGTGGCGCACCACAGCGGTGCGTCCAGTCCGGCGTCGCCCAGTGCCTGGACGAGGACGAGGGTCTGGGCGAGTCCGCCGGGCACCGAGCCGAAGTCGGGGTGCAGGTCCTCACCGGCGGCGAGCAGGGACAGTACGCCGGTGAACGGCTCTCCTTCGGCGGCGAGGCGTGCCAACTGCCCGGCCCAGGCGGCCCGGTCGGTGTCCTTGACCTCGAAGCGGACGGTGTCCGCTCCCAGCGCGTCGAGCGCGGCGCTCACCCAGGGGTCGTCGGCGTGGTCGGGAGCGAGCACGGCGAGCCAGCGGCCGGCGGGACGCGCGGCGGCCTGCTCGGGCAGCCGGGTCCACTCGACCCGGTAGCGCAGTTCGTTCACGAGGGAGCGCTCACGCGACTTGGCTCGCCACGCGGAGAGCGTGGGCAGGACCGCTTCGAGCGAGGAACGTCCGCCGTCGGCGGGGACGCCCAGTTCGTCGGCGAGGGATTCGAGGTCCTGGCTCTCGACGAGCTTCCAGAACTCCGCGTCCGCTCCGTCCCCGGCGCCGTCCGCGCTCTCGACGGCCTTCGGCTCGGGCCAGTAGCGCTGGTGCTGGAAGGCGTACGTGGGCAGTGCGACCGGTGCGAGGCCGCTCTCCGGGAACGCCTTGCGCCAGTCCACCGACGCGCCGTGGACATGGGCCTCGGCGAGGGAGGCGAGGAAACGCCTGGTGTCGCCCTCCTCCCGGCGCAGAGTGCCGAGGACCACCGCGGAGTCGGCGACGGCCTCCTCGACCGTCTCCTGGGTCTCCTGGATCGGGGCGGCGAGCACGGGGTGCGGGCTCACCTCGATGAAGACGCGGTGTCCGTCGGCCAGCAGGGCCCGGGTCGCCTCTTCCATCCGCACGGTCCTGCGGAGGTTGGTGTACCAGTAGTCGGCGTCGAACGCGGCGTCCTCGAGCCGGGCGCCGGTCACCGTGGAGTAGAACGGCACCTCCGCGGAGCGGGGGCTGACCGGGGCGAGTACCCGGAGCAGTTCGTCCCGGACCGCCTCGACGTGCGCGCCGTGCGAGGCGTAGTCCACCGAGACCTTGCGGGCGCGGACGCCCTGCTCCTCGCACGTGGCGAGCAGTTCGTCCAGTGCCCCGGCGTCGCCGGAGACGATGACCGAGGAGGGGCCGTTGACCGCGGCCACCGAGAGCTGCTCGCCCCAGGGCTCCAGCAGTGCGGTGACCCGCTCGACCGGAGCGGCCACCGACATCATGCCGCCCAGGCCGGACAGCTGGGGAAGCGCCTGGCTGCGCAGGGCCACCACGAGGGCGGCGTCCTCCAGGGTCAGCGCTCCCGCCACGTACGCGGCGGCGATCTCGCCCTGGGAGTGGCCGACCACGGCGGCGGGCTCGACGCCGTAGGAGCGCCAGAGCGCGGAGAGCGCCACCATCATCGAGAACAGCGCGGGCTGGACGACGTCCACCCGTTCGAGCAGGGTGGCGTCCCCCTCGCCGGCCAGCACGTCGTGCAGGGACCAGTCGATGTACGGGGCCAGCGCGTCGGCGCACTCGTCCACGGTCGCGCGGAACACCTCGGACGTCGTGAGCAGTTCGCGGCCCATGCCCCACCACTGGGAGCCCTGTCCCGGGAAGACGAACACCGGGCCTGTCGTGTGGTCGCCGGAGACACCGCGCACCACGCCCGCCGCGCTCTGGTCGGTGGCCAGCGCGTCCAGGGAGCGCAGGAAGTCGTCCCCGTTCCCGCCGAGCAGCACCGCGCGGTGTTCGAAGGTGGTACGGGTGGTCGCCAGCGACCATCCGACGTGGGCCGGGGACAGCGCGGGCTCGCTCCGCGCGTGCTCCAGCAGCCTGGCCGCCTGCTCGCGCAGCGCCGCCTCGGACTTCGCCGAGATCAGCCACGGCACCACACCGGTGTGTCCGGTGTCCTGGGTCCCGGAGTCCGGGGCCTGCTCGCCGGCGTTCTCCCGCGCCTCGTCCTGGGGCGCCTGCTCCAGGATCAGGTGCGCGTTGGTGCCGCTGATCCCGAAGGACGACACGCCCGCGCGCCGCGGACGGTCCGCGTCGGGCCAGTCGGTCCGCTCGCGCAGCAGTTCCACCGCGCCGGCGGTCCAGTCGACGTGCGACGAGGGGGTGTTGGCGTGGAGCGTTCCGGGCAGCACGCCCTCGCCCATGGCCATCACCATCTTGATCACACCCGCGACACCGGCGGCGGCCTGGGTGTGCCCGATGTTGGACTTGAGCGAGCCCAGCCACAGCGGGCGCTCCGGGTCCCTGTCCTGACCGTAGGTGGCGAGCAGCGCCTGCGCCTCGATCGGGTCACCGAGTTTGGTGCCCGTGCCGTGCGCCTCCACCGCGTCCACCTCCTCGCCGGTCAGTCCGGAGTTGGCGAGGGCCTGGCGGATGACGCGCTGCTGGGCGGGGCCGTTGGGGGCGGTCAGGCCGTTGGACGCGCCGTCCTGGTTCATCGCGGAACCGCGGACCACCGCGAGGACCGGGTGTCCGTTGCGGCGCGCGTCGGACAGCCGCTCCATCAGGACGACGCCGACGCCCTCGGCGAGCGTCATGCCATCCGCGTCCTCGGAGAACGGCTTGCAGCGGCCGTCGCGGGCGAGCGCCCGCTGCCTGCTGAAGCCGACGAAGGCGTGCGGGGTGCCCATCACCGCGGCGCCGCCTGCCAGGGCGAGTGAACTCTCGCCGCTGCGCAGCGACTGGCAGGCCAGGTGCATCGCGACCAGGGAGGAGGAGCACGCGGTGTCGACGGTGACGGCGGGGCCCTCGAACCCGAAGAGGTAGGAGACGCGGCCCGACAGCACGCTGGACGCGGTGCCGGTGACCATGTGCACCTCGGAGCCCTCGGTGCCGTTCTGCACGGTGGTCGAGTAGTCCTGGTAGCTGGCGCCCATGAACATGCCGGCGGAGCTGCCGCGCAGCGACTCCACCTCGATGCCCGCGCGCTCGAACGCCTCCCACGAGGTCTCGAGCAGCAGCCGGTGCTGGGGGTCCATCGACACCGCTTCACGCGGCGAGATCCCGAAGAAGCCGGGGTCGAACTCCGCGGCGTCGTGCAGGAATCCGCCCTGTGTGGAGTACGTCCTGCCCTGCCGGTCCGCGTCCGGGTCGTACAGACCCTGCGCGTCCCAGCCGCGGTCTGCGGGGAATTCGGAGATCACATCGGCGCCGTCGAGCGCGAGCCGCAGCAGCTCTTCCGGCGTGTTCGCGCCGCCGGGGTAGCGGCAGCTCATGGCGATGATGGCGATCGGGTCGTCCTCGCCGCCGGCGGACGCGGTGTGGGCGGCCGCCGTCGTCGTCCGCGTACCGCCCAGGGCCGCGGTCTTGAGGAAACCGGCCAGCGCGACGGAGTTGGGGTAGTCGAAGACCATGGTCGACGGCAGGCTGAGACCGGTGGCCGCCACGATGCGGTTGCGCAGGTCGACCGCGGTGACCGAGTCGAATCCGATGTCACGGAAGGCGCGCCGCTCGGGGAACGCGTCGGCCGACGCATGTCCCAGGACCGCCGCCGCTTCCGCGCGGACCAGGTTGAGCAGCAGGCGTTCCTGCTCGGGCTCGGTCAGCGCGCCAAGACGCACGGCGAGGTCGCTGGTCTCCGGCCGGGCGGCGCTGTGCGCGGCGGCCGCGGCCAGCTGGTTCCTGACCTCGGGCACGTCGTCGAAGAGGCGGGTGGCACGACCCGCGGTGAAGACCTGGTAGTACGTGTCCCAGTCGACGTCCATGAGGCCGATGACGGTCTCGTCGTCGTCGAGCACCTTCTGCAGCCCGGTCAGGGCCAGTTGCGGGTCGAGGTAGGCGAGGCCGCTGCGCCGGATCTGGTGCGGGTCGGCGAGCTCGCGCTCGATGTCGTCGGGCCACTTGCCCCAGTGCACCGAGGTGGTACGCAGGCCGCGGGAGCGGCGCTGGGCGGCCAGGGCCGAGAGGTAGGCGTTGCCCGCCACATAGGCGGCGTGGTGGCCACTGCCCCACATGCCGGCGGTGGACGAGTAGAGGATGAAGTCGTCCAGCTCGTCGTCGTCCAGCAGTTCGTCCAGGTAACGGGCGCCGCTGACCTTGGCGTTCACGACGTCGGAGAAGGCCTCGATGGTGGTCGCGGCAATCGTCTCCAGCTCGATGACCGCGGCGGTGTGAATGACGGTGCGTACGGTGCGGCCTTCGGCCTTGAGGCCCGCCAGCAGGGCGGCCAGGGCGTCACGGTCGGTGATGTCACAGGCCGCGGCGGTCACTTCGGTGCCCGACTCGGCCAGTTCCGCGACGAGTTCGGCCGCCCCCGGTGCGTCAGGGCCGCGCCGGCTCATCAGTACCAGGTGCTCGGCGCCCTTGTCCGCCAGCCAGCGGGCGAGCTGCGGTGCGAGCGTGCCCGAACCGCCGGTGATCAGTGTCGTACCGCGCGGTGTCCAGGTACGGGCCTGACCTGCCGCGCCGGCCCCCGCACGGACGATCCTGCGGGTGAACACACCCGAGGGCCGGATCGCGAGCTGGTCCTCCTCGCCGAGCGCGCCCGCCAGGGCGGAGGCCAGACGGCCGGCCGCACGCTGGTCCAGCGTCTCGGGAAGGTCGATCACCCCTCCCCAGCGCTGCGGGTGCTCCACGGCCGTCGTCCAGCCCACACCCGCCACCTGCGCCTGCGCCGGACGGGTCACCGTGTCGGTACGGCCGGTGGAGAACGCGCCCCTGGTCAGGAACCAGAGCGGCGCCTCGATCCCGGTGTCGCCCAGCGCCTGCACCAGCGACACGGTCAGCGCGAGGCCCAGGGCCAGGCCGGGGTGTCGCTCGCCCGGCTGTTCGGCCTCGGCCAGCACCGAGACGATTCCGGCGATGCCGATGTCCTGCGCGCCCACCGCGGAGAGCCGCTCGGCCAGTACCGCGCGGTCGGCGCACGACTCGTCGAGCACCAGACGCCGGACGTCGGCCCCGTGGCCGCTCAGTGCCTCGGCCGCCTGGGTGTCGTCGGTTCCCTCGGCGGACACCAGCAGCCAGACACCGGAAAGCGACTTCTGCGGGACCTTGTTCACCGGCGACCACGACACGCGGTAACGCCAGGAGTCGACCGTCGAACGTTCCGTACGCGACCTGCGCCAGGCCAGCAGACCGGGCAGCACCGCGGCCACCGAACCCTCGTCGGTACGCAGCGTCGAGGACAGCGCGGCGAGGTCTTCCCGCTCCACCGCCGACCAGAACTCGGCGTCCATGGGGTCGATCGCCTCGACCTGGTCGAGTACGGCGGGGATGTTCCAGAAACGCTCGTGCTGGAAGGCGTAGGTGGGCAGGTCGGCCCGCCGGGCGCCGGTGCCGGCGAACACACCGGCCCAGTCGACGTCCACACCGCGGACGAAGACCTCGGCAGCCGACAGCAGGAACCGCGCCAGCCCGCCCTGGTCGCGGCGGAGCGTACCCGTCGCCACCGCGGGCAGACCCGCGTCCTCGATGGTGTCCTGCACCGACATGCTCAGCACGGGGTGCGAGCTGACCTCGATGAACGCGCGGTGCTCGGCGGCCAGCAACTCCCCTACGGAGCCGGCGAACAGCACCCGCTGGCGGAGGTTGCGGAACCAGTACCCCGCATCCATCTCCCGGGTGTCCAGCCAGTCACCCGTCACCGTCGAGAAGAACGGCACCTCCGA
>NZ_JBIVLO010000023.1:0-9218 GCF_044751305.1 Streptomyces sp. NPDC088725
ATCACACCCGCCACACCGGCAGCCGCCTGCGTGTGACCAATGTTCGACTTCACCGAACCCAACAGCAACGGACGCTCCGGGTCACGATCCCGCCCATAGGTCGCGAGCAGCGCCTGCGCCTCGATCGGGTCACCCAGCGAGGTACCCGTACCGTGCGCCTCCACGACGTCCACATCATCCGCGGACAGACCGCCACTGGCCAGCGCCTGCCGGATCACCCGCTGCTGCGAAGGACCATTCGGAGCGGTGATGCCGTTGGAAGCACCGTCCTGGTTGACCGCGGAGCCGCTTACCACTGCCAGGATCTCGTGGCCGTTGCGCAGCGCGTCCGACTGACGCTCCAGCACCAGCATGCCGACACCCTCGGACCAGCCGACACCGTCGGCCGACTCCGAGAACGCCTTGCAGCGCCCGTCGGGAGCCAGACCCCGCTGCCGGGAGAAGTCCACGAACACCGTCGGCGTCGACATCACGGTGACACCGCCGGCCAGCGCCATCGAGCACTCGCCGGAGCGGAGGGCCTGCATGGCCCAGTGCATCGCGACCAGCGACGACGAGCACGCGGTGTCGACCGTGACCGCGGGGCCTTCGAGACCCAGGGTGTACGACACCCGGCCGGACGCGAGACTCGTGCTGCCGCCGCCCTTGAAGCCCTCGAATTCCGGACCCGCCAGTACGTCGGTGTAGTCGGTGTACATCACACCGGCGAACACACCGGTGGCGCTGCCGCGCAGCGAGACCGGGTCGATGCCGGCCCGCTCGATCGCCTCCCAGGAGGCTTCGAGCAGCAGTCGCTGCTGCGAGTCGGTCGCGGTCGCCTCACGCGGGCTCATCCCGAAGAAGTCCGGGTCGAACTCGCCCGCGTTGTGCAGGAATCCACCTTCGCGGGAGTAGGACGTGCCCAGGTGATCCGGGTCCGGGTTGAACAGTCCTTCGACGTCCCAGCCACGGTTGGTCGGGAATCCGGAGACCGCGTCACCGCCCTCGGTGACCAGCCGCCACAGATCCTCCGGCGACGCCACCCCGCCGGGGTAGCGGCAGGCCATGCCCACGATCACGATCGGATCGTCGGCCACCGCCGCCTTCCGTGCGGCGGTGGGCAGGGCCACCACCGCTTCGGAGCCGAGCAGTTCGTCGAGCAGGTGGCCGACGAGCGTCTGGACCGTCGGGTAGTCGAAGGCCATCGTGGCGGGCAGCCGCAGGCCGGTCGCCGTGTTCAGCTTGTTGCGCAGTTCCACCGCGGTCAGGGAGTCGAAGCCCAGCTCACGGAAGGCGCGGCCCGGGTGGACCGCCGCCGCGTCGGCGTGGCCGAGTACGAGGGCGACCTGCCCACGGACCAGGTCCACCAGTACCTCTTGACGCTCCTCCGCGGTCAGCCCGGCCAGCCGCGCCGTGAGGCCGGCGGCGGCGGCCGATCCCGCGACCGCCGTCCTGCGGGGCCGGGTCCGGATCAGCGCCCGCAGCAGCGGGGGAACCTCGCCCTGCGCACGCAGCACGTTCAGGTCCAGTCGTACCGGAGCCACCACGGCGTCTCCGGTCGACAGCGCCGCGTCGAACAGCGCGACACCCTGTTCCACCGACAGGGCGGGCACACCCGAGCGTGCCATCCGGTCCGTGTCGGCTTCCGCCAGGGTGCCGGTCATGCCGCCGCTCTGGTCCCACGGGCCCCAGGCCAGTGACGCACCGGGCAGTCCCTCGGTCTGCCGGCGTTCCATCAGCGCGTCCAGGAAGGCGTTGCCCGCGGCGTAGTTGCCCTGTCCGGGGCTGCCGAAGGTGGCCGCCGCCGAGGAGAACACCACGAACGCGGCCAGATCGAGGCCCAGGGTCAGTTCGTGCAGGTTCCAGGCCGCGTCGACCTTCGGGCGCAGGACCGCGTCCAGTCGCTCCGGTGTCAGCGAGCCGATGGTGCCGTCGTCCAGCACACCGGCCGCGTGTACGACCGCGGACACGCGGTGCTCGGCGAGCAGTGCGGCCAGCGCTTCTCGGTCCGCCACGTCGCAGGCCGCCACTCGCGCGTCGGCTCCGCCTGCCGCCAGTTCCGCGACGAGTTCCACGGCGCCCGCGCCGTCTCCGCCGCGCCTGCTGACGAGCAGCAGCTTCTGTACACCGTGCTCGGCCACCAGATGGCGTGCCACAACCGCGCCGAGACCACCCGTACCACCGGTGATCAGCACGCGGCCCTCGGAAGCCCAGGCGGGAGTCGCCCCGGCCGCCTCGCTCACGTCGGCGGCCGCCCTGCGCATCAGGCGCGCGGCACGTACCTCGCCACCGCGCACCGCCACCTGCGGCTCTTCGTTGTCCAGCGCCTTCGCCGGCAGCGCGGCCGGCTCGGCCGGGTCGAGGTCGACCAGGCCGAAGCAGCCCGGGTTCTCCGACTGCGCGGAGCGCACCAGACCCCACACCGCCGCGGCGGCCACATCGTGGCCGCCCACGGCCCCGCGGGTGACGAACACGAAGCGCGACTCGGCGAACCGTTCGTCCGTCAGCCGTTCCTGGAGCTGACCGAGTACCTGGTGGGTGAGTGCGCGCACCGCGTCAGCGGTGTCGGCGGCCCGGTCTCCCACGACGGGGATCAGTACCGTGCCGGACAGCTCGCTCTCGCCGTCCCGGGTCACCGTCTCCGTCTCGACGCCCGCGTCGCGCAGCGCCTCCGCGAGGCCGAGGGTGTCGGTTCCCATGATCGCGACCGGTGTCCGCGGCGCCGTACCGGCTCCGGGGGCCACCGGGGCCCAGTCGAGCCGGAACAGCGCGTCCCTGGTCAGTGCGGCGGAGTCGGTCAGGGACTCCGTGGACAGGGTCCGCATCGCCAGCGACTCCACCGAGGCGACGGGCGCGCCGGTCGTGTCGGCGATGTCGAGCGATATCGCTCCCTCACCGTCGCGGGTCAGCCTGACTCGTACGGAGGAGGCTCCGGACGCGTGCAGGGAAACACCGCTCCAGGAGAACGGGATGCCACCCGCGCGCCGCTCGCTGTCGTCGGGCGAGCCGGCGAACCAGGCGGAGTGCAGGGCCGCGTCCAGCAGAGCGGGGTGCAGACCGAACGCCTCGGCGTCGTCCCCCGTGCCGTCGGGCAGGCTCACTTCGGCGAAGGTTTCCTCGCCGAGGCGCCATACGGCCCGCAGGCCCTGGAAGACCGGGCCGTACGCGAAGCCTTCCGAGGCCCTCGCGTCGTAGAAGCCGTCCAGGTCGACCGGTTCCGCTCCCGCGGGCGGCCAGGGCGCGGCCTCGAAGCCGGCGGGCGCCGTGCGGGCGCCGACGGCCAGTGTGCCCATGGCGTGCTGCGTCCACGAGGTGTCCGCGGCGCCTTCGGGGCGTGAGTGGATCGTGACGGTACGCCTGCCGGTGTCGTCGGCGACACCGACCCGTACCTGTGTCTGGACGGCGCCGCGCTCCGGCAGCACCAGCGGCGCGGCGAGGGTCAGTTCCTCGACCTGGTCGCAGCCCGCCTCGTCACCGGCACGGATCGCCAGCTCCAGCAGCGCTGTTCCCGGCACCAGGACGCGGCCCATGACGGCGTGGTCGGTCAGCCAGGGGTGTGCCTGCGCGGAGAGGCGTCCGGTGAACAGCACGCCCTCGTTCTCGGCGAGTTCGACGACGCCGTTGAGCAGCGGGTGTTCGGCGGACATGAGTCCGATCGCGATCGCGTCCGCGCCGCCCCTGATGCCCGCGGGCCAGAACGGCTGGTGCTGGAACGCGTAGGTCGGCAGGTCCACCCGGGACGCGCCGGATCCGGCGAAGAACTTGGCCCAGTCCACGGTGGCGCCGTGCAGGTGCAGTTGGCTCACCGCGGAGACGACGGCCAGTTCCTCGGTCCGGTTCTTGCGGAGGACCGGCACGGTGACCGCTTCGTCCTGCACCGATTCGCGGGCCATGGCGGAGAGTACGCCGTCGGGGCCGAGTTCGAGGAACACGGTGACGCCCTGATCGGCGAGGGTCCGTACGCCGTCGGAGAAGCGGACCGCTTCCCTGACGTGCCGTACCCAGTACTCGGCCGAGCGCAGTTCCCCGGACGTCGCGAGCCGGCCGGTCAGGTTCGACACCACGGGGATGGTGGGCTCCTGGAAGGTGAGCCCTTCGACCACGGCGCGGAACTCGTCCAGCATCGGGTCCATCAGAGGTGAGTGGAAGGCGTGCGAGACGCGCAGCCAGGTCACCTTCCTGCCTTGTTCCTCCAGGGGCGCCGTGACCTCAAGGACCACGGCCTCCTCACCGGAGACGACCACCGACGCGGGGCCGTTGATCGCGGCGATCGACACCTGGTCCTGCCGCTCGGACAGCAGCGGAAGGACCTCGTCCTCGGTCGCCTGCACGGCGACCATCGCGCCGCCGGACGGCAGCGCCTGCATCAGGGTGGCGCGTGCGACGACCAGTCGGCAGGCGTCCTCCAGCGAGAACACTCCGGCCACGTGGGCGGCCGCGATCTCACCGATCGAGTGGCCCGCCACGAAGTCCGGTGTGATGCCCCAGGACTCCACCAGCCGGAACAGCGCCGCTTCGATGGCGAACAGGGCGGGCTGGGTGAAGCCCGTCTCGTTCAGCAGGTCCGCGTCGTCGCCCCAGATCACCTCACGCAGCGAGCGGCCCAACTCGTCCTCGAGTCGCGCCAGTACGGCGTCGAGTGCCTCGGCGAAGACGGGGAAGCGCTCGTACAGCTCCCGGCCCATCCCCAGCCGCTGCGAACCCTGGCCCGAGAACAGCAGCGCCGTCCTGCCGGTCGCCGCGGCGTCCGACACCACCAGCGGGTTCGGCTCGCCGACCGCCAGCGCGGCCAGCGCGCGTCCCGTCTCGGAAGGATCAGCGGCGAGTACGACCGCGCGGTGCTCGAACTTCGACCGGCCTGTCGCCAGCGAGAAGCCGACGTCCAGCGGGCGCAGGTCGGAGCGGGCCTGGATGTAGGAGAGCAGCCGGGCCGCCTGGCCCCGCAGTGCCTCGGGCGACTTGCCTGAGAGCAGCCACGGCACCACGCCCGGGTCGGTCACCGGGGCCTGGGCGCCGTCGACCACTGTTCCGCGGATCACCGGGGCCGGCTGCTCCAGGATGACGTGCGCGTTCGTTCCGCTGATACCGAACGACGACACACCGGCGCGCCGTACCCGGTCGGTCTCGGGCCAGGGGGTCTGCTCGGTGAGCAGTTCCACCGCGCCCGCCTCCCAGTCCACGTGGGAGGACGGCTCGGTCACGTTCAGGGTGCTCGGCAGCACACCGTGCCGCATCGCCATGATCATCTTGATCACACCCGCGGCACCGGCGGCCGCCTGGGTGTGGCCGAGGTTCGACTTCACCGAGCCGAGCAGCAGCGGCTGTTCCCTGTCCCGGCCGTAGGTGGCGAGCAGGGCCTGTGCCTCGATCGGGTCGCCGAGTGTGGTGCCGGTGCCGTGTGCCTCCACCGCGTCCACGTCGGCGGGCGAGAGTCCGCCGCTGGCCAGGGCCTGCCGGATCACTCGCTGCTGCGAGGGCCCGTTCGGCGCTGTCAGACCGTTCGACGCGCCGTCCTGGTTGACTGCGGAGCCGCGCACGACGGCGAGGATGTCGTGGCCGTTGCGCAGCGCGTCGGACTGACGCTCCATGAGGAACATGCCGATGCCCTCGGACCAGCCGACGCCGTCGGCCGACTCGGAGAACGGCTTGGACCGGCCGTCGGGGGCCAGGCCGCGCTGCCGGGAGAACTCCACGAAGGTGTCGGGGACCGACATCACCGTGACGCCGCCGGCCAGGGCGAGCGAGCACTCGCCGCTGCGCAGGGCCTGTGCGGCGAGGTGCATGGCGACCAGCGACGACGAGCAGGCGGTGTCCACCGTCATCGCCGGGCCCTCGAACCCGAAGGTGTACGAGACACGGCCGGAGGCCACGCTCAGCGCGCTGCCCTGGCCCTGGAAGCCTTCGAATTCCTTGCCGCTCAGGGTGGTGTTGTACCCGCCGTACATCACACCGGCGAACACACCGGTCTGGCTGTCGCGCAGCGAGAGCGGGTCGATTCCCGCCCCCTCGATGGCTTCCCAGGAGGTCTCCAGCAGCAGTCGCTGCTGCGAGTCGGTGGCCATCGCCTCACGCGGGCTCATCCCGAAGAAGTCCGGGTCGAACTCGCCCGCGTCGTGCAGGAATCCGCCCGAGCGGGTGTAGGACGTGCCCATGTTCTCGGGGTCCGGGTTGAACAGCGCCTCGACGTCCCAGCCACGGTTGGCCGGGAAGTCGGAGACGACGTCGCCGCCCTCGGCGACCAGCCGCCACAGATCCTCCGGCGAGCCGATACCGCCCGGGAAGCGGCAGCTCATGCCGACGATCACGATCGGATCGTCGTCGAGCAGAGCCTGTGAGAGTTCGGGGAGCGCGGCCGCGTCGGCGTCCGGGCCCAGCAGCTCGTCGAGCAGGTGGTCCGCCAGCACCCCGACCGTCGGGTAGTCGAAGACCATCGTGGCCGGCAGCCGCAGACCGGTCGCGGTGTTCAGCTTGTTGCGCAGTTCCACCGCGGTGAGGGAGTCGAAGCCCAGGTCGCGGAAGGCGCGTGAGGGATCGACTCCGTCACCGCTCGCGTGACCCAGGACCATGGCCGCCTGGGCGCGTACCAGGCTCAGCAGCGTCTCACGCCGTTCGGCGCGCTCCAGCCGGCTCAGGCGTTCCGCCAGACCGGCCTCCGCGCCGGTGCCCGCCGCCGAGGCCGCGGTCCTCCGCGCACTCGCACGGACGAGACCGCGCAGGACCGGGGGTACGGCGCCTTGCGTACGGAGCGCCGACAGGTCCAGCCGTACCGGAATCACCGCGGGCTCGCCGGTGGCCAGCGCGGCGTCGAACAGGGCCACACCCTGCTCGACCGTCAGCAGCGGCATGCCCGCCTCTGCGGCGCGGCGGATGTCACGGTCGTCGAGACCGCTTGTCATACCCGCGCCCTGGTTCCAGGCGCCCCAGGCGAGCGAGACACCGGGCAGGCCCTCGGCCTGCCGGTAGGTGGCCAGCGCGTCCAGGAACGCGTTGCCCGCCGCGTAGTTGGCCTGTCCCGCGCCGCCGAACACACCGGCCACGGAGGAGAACACCACGAACGCGGCCAGATCCAGCTCACGCGTCAGCTCGTGCAGATGCCAGGCAGCGTCCACCTTCGGACGCAACACCGCGTCCAGCCGCTCCGTCGTCAGCGAACCGACGATGCCGTCATCCAGCACACCCGCCGTGTGCACCACGGCCGTCAGCGGATGACCGGACTTCTCCACACCGGCCAACACCCCGGCCACAGCCGCACGGTCCGACACATCACAGGCCACCACCGACACCTCGGCGCCCAGCCCGGACAACTCCGCGACCAACTCGTCCGCACCCGGAGCACCCGCACCACGACGACTGGTCAAAACCAACCGCCGCACACCACGCTCACCCACCAGATGCCGCGCCAGCACACCGCCCAGACCACCCGTACCACCGGTGATCAGCACCGTGCCCTCGGCATCCCAGACCCGCGGCATGCTCAGCACGATCTTGCCCACGTGCTTCGCCATGCTCATGAACCTGAACGCGTCGCGCGCCTGGCGCACGTCCCACGAGCGGACCGGCAGCGGCCGCAGTACGCCGCGGTCGAAGAGTTCCATCAGGGCGACGAACATCAGCTGGATGTCGTCGGGGTCGACCCAGCCGAGGTCGAACGCCTGGTACGCGACGCCCTCGGGCACATCCGCCGCTTCGCGGATGTCGGTCTTGCCCATCTCCAGGAAGCGGCCGCCCGTTCCCACGAGACGCAGCGACGCGTCCACGAACTCACCGGAGAGCGCGTTGAGCACGACGTCGACGCCTTCGCCGGCCGTGATCCGGGAGAAGGCCTCCTCGAACTCCGTCGTACGGGACGAGGCGATGTGGTCGTCCGCGACACCCAGCGAGCGGAGGACGTCCCACTTGCCCTGGCTCGCGGTGGCGAACACCTCGGCGCCCAGGTGTGTGGCGATCTGAATGGCCGCCATGCCCACACCACCGGCGCCGGCGTGGATCAGTACCTTCTCACCCGGCTGGAGATTCCCCAGCTGCACCAGAGCGTGGTACGCCGTCAGGAAGACCAGCGGCACCGAGGCCCCCGCCTCCCACGACCACGTGTCGGGCAGCAGGGTGAGGAGCCGTGCGTCGTCCACGCACAGGGAGCCGAAGCCGCCCGACACGAGGCCGACCACCCGGTCGCCGGGACGCAGGTTGGTCACTTCGGGACCGACCTCGACCACCACGCCGGCGGCCTCGCGGCCCATCCGGCCGGCGTCGCCGGGGTACATGTCCAGTGCCTTGAGAACGTCGCGGAAGTTCAGTCCTGCCGCGCGCACGTCGATCCGCACCTCGTGACCGGTCAGCGGTTCGAGGACTTCGGGGAACGGCACCAGGTTCAGCCCGTCCAGGCTGCCCTTCGTCTGGCTGTCCAGCCGCCACGGCACACCGGCCGGCGGCACCAGACCCGCTCCGGAGTCCAGCCGCGCGAGGCGCCCTGCCTGGACTCCGCCGTCCCTGAGTACGACCTGCGGTTCGTCCGTGGCGAGGGACCGGTGGAGCTGCGCGAAGGAATCATCCGCGGAGCCGAGGTCCACCAGGCCGAAGCTGCCGGGGTTCTCCGTCTGCGCAGAACGCACCAGACCCCACACCGCCGCAGCGGCCACATCATCGATGCTCTCGTCACCCGCGGCAACCGCGCCCCGGGTCACGAACACCAGCCGTGAACCGGCGAACCGCCCCTCTGCCAGCCACTGCCGCACCAGCTCCAGGGCACCGGCAGCCAGCGTGTGAGCCGACTCCGCGACCTCGGCGCCGTCCGCGGCGCGCACACCGACCAGCACCGAGCCGGGAACGGGGGTCTCCCCCGCCGCCAGCGCGGCCAGATCCGCATACGTCCCGACCTCGACGCCCGCGTCCTCCAGGCCGCCGGCCAGGCCGAGCGTGTCCGGACCGAGCACCGCGACGGTGCCGGAAGGAGCCTCGGACTCAAGCGCCACCGGCACCCAGTCCAGACCGAACAGCGCGTCACGCGACAGCCCGGCGGAATCACTCAACTGCTCACTCGACACGGCCCGTGCCAGCAGCGAGTCGACCGAGGCGACCGGCGCACCCGTCGTATCGGCGACCGCGATCGCCAGAGCGTCGCCCTGGCCCGTGGGCGCGATCCGCACCCGCAGGGCGGAGGCGCCGGTCGCGTACAGCGAGACGCCCTCCCACGAGAACGGCAGACCGCCGTTGCCCTCTTCACCCTCACCGGCGAGCAGGGA
>NZ_JBIVLO010000024.1:1750-4447 GCF_044751305.1 Streptomyces sp. NPDC088725
CCACCCAAGTAGCACGGGGCCCGAGAAATCCCGTGTGAATCTGGCGGGACCACCCGCTAAGCCTAAATATTCCCTGGTGACCGATAGCGGATAGTACCGTGAGGGAATGGTGAAAAGTACCGCGGGAGCGGAGTGAAATAGTACCTGAAACCGTGTGCCTACAAGCCGTGGGAGCGTCGCTGTATGTGCTTGCACATACAGTCGTGACTGCGTGCCTTTTGAAGAATGAGCCTGCGAGTTTGCGGTGTGTTGCGAGGTTAACCCGTGTGGGGAAGCCGTAGCGAAAGCGAGTCCGAATAGGGCGATTTAGTAGCGCGCTCAAGACCCGAAGCGGAGTGATCTAGCCATGGGCAGGTTGAAGCGGCTGTAAGAGGTCGTGGAGGACCGAACCCACCAGGGTTGAAAACCTGGGGGATGACCTGTGGTTAGGGGTGAAAGGCCAATCAAACTCCGTGATAGCTGGTTCTCCCCGAAATGCATTTAGGTGCAGCGTCGTGTGTTTCTTACCGGAGGTAGAGCACTGGATAGGCGATGGGCCCTACCGGGTTACTGACCTTAGCCAAACTCCGAATGCCGGTAAGTGAGAGCGCGGCAGTGAGACTGTGGGGGATAAGCTCCATGGTCGAGAGGGAAACAGCCCAGAGCATCGACTAAGGCCCCTAAGCGTACGCTAAGTGGGAAAGGATGTGGAGTCGCAGAGACAACCAGGAGGTTGGCTTAGAAGCAGCCATCCTTGAAAGAGTGCGTAATAGCTCACTGGTCAAGTGATTCCGCGCCGACAATGTAGCGGGGCTCAAGCGTACCGCCGAAGTCGTGTCATTGCAGTACATACCCCCAACGGGGACTGTGATGGGTAGGGGAGCGTCGTGTGCCGGGTGAAGCCGCCGCGGAAGCGAGTGGTGGACGGTTCACGAGTGAGAATGCAGGCATGAGTAGCGATACACACGTGGGAAACGTGTGCGCCGATTGACTAAGGGTTCCTGGGTCAAGCTGATCTGCCCAGGGTAAGTCGGGACCTAAGGCGAGGCCGACAGGCGTAGTCGATGGATAACCGGTTGATATTCCGGTACCCGCTTTGAAACGCCCAATACTGAATCCATTAATGCTAAGGCCGTGAAGCCGCCCTGATCTCTTCGGAGTTGAGGGGAGTGGTGGAGCCGCTGATCCAAGGTGGTAGTAGGTAAGCGATGGGGTGACGCAGGAAGGTAGTCCAGCCCGGGCGGTGGTTGTCCCGGGGTAAGGGTGTAGGACGCACGGTAGGTAAATCCGTCGTGCATGTGTCTGAGACCTGATGCCGAGCCGATTGTGGTGAAGTGGATGATCCTATGCTGTCGAGAAAAGCCTCTAGCGAGTTTCATGGCGGCCCGTACCCTAAACCGACTCAGGTGGTCAGGTAGAGAATACCGAGGCGTTCGGGTGAACTATGGTTAAGGAACTCGGCAAAATGCCCCCGTAACTTCGGGAGAAGGGGGGCCATTCTGGGTGATCACTTTTTCGGTGTGAGCTTGGGGTGGCCGCAGAGACCAGCGAGAAGCGACTGTTTACTAAAAACACAGGTCCGTGCGAAGCCGTAAGGCGATGTATACGGACTGACGCCTGCCCGGTGCTGGAACGTTAAGGGGACCGGTTAGTCACATTTCGGTGTGGCGAAGCTGAGAACTTAAGCGCCAGTAAACGGCGGTGGTAACTATAACCATCCTAAGGTAGCGAAATTCCTTGTCGGGTAAGTTCCGACCTGCACGAATGGCGTAACGACTTCTCGACTGTCTCAACCATAGGCCCGGTGAAATTGCACTACGAGTAAAGATGCTCGTTTCGCGCAGCAGGACGGAAAGACCCCGGGACCTTTACTATAGTTTGATATTGGTGTTCGGTTCGGCTTGTGTAGGATAGGTGGGAGACTGTGAAGCTTGGACGCCAGTTCAGGTGGAGTCGTCGTTGAAATACCACTCTGGTCGTGCTGGATGTCTAACCTGGGTCCGTGATCCGGATCAGGGACAGTGTCTGATGGGTAGTTTAACTGGGGCGGTTGCCTCCTAAAGAGTAACGGAGGCGCCCAAAGGTTCCCTCAGCCTGGTTGGTAATCAGGTGTTGAGTGTAAGTGCACAAGGGAGCTTGACTGTGAGACCGACGGGTCGAGCAGGGACGAAAGTCGGGACTAGTGATCCGGCGGTGGCTTGTGGAAGCGCCGTCGCTCAACGGATAAAAGGTACCCCGGGGATAACAGGCTGATCTTCCCCAAGAGTCCATATCGACGGGATGGTTTGGCACCTCGATGTCGGCTCGTCGCATCCTGGGGCTGGAGTCGGTCCCAAGGGTTGGGCTGTTCGCCCATTAAAGCGGTACGCGAGCTGGGTTTAGAACGTCGTGAGACAGTTCGGTCCCTATCCGCTGTGCGCGTAGGAGTTTTGAGAAGGGCTGTCCCTAGTACGAGAGGACCGGGACGGACGAACCTCTGGTGTGCCAGTTGTCCTGCCAAGGGCATGGCTGGTTGGCTACGTTCGGGAGGGATAACCGCTGAAAGCATCTAAGCGGGAAGCCTGCTTCGAGATGAGAACTCCCACCTCCTTTGAGGGGTTAAGGCTCCCAGTAGACGACTGGGTTGATAGGCCAGATGTGGAAGACCGGTAACGGTTGAAGCTGACTGGTACTAATAGGCCGAGGGCTTGTCCTCAGTTGCTCGCGTCCACTGTGTTG